>JAHHHH010000059.1 GCA_019359415.1 Iphinoe sp. HA4291-MV1 | reverse complement strand
TTTGACTGGGATTAGTTGGAAATCCGCCACGTCCAGTGATGACGAATTCGCCATCTCCTCGTAGACAGGGATTTTGAGCTATCTGCTGTGCGGGGTCGATGACAGTTTCTGGCAATTCAAATAACCCTCGACTCGGGTCAGTATCAGGTGTATTGAATTGCACAGTACCACTAAACTGCGGACCGGCTTCAGAAAAGGCAGTGATATCGCTGTCTGGGGAAAGAAATCTACCTCCGGTGGTTGTAATGATGACCTCCCCTCCAAAGCCTCTTTCTGCATTAGCTGTGATATTACTATCTTCCAAGGCAACTAGGTTACCAGTATTAATAGTAATGTTGCCTCCCCTTGCTGTGCCCGTGGCGTTAGTGGTGATGTTGCTGTTGCGGCGCAGGATTAAGTCGCGAGAATTCAGGGTAATGTTGCCTTGTCCCCCTCCGGTATCGGCATTAATAGATGCTTGATTGTCCAGGCGGATATCTTTAGTAGTCGTAACTGTTATATTGCCTGCTGCACCATTACCGAAATTACTCGTAGAGATTATACCGTCATTGGTAACAGAGAGCGATCGCGCTGTGATATCGATGCCACCTGCATTGCCTGTCGCCCCCGTGTCCACACCGCTGGAAATCGCACTAGGGAATCCGTTCTTGACCCCAGTAATCGTAACAGGACCTTTAACATCAACAGTGACATTGCCTGCATTCCCTTGTCCCAAGGTGCTAGCGGACAGTCTGCCACTATCACTTAAAGATAGGGAACCAGAGGAAATAGTAATGTTCCCCCCATTGCCCCTCGCCTCCGTTTGCACAAGGCTGAAAATCCCACTGAAAAGTCCATCCTTTTGACCAGTAATTGTCACTGGTCCTATGACATTAACTGTAACATTACCTGAATCTCCTTGCCCAAATGTGCTAGCTTCCAGTTGAGCACCATCGGTTAAAGAGAAGGAGCCAGAAGAAATAGTAATCTTCCCCCCATTGCCCGTCGCCCCTGTACCCACTGAGCTGCGAATCCCACTAGGCAATCCGTTCTTGACCCCAGCAATTGTTACTGGTCCTGTGACATTAACAGTGACATTGCCTGCATTCCCCCTTCCGCCTGACTGGGTAGAAGATGCTTCACGAACTATGGTTAGCAGTTGAGCACCATCTCTAAGGGAAAGTGAAGCAGCATTGATGTTGATGTTGCCACCTTTGCCTACACCTCCTGCTTCCACTGTGCTAGCAATCGCACTGGAAAATTTGTCGTTGACGCCAACAATCGTTACAGGACCTGTGACATCAACAGTGACATTGCCTGCATCCCCTTGTCCAAATGTACTGACAACCAATTGAGCGCCATCTTTGAGGGAAAGTGAAGAAGCGTTGATATTGATGTTGCCACCTTTGCCCACACCTGTTGATTCTACATTGCTGAATATGTAAGTGCCACTGCCTGCAAGCTCAACAGAATCTTTTGCTCGCACCAATACGCTACCTGCATTCCCTTGTCCAAAGGTACTGACGGATAGTTCAGCACCATCGGTTAAAGAGAAGGAGCCAGAAGAAATAGTAATCTTCCCCCCATTGCCCGTCGCCCCTGTACCCACTGAGCTGCGAATCCCACTAGGCAATCCGTTCTTGACTCCAGCAATTGTTACTGGTCCTGTGACATTAACAGTGACATTGCCTGCATCTCCCCTTCCGCCTGACTGGGTAGAAGATGCTTCACGAACTATGGTTACCAGTTGAGCGCCATCTTTGAGAGAAAGTGAAGCCGCTTTAATGTTGATGTTGCCTCCTTTGCCCACACCTCCTGCTTCCACAGCGCTGAGAATGGCACTGGAAAATTTGTCGTTGACGCCAACAATCGTTATAGGACCTGTGACATCAACAGTGACATTGCCTGCATTCCCTTGTCCAAAAGTGCTGGCGATTAGCTGAGCACCATCGCTTAAAGAGAATGAGCCAGAGGAAATCGTAATATTCCCCCCATTGCCCATTGCTCCTGTGTCCACCGAGCTGAAAATACTAGTGTTACTGCCTGCAAGCTCAACAGGACCGGACGCTCGTACTGACACACTACCTGCATCTCCTTTTCCATCGGTGCTGGCAGACACTTGAGCTCCATCGGTTAAAGAGAAGGAGCCAGAGGAAATCGTAATATTCCCCCCATTGCCCATTGCTCCTGTGTTCACCGAGCTGAAAATCGCACTGGGATTTCCACTTTTTATCCCTACTCCAGCAATTGTCACTGGTCCTGTGACATTAACAGTGACATTGCCTGCATCCCCCTGTCCGGCTAGCTGGTTACCAGATGCTTCACGAACTATGGTTACCAGTTGAGCGCCATCTTTGAGTGAAAGTGAAGCAGCATTGATGTCGATATTGCCACCTTTGCCCACACCTCCTGCTTCCACTGCGCTGAAAATACTAGTGTTACTGCCTGCAAGCTCAACAGAATCTGTCGCTCGCACCGACACATTACCTGCATTCCCTTGCCCAAATGTGCTGGCAGACACTTGAGCTCCATCGGTTAAAGAGAAGGAGCCAGTTGTAATATTGATGTTGCCACTATTACCCACTCCTTGCGATGCCACATTATTGAGTACACCGCTCCCTACAACTTTTATCTCCCCTGTCGCATCCAGCGTAATATCTCCTGCCTGACTACCAATTGACCCCAAACCTTGCCCTATTCCCGCATATAACCCACTTCCTCCTGAAATATCTAAATTCCGGGCGTTGACTGCAATACTACCACCCCCGCCAGAGGTAACAGCAACTTCTGCACCATTTGTCAGCGATACATCAGCTCGTTGCACTCCCACAGGAAAACTCAAGCTCCCATCACCATTGAGTCCCACCGTCCCGGCTGCAGATAATCCTCCTAACTCAACCCGTCCTCCTGGTGCAAACAGTATTCCATTATCTAAGCTGACATTACCGCCTACCAGTGTTAAAGAATTCCCAGAAGGAACAGTAAGACCAACAAGATTTCCATTCGTATCAACGGCTCTAGACTGATTGGTGATATTTCCCGGATTCTCCCGAAATCTCATTCCAATGGGAATATTTGGAATATTGATAGTTAACAGCGGTGGTGCTTGCGGATTCGTTGCACTAAACTCAAACCCATCCTTAAATATCAAACTATTTGCCGTACTTCCGAAAAAAGAACTACCCACATCTAACCGGGCATTTGGTCCAAAGATAATTCCATTGGGGTTGATAAAAAACAAGTTAGCTTTGCCCAACACACCTAAGATACCCTGAATGTTTGAGGGATTACCTCCAGTCACTCTGCTGAGTATGTTTGCAATTCCCGCCGGATTGGAAAAATAAGCTCCTCTACCAGCATTTATATTAAATTCCTGAAAACTATGAAACAGGTTCGCTCCGCGAGTTGCACCGCCATCAATCCTGTCGCTAGGAATACCTTTAATCACATCCTGTGTGACGCGGGAGTTCTCTGCACCCAGCGTGTTATCGGGAGTGATTTGTGCTCTTGCAGTGGTGAAGTAAGCAAAGCTTGCTAGAGTTGCTAGGGGTAAGGTGAAGAAAAAGAGTGTGTGGCGCACCTGTTTTATTCTCAGCATGAAATTTTGAATAATAGAGTTGGAAAAAATACTGTAATTAAGATGAGTGAAATTGTAACTGAGAGTATTAATATCAGGTTTTATACGCAAAGAGTGCTTGTTTGTAAAATTTGTTGACATAATTAGCTATATTTCCGGAGTCTGTGAACCCCACCCCCGTAAGGGACAACCAAGAAATAAATTATCCATATTGTGGGATGGGCGACACGACATTGGTGTCAACAATCACGTTTAAGCCTTGAATCCACGTTGGTTTGACCTCACCCCCCTTCGGGTTCACCAGTCGCCTACGGAGGGAAACCCTCCTGCAGCGCTGGATTCACCGTAAAGCTACGCTTTACATCCCCTCCCCTTAGTAAGGGGAGGGGAGGTTTTGGCGCCAGACAAAACCGGGGTGAGGTGAAGCGACAATTGTGGACGAGTAGAATAAGGCATGATCTGACCTAACAATAAGGGTTTCAGGTTAACTTGACACGTATGGCATCTTGCCCGCCCTGAATATCGGACGGGTGATGTGGACACCTGTTAAGAGCAACCCCACGGGCGGCGTGCCACCCGTTACGAATGAAAGAAATACCTCTTTCCCTTCTTCTGTGTTCCCTACTTTATCAGAATGTGAACTACCCCACCGCATAGGTGGACTCTTGAATTCCGCCAAATCAGTTAAAAAGTTTCTCTTGCTTTTAGGGAGTACTATATATTTATACGCAAGTCTATCTTAAGATAAGTATAAAGATATTACGCTGTTCCCAATTAAAAGCCTCCTATCTTATAAGGTGCATTACCACAACATTTCGGTTATTTCATATCGAACAGAGAGTAGTCATTTAGACGTCGGCGATGCCATTATTACTATGCGTCTAGCTGACTATGTGTTGAGCAATAGTTCTTTATTCATTATTTGTAATAGAAAACTAATTCATAACCTGTTTGATATTTGACCGACATTACTTAGTGTTGGCGTAAGATTTTCATGTCTTTGTACAGCCAATACGGGATATTATCACCGACAATAAAGGAGCATTTCTAATGGCTAGTTCGGTTGGCAATCTAGTAGGGCAACCTTTAGATTTGTCGCTTTTGACTACAGCAGAATCGCATCTGTTGCTTGGGGAGTGGAATCAAACTCAAGCAGATTATCCAGAGCGTTTATGTATTCATCAGTGGATTGAGAGCTTTGTAGAACTGACACCTGATAAAGTCGCAGTCATTTTTGAAGACGAACAGCTGACTTACAGGGAACTCAACCGCCGAGCCAATCAACTAGCTCGCCACTTGCAGACTTTGAATGTGAAACCTGAAGTTTTAGTGGGGATTTGCTTAGAGCGATCGCTAAACCTATTGATTGGGCTTTTAGGAATTCTCAAAGCTGGTGGAGCTTATGTGCCATTAGATCCTGCATATCCCCAGGAGCGCTTAGAATTAATTTTAGAAGATTCACAAGCTAGCGTGCTATTAACCCAACAGAATCTCCTTGAGCGGCTGCCAAAACATCAAGCACAAGTCGTTTGCATTGATACTGACGAGGAAATCATTGCTCTAGCAAGCGAGGAAAATCCTAAAACAACAGTCACTCCGGAAAACTTAGCTTACATACTCTATACTTCCGGCTCTACTGGTAAACCCAAAGGCGTGCAAATTGAGCATCGCTCTGTCGTCAATTTTTTAAATTCCATGCGTAAAGAGCCAGGACTGACAGAGGAAGATGTTCTCCTGGCGGTGACGACTATCTGCTTTGATATTGCTGGTCTGGAACTTTACTTACCATTGATTGTAGGTGCTCGGGTTGTATTAGCCAGACGTGAAGTTGCTAGTAA
This sequence comes from Iphinoe sp. HA4291-MV1, assembly GCA_019359415.1. Taxonomy (GTDB): domain Bacteria; phylum Cyanobacteriota; class Cyanobacteriia; order Cyanobacteriales; family Nostocaceae; genus Brasilonema. The sequence goes on along the minus strand of JAHHHH010000059.1, from coordinate 42,265 downwards.
CCCAGAAGAATTAAGCAAGCTCCTGACAACATCTGGTGCTACAGTTATGCAAGCAACTCCAGTCACTTGGCGACTGCTTATAGCAGCAGGGTGGCAAGGAAATAAACAGCTAAAAATCTTATGTGGTGGAGAAGCATTAACCCCAGGACTAGCAAATCAGCTACTAGAAAGGGTTAACTCCCTTTGGAATATGTACGGACCAACGGAAACCACCATTTGGTCGGCTGTTGACAAGGTAGAGCCTGGGAACATGCAAGTATCAATCGGCAAACCTATTGACAACACGCAAATTTATTTGGTGGAACCCGAGCAACTCAGTCAGTCAGACCCATTGAAACAAGTGCCTATTGGTACTCCGGGAGAGGTATTAATTGGTGGTGATGGTTTGGCTAGAGGTTACCGCAATCTACCAGAATTAAACAGCGAAAAATTTATTCCCAATCCTTTTAGCGATAAGTCGGGCGTTAGCGTTGGCGGAGCCTCTCGTAGAGAAGCGGGGCGCGATCGCGCACTTCGCCTTTACAGAACTGGAGACTTGGCTCGCTATTTGCCGGATGGCAAGATAGAGTTCATCGGACGGATCGATCATCAAATCAAAATTCGCGGTTTTCGCATTGAACTGGGGGATATTGAGTCAGCCCTGAGCCAGCATCCTGATGTGAGAGAGGTTGTGGTTGTCGCCAGAGAAGACTATTTTGGAGACAAGCGCTTGGTTGCTTATCTGGTAACCGAACATAATGTGGAGCATATCATCACAACCCAAAAATTATATCTGACGCATTTGCGCTCTTTTCTGAAAACGAAATTGCCCGAATACATGATTCCATATGCTTTTGTCTTGATGGACTCTTTGCCACTTACGCCCAATGGTAAAGTAGACCGGCGATTTCTGTCGAGAAGCCCTTTGGGTACCTTCTCTGGACATGCTCCCCATTCGCAGTCGCCTGCGGTAAGTCCTGCGGACAGGCTGCGCCAACGCCTAGCGTCTCCGTCAGGAGAGGGAAACCCTCCAGAAAACTACTCGCTGTCTCATCGCTACAGTCAAGACAGATCAAAGGAGGCGTTTGTTGAACCCCGTACCGAAGTTGAGCGACAACTCGCTCAAATTTGGACTCAGGTTCTGGACATTGAGTCAGTAGGGATACATGACAACTTCTTTGAGTTGGGAGGACATTCTTTACTACTAGTGCAGATGCTGGCGAGAGTGCGAGAAACTTTTCAAGTGGAGTCGCCTTTGTTGAGTCTGTTTCAAGCACCGACTATAGCTGGACTTGTTGAAGCTCTAAAAGGGCGAGGGGATTCTACAGATTTATATGCTGAAGCTGTCTTAGATAAAGCAATCCGTCCCGATACGACTTCTAATCAACCCATAACTGAACCCCAACGGCTTTTCCTGACTGGAGCAACAGGTTTCATTGGAGCTTTTTTACTCCGCGAATTAGTTCGAGAATTCCCTCAAGCTAGTATTTATTGTTTGGTTCGTGCGACTAGTGCTGAGATCGGTAAGCAGAAAATTCGCCAAAACCTAGAGCGCTATTTACTCTGGAACGACGAATTAAACTCCCGGATTGTTCCAGTTGTTGGGGATTTATCGCAACCACGTTTGGGGCTAAATGAACAACTGTTTAGCGAGTTGGCGAGGGAAATTGATATTATTTATCACAATGGGGCGTTTGTTAATTTAATTTATCCCTACACTGAACTACGAGCAGCCAATGTTCTGGGAACTCAGGAAATCCTGAGATTAGCAAGTCTTTGCAAGGTAATACCTGTACATTTCATCTCTACTCTGGATGTCTTCCAATCACCGACTTATCGTGAAATGAAGGTGATTTTGGAGTCAGACGAACTCGCTCATTGTGAAGGACTCTTTGATGGCTACGCCCAAAGTAAATGGGTCGGTGAGAAGTTGGTGATGACAGCAAGAGAACGCGGCATTCCTGTTTGTATCTATAGATTAGGCACAATTGTAGGGCATAGTCAAACAGGTGCTTCTCAAACCAATGACCTGATATCCAGAATACTCAAAAGTTTTATCCATCTCAAGAGTGCTCCTGACTTGGATTTGACTCTCAATTTGACTCCTGTAGACTATGTCAGTAGAGCGATCGCACACTTGTCAAGACAAAAAGCATCTGTTAGGAAAGCTTTTCATATACGAAATCCTCAGCCGTTGTCTATGCGCCAGCTAGTAATGAGTATCAACGCTCTTGGTTATTCTGTTCGGTTCATGAGCAATGAACAGTGGCAAGCAAAGCTCTTAAATAAGGATATTTCGCAAGAAAATGCTTTGAGTCCTGTAGTATCTCTCTTTACTGAAAAGATATCTCCTAAACAACAGACTTATCTTGAGACATCCGCGCTTGTGTCTCAGACATTCGACTATCAAAATACCTTGGATGGATTGGCTGGTACTTCCATCGTCTGTCCACCAGTAAATTTCAAATTGCTGAGTACTTATTTCTCTTATTACACTCGTAACGGTTTCCTACCCGCTCGGACTTGGCAAAATTCGGAGGTATTTTAGTGGTTTATCGCATTAATTATGAGGGGCTGCAAGATTCCCGACAACTTCTGCGAAGTCGGGAATCTAACCACCCGTAACCTTCAGAATTAATGCGATAAGTAAGTCCACCAAAATAAACTTAACACATAAGAAACCCGGTTTCTTAAAGAAATCGGGTTTCTGACGCAGCGCATTTTACGTTTAATTATGTCTTCCTACTTAAAACACTAGAGTTGTGAAAGTGTTTGATTTGCTATGCAAAGTGATGTTTTTCACAAAATAACAAACTAGAATCAATCTTTTCCAAACTTGCACAACCACTGAGCGCCATAGCCACATCTAGTTCATCTCGCAGAATTTCAATGACATGAGCAACACCAGCTTCTCCAGCTACGGCTAATCCCCATAATACAGGACGCCCCACAAGTACAGCTTTTGCTCCCAATGCTAAAGCTTTAAGAATATCAGTTCCTCTACGAATACCACCATCTAACAAAACTTCAGCGCGATCGCCTACAGCATCTACCACTTCCGCTAAAGCGTCAAGAGATGCGATCGCTCCATCTAATTGACGACCACCGTGATTAGATACAACAATCGCCTTTACTCCACATTCTACAGCACGAGCAGCATCATCTCCTCGTAAAATTCCTTTTAATACCAAAGGCAGCGGACATAAAGACTGAAACCATTCCAAATCATCCCATGTGACCGCAGGGTCGAGTTGCCCAGCAACATAAGTAAATAATCCAGATTCCCCCTCTTCATGGGGAATGTTCAACCCTGATAAATTGGTAAGATTAGCTAATTGTAGACCTGGTGGCAGAGCAAATTCATTCCGCTTATCTCGTTCTCGCCGTCCTAAAATAGGAGCATCTACCGTGATACAAAGTGCTTTGTAGCCTGCAGCATAAGCCCTTTCTACCAAAGCACGAGTGAGTCCTCTGTCTTTGTGGATATAAAGCTGGAACCATTGGGGAGCATGAAGATTTGTGTCGGGACACACTGCCGCGACTTCTTCTATGCTTTTAGTAGAAAGGGTACTCAACAGCATGCCAACACCAGCATCTGCTGCTGCTTTTGCCGTTGCAACTTCTCCTTGTGGATTAGCAAGACATTGAAATGCCATCGGAGCAATCAACAGAGGTATTTGAAGCGGTTGATCCAAAATCTTAGTTGCTAAGTTGCGATCGCTAACATCTACTAGCACTCGCGGGCGAAATTTCAATCTTTCAAAAGCAGCCCGGTTATCCCGCAACGTGATTTCATCCCAAGCACCGCTAGCATAGTAGTCCAAAGCCATTTGAGACAAGCATTCAGTAGCTAGTTGTTCGTATTCAAATAAATTAAGCGGTTTAAACGATTTTAGTTTCTCCATCACCGCCTCATTGCCAAAAATTCACCAATTTCATTCGCACTGTAGACTGATTTTTTCCGATTCAAAACCTAGTTTCTCATAGAAATTAGTGTTTCATCACAGGAATTTCACCTGTACAGAAACCCGGTTTCTTTGAGAAACCGGGTTTCTAAGCACGCGAACTACCCTTAACCGAACATTGTGTAAGCTGTCGCGCGTTTAATCTGCATATTTTTAAGTTTGAAAAAAAATGTCAAACCCTCTGGCTCACTCCCTCAATTCCCATAGTGCAACTTGTCGCCATAACAGCTTATTTCAGTCTATTGAAAAACGCTATATCTACAAAAACATATTACATATTAATTTATAAAAATGTTAACTGATAACAGACAGACATTAACCAGGGGAACACCTGTCACAAAAATTGGGACGAAATTTACAAAATGGACTTTTTGTCAAAGCGTAACTTGTACAATACGGGAAACTGGTAATTTCAGTTTTGTTTTCTTGTCTTTTTGAAGCAGTCTGCGACAACCGACTATACTTTGTTTGAAAAGCCAGAATAATAGATAAAATTTTGGGAAAGGCAAGACAAAAAGCAATATTTATCAGCGTTAAGAGTAAAATATCTATCAAACGCATAGACCATCACTTTAATTTTACAAATTACGTACTTACTGCTTCAATTCAAAAGCAATATTGATGTCATAAATGAAAAGCAAAATTTTGCCTTGCTTTTATGTTAGATAAATTCACTATAACATAAATTTTTGTTAAGAAATAGGTTTATCAAGTTCTGGATATTGCTATAGACAGAAGGAAATGTGTCATTTGAAGTTTGCTATTTGAACCCCATATCGGAATATGCTGAAGATATAATAAGCTTTATATTTAGGGGATGTGTTATGTCGAAAACATACGATCTTTCTTCTATAATCTCTAACGTTACTGAGCTAGAGCGCCGAGGATTAAAGCATTTAGCAGATTATTCCAACTTGACATCGCTGCCAGAAATATGGTCGTTGGTAGCAAAGCGATGTGGTGATACTGTCGCTCTTCGCGATCCTCATGCTCAAAGCGAAGTTGTTATGACATATACGCAACTAGTTCAAAAAATTCAATATTTTGCTGCTGGCTTGCAAGCATTGGGGGTGAAAGCAGGAGAGCGTGTCTCCCTCATTTCGGATAATAGTCCTCGCTGGTTCATTGCAGATCAAGGCATTATGACTGCTGGGGCGGTTGATGCAGTGCGTAGTTCTCAGGCAGAACAGGAAGAACTTTTGTTTATCTTGGCAAATAGTGGTAGTACGGCGTTGGTGGTAGAAGATTTAAAAACTTTCAACAAGCTTATACAACGTCTTCAGGATTTGCCAATTCAACTAGTCATCTTGCTTTGCGATGAAGTACCACCAGAAGACGAAAAGCTGAGAATAGTTAACTTTACTCAGTTGATGGAAATTGGAGCAAAGCATACTTTACAACCAGTTAAGCAAACCCTTGATACTCTGGCAACCCTAATTTATACTTCTGGCACCACAGGCAAACCTAAGGGCGTGATGCTTTCTCACGGTAATTTGATGCACCAAGTGACAGTGTTCGGGATAGTCTTGCAGCCGCAACCAGGAGATATTGTTCTCAGCATCCTCCCGAGTTGGCATGTCTACGAACGGACAGTTGAATATTTCTTACTTTCTCAAGGTTGTACACAAATTTACACTAACTTACGCTCTGTCAAACGGGATTTGAAAGAATTTCAACCCAATTATATGTTGGGTGTACCGCGTCTATGGGAATCGATCTATGAAGGAGCGCAAAAGCAGTTCCGCGAACAAAGCGCAAACAAACAACGCCTTATTAACTACTTTCTAAGCGTTAGCGAAAAGTATATCAAAGCACGGCAAATTGCCCAAGGATTGAGTTTAGAAAATCTGAATTCCTCAATGGTCGAGCAATTAGCAGCTAGTATACAAGCATCCGCTTTGTTCCCTTTGCATGCTTTGGGAGAACGATTAGTTTATGCCAAGGTACGGGAAGCAACAGGGGGAAGAATTAAGCAAGTGATTAGTGGTGGCGGTGCGCTCCCTAAGCATATAGATGACTTTTTTGAAATCATTGGTGTAGAGATTTTGCAGGGCTATGGCTTGACGGAAACTTCTCCCGTCACTCATGTGCGTCGTCCTTATCGTAATTTGCGCGGTTCATCTGGGCAACCAATACCAGGTACAGAAACTAAAATAGTAGATCCTGAAACTCGCACACCTTTGCCAGTTGGAGAGCGAGGTTTGGTAATGCTGCGAGGGCCACAACTTATGCAGGGCTATTACCAAAATTCAGAAGCAACGGCGAAAGCAATTGACGCAAATGGTTGGTTTGATAGCGGTGATTTGGGTTGGGTGACACCAGAAAACGATTTGGTACTGACCGGACGAGCAAAGGATACCATTGTATTAACCAATGGGGAAAATATCGAACCGCAGCCGATTGAAGATGCGTGTTTGCGATCGCCCTACATAGATCAGATAATGCTTGTTGGACAAGACCAACGTAGTCTCGGTGCATTGATAGTCCCCAATTTGGAAGCCCTGCAAAAATGGGCAGAAGCTCAAAATCTGCATCTACGTCTGGGTGATGAAGCCACCAAACAAATAAGTACTGAAGATTCAGCAGCCCACGCGGAGGTCCGCCTGGAGAGTAAAATAGTTCAGGATTTATATCGGCAAGAATTGATTCGGGAAGTGCAAAATCGTCCAGGCTATCGACCAGATGACCGCATTGGTCCGTTCAAGTTAATTCTGGAGCCATTTTCTATAGAAAATGGCATGATGACACAAACACTGAAAATTAGGCGACACGTCGTGATGGAGCGCTATCGCGATATTATTAACGGAATGTTTGCCTAATTATTCTACCTGCAAACTATAGAGTGAACGTGAAACATTTATGGATCCCTCCAAATCTCAACTGCTCCTAAAACGCGTTGTTAATGTCAAAGCGATCGTAACTCCCCTTTGGAAAGAGGAGGTGCAACAGCAACTACAAAAACAAATCAATGAAATTGACCAGCAACTGCAACAAATCGACATGGAAGGACAGCGAGCCATTTCAGCAGTTCAAAAGCAGAGTTTGCAACCACCTGGTCCTCAAACTCTGCAACAAATTGAGAATATTCAAGGTCAAATTAATCAAAAGAAAAGTGAACTCCTGGAGCAGAAAAATCAAAGTCTGCAAAACCTCCAGCAAGTGCAGTTTCTAGAGTTGGATCAAGAAGTTAACCAATTCCAAATGGAAGGCTTTTTCCGCGTGGAACCAGGTGATAACTTAATTAGCAAATTACAGGTAGAAATTGTGCTACGCGATGGTGTTGTCGAAGAAATTCGTGGTGATATTTAAATTTGTCCAAAGTTCATTAGTTGTTGTATAGTAACTCAGACTAAAGACAAATAACTATTGACATGTTTGGCTTGAGTGTGGTATTTGTTGGACGCTTCCAGGTATACATTGTATCTGGGAGCCAGCCCAAACAATTTGCCACACTCGAGGGGAGCTCACCAAAAGCGATCGCCCAAAGGTTGTTAGTTCAACTCGATGTTTAATTGCTTTGAGAGAATTTTTTGCTGGTTCTATTTGCGTAATTGTGACCAACGCTTGATTGGGGTAAGGATAAAAAACCTCGACCTTGCGAGTTTCTTTGGTTGAGTCCGTATCGTTAAAGGCATTGAGCGCAAGATCAGCAGGATCACTGCCTTGGAGAGGAGAACTGATACTTTCCAGAGGTACAGAGTTATAATTTGCCCGTTCCGGGTTAACAACCTCCTCTGCTATATTCACATCTGAAAATTGTGGCGGTTGCCTGTTGCTCATATCAGAAACCACTTCAGATGGTTGGCGTTGGGTGATGTAAACACCAGTAGCAGCAGTGGCAAAGATACTGAGTACCACAATCAAAAACAACTTCAACTTTGCCGACATAAAATTTAACAGAAAATTCAAACAGGTTAAATATTATAATTTTGAATTTTATATTGAGGACTGTCCTTCCTCTTCTTGCTTTTGAGTGGAATTTTAGATTTTGACCAGCCGTGATGAGAAATACAAATAAATAGACTTTGTGGTTTTAATATAGTTCCTCACCACTCTTAAGCAATTAGAGGTATCAGGGTGTAAGAGTATCAGGAAAAACAAGAATATTATTTATGATCATCTTGTTAAAATTTGACAATGACCAAAGAAAGGATAAAGGATAAAATCCTTTTTTCTTTATCCTTGCTGATGACTACCCTATATCCTACATCCACGTTTCCCTAAACTCCGCCCTGAGGGGAGCGAGGTCAAGATACAATTCGATCTGACATAAGCTATAAAAGTCCATTAATTCTCGATTCCCCAAACCACCTATATGAGCATTAACGAAGTATTTATGCCGGCGCTAAGTTCCACCATGACCGAAGGTAAAATCGTCTCTTGGGTAAAATCTCCTGGAGACAAAGTGGAAAAAGGCGAAACAGTGGTGGTTGTCGAGTCAGATAAAGCAGATATGGATGTGGAATCCTTTTATGAAGGATATCTTGCTCACATCATCGTGCAAGCTGGTGAAACAGCCTCCGTTGGATCTGCGATCGCCTTGTTGGCAGAAACCGAAGCTGAAATCGAAACTGCAATTGCTCAAGCGAATTCTGAAAGTACTGCGGCTATTGATGAAGCAAGTGCTGCCATTTCTGGAAAAGTACCACAGACAACCACAGTTGCAACACCTGCTGCTTCTCAAAACGGCTCCAAAGCCCGTACAAATGGTCGGCTCGTAGTTTCACCCCGTGCTCGCAAGTTAGCGAAGGAACTGAAAGTTGATTTGAACGGTATTTCTGGTAGTGGTCCCCATGGTCGCATTGTCGCCCAAGATGTAGAAGCAGCAGTTGGAAAATCTAGCAAACAACCCGCCACAGTCACCTCAGTCGCACCTAAACCTGCCAAAGGCACTCCTGCACTCGCACCAACACCAGTGATTGGGCAAGGAACAGCACCCCAAGGGGCAAACGCCGTAGCTCCGGGTCAGGTAGTACCTTTGACGACTCTACAAAATGCTGTAGTGCGGAACATGGTAGCTAGCCTCTCTGTGCCAGTCATCCATGTAGGATACACTATTACCACTGATGCGCTCGACAAGCTTTATAAACAAATTAAGTCTAAAGGCGTGACTATGACGGCTCTACTGGCAAAAGCCGTGGCGGTGACATTGCAAAAACACTCACTGCTTAATGCCAGCTATTCAGAACAAGGAATTGTGTACCACTCCAGTATTAATATTGCCGTGGCGGTGGCAATGGATGATGGGGGATTGATTACACCAGTATTACAGAGCGCAGACATGGTGGATATATACTCTTTATCGCGCAATTGGAAGTCTTTAGTAGATCGCGCCAGAGCTAAAAAGCTGCAACCAGAGGAGTACAACAGCGGCACCTTTACAATATCAAACTTAGGAATGTTCGGTGTAGACAGATTTGATGCAATTCTTCCACCCGGACAAGGTTCTATTTTGGCAATTGGTGCATCTCGTCCCCAAGTTGTAGCAACAGCTGAAGGTCTATTTGGCGTCAAGCAACAGATGCAGGTGAATATTACCTGTGACCACCGCATTATCTACGGTGCTCATGCTGCAGCATTCTTGCAAGATTTGGCGAAGTTAATTGAAACGAATTCCGAATCTTTGATGCTGTAGTTTGAGTGATATGAAAACCAAACCGCCTCGGCTCACTGTTGAACCAAGGCGGTCTATAGAGAATAGCAACTTGCTCAACCCGTCTCTCTCAAGATGGGAACTCTTAGCTCCAGCAATTGCTGTTCAGTAGCGGTCAGCCGGCGGCGCTTGTTTGCCAACATCTGTTACCCCATGTCCACAGCCGACTTCATGACTTGAAGCTTGCTAATTCTTTCTTCTTCACTTTGCGATCGCTTTCAGTGGGATATGCGATCCCTAATTGATTACGCTTTGTTAACACCCCAACAAAAGCAATTTAACCAAAAATATGACTTTCAGAAGATGATTTTTTATTTTTATCTCGTTCTCAGGCATAAGCCCAAGAACGATTTTAGTAACTGCAAGCCGAGGCATGAAGGGGAATCAAGCACTAGGGTTGGTAGGATAATTGCTAGAAATAACAGCAGCACTGGGACGAATGCTATTTGACTCAGCTTAACGGCACACCAAGTAATATCAATTTGATAATAATTGAATATCCTAAGTCTTTGCGGCGAGGCTTATCAAAACTGTGAAAGACAAAGGAGCTGAATTAATAACTCCGCTAAAGCCAGCCGCGTGTCATTCAACTCGCCAAACAATTGTCCAAAAAAAGCCCTCAGTGCTGCCAACATTCTTATGGCGATACAGAACTTAACCGAGACATTACGATTGTGGCGACAATAGTAACTCCAAATTGCACTCACCACCGAAAGCAATACCAACCAAAGACTGAATTTAGTCTCAGCAGCAATATTCAGTCGCCACAACTCCTATAATTACCAACGCTAGCACGAGCACCCGTAAAGTAATCAAACCTTCCATTTCCATCAACGGCGACTCCTGCATATTTTGCCGCTAGAAAAGACTTGCAGCTTAGACGCCAACCTATCCTGGATTTGTTAACCATCTTAATGAGAAAGCAGTCTATGGGTATGTAAGTCAAGTAAAGATATGGACGCCACAGACACAAAACGAGTCGGTAAAACCGAACTCGCGAGTATATTCCTCATAGCAGCTTTCTGTAGACACCCTAATGATCGCTTTTGTACAAATGGGGGATTTTCTCAAAACCAGGATACTCATTCCATATCAATGGCATTTATCAACGTAAATTGCTAGCGATGGCAAATTTAATTTACACAGTGGGAACAATCACGAATACAAGCGGCTGTTGGTCTATTTCTTTTAACTCAACTTCCAAGGTATAAGTCTGGTTTGGCTGAGTATTGTGTAATTCTACACTCAAGCATCCCGGACTTGATGACTCAGCTGTTGCTTGCGAGGCATCTCCTTGGAGTTTCACAATCGCTTTAGAGGGCAATTCACTTTGAACTCTTAGCTTCGTCACTTGATCTTGAGTTTGGTATTCTACTTTCAAGGTTAGAACACCTGCACTCGTTAGCCATTGCCTTTCTACTACTCGATTGGTAGCTGAAATAGGCAGAGTCAGATTTTCTAGCAGCTGTTTTGCCGCTAGTAACGACAGCGCCATTTGTTGACGTGGTTGTAAATCTGAGTAATCACTCTCTAGATTCGGCATTGTTTCTAGAGCATCCACAGAACGAGAGGGAGTTCTTAGCACTAATCCTGCTAAGTCGTTCAATGTTTGGGAATCGTCAGGAAAGAGGTTCTCCACAGTCTGAACAAGTTTTGCCCCTAACGGCACAGAAGAGGCAATGATCGCTTGACACTTCTCCAGCAATTGCTGGAAAACTCTTTCCGGCAATGGAATCGGCAGATTCAGCTTCGATTGCTGTGCTGCCCAGCCCCATACTGGAACCAACTCAAGCGATGGTTTGTCTAGACACTCGGGATAGTCTGTAAGTTGTGCTTCCCAAGGGAATAACGGTGGATGATTTTGAATTTGAGTTTGTAACCGACGTTTAAGGACGGCTTGGAAACGTTCTTGCACAGTAGGAATTTCTCCCAGTTGAAAGGTTTGGGGTATACATCTTAACTCAAAAGCGCCACCATTTAGGGCGGCGACTTTTTCATTAAAAATTTCTACTCCTTCATTTTCCTCACAATTGACCAAGTTGTGCTCGTCTGTTTGGGTATTTTTTACCAACAACCAAGCAATTAACTGGTGTTGTAAGGATTCTGAGTCACTATTCATGAATAGGTGAACCTGATCCGGAAATTAAAGAGTTACGAATTTCCCAAGCTTGTTCAAGAATTTTAAACCAACGTTTTTGCAATTGTGCCATTGACAATCCTAGAGTTTTGGCAATTTTTTCATCCGGATGACCCTGTTGTTTCAACTCTAATAGAGATCGCTGTTTTTCGTCCAGTTGCGCTGTGTACACCTCCCATTGCTGAGGAGTTAAGCCCAAATTTGTGTGCAAATCTGCTTCCAACCACTCGTGAACCAACTCCCAGCGATGCAATAAGGCAAACCGAATTAAATGGTATTTAAAGCGCTGCTGTAAATAATCCCGCTGGCGAGGAGTTAACCCCAAAATTGACTCAATTTCCTGTGCTGATAAGTCCTGGAGGCGCAAAGCAAAGTAATCAGCACAATCTGATTGTTGCCGCTCTTCCAGATAATTCATGAGTTCGGTAATCACGACAGAGCGTAACGTATCTTCTTGAGGTTCTGGCTCTGGTTGTGTTGCCATCGCACTTCGCAATTGCTGCACTGCTGGATCTTCCCAAGAGCCATCAGCTTCGTTGCCACTACCTTCCGCTGCTTGTTCTATGTCTACGCAGGTTTCTGGCGGTTGTTGTTGAGAAAATGTTTGTGCCCGGAGAATAATCAGCTGTTGTTGACGTCCTGGTAAAGGAATTCTTCGCTTGGCATAGCGTTCGGTAAATGCCATGTATTCTGCCAACTCCAAAAGTGTTTGGGGACGATAGCTAGTACCCAGCTGATTCTCCCGTCGGCAGGCGTTTAATGCCTCTAGGTAAAAACTCTGCAAAAAATCTTCGATGACGACGAGCCGCCCTTGATAACTCAATTGTCTTTGGGGAGGATTGATGTAGCGATAAATAATCGCACTCAAAGTACTATGTAACTCTACTCTGCCCCGATTGGAACCCAACTCGTAGTATCTAAGACACTGTTGCAATCGATGTCGAGCAAGGGTTATTGCAGAATTTTCCACAGTACCAGCAGCTTGGATACGCTTGCTTTCACTGCAAATTCTATAAACTTCGGCAGCAATTCGCGTTGCCACATCGTGGCAATTTTGTTCCGAAGCTTTGGTTGATTGCTGAAGCTCCTTGAAAAGGAGTTGAAATATCGCCTCCACGCCGATAGAACTTACTCCCTGAATTGTTATGGTTGCGGCTGAATTCATAGTCTGATGTTTAGAAAGACCCTATCATACTTATGTACCACCTGTAAGACTGAGGGCATTGGGTTAAGGATTTTGCGTACAAGTCAAACGTGCCTAAATCATGTGTTATAGGTAAGGGCTGAATTTACTATTGCCAAATTTTGTTTGCCCAAATTTCGTTTGATTGTTCGCTCTTCATAGATGTTATCGCCATTACCCATTCATCAGTTTACAGGTCATTATGGACTTACAAGCACAAATTCAATTGCTCATTGACAATGCACCCCAAGATGGTGTTACTCCGCAACTTGTCACAGCAATCGCTCCTGTCCTTAGCGCGATCGCTCGGAAATTACGCCATTCCCAGTACTATATTCTCCAAAACATGGAAGAGGTCTGGGTTTTGACTACATTGAGCAATCACGCGAATCCACAGTTGGAAAAGTGCGTCATTTATGCTTTTCCTACAATACAGGATGTCCCACTGGGATCATCTGCTGGGCTTGACCCTCAATTGATAGCTGCACTTATCCCTGTCACTCACATTTTGTTCCAATTGGTAGCAATGGAACCCGTAGATAGTATAGTTTTTTTTGAAACCTCTGGGATCACCACCACGAGCGTTGAAATCCGACGAACTGACCTGCAACACTTAATTCAACAGCAGTTGCAGCAAAACCGAGTAAAAAGACAAATTCCTCCAGATATTGCGTAGAAGAGCAGTGAGAGCGAGGGAGACAAGCTCAAATTCGCTCATTCAAAGTTCAAAATTCAAAAACAATTTTGAATTTCCCCGAAAGGGAACTGACCGAAAGAAGGACGCCCCCGGATTTATCCGTGGGGTATACTTTATTCTTCATCTTTAGATGACTTTCCCATTTCTCCTAATAGAGCCTACTCAGTACGTAATCAGCCATCTTAATCAGGGCTTGCCGAGATTCAGAGGGTGGAAGATCTACAAGATGCTCAACAGCTAGCTTCGCGTGGTGATCGGCTAAGTCTCTTGAGCGCTGAATACCTCGACTGTCGTGTATTAAGGACATGGATTGCTCTAAGTCGCCTTCCTGAGCAAACTCTCTGTCTATCAGGACTTCCAAGTAGGGTTTTTCTTCTAATGCGAATAAAACTGGCGCAGTGAGATTGCCACTGTTCAAATCTGATCCTGCTGGCTTACCCAAGATATCTGTCGAACTTGTGAAATCTAAAATGTCATCTACAATCTGGAACGCTAAACCAAGATGACGCCCGTAGCTATACAAGTGTTCGGCTGTTTCTTGGGAAACATCGCTCAGTAATCCAGCTGCTTTTGAACTGTTAGCAATCAATGACGCTGTTTTGTAGTAGGTCTTTTCGAGGTAAGTGTCAATCGAGATGTTTGTATCGAAGCGATTCAATCCCTGCTGAATCTCGCCAGTAGCTAGATCCATAATCACCTCCGACAGCAGTTTCACCACCTCCAAATTGTCTAGATTGGCTAGATACCAGGAAGATTGGGCAAAGAGAAAATCTCCTGCTAATATTGCTATTCTGTTGCCAAATAAACTGTGAACTGTGGAAACGCCACGCCGCATTTGAGATTCGTCTACCACATCGTCATGCACCAAGCTAGCTGTGTGAATCATTTCCGTAATCTCAGCTAAACGTCGGTGACGAGGCGTAATGTCTTGTTCGAGCATAGTTGCCCGCGATGCGAGGAGGACGATTGCCGGTCTTATGCGCTTTCCCCTAGCTCCAAATAGATGTTCGGCTGCTGCACAAAGAATGGGATGACCGTTTCCAACTAGCTGTTTCAAATTGTCTGCTAGTATTTGCAGGTCGGCTTCCACTGGGGAAAAAAGGGAGGTGGCTGGGGTCATGGATGGGCAGACTCTGGCTTTAGTTACGAAAGTTTACAGATCCTATACTCATTTTAAGATAACCCTGTGCCAGCGCAAAGTTTTCATGACCAAGAAAGAACTCACCAACTCATACCGTTTCACTTTAATCATTGATACAAATGGAAATTGGGAATTGCCCATTGCCCATTAAATGAGATTTCTGGTCAAACAGCACAAAGGATTCAAGCCCACATTCAAAGAGTTTTGTCAACATAACTTTGACATATTTTCTCATTTTCTCAAGTTAGAGAAAAAAATATACTAACGCTTTTGTAAATATATTCTCTAGCACATGTGACACTTTTGCTACTTGTTACACATAAGACAAGAGTCGCTATACAGTAGACAAAAGCTCTGTATTTTTACAAAAACTTTATCTTCTACTATAAACTCTTCAAGTAAAGGTGAAAACTAAGCCTGAAAAGTCCTGCACTCTCTACTCATCATCTATGACACATGACTTATTTTTTCAGAGAAGAATTAAGCTAAATCTTGTATAACTTACACTAGAAGATTTAAAATCTAGCAGAAAAATTGGCGAAAAAGTCAGGGTCGTTGTGTTACGCTAAAATCAAGGGATTTAAAACTTCGAGATATTCACCTCACCAGAAAAAATCACCGTTCGGTGTTTTTGTTCATCTGGTGTTGTGAGTCGCAATAGAGTATCGTGGGCTACAGCCAAGGGAGATATCTCATTGGTTAGAGTCTCGTGTGCAAACCTCTAAGGTTAGAACCATGCGCTTTCCGTGAGGAAAAATGCTGCGTTTGTTTAGCGTAGCAAGAGCGTATATCTTACTGTACAAGGTAAAGTGTTTGCGGAAAAATGCAGGCTGGGTAAATTGCTGCAGCAGTAGTTCAAAGATGCTGTTTAGTCATTTGACTGCTGTTGTAGGTATAGTCTGCAAGAAAAAGTGAATAGAAGCGAGTTTAGCACAGAGATAGAGTTCTACCTAGGGTTTGGCAGTGCACAAACAGCTATTAAAAGTAAGTTTATGTAGCTGTCAGTCTGCTAATCTTATTCAATTTTATATTCCCTAGACAGAAGTGCTGGTAGAAAAAATGATTTACGGAAAAATACCTATGATGATTTTTACATTAGCTTCTGGTTATTTGTTAGCAGTTTACCTACTATTAGCACTAGCAAAGAGAACCGGAAAAAAAACCACTCCTACAGGTGTTTCTTTGGCTTCTCAAGGAAAGCACAAGCAGGAAACTACAATAAGACCGAAGGTTACTGAAGCAACAAGCGTTCATTAGCGTTCATTAGTCATTATTAACTATGAGTCAAAATGTCAAAATCTTATGACCTTTGACTTATAGCTAATGACAAAAGATTATATACTAGAAACTGCCATATTTGTCAATTGCACCACCTCAACGACTGGGGCATAACCCAGCCACTGTATAGAGGATTGGGCAAATTGTTGTGGACATCCACTGACGGCAAAGCAAGTTGGCAGAGGTGGATAGGTGTTTTTCAAGCCCAAGATGTCTAAATCTTGGGCACAAGCAGCAACGACATATTCTGCTGGATCAACTAGTTTCACGTAAGAAGGGAGAAGCGATCGCAGTACTGGAGCCAAGAGAGGATAGTGAGTACAGCCATAAACTAATGTGTCTATCTCATGCTGTAGGAGTGGTTCTAGATATGAGCGTGCTACCTTTACAGTGTAGGGGTCATGAATGCGGTTTTGCTCAACAAGCGGCACAAATTCAGGGCAACTGACTTGCCACACTTGGACATCGGGATTTATCTCTAAGATAGCATGGCGATAGGCATTGCTTTTGGCTGTTGCGGGAGTGGCAATCACACCAATGCGCTTTCCACTTCGTACTGCTGCCCTTGCCCCTGGTAGGATAATGTCGAGGATTGGTAAAGAAAATTCCTCACGTACCACCTTCAGCGCCAGTGCCGAACTGGTATTACAAGCCATAACGACCATTTTTACACGCTGCTGTTGCAGCCAGGTGAGGATTTCTCGCATAAATTGTATAATCTCTGCTTGCGAGCGAATACCATATGGAAGTCGAGCTGTATCCCCAAAGTAAATAACTGATTCATTAGGGAGTTGGCGGTAGAGTTGGCGTAGTACTGTTAAACCACCTACACCACTGTCAAAAATTCCAATTGGCGCACGTTGGGGTGCTTCAGAAAAATCGTAAAGATTGCCTTCAAAGGCAGAAGATGGAAACACAGGCAAATATCGTTAATTTGGTAGTTGTTAGTGGTTAGTTGTTAATTTCTGGCTATTAGTGATTAGTTAGTTAGTGGCTAATTAGTAGCTATCAGCTGGTAGTTGTTAGTGGTTAGTTCTTCTCACTACTACCCACTATCTCACTACTACCCACTACCCACTCTTGACTCTATCTTGGCCGCAGGTATAGTAGTATACCATTTGCAATTGCCTCTGCCATTCGATTTTGATATTCAGGGCTTCCCAATCTAGGATTATCCTCCTGACCAGTCATGTAACCCGTTTCTACTAAAATTGAGGGCATAGAACTTTTTCTGAGAACATAGAATCTTGCTTTGCGTACTCCTCGGTCTTTGAGAGTAGGGATACTTTGAAGAATGGTACTGTGGACGACACGAGCCAAACCTAAACCGCTGTCATAGTAGTAAGTTTCCAACCCACTCACGTCAGGGCGACTATTAACAGAATTAGCGTGAACGCTGACAAATAAATTAGCATTCGCTTGGTCTGCTATGTCCACCCGTCCCTGAAGCGTGACGAAATAGTCAGTATCGCGCGTTAGCACTACCTGGATGCCATTTTGCTGTAAAACAGACGCGATTCTTCTGCCAATGGGTAAAACAACGTCTTTTTCCAGCAATCCACCCAAACCAGGAGCGCCAGAGTCATGACCACCGTGTCCGGGGTCAATAACGACGACAACTCGTCCGTCAGGTACCCGAGGACTTCGCTGTGGCTGCAGGGGATTGTTCATCATTGGCGGTAATGGTCGTGGGTTTGATTGTGGCAAAGGAAGTAAACCAACACGGGGAGTTAACGGAGAAAACGAGCGTTGTAATTCCAAAGACAAAAGCTGACCACT
The DNA here is from genome assembly GCA_019359415.1 of Iphinoe sp. HA4291-MV1. Taxonomy (GTDB): domain Bacteria; phylum Cyanobacteriota; class Cyanobacteriia; order Cyanobacteriales; family Nostocaceae; genus Brasilonema. The sequence continues at coordinate 24,453 of JAHHHH010000059.1, read as the reverse complement.
CAGTTGATTGAGTTGCCCAATTCGCACTCCTGCTGCTGGTTGGATGTAGACGACAACAGTACGGGGATCTTGTTGTTGCAAGCGTACGCGGAGAACAGGGCTACTAGCATCAAAATTTGGACCTCTGACAGTAGCAGCTAACTTAGCATTGGGAATAGTGATGCGATATAGACCAGAAGCCCTATCCCAACCAGTATTAGCAGATGAGAGAGGTTGATCGCCTCTAAAGAGCAGTTGCGTACCATTAGTCGTCAGTTCTACAGACGTAATTGTAGATAGTGAGTCATTGGCTGGTGAGGTTGGGTTGGAGTTCGGGATCGGGGGGTTTATACTCTCAGTTGTGTCTGAGTTAGGAAGTGAACTTCTATTGTCTGTAGTATCTCTGGACAATTTGCTCGTATCACCATTAGGCAGAATGACCAAACCGCCATAATTGCCTGTGTTCACTCGCCAGTCAGGGCTATTTTTGTCTACCCACAGCGTCATCCGAACACTAGGTGGTGTTGTTTTGAGTTGAGTAAATTCAATACGTTTTATACCATACCTGTTGACTAGCACATTCTGCTGCGATAAACGTGGTGAGAGAGCAGTACCAAGCATATCAATATTAATAGCGCTCTTGTCACTGCTGCGAAATATCTGGATTCGAGGATTTATGCCACTTGTGCGGACAAACAAACCGTCGCCTGTAACGCTTAAGCTCTCAATTTGAGTTAATCCTTGAGCATTGCTAATAAGTGTTTCTTTTTGAGTTGACCCATTAATAGTATTGACAACTGTGTCTTTATTTGCTGTGGAGTTAGAGCCAGACCTCACCACACTGTAAATATTGAAAGAAGTGTTGGGAGAAGATGAAGGGACTTGTTCAGCTTGTGGCGTTGGTAATTGTACCGTCCAGCGATTGGAAGTTCTCCCTTCAAATTTCACCTGCTTTGGATCAAGGGTATAACCTGGATTCAGCTCGATGACTATACGAGTTGTTTGTCCATCAAACTGACCAACACGAACGGTACGAATTGCATGACTATTTACTGGCTGAATTAACTGCGAACGTTCAAAGTCAGTTTCAGGCAAGTCAATAACTAATCGCGTAGGGTTAAAGAGGAGTTGCGCTTGAGGTTGAACAGAACCTTCGGTGTTGATTTCCAATCGGTTTTGACTGGCATCAAAACGCCAGAATTGCAGTTTCGCTGCTTGAGCAGGCGATAATAGCATGAAGATAGCAGTAGTTGCAACAGTAACAGGTAATAACCAGTTTATTTTCACAGTGTTTTCTCCTGATTCGTATTTGTGAGAAATGTCAAGATGTCAAAGTTTCGGTAAATCCTCACACACTTCCCCGCTCAAACCTTTGCTGCAAATCCGTTGTGAGCTAGTATCAAAGATGTTAATAATGCTCAGCTGTGGCATGACCCTCTCATTTTTATATGCTTTTCTGGCACAGAAAATGCAGTTTGCAAAGCATGATTGTTACATCAATCTAAAAATAATAGAGTAGTCAATATTGGTCATTTTTGCTTAACTTTGTGAGAACTTTATATTAATTTGTATGATTCCTAGATATCTTAGAGGTTGTCAACAGATGTAGTAAACAGGACATATTGTCTAGAGTAAAATCTAGGGCGTAGGGCGATTGCCTCCTCCTGGCAGGGTTGATAGACGTACGGTAGTAAGCTCTGCTCAATTGCATAAACAGACGACTCATTTTGTCAAAAATTATATTTAATATTTAAAAAAAAGAGTAGTTTCAGGTAAGCCAATGTTCGATGTCAGTTGGTAAAAGGCTGGAGACACTGTGTCTTGTATCTAAATAGGGGTAAGAAGAGAAGACAACTTAAAATAGTATTCCCTTACACCCTCCATAAACAATTTCACAAATAAAAACCGGAACTTAAGTTCCGGTAAAGGAGCTTGATCAAGCCAGAACCAACTGGTAGTCTGGTATCTCAAGTGTTTTACTTTTGCTTTAAGTACTGAAGGACACCACGAGCGATCGCCTCTGCCATTTGATTTTGATACAATTTGTTTTGCAGTTTAGCAGCGTCCTCTCGACCAGTGAGATAGCCTGTCTCCACCAAAATTGCGGGCATAGAATTTTTTCTTAGAACATAGAATCTGGCTTTGCGCACGCCACGGTCTCTCACATTGACACTTCGGAGAATGCTGTTATGAACGACACGAGCTAGACTCAAACCGCTGTCATAATAGTACGTTTCTAAACCACTGACATCCGGACGATCATCACCTGCTGAGTTAGCATGGACACTCACAAAGACATCAGCATTGGCTCGCTCCGCTATGTCAACCCGTCCTTGAAGAGTCACGAAATAGTCACTATCGCGGGTTAGCATCGCTTGTACACCATTTTGCTGCAAAATCTCTGCCACCCTTTTGCCTATTGGCAAAATAATATTTTTCTCTTGAATTCCTCCAATACCAAGTGCTCCAGAGTCTTTACCGCCGTGTCCAGGATCAATGACGATGACGACTCGTCCTTTGGGAACGCGCGAATTCCGGGCTGGGGGATTGCTTGTTATGTTCGGTGATGCCAAAGGATGTGGATTTGGTCGTGGTATGGCAGGTAAAGCAATTGGAGGTGTTATTGAACGAGTACGCTCTAATCCTAAAGACAGAAGCCGACCACTCAGTTGATTGATTTGCCCAATTCGCACTCCTGCTGCTGGTTGGACGTAGACGACAACGGTACGAGGATCTTGTTGTTGTAAGCGGACGCGGAGAATTGGGCTACTAGCATCAAAATTGGGACCTTTGACGGAAGAAGCTAACTTCGCATTGGGAATGGTGATGCGGTACAGATCAGATGACTTATCCCAACCAGTATTGGCGGGTGATAGACGTTGGTCTGCTTTAATTAAGAGTTGTGTACCAGTCGCAGCTAGTTCTACAGACTCAATTGTGGAGATTTCGTTGCCTGTTGGTACCTCTACAGCGTTGGAAGGATTGTCTGATGAAGTGTTGGAATAATTATTTCTGGGCAAATTACTAGCATAACGATTGGGTAGAACTACCAAACCACTAGAACTACCAGAACTGCTTGTGCTTATGCGCCAGTCAGGGGTGTCTTTGTCTACCCGTAGCGTCATCCGGACAGCAGGTGGTGTTTTTTTCAGTTGAATCACTTCAACACGGTTGACACCATGCTTATTTATAGATCTATCGCGATCGCCAAAATTAGGTGACAAAGTGGCACCAGGAATGTCAATGAAGATGGTCTTGCGATCGCGGCTGCGAATGATCTGAGTCTGAGGATTCCCACCATTAGTGCGCAGAAAAAAGCCGTCTCCTGTGACTTTCAGACTCTCAACTTGAATTGTTCCTTCTGCAACGACAACAGCTTTAGAGAACTCAGTTTTTTTCTCACTTGCAGAATCTATTGTCACCACATTGTAGACATTTTTTGGTGTCGGGATGACGACTTCTTCATTTTTTGAGTCTGGAGTTTTTGGGCTTGGAGATGGAGGTGAGGAGGCGACTCCCTCAGTTTGTGGTGTTGGTAATTGTACTGTCCAACGACTAGCAGTTTTCCCTTCAAATTTTACCTGCTTAGGGTCGAGGGTATAACCCGGACTCAGTTCAACAACTATACGAGTTGTTTGTGGGTCAAATTGACCAACACGAACAGACCGAATTGCACCGCCTACCGACTGCGTCAACTGCGGACGCCCAAAACCAATTCCTGGCAAATCAATGACCAATCGCGTGGGATTGAAGACGAGTTGCGCCTGGGGTTGAACTGGACCTTGAGTATTGATTTCTAATCGGTTTTGATTGGCATCAAAACGCCAAGATAGCAGTTTCGCTGCTTGTGCTGCTTGAGCAGGCGACGATAGCATCAACAGACTAGTCGTTACAAAAGTACCAGGTAGTAACCAGTGGGTTTTCACAGTGTTTTCTCCTGATTCATATTTATGAGAGCCGTCATGATTTGAGAAGCACCCAGAACTCAACACAGTGAACAGTTATCAGTAAACAGTGAACAGTGAATTGATAACTGATAACTGATAACTGATAATTGATAACTGAATTTTGAGTTATTTGTTGGTCAAAGTTTTGGTAAATCCTCACACTATCACCACCCACACCTTGGCTTTGGTGGCACAAGCATCATTTTCTGCTCTCATAAAGACACAGTTATAGTGGTTATTTTTTGGATACAATCCGACTTGGGTGATAGGAAAGCGTATCATTTACCTAATACCTATCTATTAAGGTTTTACCATTAGGAGTAGATGTTGTTCTGTATTAATCCTTATCAGGAATACCAGATGAATTAGTGGCGTCAAATTCTAGCACGCCGCCAATAGTTTTTCCTGCCGTTATGGCATTTTAGATTTGTTAGATGTTGAGTTTTAGATTGTAGGACGTCCTCTGGAGAGCTTCCCACAAGGTGTCACTACGCTCTTGAGGGTTTCCTCGCAAAGAGTTCAAGTGGCGTACAACTGACGTTTAAAGTGTCTATTGGTCGCCACACAACACCTCATCCTTCAAATCTCATCCTTCAAAAAGGAATTTTTTATATTGTCTGATTGGTGGTAGTCAATGCACTAACTGATAAGATAATGCCGTTCCTGTTTTGGTGATGTGGTGTTGACTTATAGGTGCACCTGTATAACAGAAGAAAGAAATATCCAAGGTTAGATGAGTGAGCAAAAAGGAAGATAGAACAAAATAACATTCTCACCAAATAACATTCTCAATGTTAGTCGTTTAAAGAACAAACTCCTTAAAATTTTAATAATTTTAGGGGACGAAGATTTAGGGATAAAAGTTTCCATTGGTAATAGCAAAGTTACAATTATTCATATTGTCATTTGATGAGAACTCAGTACAGAGATAAGTACAGACGCTGTCAAGAATGCGTCTGTACTCTAGATTTTTACAGAAAGACGGCGAGAAAGCCCATTCCTTCTAGGGATGGGATGAATTGCCGCTCGCCGTCTTAGTCATTAGTCATTGGTCAATAGTCATTAGTATGATACGCCACGAAAAATCATGAAAAACTACTAATGACTAAGGACTAATGACTTCGATTTCCTCCCGGCTTTTCATGAAACTGAACGTCCCTTGCGCGTCTGGTGACAGGAGAAGTGACAGTTTCACAAGGTGGGATGAGTTAATTATCGTCCTGAGGATCAGGTGGTTCCATAACCAACGATTTTCCGGAAGAATCGTCTAAAAGCAGTTCCTCTGTTACTGTAGCTGCCGTTTTTGGTTCTGGAAATACGAACCGCAAAAGGGGAGGCGCTAGAAAGGTTGTCAGGATGACCATCATCATAATTGCCGCCTCCAAAGGTTTCGAGAGAATGCCAATGGAGGAGCCAATGCCAAGAAACACCAATCCTACCTCGCCTCTAGGAATCATGCCCACACCAATTGCCAAGCGATTGAGTTGAGGTTGACCAAACACACTCAAGCCAGTGACAACTTTACCCAGGATGGCAACAACGATCAAAAAAATCGCCATCACTAAACCTTCCTGATTACTCTTAATTGCTGGATTTAAAACTCCTAAATCAGTTTTTGCGCCAACAGTCACAAAGAAAATTGGCACCAGCATATCGGCAATAGGGACAACTTGCTTTTGCAGTTCTACACGCTCATCTGTTTCGTCTAAGACTAAACCAGCGGCAAAAGAACCTAAAATTGCCTCTAATTGAATGGCAGCAGCAAAGTATGCCATCACAAAGGCAAAGATAAATGCTGGTATCACTAATCCACCACGAGTTTTTAGTTTGTTAGCAATTGCTACAAAGGTATTACTAAAAAGATTTCCTAGAACAATTGCGCCCAACAGGAAACTACTGGCACTAATGATTAGATAAATGACTTTGCCGACATCCACTGACCCTTGTTTTGCAAGACTTGCCACCACTGCCAAAACGATAATTCCCAAGACATCGTCAATAACAGCAGCACCTAAAATAATTTGCCCTTCTTTTGAATTGAGACGCCCAAGTTCTGATAGTACCTTGGAAGTGATACCAATACTCGTAGCAGTCAAAGCTGCCCCAGCAAAAATCGCTGGTACAGCTGGAATGCCAAACAAAGTCATTAACCCTACCGTACCAGCAACAAAGGGTACCGTCACCCCTACTACTGCTACTACAGTCGCTTGGATACCAACAGCTACTAAGTCTTTTATGTTTGATTCCAAACCAATTTCAAACAGCAGAATGATGACACCTAATTCTGCCAATATGGAAACAACCTCAGACTGCGTTGTAAAGACAGCATCTACAGCGTTTGGACTCAGACCAGCAGTGGTTTGAAGAAAGGTCATGATTAAGGAACTGGAACTATCTGCCCCCCCTTCTGGAAACACCAACAGATGTAGAACAGAAATACCTACCACTACACCACCTACCAGTTCCCCCAAAACGGGCGGTAAACCGAAGCGGTTTGATAGTTCCCCGCCAACTTTACTGGCAAGGTAAATGACTACTATACTGAGCAGCACTGCTGCTAGTACCAGTGAACTATCCGCTATTTCTGTCGCGGTTGCCAATAAGGGTAATGAGAAGGTTATGAGATCTAACTGCATCGGTTATTTTGGAAAATCCTTCCCTTTAATTTACAAGTTCGTTGAAACTGAGATCTTGCACCAGTATCAAAAACCGGGTTTCTTGCAAATTGTGAAGCTTGGAACCCTTAATTTACCCTGTAGAAACCCGGTTTTTCAACCCTTCTTGAGAATAGTGCAAGATCTCAGTTGAAAGCTACTATCATAGACGCGCTACACAAAGCATTGATAAATTAATTCATGTCGCCTGTTAATTGGAGAAGGCGCTGCCAATGAGATTCTGATACTGGCACTACGGATAGTCTAGTTAGGCGTAGTAAGTCAAAACCTTCAAAATTTCTGTCCTGCTTAATTTGGGTTAGGGTGACTGACTGAGGTACTCTTCGTACAGCTCGTATCTGGACAACCACGCGTTTGGCATCATCCAATTTTGGGTCGGGGTAAGGTTGAGTGACGACCTGTGCTATACCTATCACTCGCCGCTCTTTACCTGTGTGATAAATGAGCACCAAATCACCAATTTCCATTGTACGCAGATGCTTCAGAGCCAACGGATTGCTAACTCCATCCCAAACTGTACTGCCATCCCGTTCTAAATCGCAGTAAGAATACTCTTCGGGTTCTGTTTTCAGCAGCCAGTATGCCACAAATATTCTCCTTCAATTGTTTACAGTTAACAGTTAAGACTTAACAATGAACTAATAGCAATTTTTTAGTTTCTATTTTTTAGTTTCTAAAAATGTAACTGCTCAGATTTTTGACTGTAATCGTGTCAAAGTAAAAACATACCTTCTGTAGAAAGGCACTGCTAGCTGTGTTTTCTTCGAAGGAATAGAGAGTGTGTGTTGTGTGTTGTTAGCAATGAGTGGTTAGCTGTAACCAATAACTAACCACTCACTACTTCGCATAACTTACCTAATTTCCATAAATTAATAACTTTTAGAGGAGTGAACGTTTTGTGAATACAAATGCTGTGTTTGGTTCTTTGTTCAATACTAGGAACTGGTGGAAATTTCTATCTTTAGTTTTGCTTGTATATGTCAGTTGTACCCAACCTGCTTTGGCGCAGGAGAAAGAGAGAATGTTGCGTACTCTGACTGTCAATGGGCGCGCAATGGAGACAATTCCTACAACTGTGTCTCAAGTCAGTTTGGGAGTTGAGGTTCAAGGAAAAACAGCACAAGAGGTACAACAAGAAGCTGCTCGTAGGTCGTCGGCTGTGGTAGCTTTACTGAAGAGCCGTAATGTGGAAAAATTACAAACCACTGGCATTACTCTCAACCCAGTTTATAGTTACGACAATAAAGTGCAGCGTATTACAGGGTATGCTGCTTCTAACGTTGTGAGTTTTCGCATTCCGACTGACCGCGCTGGAACTCTGTTAGATGAAGCTGTCAAAGCTGGTGCAACTCAAATTAGCGGTATTAGTTTTGTTGCTAGCGATGAAGCGATCGCCCTTGCTCGACAACAAGCATTAAAAGAAGCAACCCTTGATGCTCAACAGCAAGCTCAAGCTGTTTTTAGTGCTTTGGGTTTCCACCCCTTAGAAGTCGTCAACATTCAAGTAGATGGTGCAAGCTCACCTCCACCGCCACCAAGACCTGTATTGCGTGCTGAGTATGGTAAGATGGCAGCACAAGATGCTTCCACCCCTATAGTTGGTGCCCAGCAACAGGTGGAGGCTACGGTAACATTACAAATTAGTTATTAGTCATTGGGAATTGGGAATTGGGAATTGGGAATCGGAAATTGGAAAGCGGGAATTGGATTCTGAATTTTGAATTTTGAATTGTTTTGCCCATTGCCCATTGCCCATTGCCAAGCAACAAATGATTGACCACACTCCTTAGAAATTCTCAGGGTTTATATCTACGTCAGCTTCTTCAGCATCTCGTTTAGAACCTAACAGTTGCAGCTGATCCACATGGATGACGGGTGTGGAGCGATTGGCTCCTGTGGCGCGATCGCTCCAAGTGTCAAATTTTAAGGAACCTTTGACAGCAATTTGTTTTCCTTTACGTACGTAATCACCCGCTACTTGCGCTGTTTTTCCCCATAATTCGAGATTAAACCAATCAGTATGGTCGCCGTCTTTTGTGCGTCGATTAACAGCCAGTGTCAATTTACACTTAACGCTTCCAGACTCGAAATACTTCATGTCTGGGTCAGTTCCTACACGACCGATGAGGGTGACAATATTTATGCTCATATGTGTTTTCCAGTACAAAAGTACTTGCAGTGTGAATACTATAATAGCGAATTACTAGAATACTAGTAGCAGAGCGTTAAAGAAAAAACAATTATAATTACTTAGACAAGTGATATGGCTCACTCTGTGAAAACTCCAAAACAATACGGATACGCTTACGCAGCCGGAGAATATAAAACAGTAGAAGCTTGAGACTGGTTAAAGATTATAAAAAATATATGAAAAGATAATCAGTTTACTAGACTCAGGTTAAAAAACGTAATAAAATCCTGCACAATTCTTACTTGCAGTAGTAGTCAAAAAGTATCGAAATTAGGGGGCGACCAGACGCGTGGGTCTTTTTAGTAGATTTTCCTTATCGCGGGATATGGGTATCGACCTCGGTACCGCTAACACCCTCGTTTATGTATCAGGTAAAGGCATTGTTCTGCAAGAACCTTCCGTAGTGGCGATTGACCAAAACGAAAAGGTCGCATTAGCAGTTGGAGAAGAAGCAAAAAAAATGCTCGGTCGGACACCTGGGAATGTGATTGCGCTGCGCCCCTTACGCGATGGTGTAATCGCTGACTTCGATACAGCCGAGCTGATGCTAAAAAGCTTTATCCAGAGAGTAAATGAGGGCAAATCCCTAGTTTTACCTAGAATTGTCATTGGGATTCCCAGTGGGGTCACAGGTGTAGAAAGAAGAGCTGTCATGGATGCTGCTTCTCAAGCAGGGGCAAGAGAAGTTTACTTAATTGATGAGCCTGTGGCTGCAGCAATTGGGGCAGGATTACCTGTGGCTGAACCAACAGGCAATATGATCATCGATATTGGTGGTGGCACAACAGAAGTTGCTGTGTTGAGCCTCCAAGGGACAGTACTTTCTGAATCCGTACGCATTGCTGGAGATGAGCTAACTGAAGCCATCATGCAGTACATGAAAAAAGTTCATAACCTAGTCATAGGGGAACGTACTGCTGAGGACATCAAAATTCGCATTGGCTCGGCATATCCCACTCATGATGATGATGATGCCATGATGGAAGTCCGAGGTTTGCATCTGCTTTCCGGTTTACCGCGAACTGTCACAGTTAAAGGACCCGAAATACGTGAAAGTATGTCGGAACCGTTGTTGGTGATTATCGAAGCAGTGAAGCGGACTTTGGAACGCATACCTCCAGAATTGGCAGCAGACATTATTGACAGAGGAATTATGCTCGCTGGTGGAGGTGCGCTGCTCAAAGGGATAGATACCTTAATCAGCCATGAGACTGGGATTGTAACACATGTCGCGGCTGACCCATTATGCTGTGTTGTACTGGGAACAGGTCGTGTGTTGGAAAATTTCAAGCAGCTGGAAAGGGTTTTCAGCGGACGTTCTCGCAATATGTAACACAAGCAATGTTTAGATATTGGGTTTGGTAGGGAATCCAATATCTTAAGTTATATTACAGCTTTTAGAAAAGGTTTCTTATGTTTACGGCACGTCGCTGGTGGGAGCGCAGAGGGTTACAAATAGGGTTATTAGGGATAGTCGTTGGTAGTGCCTGGATACTTCGACAAACTCAAGGTGCGCTTCTGTTTGAGATATATCAAGGAATAACTCGTCCAATCCAGATGTTGCAGACACCACCTCCTCAAGAAGAACGTTTCAAGGATGCTCGGTTTTTAGAACTGCAAACCCGACTCGTAGAACTCGAAAGCCAAAATAAAAAGTTAAAAGAGTTACTAGGCTATGTGGAAAAAGAACCTTTGTCATCGCGTCCAATCCCTGCGCGTGTGATTGCACGTAGTGCTGATAACTGGTGGCAACAAGTGACTCTCAATCGTGGAAGTCTTGCAGGTCTCCAGGAAGGTTATGTTGTTAAGGCTGATGGTGGATTGGTGGGTTTGGTAGAAAGTGTAACTCCTAATACCAGCCGCGTGCTGTTAATTAGTGACCTCAAGAGTCAAGTTGGTGTCACAGTCAGTCGCACAGGGGCAAAAGGTGTTTTGCGAGGAGATTCCTCGGCTGAAGCAGTTTTGGAATTTTATGAAAAAGTTCCAAATGTAAAACCTGGAGACGTAGTTGCCACATCTACCTATAGTCAGAAGTTTCCTTCGGGATTGGCTGTAGGACGGGTGAAGTCACTGGATTTGAAGAAACTTCCAGCATCAGTGGCGAAAGTGGAACTTTTCCCGCCGATACGCTCTTTGGATTGGGTGACGGTATATCCCAAACCAGAAAACCCGCAGTCAGAAGAAAATATCGGATCTGTAAATCAACACTTAGAAAAATCTAATTAAACAATGAGGATGCCTCAATTACAGGGCGGTAGGCAGAAAAAGCCAAAATCGCCAAGGCGAAGATCCAAAATTCAAATTAGTCCCCTTTCTCGTTGGCACCCGCGCTTACGTCTACTTGCTGATTGGGCAGTAACGGTTGGGTCAGTCATGTTATGCTTACTGATACTGCTAATTCGAGTCCCAGGTATGGAATTATTGGGAATTGGACCAAACTGGGCTGTGATTTGGGTAGTTGCTTGGAGTGTCAAGCGCACAGCCTTTGGTGGTGCAGTGGCAGGTGTTGTTTTGGGTCTAATGCAAGATGCTATGACCTCACCTGACCCGACTCATGCTTTGAGTTTGGGGGTGGTAGGAGGTCTGACTGGTCTGTTGCAAAAGCAGCGTTTCATACAAGAAGACTTTATTTCTATTGCCTTAATTGTCTTTGGTATGGCAGTCTTTTCTGAGACCATTTTTGCGTGGCAGTTGATTTTAATGGGCGATCGCAATGCGGCAGATATCTGGGCATATTTTCAGAAAGTAGCCCTTGCCTCTGCTATTCTCAGTAGCCTCTGGGCACCAGTAGTTTATTTTCCCCTAAATCGGTGGTGGCAGCAGCTAAAATTAGCGGAACAGTCGTGAATCATTCAAAATTTAAAATCACGAACGCTCATGCTGAGCGCTTTGCGCTTAGCGCTCTGAGCGATAGCGTTGCGATCTCATTGAAGAAGAAGTCAGAATTCAGAATTCAATCAGTGGGGGACTGGATCCTCTACTCAACCGAGCGTTATACACTCACCATTCTGGCTCTTGACGACTGACGCCTTCGTTCTTTTTTGTTCAAAATGTTCTAACTAAGAACCGAGTGCGGAGTGTGGATAATCTGGGTCTAAACCCCAAAGGAGTGAGGTGTCTCATCAGTTGACCCTCACTCCTAAATTTTTCTGGAATCTAGGCATCCTTATAGCTATAAGAATTCAAGCTAGAGTTAATTCATCAGTGCTGAGTTTTGAATTCTATGAAAGTACTGAGTTTCATACAATGAATCCTAAGTAGCTTTTTCCAAATTTCTTTGAGACTAATTAGCACTCATGGAACACCCAGCGCTGTTTTGGTGAAACACTTTTGTGCAGCTACAGAATCATTACTTTGTTGCTAAGAATTATGGATAATTTGCCAGTGGTCACTCAACCAGATACTTTGGTCGTAGGGTCAAGATTTCAGGATAATTCAAATCTAAAGGAAACAGTAGGAACTGACTTGGACCGTGCTATGATGCAGCGGTGTATAGAATTGGCCCGTCACGCTTTGGGAAGCACCTCCCCAAACCCGATGGTGGGGGCAGTGATTGTCAAAGATGGCGAGATAATTGGAGAAGGGTTTCATCCGCATGTTGGTGAGCCGCATGCAGAAGTTTTTGCCCTGAAGGCAGCAGGTGAAAATGCTCGTGGAGCAACCATTTACGTTAGCCTTGAGCCTTGCAATCACTACGGACGCACTCCCCCTTGTTCAGAAGCGTTGATAGCAGCTGGGGTCGCAAAAGTGGTGGTTGGGATGGTTGACCCGAATCCACTTGTTGCTGGTGGTGGTATCGCCCGTCTACACGCTGCAGGGATAGAAGTGTTAGTGGGCGTGGAAGAACAAGCCTGTCAAAAGCTAAATGAAGGTTTCATCCATCGTATTCTCCATCATCGACCTTTTGGCATTTTGAAATATGCTATGACTTTGGACGGTAAAATTGCGACGACGACAGGTCATAGTGCTTGGATCACAAATAAGGATGCCCGCAGCGAAGTTCATCAACTGCGAGCCGCTTGTGATGCGGTTATTGTTGGTGGAAATACAGTCAGACAGGATAATCCCCATTTGACCAGCCATCGCGAAGGGGCAAATAATCCCCTACGAGTGGTTATGAGCCGCAGTCTCGATTTACCTCAAAAAGCTCATCTATGGCAAATCGCAGAGGCTCCCACTTTGGTTTTCACAGAAAAAGGAGCTAACGCCGATTTTCAGGAACTGTTGCGCAAGCTGGGGGTGGAAGTGGTGGAGTTAACACCACTCATACCAGATCAAGTGATGGCGTACTTATATGAGCGGGGATTTTGCAACGTGTTGTGGGAGTGCGGTGGTCTCTTAGCTGCTAGTGCGATCGCAGGGCGAGCGGTACAAAAAGTTTTTGCTTTTATTGCTCCTAAAATCGTTGGTGGTGTTCATGCTCCTACACCTGTAGGTGATTTAGGTTTTACCACCATGACTGAGGCGCTATCTTTGGAGCGTGTAGAGATACGGGTAGTTGGTTCCGATTGTTTGGTAGAAGGTTATTTGCCGAGTCATGAGTCATGAGTCATGAGTCATCAGTTGTTACTTTTTGACTTGTGACCCTTGACTTTTAGGAATACTGACGTTCTTGGGCAAGATCGCGGATCAGCGCCAGCCGGGATTGGATGTAGTCACAGAGAAAATCGGTTTCATGGCAATCTAGCAAGGCTTGGGTTTTAAGTTGTTTTACCAACCACTGTACCAAGCTAGCATCATCGAGCTGCAATAGCGTTTTAGCTTGTGTAGTTTCCACTACAGACCAAAGCTGACGCATAATCTTAGGAGTCATCAGACCTCCATTAAACATTAGCCTAGCTGTTTTCAGGATACACAATTGTGGTAGGGCTTCCGGTCTGAATGTAGAGGCTGACACAAGTGTTATTAAAAACTTAATATATCGAGTTATAACTTGATAGTGGTTAAGGATTAAGAATTTAAAGCAATACATGAACGAAAAGTAATATTGTTGTGAGTACAGATGCTCATCTTAACAGGGGTAGTGTTAAGTAACGTAAGTTGCTAGTTAATGCCACAAAATGTACTTTAATAATACATATCTGGTCTTTTCTCGTACTAAAAAGTACAAAAATTTTGAGTTGAGTACAGAGTTTGAGGCGTTTTTTGATAACTATACTTCGCACGGGCACAGATTGCGCTTTTAAACCCAAGGTTAGTACCTTGAGTTAGTATCGCTTTTGGCTGAATCAAAAAAGCTCAGTTTCTGACCGTGCGAAGTATAGCAACTTGAGTTAAGTAGTTAATTTCTGCTTGTACCTTAGCAATGAAAGCATGGCACAAGTCGCAAATATTAATAGACTTGATGTCGGATTCGATTCGGAAACTGAAATTGAATTATCCTGAGACACAAGCCTAAGTATTTGTCCTTTTCCAGCGTTAAAGCCGTTATTTGAAATATAAATTGCACCATCAGAACCAAGTGCTAGAGCAGTAGGAGAAATGAGTTCTGAACTGGCAATCGTTGTGCGAGTTCCATTAGGTGCAATGCGAATTAAAGCACCAGTTGTGTCGCCAGATAATATTGAATTAGCTGCGTATTCTAGGACGTACAAATTACCTGTGGAATCGAAAGCCAAATCAATAATATTTGTGAAGCCATCAGCGTAAATTTCTGGCTGATTATTAGAATCAATTCGATAAATACGTGCCCCGTCTTTTGGGAAAGGAACTCCTGTGAGCTGGCCCACATAAAAGGCATTATCAGGACCAATGGCGACAGAGGTGGGTACTGGTTGCATGGGAATATCAGCGCCACCAGAGGGATTAGGCACTAAGCGTGTACTAAACACAGACTGCACTGCTAGCCCACTTCCATCCAGTCCCACACGCAAAAGGTCGTTTGCACCTGCGTCCACAATAAAAGCGGTGTTATCCTTAATTAAGAAAGCATAGGGGTTGCTAATAACGTCTCCACCATCCGGATTATTTGCACCTTCATAAGCTGCTAAATCGGCAATCGGTCTGCGCGCAGCGTCTGTGTTTAACTTATCAAAAGCGAACAACTGTCCGAAGTCAGGAATACCTAATAAATTCTCGCGATCGCGTGGATTACCAGCTAAACCAAACAGAATATATGGTTTTCCAGTGGAATCAAATGCTATGTCATGTGCCCCAGAGGCGTCACTACCATCCGGTAATGCTAAAGACGGTAAACCTGTAACAATCCGCTCACTTTTACCGTCTTTAATGCGTGTCAAAGCACTGGTTGCACCGTAACATAACTCAGCACCTGGCTGACTGGGGGAGGGAATGCAAGCACCACCACCACCTCGACCTGCTTCTGTCACATAGAGGGCACCATCTGAACCAAAGGTAAGCCCTCTGGGACTGTCAAGACCATTAGCCAAAACCTCAATGTTAAATGTTGCTGCTTGTACTGCTGGTGCGATACCAACACTCATCAATGCTGCTCCCACCACAGCTATGGAGAGTTTTTTGAGCATTAATCCTCCTAACAAAACTTGGTGTAACTTGTTATTGCAATCACTGGCTTGTTGAAGTGTTTATTGGCTTGGTGAATGCGGGTACTGTCAATAGATGATTATGTAGGTTATACTTTGCTTTTTTACTTAACAGGTGCAACTATCTTGGGACATAACTAAAGGACTATAATTTGTGTCTGTATTATAGATATATTTTCTTTCTTTTGATAGATGTGTAATTATATTTAAAATGAATTAATACCAATTTTTTAGAAAGCTGCGCTAAATAAGGTTTCAAGGATGTAGACCAAAAGAGTGACAAAGGGGCTGAAGCAGTTGATCTAGAGGAATGTCACCGTTTTAAAGTAACCTTTATTTGGTACAGGAATTTTGTATTTGGTACAGGAATTTTGAACGAGCAAATCTCTGACTTAACATCTTCCAATGATTGATTATGTTGAACTGACTCACTCTAGAGAAGATAAGAAACTACTACGGTACTTCTACCAGGAATTGTATGTACCTGAGTTTCCCGATGCAGATGAGCGGGAATCTTTGGAGAACATGGAGCAGTATTTAGAATTAAAAGCCCAAGGCTGGTACGGCAAAAACAACTACCACATCATTATCGCTGTCGAAGCTGGAAAATTAATAGCTGGAGCGATCGCCGATTTTTTCGCCGAAGCCAATGCTGGAGTGATAGAGTTTTTGGTAGTATCGCCCCTCTTTCGTCAGAATGGAATGGGTAAAGCGATCCTTGCAGCTACCGAAAACCTACTAGTTAATGATGCCAAACAAAAGTTAGGACGTGATCTCGGAGCAATTGTCTGTGAGATGAACGATCCGTTTAAACCAACTAAAGTTCAAGATAACCTCGATCCCGTTAAGCGCAGCCTTATTTGGAATAAATGGGGTTACTATGGTTTAGATTTTCCCTACGTTCAGCCAGCGTTATCCGAAGAGCAAGAATCTGTCCTCAATTTGATACTGATTACCAAGATATTCCAAAAAGAGTGGTCTAAAGCAATTCCCAGCCAAATAGTCAAAGTAATCGTCCATGAATATTTACGCTGGGCTATGCGGATCGAGACACCAGAAAATTGCTCCGAGTACCAGGAGATGGCGGCTTTTCTCAATGGACAACAGAAAGTTAACCTCCTGCCCCTTGATTGCTATGTTGGCTACGATCCCTGCAAACCAATGGACATCCGCGAAGTGACTAGTACAGCAGATGCAGATTTTTCTGCTGTCATGTCAGTCTATCAAAATGCTTTTCCTCCTAATCTCCTGACGATTAAGCTAGAGGACTTCGCTCAAGCTCTTGCTTTAGCCCAACAACCTGATTGTACTTATCACCTATGGGCAATTCGTACTACAGCAGATGCAAAAGTAGAGGGAATGGCTTCTTTCTTCTCGTTCCCAAGCGCAGGTTTTGGTGGCTATGTCGCCTTTGAAGGTTCTTTACAAGGAACTTGGCGAGTGCGATCGCTGCTAGCGCGAATGGAACAACAAATGCTCCAGGATCGACATCCAAACAATGCAGAGGGATGGTACATTGAAACCGATTTGGCAAAGAAGCGTTCTCCTTTTTTGCGGATGGGTTTTTATGAGGTGGATGTAGAATACGAACAGCCTCCTCTAACAGAGATGCAAGTTGGTTCGCAAATAAGATTATTCTATAAGCCCTTCGGTCGTGTTTATGGAACGCCTAAGGTTAAATGTAGTGAATTTCTGGATGCGATCGCACATATTTTTCAGGTTGTTTACAGTATAAAGCAACCACAGAAATATCCCAGCTATCAGAAGTTGGAAGCACAGGTTGCTTTGTTTCCTGATGGCTTGATGAGGTTTCGATAGAATTGTTAAATATTTCATTCTCATTTTTTGTTTTGCATATGCCTATTTAGCTTGTTAATTATGTTGGGTAATTCACAAGCAGGTAGAATATCTGAGCGATCTAATACAATTACATTTTTCATCGGGTGCCATGTGCTGTTTGGTTCGTCTATAAAATCTTGCAAACACTGCTTTATTAAATCTTGCTTTAGTGACTCAGAAATTAAGGGGTTATCCATACCGCAATTGCAGTCATCGAAAGCGCAAAAATATACGAATCTAATTTCGTTTTTTACCTTATCAGATAAAGCATCATATATTGCTTTCAAAGATTCTAATACTTGCCGTGCAAATATTTTTTTATGGATGTCATATGAGTATTTACTGGCGATATTTATATGTTCAAAGAACGGCAACATATCGTGCCAGATAGTTGGTCCGTTGAAATGATTTGTTGGTTGAAGATTTATATTTTTTGCCTGGTCTATTTTTGTCCTAAAAGATGAAGAATCAAAAGATTGTTGATTAGTTATTCCAAATAAAATCCAAAGGTAAGCAGAGTAGTAGTGTGTTATAGTATTTGGAATATTATAGCTTTTTACATCTGTGAGGACAATTTCAGGACGGATAGGATCTCTAAGTTCTTCCTGTGCTTCTGCTATTTCCTGTATTTTTGAAGCAGATGTTGACTGAGAAATTAGAGCAATTTTTGCTGTTACTTCAATCTGTTTTACAATCTCAGTTTGATTTTGAAAAAAAACTGTTTTGTATTCATCTTTTCTTTTTTGGTCATTAGGAATAAGAATGGGAATTGAGTTATTTTCATCACCATAGCCATATTGAAGGGTTATTTGTTTTTGCCATTTATAGCAGGAACAGACGGGAATACTCGGTCCCCAGCCAATCCAAGTAGTAAAAATAGATGATTTAAACGTTCCTAAATCTTGATTTTTAAAGTAATTATCTCCTTCTTGTATAGAATATTTGTATTCTCTAACTAATTTTGGCCAATCTTCCTCAAAATAACGTAAAGGACCAGCTATGAGATAAAGTGGAGCTATAAATCCTTCTTTAACTGTTACATAGCAATAAAACTTTGCATCTTTCTCTATAGCTTCTATAGCTTCAAGATATTTTGTAATCCGCTCTGATTTTTTGTGTATTACAAAACAGTTTTCTACTGATATTTCTTTTTCATTGTTAATTATTCCTGTTAATTCGTTTTCATCAGGTGTTTTTCCTTTAAGTATTTCATATTCGATAAGAATTTTGACCACATTAAGTAATTTTATTATCTTTTGATTTTCACTTTCTAATCTATTTTTTACTTTAATACAAAGTCTTATATCTTGATTAATTATTTTTGAATCGTATCCAGCGGTGTATAACGATTGCTCCAATAATTTATTAGATTCTTCTATTTCTGACTCATTTTTAATAATATAAGCAATGTCTTTAGCAATTTCTTCTTGTTCATTTTCAGTATAATCTTTCTTTTCTTGTGAAAGTTGATATTCAATTAGAACTTTAACTATTTGACTCAGCCTTCTATTAGATAATTGCTTGTTTTCCTTTAACCTAAGACATAATTTCATGTTATTTTCGATTTTTTGTTTTTTAGTTCTTTGATTATTTTCATGTTCTTTTGAAGACTCTAATATTGACTTTGACTTTCGCCAATCGTAATAATTTATTAATGCTTTTGGAATATGCGTTAAATTCCAACCAATAGCGTTTAGAAAATAAATAAGACGGTCTATTAAACCACCGAATAATAGTAATATTGCTATTACTGCTGGGTTCTTCCAAAATGGTACTCGTGCAGGCTTTTCATCTGAAGAATCCGAATCTTTAATAGCTGCATTTTGTGCAGTTAGTTCATTAACAGATATTTTTACTGAAGCAGGCTGTTGTTTGACTATCTCATTTGTTCCAAATTTTCTATAATTTTGAGCATTCAATCTAGCATTAAAGTTGCTTGCCAAAAAAGTAGCTATTACCAAAACAAAAAATAAGGTTCGGGAACACTTCATTTTGTACCTCTGTGACAGGGCAAACGCATCTAAAATTCACAAAACTAAATGGACAAAAAACGTAACTTGTGTATGTGACGCAGAAATAAGATTTATCGCTAATCTTATTTTTTTATCCGTAGATTAAAGGTAAAAAATTCCATCTTATTTATTCTCAATAATTAGAGCTTAATGCAATCTTTTTCTCATTTATTGAGAATCAGGCGTTTTTATTGACAAGATGCGTTTGCCCTGACCTCTGTGACGGATTAAAAGACCATCATGTTAAATTCCAAATTATATTTATATAATAAAATTTTGTATTTTGTGATAACTCTGTATGGAAATTAAATTTAATGAAACAGAAGTAATTGCCATTTTATCTAAAGATGTTTCTGGTCAACGTGGTTTTGCTCAAGCCTCATAGATAGATTGGAGTAGGTTTTCTGTCGTGGTTTATGTGCTATGTCTCTTATCCAGTCTGCTTTGTAGCCTCTTTGTTACCCCCTTCAGGATGTAGACTTTTAACCACTTCCCACTCAGGTATGATGAGAAATCAGCCTTCAAACTGAGAAAATCTCACTATATGGCGTGATAAAAGAGCCATGCAAAGGGTGAGAAGGCATGATTAAATCTTGGATGGTAATTGCAGGAGTGACTTTTTTAGTTGCGTTAGGTGCTAACTTCATTACTCCAGGCGATCGCAAGTGGTTCAAACGTCTACAAAGACCTAGGTGGTTAACTTTTGAAGCAGCGATTCCAGTTATTTGGACTATTATATTTGTTTGCGGTGCTTGGTCTGCTTATATTGTCTGGGAAAAGAACCCAGGAACCACCATAACTTGGGTGCGAATGGGATTGTACCTACTAGTGGAAATTCTTACTATTGCATACACCCCTGTCATGTTCCGCCTTCGCAGTCTCAAGGTTGGTACAATTCTTGGTGGCGCGGGTTTTATTGTAGGCATTATATTAACACTTGCAGTTTTACCTGTTTCGCTTTGGGCAGCACTACTCCTCGTTCCTTACTTGCTTTGGAGTCCAATAGGAACATACACCACTTGGGCAATGATTCGACTCAATCCTCAAGATGCTTAAAACAGTCAACAGTGAACAGTGAACAGTGAACAAGGAGTCGTGACGTCAGTCGTCAGAAAACTAAATTCTTTATTTCTTCCTACTGAATACTGTATTCTGAATTCTTCTTCAAACTGATAACTGATAACTGATCTAAATATTCCAACCTACGGCTGATTAAACTCATGCCCTAAATTGTCACAATTGCCTTGAAGACATTGACAAAATTATCAAAAAGTGCATCAACTATGATTCAATCTTGGATGGTAATTGGGGCTGTGACTTTTCTTATTATGGTTGGTAGTTTTTTCATCACGCCTGGTGATGTTAAGTGGTTTGCACAGTTAACTCGCCCCCAGTGGCTAGTTTTTGAGCCGCTGATTCCGCTCATCTGGACTGTTATATTCATTTGCGGTGCTGCTTCTGCCAATATAATCTGGCAGAAAAATCCGGGAAGCTTGATAACCTGGGTGCTAATGGGTTTATACCTTCTGCTAGAAATTATCACCATCGCCTACATCCCAGTCATGCTGAGGTGGCGGAGCCTGAGAGTTGGGGAAATTCTTGGATCAGTTGGTGTCATCTTAGGTGTGCTGCTCACACTCTCTGTTCTACCGATTTCTAAACTAGCGGCGTTGCTACTTGTCCCATATTTGGTTTGGAGTCCAGTTGGAACCTACACGACTGAGGAATTAATCCAGCTTAACCCTCAAGATGCGTAGATGTGTTGCTTACACAATGCGTCCGTAACGTGCAACTACGGGGTTATTTGGGTTGGTTTCATTATTCAGCCAAGCCCACATTTGATCGCCTAGGGAAAAATGCCACCACTCTCTAGGATTGCGTTTAAATCCAGCTTCTTCCATAACATGGCACAATAGCTGGCGATTGGCATGATACTGTTTTGCTAGTGGATCGGAAGAATTGGCAAAGTAGTCTGGATGCGATCGCGCTGACATTTCATCTATGGGCGAACCCATATCTACAATTTCTCCCGTATCATTTACAAGTGTCACATCGACAGCAGCGCCCGTACTGTGAGGAGGTGGAGTTTTTTCATCCAGACTGGGTTCAGCCCAAATTTTATAAACCTCCTCCCAGATGGCTTGGCTTTTGTCTGGTGATAACTCAGCCTCAGTGAGTCCCGTCATTTGTAAAGCTTGAGCAAAAGCGTAATTTACCATAAACTTTTGCACAGCAACAGGGCGATAGGCATCAAAAATTTGGATACGCCATTTGGGAAGCAGCAGCTGGAGATTATTTTGGGCTGCTATTAAGTTGTCAACTACGCTTTGGCGAAGAAAATAAGGAGAGCGATCGCCATAAGGCGCACCTAATTTTTCATAAGGATGGGGAGATTCCACCGCAAACACTTCTAAAGGAATCTCTACTACCAGTTCACCACACTCGACTATTGGTATTTTATGATAAGGTCTCATTCGTGATGTTGACAGCAAGACGACTGTTTTGTTGCTGTTCCTAACGCTTCTGGTACTGGATCGTAACCTCCCGGATGAAATGGATGACACCGCAAGATACGCCGAATTGCCAACCAACTACCGCGCCATACTCCAAATCGTTCAATTGCTTGGATGGCATACATTGAACAAGTTGGTTGAAAGCGACAAGTTGGAGGAAACAGCGGCGAGATAAACATTCGGTAGAAGCGAATCAGCAAAATCAATAATAATTTCATTGCTGTCACCTAGATCTAATAAAGTAGTAACAAAGGTTATAGTTCTCCATTTTGTTGTATCGTTGCTGAATCCATTCCTTGATTTAGAGTCTATTCCCCCTTTTTGGCTGCAAATTGCTGCGGTTGCAATTTGGGTGTCACTCATACTTTTCGTTGCATGGCTAGTCAATCGCTTCGCCAGTAAAGATCCAGAAATTGTACGGAAGATAGTTCACATTGGCACAGGCAATGTGATTTTACTTGCTTGGTGGTTAGATATCCCCCCAATTGTAGGCATTACCGCTTCGATTTTAGCAAGCGCAGTAACCTTATTGTCTTACCGATTTCCTATTCTCCCTGGTATTAATAGCGTTGGACGCAAAAGTTTTGGGACATTTTTCTATGCTGTTAGTATTGGTGTTTTAATTGCCTGGTTCTGGACGTTACAAAAACCCCAGTATGCTGTATTAGGAATTTTAGTTATGACATGGGGAGATGGACTAGCAGCTTTGGTTGGACAGCGATTTGGTCAAAATAAATACAAGGTCTTTGGTAGACAAAAAAGTTGGGAAGGTTCCCTGACGATGAGTGTAGTTAGTTTCCTCATCAGTAGTTCGATTTTAGTTAGTGTACAAGGGAACCTTTGGCAAACTTGGTTGATATCTTTGACGGTTGCTTTAGTCGCTACTGGCTTAGAAGTTGTTTCGTTTCTTGGTATTGATAATTTGACAGTTCCTTTAGGTAGTGCTGTACTGGCTTATGTTTTAAGCCAGTTGATGGGAATTGGGTAATTAAAAGCCGGGGAGTATTAACACCTCATCAGTGATGGTAGCGCCCGTGACGGTAATATCTGTACGGGTTACGATATATAGAGCGGTCATAAATGTACTGGGGATGGTAGCGCCTGTAATGGTAAGACCTGTGATCGTTGTGATGCCGTCTGCGGTAATGAATGTATTGGGGACGATAGCGCCTGTGATAGTAAGACCTGTGGTGGTTGTGATGTCGTCTGCGGTAATGAATGTACTGTGGACGGTATCTGCGACGGTAATGAGATCTGTAGCTTCGTGGGCAAGATCTATAATGACGATGGTATCGACGAGACTTGTAATGGTGTCGATATTTATGGTGTTTTAGCTGTTCAGCATCAGCTTCCCAATCTGCCTCAGTTAACGAATAATCTCCAACTTGAGCAACTTGTGCTCCCAATTCCTCAGACTTTGGCTGTGTTTGAACTCCTTTTTGGAGTGATGCTGTGGCTACCTCAAATCCAAGGCAACTGGGTAACAGTAAAGTACTAACTACGAATTTCCAAAACATTGTTTCACGCTCCTCATTTCTCGTTCCCTAGCACAACTAAGGAATGTCTACTGGGCGACTTTGGTAGAAAAAGGACTTACGCAGTGAAACGAAAAATCAAGGCTGATTCTGCTGAAGGATGATAAAGCCTCTATTAATGCAATATCACCTCAAGCAGGGTGAAGGGAGTTCCTGATGAGCGCTACCTTGTTTTTGGGCAAATTTTAATGATTTATTAATACTTTTATGGCTGTAGGTAAGGCAGTATTCTTAAATACCAAACAAACCCAGGATTTTTACTATTACCTTTAATTTGCAACTGCTAAATATTGTATTTATTTAAATCAAATGAAACGAGTCTTCAGTTACATTAGTCAGAGCAATCTGTGGGAAAGTAAAGAGTCGGTTTCGGGCAGAGGCTCTGAATTAGCTTGCACTGTAACGCTGAGAGCGTCTCTACCTGGTTTGTTTGAAGAGTTAGGTGTTAAGTCTATCCTGGATGCACCATGCGGAGATTTTAATTGGATGCGTCACATACCGCTATCAAACATAACTTACACTGGAATTGACGTAGTGCCAGAAATTATAGAGCAGAATCAACAACAGTACGGCACTTCGAGTATCCGTTTTATGACAGGAGACATTACTAGCAACGATTTACCCCAAGCTGATTTAATTATCTGTCGAGATTGTTTGGTTCATCTGCCGTTTTTGTATGGATGCTGTGCTTTGAAGCAGTTCAAAAAGAGCGGAGCCAGATATTTGCTGATCACAACTTATCCTGAAACGACTAAAAACATAGACACTGCAATTGGTTCTTGGAGATCCCTAAATCTTTGCTTGCCACCTTTTCATTTTTTTCCTCCCCAGCTGCTACTGAGCGATCCTAGTGACGACACAGGCAAGAATCCTGATAAATCTTTGGGGTTATGGAGATTAGACGCAATAAAATCTCCTGAGATTTCCCGATGGAATTCTTTGCCAATCATGTTTACCTCCTGGGTGCGGGAATATTTTCATCCTTCCTGGAGATTGTAGCTCTGGAATTAAGTAGGGTGGGCATTGTACATGCCCACCCTACAGTAGATGTGTATTTCAGTCAAATAACTAATAAATAAAAGAATAGGTGGATGTAGGATAGCCCTCTCCACCAACGCCTGATTTTCATTCGCTGCTATACAGAACTTGACTAAACTTGTTCAAAGCTAGCCATTCAACGAAAGTTTCCTTCAGAGGGTCTGCTTCTTGCTTCTACCAAGGGAGTCGGCTCCTACTTGTCCACAAGCGTAAATTCGGGT
>JAHHHH010000108.1 GCA_019359415.1 Iphinoe sp. HA4291-MV1 | reverse complement strand
CGGTGTTCGCTGAAATAGCCCTTTTCCCCTTCTTTCGTCGGTTCATAGCGGATGCCGATTTCAAACCAGCCATTGCCGCCCATCCCCTCAAGTTGGCGTTTTACGGCGTTGTATGTCCGAAAACTAGGGTCATCCGGCGGTCGGCCACTTCGTTGCTGTTGCGGGGACGGTTGTTTTGTCGGTTCCGCTTTTGCGGTCACATTCGGCACCAGCGAGGGAGGTTGCTGGGATTGCGCTACCGTTTTCAGCACTTGTTCGGTGACCTTCTGATGGTCTACTGTCGTCGGTGCTTGGATGTCCATGACTCGGCGGGCATTTTCCTGAGCCAACGTCACAGGGGGCTTGCGATTGTCCTGCTCGGCGGTCAGTTTCGCTAAGAGCCGCTGTTCCTCATCACGGATGGCTTCCTCTTCGCGGCGGATTTCCTCCTTGAGGCGGTTCAGTTCGGCTATTTTCGCATTCAGCGTCACCACGTCGGGGAGTCGGTCGTGTTCACCCCGCGCCACTTTCTCCTTAATCACCGTGGCGCTTCGCCCCTCATGTTGCTGCGGCACCCGGTCGATGCCTTGTTTTTCATAGCTGCGGTGGTCTACCCGTTCGGCATGGCCATGCGTCTCAAGGTGATGATTCAAGTGCGCCGCCCATTTTTCCCGCCATGCCTCTAACTGCTTCTTATGGTTCCAGGCGCGTTCCTTGCCGGCGAAACCTTCCGGGGTCAGATGCCGCGTCGTCAACAGGACATGGGCGTGCGGGTTATGCGCTTTGTCTCCCTCGAAGTCATGATAGGCAACATCGGCAATCATCCCCTGTGCGACGCACTCTTTCTGCACGAACGCGCGAGCGGCTTGGATTTTTTGCTCGTGGGTTAACACGGCGGGAAACGACAGAATCAATTGGCGAGCCGGACGTGCTTCCTGACGGCGGGTGCTTTTGTCCTCGGCCTTCTCCACCGAGTTCCATAAGCGACTACGCTCGAATACCCAGGCGGGCGCATTGGCTGGGGCGAAAATTTCGGTATCGTAAACATGCTGCTTGTTCGTAAAGTCGTAGGTCTTTCCGGTGCGCTCGTCGTGAAGTTTCTCAGCGGTGATATACGCCGCAGCAGCCACCGAGGAATGCCCCTCGCTGCGTTTGACGTTGCTTGTTTCCAGCCGATAGTACGCTGCTGTTGCCACGTTGGTTGCCCTCACCGCGTGGTGTAGTTTTATTGTAGTTGTTAGGGCACAGACTATCGTTTTAGCCCCTTCCTATCTGTTATCTTCCGCACGCTTTGTGGTTGGGGGTCTGGGGGTGAACCTCCGGCGCAGTACATTAGCTTCAAAAACGCCGAACCGGGCGTTTTTGCCCCGCGTAGCGGGGGCTAATGTGTAACTGCGCTTTAGCCCGCTGCGCTGGCAAAAAGTAGGAGCGTGCCAAGGGGAAATCGCCCCACTGCTGGCGGCATTACCGGGGATAGATCTCTTCTTTTTGAGGGTGACGCGGCAATCTTGTGCCCCTCTTTCGTCCCCTTCTTAAAAAGTGACATTAATCCCACAAACACAACCCAAGATAATAAAAAAACAGAATAAAATTTAATAAATAAAGTGGCGCTATAAAATTTATTTAATAATAATTTTGTAAAAAATGCAACTGTTTTCTGGGGAAAGTATATGACCGACTCCTACGAAGAACGACGACAACGTTTAGCAAAACTACAACAAAAAGCCAGAGAACTCGAAAAGGAAGTCAAACAAGCGGATCGGAAACTGGAGACGCGTAAACTGGTTATTCTGGGGCGTTTTCTCGAACAACTCCTGGAACGGGGAATTGTAGACCGCCGTGTTTATGAGGACAATTTCGATAAGTTCCTGGTTCGCAATGCCGACAGGGCACTGTTTGATTATCCCTTGTTACCAGAAGAGGAACAACCTAAAAATAAACGCCTCAAAAAAGCAAAAAGTACGGCTTCTACTGCTCCAAAGACCGATACAGCATTTACACCCAACATGACCAGGACGCAAACAGGCAAGCAAACACCAGAGCACAAGGTTTCTTCCGGTCAAAAGCCAGGGAAGAAATTACCAGAATACGAACAACAATTAGCCGATGCGTTTGAAATTTGAGGAGGGAAGTCTTTTTTACGTGTACAGGTAAATATATTTTCTTTTACATTGTTTTTATGTTTATTCCCTGCTATCCGGGACTTAACCATAGCAAAAACGTAGGCGCTTGATACTGACCTACCGCACTTTTTCAGGAGGGCGAGCCATGACGGATAACAGGGACACAGATACCATATCCTCTGCGGACGTATCTCGGACTCTAACAATTAGCCCTAACCTCGTCTTATGGGGAAGCTATGAGCAAGCCTTTGAGTACTTTAACGAAAAGTTGTTTAACAACAGCCTTCCCGCCTGTATTTTAAACCTGAATGCAAAGGGGCGTTCCTGGGGCTACTTTAAAAAAGACATCTGGAAAGGAGAAAAGGACACTCCGCACCATGAAATCTGCCTGAATCCTTGGTTGCTAAGTCAAGAGGAAGATTTAGTGTTTCAAATGCTGGTGCGCTGCATGGTGCATCTGTGGGAACACACGCACGGGGAACCATCCAGAATTACACGCTATTGCAGTGTTGATTTTACCCGCAAAATGGAAGAAATCGGCTTACCCTGTGAAGAGGCGTGCGGCTTGAATCTGAAACATAAAGTAGACGAAAATGGCAAATACGCCGCCGTTCGTCCCGTGGCCATTCAGGATTTTTTCCCTTTGAAAAGCCAGGTTGAAATAGAAAAGCCTCGTAAAACAAGGATCAAGTACGAATGCCCAGCCTGTGGCTTCTCGGCTATGGCCAGTAGTGGCGGCAAGCTGTTTTGTCATACGGAAGGATGCAACGTCGAGATGCTAAAGCAGCTGGAACACTGATCAAAACGCTGTCATTGTATCTTGAAAGGATTAAAATTTTTTGGTAAGTATTCAAGAATTTTTACAGAATACAGTCTGTGCATTTTATCTATAAAATAAATCCAATCCGTTTCATTGGTAAATTTTAAGCGACAATCAACACAAACGCCTTTGCCATGAATATCCACCCTTGGGCTAAACCTGTAGAAAACGGAGCAACCTTAATATACTTCTTTGCCAAGATATGTACTCTTTGAGGCGGCAGCAAGGCAGTTCGTGCTATTTTGAGACAAATCCGCGTTACTTGAAACTGCCTTGCTGCCAAGGTTGCTCCGTTTTCTATAACTTTGATGAAACCCCGCGCCTTGAAAAACGCCCGATAAGACCGTTATTCAGTTCATTTACCCAGACAGTTCCTAAATGATCGTACAAAACTTCAAACTTTTGTGCCATAAACAACACTCAAAGGATTGCTTGTTGCTTAGCACGTTTGCGCCATGCTTTATCCGTAGGGGCTTCAATCACCCCAAGACGGTGAAAAATCTGTAGTTGAAAGTCCCTTGCACCACGGCACAAATGCGTTTCAGGTTTCCCGTGTAGATGTGGATGGTGGCAGATTTGGCTAGCTTCGGTAAGACATTGCTGCTGGATGCGGTTCACCAAGCCTGGATCAGGATGCCGCCCTTTCGCATCGGTGCGAAAGGGACAGGTGGCGCACTGGCGTTTCATCACAGGAAAAGCCGTTATATCGTGCAGAGGGCGTTGGGTCATGGCGGTTGCTCTTTTATGGTATGTTTGGGTTTTGCTTCCATGATTGAGTCACAACATCATGTAGCAGGTTTCGCGGTCGTTCACAGTTTGCGTGTGGGGACGCTGCTTGTTGAAGGCAGCATCCCGCATCCGTTTTAGTTATTCGACGGAAAACCAGCGCATGGCCGTTGCCAGCAGGTGATCGTAGTCACCACTGGTGGCTTCTTCCTGGAAAGCCTTAATCTCTGCGGGGGAAAGTCCGGCAGCCCTTGCCGCACGTTGGCACAATCCCAGAATCATAAAGGCATTGCTGTCCCGATCAGTAAGATGCACTGTAATGTCGGGGTATTTGGCAGAGGTGGTGTCCATTGATAATATCTCCATGCTGGATTGAGGGTTGATTTTCCTTAAGCATTTGAAAAAAGGCGGTTTTTGGCGATGTTGTAATATTGAGGGTCTTTTTCGATGGCGAAAAACGCCCGCCCTCTCGCTCTCGCCGCCACCGCCGTTGAGGCAGATCCGGAAAAGGGGTCTAAAACCAGTCCACCCGGCACGCTGTACGCCTCGATAAGCTGCGTTAGAATTTTTACCGGCTTTTGCGTGGGGTGCAGCGTATTGCCAGTGTACTTCCACGGCATCACGTCACGGGGAGCGGTAGCGGGTCTTTCCGGTCTGCCCTTGATCAGCAGATACGCATTTTCATGCGAAAACTGCGTAAAGGATTCACCAGAAGCATAGTTCTTTACAAAGGTGAAATGCCCGACGGGACGAAAGCCTACGCGCTTCCATGTCTGCATGAAACGGTCAATTTTGTGCCAGCCGTAGAATGAGATGCAAAAGCTGTTGTCTTTCAGCATCCGGTACATTTCCTGGAATGCTGGCAACAACCAAGCATCGTTATCGTCGTTTTGAATGCTCCGCCCGTCTCTAGAGGTGTAGTTCACCAGATACGGCGGATCAGTCACGATCAAGTCCATGCTGGCGCTGGGCAGGGATTGCATCACGGGGATACAATCCCCATGCACCAGGCGATTATGCAGTTTCCCTGGCTTACCGCACGCATCAAAAATGGGGGAAAAGTGACTATTCATGGGAGAGGTTCCTTTTCTATCTCAAGCGGCAGCGCCGCGTGCTTTTGTGTAAGCCGGACGCGAAAAGAACTTTTGCAAGGTTGCGTGAAGGGGAGGGTTCCCGGCTGCACGGAGCGTAGCGAAGGAAGCTGGGATACCCCTCGCGCACCCGAAGGGCTTGACCTTGCAAAGGTTCTCGCGTCTGGCACACAAACTAAGACCAACGCGCAGCGTGCCTGACCTCTTCAGTCCGTGCCGCTTGTTACCGCTGTTCGTGGGGGATGCCCCCACACCCCCAACCACAAAAAGGCCAATGAAAAAAGGATGAGAGTTAAATAGTTTTTAAAAAAATAATCTGTTGCTTAATAACAATATTTAAATACAAAAAATATTTTAAACATTGCAAATTGTTGATTGCAATCATTAATTGTGTATTCAATATCCATACACAGTGCGCTCTCATTTTTATGAAAATGTCTCTCTTCATTGATTGGCAGAGCGCTGAATCTCTTCACAACCTCTAAGGTTTTTGTCGTTATTCCAATAATTTTGTCATGACTATCCACACTGGCTTTGGATTTTCAGTGGAACTTTTTGTTCTCATCTTCAGCCTTCTTTGCTGGCTGATTACTCCCATCAGCAACCATGTAATGGTTGCTCAACAAGAAGTATCTCCTGATGAAAATTCAGATGATGCTTACAAAGTTCCTGTAGGAAAAGTTGAAGAATCTATTCACCAGATTCTCAATAGTTTTGCTCTTCATGATGTCAGAAAATTGGCATTATACCTAAGAGAAGCTGATGTTCTGCCCTTCACGCTCAAATTGACCGGCAAGGGCATTAATAGAAGCTTTCTGGTGGAAAAAATTCTGGAATCGTTACCACACGGTCAGAATGCCATTTCTGACTATCTCTGCACTCGGCTGGGCAATGACTGATGGGTCATGCTCGGAACGTACTGTGCTCTTTCTTCGGCATTGAGCCGTATCGAAAAGCATTCCAGCGATCACCCCTTGCTGCTGACCGCTTCACAGCAGCTGCATACCGCTGCCTCTCTGGCCAAACGCTACCACGACAAGCAGTGGAGTATTTATTGGCAAAAGGCGAAGGTGGCGACTAAGACAGCGTTACAGCAGGAACTGCAACGGCTGGCCTTTGATACCTACACCTCTTTGCTGACAGCTATGGAGGCACTCGATGCCTTTGCCGATGCCATGCAGCAATTGCAGCCACCACCACCCATCCCGCGCTGGTGCTTACAGCTGCACGCGAATATTCATCTAGCGTACCACACTCTGCTGGCTGAACATTCACACGAGCATTATGCCAAACAGCTATCGCTGTTTAACGAACTTTGAATCACGTTTTCCATGCTTGGAAAACCTCACCGTGGGCGTGCGCTTCACCAAAAACGCCCGCGTATCCACTCCTACTGTTCTCATATTTTCAGGAGAAACGTATGTTAACCACTTTTCAGGCGGTGTCTAAAGGCTATGAACTGCTGGTCAGTGACAAAGTAGCTTCACAAACGCAGACATGGCTAGAGGTGCAACAATGCACCTTTGACATGGAAACCAAGCAAGGATATCGGCGCATCCTGATCACTGGTATTCCTAATGGAGCACTGTATCGGCTCCAGCAGAAGTTTCCGGCCAATGATAACAACAAATCGCTTTATAAAGCCGTGGCTAGGCTGCGCGACGCATTGGAACGGCGCTGCTGGAAAGACATTCTCCAGCTGACCGCGCAATGGCCGGAAGCGCTTAAAAAAGATTCCTGGTGTTATCTTTCTATCAAAGAGCAACAGGTCATTTGCCAGTTATCCGCTGAGCCTCTAGAAAACGAGAATCAACTGATACACGGCGATTGCCTCCAGGTCATGCCGACATTGGATTCGTCCAGCGTTGACCTTGTCCTGACCGATCCCCCGTATCTGGTGAACTACACCTCTAGAGACGGGCGGAGCATCATAAACGACGACGACGACACCTGGCTAATGCCTGCCTTTCAGCAAATGCACCGGGTGCTCAAGAACAATAGTTTTTGCATCTCATTCTATGGCTGGAACAAAGTGGATCGTTTCATGGAGGCGTGGAAGCGGGCTGGTTTTCGTCCCGTAGGACACTTCACCTTTGTGAAAAGCTATGCCTCTAGTTCACGGTTTACCCGTTCCTGCCATGAAAACGCTTATCTGCTCGTAAAAGGGCGACCAGAGAAGCCAACTAAACCTATTCGTGACGCCCTCCCCTGGAAATATACCGGCAACACGCTGCACCCCACGCAAAAGCCGGTAAAAATTCTAACGCAGCTTATCGAGGCGTACAGTCAGCCGGGAGAGATGGTGCTAGATCCCTTTGCGGGTTCTGCTTCCACGGCGGTTGCCGCATGGGACACGGGACGGCGGTACATCGCTGTTGAAAAGGACGTAAATTATCATGCCATAGCCCAAGAACGGCTCAGCCGTTTAGGGCAGCCGGCGTGAGAATGCCCTGCGTCCTTAGAACGAGGTGACAGTCAAGGAACAGAACAAGGCTGAAAGCCCTCTGTTCCACAAAGACTGTCGCCTCGTCTCCTTACAGTATTTTCCAAGTGTTGCTACTTCTATCCATGTTAGATTGACAGTAAACGTATTCTTTACAAAGAATTGTGTCGTAAATTTCGGTTGGTAAAAATCATCTCCTCTTAAGATGATATTGTTGCAGGTATCGCGCTCTGCTGATGCCTTGTGTTTTTCCGTCGTCGTATTTGGTGGTTTGTTCTTCTTGCGGTGACCGCTATAGCTTTAATTAGTCAGCAAGTTTTTATTGACATACCCTCTCAAGCCCAAAACGCACAAACAAGAACTTTTGATAATCCTAGTATTGGAGGTCAGCGATTAGATCGTTGTCTTACCTGGGAGCGTAAGTGTGGAGCGCCTGCTGCTAAAGCTTTTTGTCAGTTAAATAAATATAGTGAACTTGTAGGTTTTGGCGTAGACAATAGTCCTAAAATAACTCAAGTTATTAGTGATGGAAGAGTCTGTCAAGAAGGGGTAAATCATCCAAATTGTGATGGTTTTAAATGGATTACATGCTCAAACAATAGTTCAAACAATATTGCAGAGAAAATTATTAGTTCAATTAAGGAAAAAGGTAATTTTTCCACTAAGGATATTCCAAATACTGATCATGGTAGGAAAGCTTGTTTAGCAGCAGTCAACGAAGTGTTGAAAAATGCTGGAATTGAGCCACTTGACCATATAAGTGTATTAGAAGCAAAAGCAGCTTTAGATAATGGACGGGGAACGCCAGTAGATGCATCTAATGCTAAACCTGGTGATATTGTGCTTGTTGATATAAATGGTCAACATCATATTGGATTCTGTCAGAACAATGGTTGCTCTCAAACCATTAGCAATTCTTCATCAAAAGCTTCTTTCTCCTTTAAGGGGAATGGAAACTTTAGCTATAAGGGAAGTCCTTACAATGGTAGCGCCCCAAACATTTATAGACTTAACCGTTAGATTTTGTAATACTGAATTAAAAAACTATAAAATGAGGTAAAAGAGAAAATGGGAATTATGAAAAAGATTGGATATTGTCTTTTAATCTCTGTAGCGGGTGTAATATTTTTTTCTGGAGCTAGAGCATTTCCTCTTAATTTAGTTCTAATTGGGCAAGCTACAAATGAAGCTAATGATATTAGTATTATCAGGAAAGTTGTAGCAGCTAATGCAACTAAATATACACCCGAATGGAAATACTACACAATTGATAATATTTGTATTGCAGGTGCTTTTGCGACTGCTGACATATATGACCAAAATACAGGAGGAGAACGTGTCTTAAAAAAAGAGGCAGGAAACTGGAAAATTATATCTTCCACAGGCGGCGGATATGATGAAAATAATTTAATCCATATTGGAATTCCTAGTGATACGGCGAAAAAGCTTTTGCAAAAACAAAATTGTATAAATCACGAAAAATAAGTGGTAAGCTAGATTTTTCACTTCTTTATTGGACTTTGGACAAAAAGAAGTTGGTTCGCGAGTCATACTCGCGAACCAAAAAACTAGTCATCAGAAATTACCCCAGTTATTTTACAAACTGAGTCAGACTGAGTTAAACGCCTAAAGCCTAAGAAAATTTACGCGGCTTTGTGTTTATCGAGTGTTGATTTTGACTGCTTCTTGAGAAAGGGATGCTTAGTTCGTCAGGGCAAACGCATCTAAATATTGAAGATTGATGCTCAAGGTGGAATTAACCAACGCTTTACCACATAAGACTTTCAAAAAAGTAGGTAGAAACTAAATAATAATGATAATCGTTTTGAGAGGGGGAGGTTTATAGCAGCCGACGGCTGCCAAGGCAATGCGGGTTCGTTTTTGTAGTAAATTCGAGAGTGCGGTAAATAAACAAAGAAGAACCACCTACTCGCGTGTTTATGAAGCTGAAGCCAAAAATCACGATGACTGACCACTTTGCACAGATGGAAGATCCACGAATAGATCGCACGAAACGTCATAGGCTAAGCGTTCCGGTGCATATGATGGACGGCGTAAGGGTGATACTTGCCCTTTGTTTTCCCCACCAGCAGCCAGGGAAACAACTGGCAGCGGTGATGGGTTCGCTTCAGCCAGACTTTATGGCGGCTGCGCCATGCGTCGGATTGAATATAATCGTTGTAAGAAAGCATTGTTTCATTCCCGAAACCATTCTTTTAAGTTATCGCGTGCCTGATACAGGGCCGAGGCTTCACTGTTTGCGGTGCCGGTTTTCAGGCTTGCTGGCATATCCCTGACGTCAATGGAAAAGTGATATGTCCATTCGTCCTGCCGGGTAATGATAATGTCGTAGTTATATACCTCCCAGGTCGTTTGGTGGGTTGTTGCCGTGGTGCTGGGCGTGCGTTCCCAATATTCCTCTGCCCTCAAATCACGGACTAACTCGTTTAGAAATTCCTCAAAAAAATCTAGCATCGCTGAGACGTATAAATACAAAAAGTTGTATTCTTGATTGATCTACCCATCTATTACAGGTCTGGCAAATTCGTATCGAATTCCAGAAAGACCTCCTCTGTAAAATCGTCAACAACCTCGATGTGAAAATTTACCGCGTCAATTCCTTCTGGAACGTCTTCAGGATTCACCTGCGGCACCAAGTGGGAATGAATAACCCCCTTAAAATCAACAACGTGATTCCCCGCCAGATCACTACACAAGTCGTCGAAGTGGTCGTACTCGGTAGCGGTCATGACGACCTCAAAGGTTTTTACAGCAAGGCTTTTCTCTCTAATATTCTTAATCTCATCAGCAATCCTTTGGAATATTTCTCCGATACCATCCTCAAAGTGTTGAGGATTATCCAGATCAATACTAACGGGATTAATTCCGGCGTTTTCCCAGAACGCTGGGTCAAAGAAATCATTTGACATAGGACGTATCATTTTGGCTTATTGAGCAAGCGAAACTCGTTTTTGGCGTCGTCCAACCATTCGGCTAGGCGCTGCTCTGTCAACACATCCACAAAGCCACGAACCTGGTCGGCACAAAGGTGTTTGTTATTGAACGATTTTTGGGAGATGTCGCGGACTTTTGCTTGTCGGATGTCCTTATCCGTCAGCCAGAGAAAAAAACCGTTGACGGTTTCGGGATACTGCTCCCCTTCCCGCTCGTCGGCTGACGCTGCGTCATCATCCGGTAAATAGGTAATCTCATCGGACTTAAAGCCTTGTTGAAATTCCGACAAACGGCTGAGCAGATCCATCTCCAGCATCGTCTGCTGCACTTCGGTTCCTGTTCTAAGAGTGGTGTCTTCAATCAGAAACTCACTCTGACGGACTTTCCAGCGGCGTTTTTCAATGAGGGAGAATTCATCCGCCAGGGCTTGCCCAAAGAACCAGGCAAGATTGCCCCCGAAAAAAATCAGGATGACGCCGGACAGTTTGCGCTGGGACTGTCCATAGACGATTTTGTACGGGATCTCATCAGCGGGTACTGGCTCCTCGAAGCGGTATATTTTCTCTTCAGTGTAAGCGGCGTTAAAAAAATTGCGGCGGCTGACACGGGTAAACCGCCAGGATTTATAGGTATCGGGGATGCTCAGGAACATACCGCCGATGCATAACCCTATGCCCATGACGCATAACCCCTGCTTGATTTGACGAACAGCGATGGTGCGGTTCATAACAATCCCCTGATCCACTTAATAATCCGCAGGCACAGGAAAAATCCGCCTGCCACCGATAACACGGCATGGATAATGGGCAGGGGAAACAGCAGGAAGATTTCGCGGAAACCCATCACCACCCCCAGTGTCACGGCCATGCCGCGAAAGAGAGCGGCACGCGGGGCATTCTCAAAGGTGAGGGCGAGGTAGATAATCGTAATAAGATAACCTGCGCCTAGCACAACCTCCAGCGACCGGGCGTGCAGGGCAGCGAACGACAACCCCAGCCCTGCGGCAAAGATAACCGTAAATTCTCCCAGGTTGGCGATGTGCTGATAGAAACCCGCGACCGGGGTGGGGGCGTTATCGTCGTTGATGTCGTCAGCAGTTTTCAGGGTCATAATCGGATATCCCCTTGCAACGAGTATCGCACCTCCGGTCCGTCACCGAAGGTGCATGGATTTCTTAACTCGCGGCAGCCTGGGTCAAATGCCCGGTGGCGAGTTCCTGTTTGTAGGCAGCCATTTCCTGTTTATGCTGCTCGATCGCTTGCCGGCGCTTGTTTCGCAGATCTGCGACCTGCGCGTTGGTAGCCTGTCCCAGTTTGGCTTGGGTGTTGATGGACGCCAGCAATTTGGCTTTGCGGTCGTCAAAGGTGCTTTCCAGGGTCTCGTTGCTTTTGTCGATGATTTCCTGGGTTGCTTTCACGCGTTTTTCGAGCTTGGCGGCTTTACGCAGATAGGAGGCATAAGCAAGAAACGCTCTGGCTTGCTGTTTATCGATATAGCCTTTGGCTTTCGCCATTGCGACCGCCAGATCTGCTTTGAATTCTGCTTCTTTCATGGCGTAAGCGAGGTATTTCAGCACGGCTGTTTTGACCTCGGCCATTTCCAGCAGTTTCTTGTCGAGATTAGCCGCTTCGCTGTTCGCGGCGATCACCTGGTCTTTTGTCCAGGACAATGGCTGGTTAATATCAATGCCGCCCAACGCTGCGCCAATCTCGCTGAACCATGCCTGCATGTTACCAGGGACGATGTCGGCAAGGGTTCCGGTAAAGCTGCCCTTATTGACGGCAAACGAAGAACCACTGGTGCTGGCAGAGGATTTCGTCGATGCTTTCTTGGTCTTAGCGGTAGCGGTGGTAGAGGTTCCCGCCGAGGGTTTCCATCGGTTGTTGTTCGAGTCGGCTTTGAATTTCATAAGTGTTATGGCTCGTTTTTAGTGTTTGGATCAGGCAGTACGTGCCGCTGCAAAAAACAAAGAAGGTGGCGAAGATCAGCAACAGCGGATTAGCTTGTTCTTCTTCTACTCTTTCGGTTTTCAAGATGGTGGCGGACGCACCATCTTTGAAAGACAACTCCATCGTTGACGTTTTTATTTCATGCCGCTGCAAGGTGGTTTTCAGCGGATAAACGGCTACCTTGGTGTTCATGGAAGGGGGATAGGTGTTGCGACTGTTGCGCCTGTTGTGACGATGGTTGCAACAGGCACAACAAGGACAGTCAGCGAAAAACAGGTATGCGTGTGATTACCGTAAGGAAGGTAATAGTATTTCGGTACGGTGCTAGGGAATAACAGGTGCTGGAATCCTACAATGACGGCAAAAGATTCAGGTTTCGGTTTTATATTCATACCGGCCTGTTTCCTGGTTCAAGAAATAGGGTATGTCGGAAGATGCTGCCGATTCACTAACATTAACAGGTGATGGTTGTGGGGTTGTTCCAGCCTCATCGTCTCCCTTCGTTATAAAATGACCGGATAGGAGGGTGGCTATATCGTCAAGGGAGTACTGATCAAGAGAAAGGGTGGAATTCTCCAGAGACTCGCCACAAGAAATACAGATGCCCAAGGCTAAAACGTCCTCGTCTTCAATGAATGTCCCGCATTCGGGACAGGCGTAGGATTGCATGTTGTTAGCTCCTGCATGGCTTCAAGCTGGGTCAAGTTGATCGATTGCACGTTTGGCACCGACGGCTTTGTCAAAAATTGGCGCAACGCATAGACCAGATCATCAAAGGCTTCGATGCAATCGCCGATCCGCAAGTCGGGATGATAGGTTCCGCTGCCGGCGAGGGCGAGCACGTCCGGTGAGCCAGCCACTTCATTCATCAGGCGGCGGATGGCTGCGATTTTTTCAAGGGTTGTCATGCAATGTTTCCTCCACAAAGAGAGCCGAAAAGTCCCGCGCCAAGCAGCCCGCTGCCCAGCGCGATGCCCAAGGTGGCAGCAGAGAAGGAGAGAATCAGTCCGGTGATGAACATCGCTGCGGTAAAACTCGCAAGTTGAAGCATAGGAACTCCTTGATTTATGAAGAGGAGCGGTTGTTGATGAGCGCGGCGCTCAGACCGCCGGCCAGCAGCAGGCTTGCGCCGAGGGAAAGGGTCAGGGGCTTGTTCACGCGCACCCCGTAAAAACCGAGCGCCATTAAGCATGCGCCAAGACAGATACCCGCCATGCCGAGGACGAGCGACGCGCCTGGAACCGGGTGATATGCGGGGCTTGATGCCGGGGCGCTAGGGAGCCGGGACAACGTAACACCGTGTTTCAACCCGGCGAGGAAGCCCGCCGCGTAGGGTCTAAAGGGGTGGATTGCGCTGCCAGATCCAAAATATTCAGCGTTTCGTCATCGGTGGGCATACTGGGGTTAACCAGGCGGCTGAAGATGTCGAGGGGTGTTTCTTCTTTGTTCTCCTGTTCCGTCTCTAAGGAAAGCCCCATTTTTCCGAGAATCTGGTCAATCTCCTGTCCGCCCTCAATGTCAGTGTGCTGGCGGAGCTTTTCGAGTTGCTGGGCGAATTCCGTCGAATCCTTTTGCTTGGCGTCTGTGACGCCCTTGAGTAAGCCCAGCTGATAGCCTTTACGGAAGTCTTTGGCATCTTCATACCCTTCCCGCAAGCCAGTTTGCAGGCGCTCTTGCGCGGCTTGCTGGTTGGCTTGGACGAGGTTCTGCGCCGCTCTTGCGGTGGCTTCATTAATCGCCTGGGAGGTGGTGCGCGGGGCGATTTCCCCTTTTTGTTCGCCTTCGGGGAGAGTGCTGGCGGTATCGCCCGTCCCGTCCGGGGTGGATTCTTCCTGTGCCGTTGCAGCACTGGCATCGCTGCCGTTCCGCGCCGCCCGCAGCAACTCTTCGGGATTTTCGTCCGTTTGTTCTGAGGACTGGGAAGCGCCAGAAGGGACGTTTTGCAGTGGGGTTTCTGCGTTGGGCTGGGTGTCAGGTGTTATTGAGGGAGACTCAGGAGTGGCATCTGGTATAATAATGCTGCTTTGCGCCTGCTCCTGCTGCCCGTTCTCTGTGAGGATGGTATCGCTGGGGGCTTGTTCCTCTGCCGGCATATCAGCCAAGGACAACGGCTGCAGGTCTTTGGCGGACTGCCCTTTCTTGCGTTTGCCGTTGCCGTTCGTAGTAGTCATGTTGAATCCTCCTGAATTCGGTATCAACATCTATGTTGTAGTAACGAAAGATGATGGGTAGCTGCCCTTTCTCCTTTAGTGCCCAGTACATGGCACGGGTGTGGTAGCCGAGCCGTGCGTATAAGAACAGTTTGAGAGAAAGGATTTCCTTGATTTCCGCCCAACGGAGCGGGGTCTTGGCGAGATCCAAGGTTTTCAGATGGGCATTGAAGGTGTGGTGATGATAAATACTTAGGATTTTTTGAGCGTCTTTTTTGGTGAAATACGCCGTTCCATTGGCTTCATAAGAGATATTCAGGGTTACAAGTTTCAAGAACTATCACCCCTGCCCTTCTCGACTAGCAATCGCATACGTCAGCCCTGCCAGTTGTGTTATTCTGACTATAGCAAAAGTTTGTGTGTTTGCAAACAAGCAAACCAATTCTTCTTATAAGTTCACAAATATAAAAATACAAAGATTTGAAAATGTTAGGGGAGAATGAAGGATGAACAGTTGTATGGTATCGGTATCGGATGACATTGCAAAGAGGGAGACGCGGCGACTCCAATTTCAAACAGGTGACGGGTCTTATTCCAAAGGCACTCGCCCTACGGTTTAAGGCGTTGTGTGCCGGTACTGAACGGGACATGAGCGGCGTCATTGAGGAGTTGATTGCCGATTGGGTCAAAAAACAGGAACACCCCGCCCACTTAGACGGAGTTCTCGATCCCGTGACCTTTCTTAAAAAGCTGGTGAGCGGTACAAGACCGACCGATGCCGAAATCGTAGAGATAGCGCGTGCCCTCGACATCCAGGAAGAATCGCTTTTTTCCTTCTGCGATCGATTGACAACAGAAACAACAGGAGAGCCTGACAATGACGTTTAATCAATATTCGTTTTTTTCACAGCAAGATTTTTGCACACAGCAAAATCCCCTGAAAAAAATGCTTCATCAGGGAGTATGCTGGTAAAAGGTAATCAACTGTCACCTCTTGATATTTGATTGTCGTGAATTGTAGAGCGAAAGGATTGCGAAAGTTTGGCGACCAAAACAATCCCGCGCTACTTGGTTAACAGCCAGCAGGCACAAACAGCAAAATAATAGATTTCTACTGTTGGTGCTCTACCTGCACACCTGATTTTGCCATTAATGGCATCAGGTCAGCAAAAGAACAACCGCCCTTTTAGGTCATGGTTTGCTTTGCCATGTCCTTAGTCTATCATGTTGCCGTTTTTGTTGCCGCTGCTGATGAAAATTTCGTTGGGAATTTTTTATCATGCCGCCAGCAGATGACAATAAATCATACCTTTCCCCGGCCGGTCTGACCCCGGAAGACAGTATCGGTCAACGTTTCCTTCAGTATTTTCACCACCAGTGGGGGTTTATTTTCGCCCCCGTGCCGTCATCAGGCGATCGCCCCGGTTGGCAGACGGAAACCCGTTATCCGTTGCAGCCACGCAACCTGTGGAGCCGGTA
This sequence comes from Iphinoe sp. HA4291-MV1, assembly GCA_019359415.1. Lineage (GTDB taxonomy): Bacteria > Cyanobacteriota > Cyanobacteriia > Cyanobacteriales > Nostocaceae > Brasilonema. The sequence goes on along the minus strand of JAHHHH010000108.1, from coordinate 4,050 downwards.
TCAGAACCCCGGCGAACTGCTGGGACTGCGATTCGGCAACATCACCCATTACTTTCTGGCCGACATCGATGCTGGCAGTGCTTACCACCCTGTCCATCATTTGGAGAACTTCAACCATGTCCTGGCAACCCTGGAAACGATTGGTCTGACCCGTTATCTCCTTATCCGATCCAGTCCCAGCGGTGGCATCCATGTTTATTTTTTCTTTAAGGAAAAACTGGATTCTTTCTACCTAGCCTATGCCGCCTTTCTGGCTTTACAACAAGCTGGTATCCAAGTCAAGGGCGGACAGCTCGAACTGTTTCCCAACCCCAAACCCTACGGTAAGGACAAACCGACAAACTTCAATGCCCATCGCCTGCCGTTGCAAGAGGGTTCGTACATTCTGGAAAACTTCTCTTTCGCTCCCTATAGCGACAACCTTGAAGATTTTCTGAATGCGGCTGACTGGTCTGCGGAGGGGCAAGACTATGAGTTACTGCACCAAGCTCTAGCCCACGCCAAAACCCAGTCTCAGCAACGGTTCACCCGGAAATACACCAGCAACGCGGCGCAGCTTTGGCGGCGTAACCTGGAAGAACGGATTCAGCAGGGATGGACAGATTTCCACCAAACCAACGAACTGTTGAAAGACATTGCCTGCTATGGGATTGTCTTTCGCAAGCTGAGCGGATCAGCGCTGGTGGATTATGTTGTTACCACAGCCGAAGCCGCTCCCGGCTACCGGACATGGTGTAGACATCAGCACGAAATCCGCAAACGGGCAACCGAACGCGCCCGAAACTGCGAAGGGTACTATACGCCCTACTGTTCCATCCCCAATCGTCTGTGTTCCTACCGCGAACAGTTTGGTGAAGCGAATAATGTTGTCCCCTTCTCACCCAACCAGCAGCGCCATGCACAGACATTTGCCCGTGTCAGTGCAGCGGTGACAGCTCTCAAAAAGCAGGGGGAATTCCCTGAGACCATCAGCGCTCGCACCAAAGCGATTATTGAGGTATCAAAAACATTATACGGGATAGGGGTATCGCAAACAACCCTGCATAAGCCTAATTACTTACCCTTGTGGCATCCCTTGCATGAGAAAGAGCGTGTAAACGCGGACGTGGTACAGGTTCTCGCCCCACAGCCGCCGGAAAAATACCCCCAATTGCCAGATCCGTGGTTAGCAGAACCAAACCCTGAAACTCTTACACCACAAGCTGTTGAGTCCGATAGCAACACGATTTACACGCTCCCCCCATATATGAAGGGTTTGTGTCTGCCGCCTGCGGCAGTTGAAGTTGCAATTTCGATTGATAAGCATAATCTATCCCAGCCTTCCCCCCGCGAGCCGCTGACTGACCATAAGCCAGCCTTATCAATCGAGCAAATCCCTGATGCTCCCGTTGCTTCAGACGATAGCCATACTAGCCAGAGCTACGTTGATAGCGAACCTGCTATCAATCTCCCCGTCACCCAGCCTGATTTCAACCCTGCCTCTGCACCAGTGTCTGTACCTGATTCTACACAAACCTTTGTAGCAGACGACTTGCCTCTTGACCGGAATTCCTCAGCGACAGCAGCGGATCAGGCGTTTTTCGCGGACTTGCTTTCTGCGCCTGTGAATCCTTCACGGGGTCTAACACGTACCAGAGACAGCCAGCCCTATTACAACGAGTACCCGACGGAGCCGAGCGATCAACAAAAACAAAGCCTGCTCCATTTTCTAGGGGACAATGCGTCGGCGGCTGTCTCTGGAGGGGCGGCACGTTTTGGGGGGAAGCTTCCCCCCAAAAGCTGCCTTGACAATCCTTCGTTGTTGAAACGATTGCCCAAAGGTCATTTGACAGCGGTCGATGCCAGCACCTTTACCCCGGAACAGCATCGGCAAGCTGCCAGTTTAAGGGTACAAGCGATGATTAAAGCCAAAGACAAAGTGAAATGGCATTGTCTTGCCCATGAGATAAATCTCATTTTAAGGCAACGCCAGGAGCTGGAGCAGCTGGTCGTGCGCATACTGATTGCCCAGTCCGGTTCGACCATCCTGTGGCTTGAAGCCAGGGAGTGGTTTAGCGTGCATTGGGACGCTCTAAAGCGGCAGGGATTGGGTTGGATCAGCCAACTCTTATTTCCTGATCTTTTTGGCTGATTCCAGACGATTTTTCTCGTTTCGCGGGTTCTCCCCTTCCATAGGGACGGGTGAGAGCATACTGAGCATGGCGATCGCGCCACGCACCTGATCGCTGTCCACCTCCAGGTAGCGTTGCAACTGCTCCAGATTGCGATGCCCACTGATTTCCTGGATCACTCGCAGGGGGACATTGTTCCGGTGCATAATGGTCAAAGCCGTCCGGCGGCAGCTGTGGGTCGATGCGCCCTCGATGCCCGCACGCCGGCACCCTTCGCGAAAAAGCAGCGAGGCGTATTCTTCGTGCAGATGCCCTTTGCCCCAGTTGCCAGGGAACAGGTAGCCGTCCTTTGAAGGTTTCGGTTGATACACTTCCAGATAGCGGCGCAGGTCGTCGAGAACGGGAATGGTGCGGGTCGCCAATTTACCCTTAGTATTGCCCTTACGGATGATCAATTCGGGGCGCACCCGGTCGAGGCTATCATAAATGTCCTTGCGGTAAAGGGTGACGGCTTCCCTGACCCGGCACGCGGTATACAGCATGACCGCGCACAACGTCCGGTCGCGCAGCGTTAACAGCCCCTCCGAAAAAAGGAGCTGGATTTCTTCCTGAGTCAGAATCTTGGCCTTGCCGTGCCGGTCGATTTTCACCGCTGCTCTTACACTACGACAACAGCCCAATTATCGCAGAACTTTCGCGGCAAGCGGTAACCCGTCACCCAATTGAGCGGAGATTTCACCCACGAATTCCTTACAGGATAAGGATTTTCACCTACTACACCCAGATTCCGAGTAAACAGAAGAAAAAATTGCGGCGCTCAGCGGCGGCACTGCCGCTGAGCGCCGCGAGCACAATCCTTGCGATAAAGATAAAAGAGCATCCTATGGCGGCCTTGAAACTAGAAAAACTGGGTGTAGTGAGTGAAAAGGTTGATGATGCGGGCGTTTCACTGGATGACGAGGTGGGTGATACACTGGGTGAAGATTCACCCAAATTGGGTGACGCAGCCACGGGTGACACTATCGTCCAGTCTCCTTATGCTGCCTGGCTACAGACGGTACCCCTCAATGCCCCCTTACTCTTCGAGCATACTGTTCACTGATTTAACACCTGCTCATGAACGAACAGCGCCTACAAGCTTACTACCAGCTAATTCAAACCCTGCTCAGTTGCCCTAGCGGAGAAGAACGAGAGATATTAGCAGCGAATACAGAATTGCTTGATGTTGGCTTTTTGCAGACGGTAGCCGCAGTAGCAGAGCATTTCGCACAGCAGGGAGAAAAAAACACTGCAAATTGGTTGAGAAACTTAGCCACATATCTCACCCCAGAAATTCCCGCCATCACCGAAGGAGATATAGATATTTACGAGCAATTTATCTTAGAGGTATTGCGAACAACAGCAGAAAGCAACGACGATGCTCAAGTAATTTACCCGTTACTGGCAGCTAACACCGATAAACTCAACCCCATTTTTGCAAAACAATTGCAGCGTTGGGCAACAAATACCCTAGCAGAAGTAGAACCAGATACAGCAACATCCATCGCCGCAGTGATTGTTAAATTGAGTAATCGGATTCAAAAATTTCCCTTGGGTAGCAAAGCCAACAATATGGAAATTGCTATTACTGGTTACGAAATTGTGCTCACTGTATTTACCCGCACCGCCTTTCCTGTAGATTGGGCAACGACGCAAAATAATTTGGGGCTTGCATACAGTTATAGAGTATTGGGAGACAAAGCCGAGAATATTGAACAAGCGATCGCAGCTTGTACTGCGGCTTTGGAAGTCAGAACCCGCACCGCCTTTCCCGAACAATGGGCAGATACGCAAATTATTTTGGGGCTTGCATACGTTGATAGAGTATTGGGAGACAAAGCCGAGAATATTGAACAAGCTATCTCGGCTTATACTGCGGCTTTAGAAGTATATACCAGAA
>JAHHHH010000091.1 GCA_019359415.1 Iphinoe sp. HA4291-MV1 | reverse complement strand
ATACTGCGGCTTTGGAAGTATTTACCCGCACTTCCTTTCCTGAACAATGGGCAGATACGCAAATTATTTTGGGGCTTGCATACGTTGATAGAGTATTGGGAGACAAAGCCGAGAATATTGAACAAGCTATCTCGGCTTATACTGCGGCTTTAGAAGTATATACCAGAACTGCCTTTCCAAAACAATGGGCAGATACGCAAATTATTTTGGGGCTTGCTTACTGGAATAGAATATCTGGAGAGAAAGCCGAGAATATTGAACAAATGATCGCAGGTTATACTGCGGCTTTGGAAGTATTTACCCGCACTTCCTTTCCTGAACAATGGGCAGATACGCAAATTATTTTGGGGCTTGCATACGTTGATAGAGTATTGGGAGACAAAGCCGAGAATATTGAACAAGCGATCGCAGCTTATACTGCGGCTTTAGAAGTATATACCAGAACTGCCTTTCCAAAACAATGGGCAGATACGCAAAATAATTTGGGGAATGCTTACCTTAACAGAATATTGGGAGATAAAGCCGACAATCTCGAACAAGCGATTACAGTTTATAATTTGGCTTTTGATGTATATATCTGGACTGACTTTCCTTTAGATTTGGCATGGACGCAAAATAATTTGGGGAATGCTTACCGTAACAGAATATTGGGAGACAAAGCCGACAATCTCGAACAAGCGATCTCATTTTATACTTCGGCTTTGAAAGTCAGAACCCGCACTGCCTTTCCCGAACAATGGGCAGGTACGCAAAATAATTTGGGGCTTGCTTACTGGAAGAGAATATTGGGAGACAAATCCGAGAATATTGAACAAGCAATCACAGCTTATACTGCGGCTTTGGAAGTATATACCCGCACTTCCTTTCCTGAACAATGGGCATGGACGCAAAATAATTTGGGGCTTGCTTACTGGAAGAGAGTATTGGGAGACAAAGCCGAGAATATTGAACAAGCGATCACAGCTTATACTGCGGCTTTGGAAGTATATACCCGCACTTCCTTTCCCAAGGATAATGCAGTAACTTTATTTAATCTCGGCAGATTATACCAAGACGAAAAACGATTTCAGTTAGCATACGATACCTTTGCCAATGCGATTACTACAGTCGAGATTTTGCGGGATAGAATTATTTTGGAAGAAGCCAAGTGTAAACAAGCAGAAGAATGGGATCAACTTTATCGGTGCATGGTAAAAGTTTGCCTAGCTAGGGGAATAGACAAGGAAGCACTAGATTATATCGGACGTAGCAAAACCCGCGATGACCTCAAAACTATTTTCTCACCAGAATTAGCCACCCAAATAGAACAACTTAACGACAAAATAACTCTAACCGTTCACAGAGTTAGAATCCCGGATTTCGCACAAGACTTTAGAAAATAGGGGTCAAAAACTCCCAAAATGCATGTTGCGAAAGATTTCAGCAGCTTTGAAGTGTGACCCAAGATATATCCGCAACCTTAAGGTCGCCAAGCTGGCCACATCTATCGGTTAATTAAATGTCTCCAGCCCCATTTCATCTTTAGTTAGAAATAGATTAATTCCACAAGATTCATCCCCTAATTCTATTTTCTTTCGTCTTTGTTGTATATCGTATATTTCATTTTGAAAGAACTCAGCTTCTGCATAAGAACCTATTTTTTCGCAGCGTTGTTTTAAATCATCTAAGGTGATAAGAACATCTGGATGATCATTTCCTAAAAAGCATTTCTGTAATTCTAAAACTTTGTAAAGATTTGATTTTTTATTTATTGAAGATATTAATTCTTTATATTCTGTAATCTGATGAATATTAAAAGGACAAGAAATTTTTATATTTGTAGTAAGAAGAAATGAAACTTCTTTATCATTTGATTTTATTGTAATATTTCCTACTAAATCTTCTGATTCCCAAAAATGAGGTGGCAATGGAATCAAAATAATATCTGGTTTGTGAATTTTATTTTCATTATAAATCCATTTTCTATTATAATAATGATTGTCTTTTAAATCTAAATTTATATCTACATTTCCTTTCCCTTTGAACTGTATTTTCAGATATGCGAATCCACTTGGAAATCCTTTTAAGTTAATAGTATATATTTTTGTTGTTTTGTTATTATTGGTGTACGAATCATAATTGGTTTCTTTTGATTCTGAGTTCGTCTCAATGTGCTGGAGATTTTCTCCTCTCTCCAACCTAAAAAAATGAATCTGCCCGGAAAAGTCTCCAGCAATGATCGTATAATTATCTGATGCAACAGTACAACAAGTAAAGAAATTGCTCTCACATCTAAACGTTGTAAGAAGATCTCCCGTTGCCAATTCCCATACTTTCATGGTGCCATCTAAAGAAACGGAGACAAACCATTTCCCGTTAGGAGCGACGGCTATATCCTTAACAAATTGAGAATGATGTCTTCGAATTTGACCAAACAGAGTTTTTCTAGGAGGCAATTCGGCTATTTTATGCCCTGTATCTAGATCAATAATTGTGAAAAACAAAGGAGAAGTCGCAATTAGCCGATTTGTATTGGGTATCAACACAAATGGCGAGTAGCATAAATCGCAGGTTTTCGCCGCTGCCACGCTTATCTGCGAGGTTGGATCGACTGTCAGCATAAATAAAGAATTGGGAAACGTATTAATCACTTGCTTGGTCTTAAGACTCCACAACGTAATCATTTTTTCTCCGAGGGCTATATATAATGCTCGCTTACCATCTGGTGTGATGGCCACACCTGAAATTGCTTTGCCATCTGCATCAACATAAGGGCTGCATGCTTCAATATGTTTTGCTTTTAACCCTCCAATATCCCAAAGCCGCAGCGTAGCGCCTGTCCCCCTGCCAACTTGGCAATCTCCGCCGGAAAGCAACCGCTTCCCATCTGCCGAGATAGCCAAAGTGTTGACCAAGCATCCCTGAACAAAAACCGAATCTTCCTCTTTTCCAGTCTCAAGATTGTAGAAATCAATCACTTCCAAGTTTCCTACAATCAGACGCTGATTGTCATGTGTAACCAAGAGACAACCAAATTCTTCCTGTTCTGCATAATTGTCCTTCGATATGCTATAAAGAACTTTTCTGGTGGTTAAGTTCCAAATTTTAATGTGCTTGCCTTCACTCGAAACAAGACGTTTTCCATCAGGACTTACAGCAACCCTAAGAACCGTCTGCTGGTGTTGAGCTAACGATTCTGATGCTTGCGACAGCCTATCCAAACGCCATAACTTAACTTCGTCTGCTCCTGAAATCGCATACTTTCCATCAGGAGTGACCGCTAAGGAAGCAATAGGATAACCACCATGCCCCTCCAAGGTTGCAAGCTTTTTACTATGGTGCGCTGGAAGCTCTATCAGAGAAGGAGGACGGCTGAAGAAATTTCTCAACCGTGACAGAAAGCCATTTTCCGGTTGTGTTGGCTGGACAGCGGCTTGCAGCGCATCGATCTCGGAAATATCCCAAACCACTACATCCCCAAAGGATTCTCCCACAATAATTTTTTGGCCGTCAGGCGTCACGGCAACAGCCCTGACCGTATGGGAGTGATCCAGTTCAAAGAGACATCTACGAGAGACCAAATCACAAATAAAAACTGTACGATCTCGCCTGGTAAACAACGCCTGCCTGACTGGAATCATCCTAAAATCCCAATTACACCCAAAACCGGGAATAAAGGGAGATGGATTGCTTTCGAAGGAAGTCACTTGGCCTTTTGACAAATCCCAAATCCGAATGACTTCTTGCGATCCGGTAATCAGCATCCCATCCTTGTCAATAATCACCCTAGTGACGGCATCAGGATGAGCAGAACGGAAGGTAACCAATTTTCCAGTGACAAAATCATATAGGTGTACATCACCATCTTCACAGCCAACAGCTACGCAATCTGTTCCTGGAATCGAGGCTAGACTAATGATGGCGTTATATGGATCGAGTCGTTGTCCCGCGATTTTACTTGAACAGATGTATTCTCTCAACTCGTCATAATTGAATGCCGCAAATCGTGCGCGGATGAATTCCTGAACACGCAGCAACTTTCTGGTGTTTAGATCCCAAACCTGAAGCACGCCGTCACTGGAGCCAGAAACCAGGATGGAATCGTTTGCGGCAAGGGCTAGTGCCTGGACATAGCGCGGATGCGCCATCTCTGCGGAGTAGCTATCAAATAACAAAAAGTCGTACTTCCGCACTAGCGACATTAGCGAATGGTAATCGGCAGAACTAAAATTGATCGTATCGCTGGTGAACGTGGCAAGATTCCAGATCTTGATCTGTCTATTGCTACCAGTAATCAACGTGCTACTATCTGAGGTGACCGCCAAGGATGTCACACTGCCGCTGTGTCCTGTCAGTGTGGTTTGCAGGGAAGTACCGGGAGTGGACAGATTGCCTTCGAGCGGTCGCAGCCAGTAGGGGTTGTCGCTTTCGGCTTTGTGATCAATGGCTTGCTGTAGGAGTTTTTGAATCCCTGGGTCTTGCTCGCTGGCAAGATGCCCCCATAGTCGGGAAGGCAGATTCTGAGGATTCTCTGTTAGAACTGGCGACGATCGTTGCAGTGCCATGTGGATGGTGTTCAAGGTCTTCGCCGACGCCGCGTATTGCGGATCATTTTCCAGGCGTGAACTGCGCTCATAGTCCTCCAGCAACGCTTGACAGGCATAGGTGTTCAATTTTTCGGAAATGAAGGTGAAATTCGTGAGAAAGTCATAGACTTTTTCAAAGTACCCATCATGAATGAAGGTGGAAATGCCCTTCTTTAGGATGTACTCACGTCTATCGGCACTGAGCTTGTCAAGCCATTTGCTGATCTTGTCGTCCATAAGGTTAATCGTCTAGACCGTCTAAAAGGACATCGGACATGGTAGTGTTCTTTCGATAGGCGATCAATTCTCTGCGCTTTTCCTCGATCTGCGGGTCATCGTGCAAAAAATCATAAAAGCTGAGGTGATAGGGGAAATAGCGATCCGTTTTGTTTTCTCTTATAATGTGCAGGAATTGAAGCCAATCTTCCAACGCCGCCAGTACCTCCTCTATGGAAACCTGTTTGTCGATGCCGTAGCTGGCAAACTCCCGCAATAGCTCTGCTGAGACGGGCATTTCGGTTTCGGTCAGCCGACTGAGGATGTTGAATTTCAATAACGGTGTAGGGCGTTCATTCATGCCCATCCGTATCCAGTGTTCATGGTAATAGTTCATCAACCCGCGTGGAATATCTCTCAAACTGACACTTTTGTAGACGCCTGCCGCCATGTCATTGAGGACAAAGAAGAGGTACATGAAATTGTTCTGGCTTCTGTCCACAAGAAGATCGATGAATGCGTCCTGGTCAAGGTTCTGGGAGGTCGCCCAGGCGCGGATGTTTTCGTTTTTGGCTGGGTCTTCCCAATAGTCGTCAATATACTCTGCAACGTCCTCCCGGCATTCAGCGGCGTGTTGCAGCAGGTCATAGAACCCGGCGTGATCCTTGAACACTAGCTGCCGCTCGAAGCGCCGCCTGCGCGTTAGGAAAAAATAGACGTGATTGGGAAGTGAGGTCGGCAAATACAGGATGTTCCCCCGTCCCACGGTTAGATCATCAACCTCGTCTAGGGCATCAATAGCGATAAACAGGGGACTCTGTTGCGAGACGGTCAGGTCAGGATCATTCAGCAATTGAGATAAAAACATCCCATCACTTTGGCCGCAATCATTAGGTACCAACTTGTACCTTTCCTCAAGCCTTGGAAAACGCTGAAACACTTGACGGCAAAGGCTTTGATGGAATTTCCTGGGGGTGTTGTTCTGTATCTGGTATTGAATAAAGAAGAACAGAGGGTATTGGTTCTCGATCCCGTGGCGCCGGATAAACTCTGCGGCGATCATGCTCTTGCCTTCGCCAGGATCGCCGATCAGCGTGAAAAAGCCGCGAGGGTTTCTTTGGCAGAAATCCTTAAAGGAGTTAAAGACATGCTCTCTTCCAACGAAGCTGCCCAGCTTCTGGCGGATGGTTTCTGGGAGTTGGGCAATGACGGCTGGGTTGTGTTGCAATGAAGCGGGGTGATCGCTTTCTTCTTGGAGGTACTCTTGCCAATCTTTAAAGTCAAGTTTATTGCATAATGCTTCTAAGCTAGACCTAGAGACTCTTTTCCCCCGCCTAATTCTTCCAATCGTTTGGTAACTTACACCACAGTTTAAATATTGTGCGACTTGTGTGTGGCTTGGTTTAGCGCCTTTGCCCTCTAACTCCAAACTTGCTATACGTGGTTCCAAAAAATTGGCCCTAGCTTCCTTACGAAGGGCTACGCCTAATTCTGCACTCATTGCCCAACTATATCTAAACCGCAGGAAAATTATACCAAATTAGAACAGCCTATTTATCGCCCGCTTTGGAAAATTTCACATTGTAGATGTCCAGCTTTCCACAGCTCATAATCTCGTAATTCTTTTTGAGTCAAATTAGTTGTGCTTTGCTTGCTGGATATTTTATTTAAAATCTCTAATTCTTCTGCTCTTAATGTTTCTAATAGCCCGCTTGCTTTAATATCTTGCAAATAATGCGTCGTAGCATTGCGAATAACTTTAACAGAGAATGTTAATTTTTCTATTGGAAATTTATCCATTACTATCATAATATGAGAATATCTGTTATTAGGATTTGCATCCTTAAAATAATCTCTTTCTTCTTCAGAAAAAAGATTGTTCCACTTTTTATTTAAACCGTCGCTGTATATCCCTTTATGATACTTATCAACAATATTGCTGACGATTCTTTCAGCTGCTTTTGTAAATAGAGAAGAAAATTCTTTAGGCATGCTGATTATATCAGTAGCCAATTGCTCTGATGATTTATCAGAATTTTGTATTACATATTCAAATGCCCTCATTTGTCGCTTCGTCCTCGTTCCTATTCCAAGAGAAAATCCAAGGAGCCTTAAAGTTTCAGAATTCATTTATGCTTATCTTTCAATAATTTGGAGCGCATAGATATAGATAATTTTTATTTTTATAAAAAGCAATAAAAATATCAAAAAATAAATATTATTTTCTATATAAAATCTGAACTCTTTTGTATGAATGCAATTTTAATTTATATATTTTCTTTCCCAATCATAGTTTTCCATCAGATAAGCTACAGCAAACCTACTTAATCAGATTAATCAGATTGAATTCAAGACGGTTTTTTTCATAAAACCTGAGTTAGGTTGGAAATAGGCAAAGTTTGGAACTTCAAACGCAGGCATAGCCAATTTGCTAGGGGATTCCACGCGAACCCCCAGCCGCCGCCTGCGAAAGTGATCACCATTCAACAAGAAGTTCGATGTCTACAATCCTCGCCGATGTCTGCACTCAGGCGTTGGCTTTGCATGACCCAACATACAGAAAACTATACAATTCACAAAAATCATTTTTTATGCCAATTCAACCTAACACCGTCAATATTTTTGTGAACCACTACCCCTTAGCAGCCATAGCAATCCGTATTGGTAAAGAGTTCCAGGGACTGCAAGAAAGCAAACAGCTTATCAAAGAAAACATTGCAAAATCCCTTACCCACGCCAAGACCATTGGTGACTTACTACTAGAGGTCAAAGCGCAACTACCACATGGTACATGGATGCCCTGGCTACATGAAACTTGCCCATTTATGTCTGAAACCTCGGTGCGAGGTTATATGCGCGTTGCAGAGAACTGGGATTTCATTCAGAAAATGGCAACGATTGCCGATCCGCCGATGACATATTCCCGTGCCCTGAAGCTCATTGCTGACGAAAAAGGGACGAAGAACAAACGTGATAACCACAACCGCCCTCCTGCTATAGAAGAAGCGCCCACTGAGAACCTGAAAATCTTGTTGTGTGAGTTTTCTCAAGAATTAGATCACTACGGACGAATAAGCTGGCAATCTGCTGTCCGTCACAGAATGCCGGGGCTGCTGGCAACTCTAAAACAAACCCTAGAGCAGATGCATAACCTTAAAGCGCGAATTGGTGAGTATGTACCGGAAGAAGACTGGGAATCTTGACTAACCTGTCAGATATAGCTCTGGCATATAGCCAGAGTTTTCTTTTTCAACTTAATTATGAACTAATTCATCCGAAGACATTCAAAAATAGGCACTATTTACCAATAAGAAACTATGAAATATCCTGTGCATAAAACCAAACGATTTCGCCAAGATTTACGAAGAGCGAAGAAACGCTGTAAAGATTTACGAAAGCTGTACCATCTGCTCCATGTAATTCAACAGGGTATCCCTTTATCGGCGCATTACCGCAACCATCGATTATGGCAGTCTAAATATAACAATGCATTTGAATTCCATGTCTACCCAGACTTCTTGATCATTTACAGATTTCAGCACAATGTTCTGCATTTTCTACGGTGCGGATCGCACGCGGATCTGTTTTAAGACCTTGCACGACAGATCAGGAACCTCTCAGAAATTGAGGTGTGTCTTTTAAATCCTTATCAACGTGCGCCAAACAGAGAGACTTCTTTGCCTGCATAATTCCCTACCCTTCCTCTTTATGCTCAATCCATTCAAAACCTTTGGGAATATCCTGACCACGCTGGTCACTTTTCTCTTTCTCGGTTGGTACGGGGTGTTCTGCTTCCGCCTTGGTTGGCAGGCTCACGATCATCCGATTCTTTCATCTATTGCCCCCTTGGTCATGGGCAATCCTCACAAGCCGTCAGGCAAGAATTGCCACGAAATTTTAGGTCATCACTTCGGTGACTGTGACTAACACAATCTGGACATATCATTATGCCAACCTTAAAAGAATCTCTGCTTTTCTGTTCAGGCGTTTTTCCTTCCGTGCTGGAACAAATCAACAGCCCCCAGGAAGAAGAAAAGTACGCTGCGTATGGAATGACGGTGCTATCTACATCGTCACTCGCTACCTGTTCTGGTGGCTATGCCCTGTTTGCAGTCTTTGGAAACTTGCTACTTGTTATACCTTTCGCTCTCTTCTGGGGCGGTAGTATCCTGTTGCTGGACAGGGCTTTGCTGATGACCATGCGGAAGCAGCGGGGTAAGTCGTTCAAACAGTTCCTAAGCGTTTTTCCTCGTCTGGTATTGGCACTGGTCATTGGCTTTACGGTGTCGAAACCGCTGGAATTGCGTCTGTTCAAGCCAGAAATCCAGGGTTATGTCCGTGCCGAACATCTTGCGGCTTTGCGGCGGGAACGGGCGATGTTAACCAAATCCCGCAAGGAGGCGGAAGCAGAGACGCGGCAAGCCCTGTCGAGCGCCAGCCAGCTTTCCGCGTCGGTGATTTCGGTAAAAAAAGCGAATGCCCGCACCTATCAACAGCAAGCAGCGAAAAAATCCCAGGAAGTTGATCGGCTTGATCGACAAATAGCCGATACAACCAAAACCTTGAATATCTCGGAAAAATCCCCTTTGGATGTTCGTCTGGGACTGCTGCGCCAGATTGTCATTTTAGAGCAACTGGGAGAACAGCAACCTTCCGTGCGCTACACGGGATGGCTTCTCTCCATGCTGTTTGTGTTGTTTGAAATCTTACCCGTACTCACCAAGTTGATGTCGAAGTATAGCGTTTACGATGCAGCGCTGGAAAAAGAGGACGCGACGGGTATCAAACTTCAGGACACAATGCGGGAAATGGATATTGAGCAAATCCAGCGAGAATCCCTTGCGCGACGGCATTACCGCGAAACCTTGAGCAAGGCGGCACTGGATGAACTTACCCGCGCTTCCCAGGCTCAGCTCCTACAGGTGATTCGCCAAGCCGATGCCGCTGCCCAGAAGGAACTGCATCAAGTTGAAATGGTTGAAGCCGCAACCGATCGCATCACAGATGAAATCAAAAACGCGATTAAGGCACCCATCGAAGTCGATTCTGCCAAGCCTTCCAAGATTGGGAATTTCTCAAAAGGATTCCGCCAGATGATCGACAGGCTGTTCTGGCAAAACACCTAACGAAAAATCATTCCCTGCCCGTGTTTGGCACGGGCATAACCCCTCAATACGGTTCGGTTAGAGGGTAAAAATACCAGAGAAACGTGGTTTTCTCTTCCCTTAATCTTGTTTTTTACCTCTCACCCAACTCACGTTTATGAACCCAAAGCGTTTACCCAAGTCGTATTGCATGACCTGACATGCATGGAGAGATGATGTATGAATAACATGCCCGATTTCAGCGCTCACGGTTACATAGTTGAAGAGGAAATAGGCAATTATTACTATGAAAACCGTGCGATCTATCGTGCCTGTGAACAACGACGTGGTTTGCCAGTGATTCTCAAGGAATATCGGTTTTTCTTTAATGAGTCCACCGTCAAAGCTCTAGTGCAGCAGGAAAGCGATACACTGCAAGTCCTTGCTCATCGTGGTATTCCTCGGTATATTGATTGCTTTGTGGTACGGGATGTTACCAGCCCTGAAGTGGGAAGCATTATCCTGGTGCTGGAATATAAACCTGGTAGCAGTCTCGAAAAAGGGTTTCATCTCAGCCTTGAGCAATTGCGCCACCTTGTCCTTCAGGTTCTGGCTATCCTTAGTTATGCACAACGCCTTGACCCTCCCATATTTCACCGTGACCTGAATTTTGGGGATATTGTGGTGGATTATCTTTCCAATGGACAGATAGAGGTGGCGGTGCTGAGTTTTGGCAAGGTGCAGGAAAATGCTATCCTGCCTACTGTCCAAGAAAAATGGCAGTACGATTTGCAAAAACTCGGAGCTATCGCAGTACGTTTGTTGATCGGTCAAGCGACAACTAAAGATGCTTTTTCTGAACAATCTTTCTCTCTGGTCAATCAGTCGGTTAATCCCGCTTTCATAGAAGGTATTAAACGGTTGCTGGGAGCTAAGGAAATTGGATATTTTCAGAATGCAACCCAAGCGTATGAATACTTTACAACCATATCGGTGCTAACTCCACTTCGTCAACGGCTGATTCCCTTGCTTACTCTACTGGAATGTTTTGGAATCACTATGCTGCTGTGTGCGATGTGGTATGGCTGGTCGCTGATACCTTCCCTTATTTATGAATTTGGTCAAGCATTTCCTCAAATCATTCCTGTAACGATCAAGATAGAACTCACCTTTGGACAGTATACCGAAGTGAATGTCGTGTATTTGCTGGCGGGGGTATTGTTTGGCGGTGGTGTGTTGCTAGGGATTGCCTGTGCTTACCTGGTGATGCTGGAAGGCGTACTTCTAGGGATCGTCCTCATCCTTCTGGCGACGCTGGTGCTTGTAATGTATTGGTTCGTGGGCGCGATGCTATATCGCTTACTTTTGCTTACACCAATCACGGTTACGGGTATCCTGCTATTGAGTTTTTATCGTTTTATGTTGCGTTGCTGGCGACAGATGCGACAGGAAAACTTTCCTCTTTTCTACACGGGACTAACGATGCTGTCAGCAATACTGGCGGCAATCGCCATAACCAACTGTGCGCTCTCGATTCTATTTTGGCATCGGCATCTCGTCTTTTTTGTATTGCTCAGCCTTACCACCCTCTTTTTGTGGTGGTATTTGGTGAATTACCCTACTCGCCGCTACCAGGCTGACTTGATGCGGCAGAGAAAAGCGCAGGCTTTCGTATTGAAAGGATAAAGTCACTTTTTGAAAAGCGATTATGAAAATTCCAACCCTCTCCGATTGGGAAAGATTTACTGAACGGTGGATAGCCACTTTCGCTGAGTTCGAGCATCGGCTTGAAAATTACTGGTTCAACGCAGGTTTATCGATTGCTGTTATAAGCGTCTGGTGTCTGCTTGCTACACCGATTGCCCTTGCTGCTGACCCTTTTACGTTTTTAATCTGGATACAAACGCAGAACACCTTATTCGGCATCGCCTGTATCCTTGCGTTGATTGTTTTTATTCTCTTTTGGATCGCTAAACCAAGCGATACACGGGGCAAGACCATCCTGTTGTTCATTGGCTGGGCCGTGATTATGGCAGCCGTGTACAATGCCATCCACCCAGAAGAAATCAGTGAAGTAAACGGTTTTATGACGTTTTGTTACCAGTTTTACCGGGGGCATCCTTCTTTTCTATTCGGGTGGTATGTCCTCCTGGCGTTGCATACACTGGTATTCATTCATCGGAATGAGCGTGTGAAGCTACCGTATTATTACTGCTGCCTGGTGGGAGGTTTTATCACCCTCACCTTGTTCTATGTGATCACACCTGCCGTAGGATTTCTGCTGGCGGTCACGGTTCCCCACGAGTTTTTCAACAGGTGGCTGAAAGCAGCGAGTGAAAATGATGTCTTACTGCGGGGAAGCAAGTTGACCCCGACAAACAAGGCGCGGTACGACTATCGCAAACGCCTCGATGCTGAATCACGGGTGGCAAAAGAGACGTTTCCTTTTGGTGGATTGGATATTCCGGTGCGTGAATTGACCACGCACTTAGTAGCCGTCGGCTCCAGTGGTTCTGGGAAATCTATTACCTTGAAGCTCATTATGCAAGCCTGCCTGCCAATGGTCACGCCTGTCAATGGGGTGCGGGCGGTAGTCTTCGACCCCAAGCACAACGCTCTGGCGGAAATCTCCGGTATCAATGGTATCAGCGCCGATATTATCACCCTCAACGCCTTTCAGCGCGGTGCGGTACGATATGACATGGCAAAAGATTATACCAGTTATGTTCACGCCCAGTCTTTCGCTGACACCCTTATCCCGGAACCACATAACAATGAAAAATCCGACAAATTTTTTCGTGATGCGGCCGTCAACATCCTTACTGGGATTACATTGTTGTTTATCAATAATGCGCCCAATCGCTGGAGGCTCCGTGATCTCGTTCTTGCTTTCAGTAGTCAAAAAGTGTTGACCGCACTTCTGGCTTCCGACAGCCAAAGTGCTTACTACCTTAATTCTCTAGGTAGCGAAAAAACTGCGACTAATATCCTTGCCAGCGTCTGTGCCGAAATATACCGCTATTTACCGATTGCAGCATTGTGGGAAAAAGCGACCACCAGTGTTAGTGTTTCTCAGTGGTTGGAAGGTGGACAAATCTGGCTCTTGGGCGAGGACGAAGAAGCAAGACCAGCAATGAATGCCCTGAATCGACTGATTTTGACCCGCATGAGCCAGTCCCTACTTAAGGAGAGCGACTATCCAGAACCAAGGACGTTTATTTTTATTGACGAGTTACAAAGTATACATGTGGAGGCGTTGCTTGAAGTTGCGACTAAAGGACGTTCCAAAGGCATCTGCCTGATTCCTGCGTTTCAATCTATACAGGGTATGGTTCACTGTTATGGAAGAGAAGTCACCGACAGCATCCTGGGGCAGATCCGGCATAAAGCCTATCTGAAAATGTCAGATGCTGCTACTGGCGAGTGGGCATCGTCCCAACTTGGCGATATGGAAGTGAGGCGGCAACAGGCAAATACCAGTTTTGATTCTGGGATGGGTGGGTTGATTGGCATGAGTAAGCGTGTTGGAGGAAGCCAGACGATTCAAC
This sequence comes from Iphinoe sp. HA4291-MV1, assembly GCA_019359415.1. GTDB lineage: Bacteria > Cyanobacteriota > Cyanobacteriia > Cyanobacteriales > Nostocaceae > Brasilonema. The sequence goes on along the minus strand of JAHHHH010000091.1, from coordinate 14,454 downwards.
AAACTAAGCTGGTAATCCCTTCTCAGTTTACTGATATTCCTTCTGTTGATCCAAAAACAGGTCAGGGACTCACGGGTTATTTTCAAACCAGTAGCATCAATTATAAGAATTACACTCCGTGGAAGGTGCTGAAGCAACAGCTTCAACCTGCCGATGAGTTTGTGCATGAAGTGGCGGCTCCCGCGCACTGGCAACGCTTGGAGCCGTGGAGTCCGGAAGATTGGGAACGCTTAGGTATTGCAGATGTGATGTATTTTGCAACAATGGATGATGAGACACTTAAGCATACGGATGATTATTCGTCCGAAGGAGGGCGGTATTATGGTTAGTCTGCTATTAGACATCCTCGAAAACTAATTTCAAATCCTTGCACTGTCTGGGTTAATGCTCAATTTCTGGAGAGGTCTATTTTTTGCACCCATCGAATACCCATCACTGAAATTTGAAACATCTGTGGGAAAAGCAGATAAAACTACACCGATTGTTACAGTCATTAACCTATTTTCAGTCTAGTAAGCCCCTTGTAGACACCCTTCCCTTTACACCATTGCGGACACGGATCATATCAGTTTTCAAAAAGGCAGGAGGCAGAGGGCAGAAGGAACCAATTAGAAGGGGATTGTGACCCCTCCCAATCGGAAGCTCCCAAATCGAAGATTGTCCGCGTCTTCATACCCTTACTCCTTTCAGTTGTGAGCAGAGGGCAGGAGACATTCCTTCTGCCTCCTGTCCTCTGCCTTTCTTGGTGAGGAATGCCATTTCGCGTTCAGTTGATCTTGAAACTGGAAGGGAATGTCATTGAATTTACTCTCTTGATTGTTGTTTACAACGTGTCACAAAATTTATGAAAGTCGTCCTTGTTAGCAACTCTAAAGGTGGCGTAGGCAAGAGTGTTAATTGTCGCGCGCTTTTTCAGTATCACATTGACCACGATTATCCTTTTATTGCCTTTGATACTGACCGGAATAATCCTGATTGTTATCGCTGCTACAAGAATGAAATTCCTGTCAAACTGGCGATTTTCAGCGAATCCAATCGTTATGAGGATGCAGCAAACACCATTTTTAACGATGCCATTCATAATCGGGTGATTGTCAACTTACCTGCCCAGGTGCATCAGCCACTTCAAGCGTGGCTGGAAAAAAATGAATTATTAGAAATCGCCCCAGAAGTAGGTGTGACCTTTCACCTGTGGTTCGTGACCGATTCCGGATATGACAGTTTACAGCTATTGCAAAAAACTTTGGAATTGTACCAGGATAAGATGACCTACACCATCGTTCGTAACTATGGACGTTCAGATGATTTTGAAGCCTTGGATAACCATCAGCTTATTCAGAAACTTGCGAAAAAATATCATGCAGTTTTCATCGACTTCCCTGCCCTACTTGGTTCAGTTGTGCGTAACCGTATTGATAGCGAATCCTTGAGTTACGGCGCTGCTCTTGCTCGTGAGGACTTTGGGATCATCGAGAAGCAGCGCATCCGTAAATTCCTTAGAGAAGCTTACAGTGCGTTTGATAGTACGGGGGTATTTGTGAATGCCAGTAACTAACAGCAACGGACATGGTAAAACGGCTCAGGATTTGTTGGATCGGGTGCTATCCGGCAAGCCTGACGACACCAAGGCACGGGTGCTGGATTTGGTATTACGCCTGGGTATAAATCCCCAGGATGAACTTTTCATTATTATGCTGGCTCTTAACCACCTGCAACTCCTGATTGAAGATGCACCACAAGACTGGCAGACATTGTTTGTGAATTTTCAACAGGAATTAGAAGAATGGAGCAGTCTCAATCTCGAAACTCTCAACAGCCTGATACGCAAAGCAGAACACGAGGAAACCTTGGCGACCATCTCGCAAACGCTCGTCAACGCCTTGATCAGTTCAACGGAATCTTGGAAAAGACTCAACAGCGCCTTGGAGAAGTCAGCACTGCTGTCGAAAAGCTCGATGCTAATCTCATCAATACACGAACTCTTGGAGCACTCACAGAGCATTCAATCGGTACAGAACAAACAAGGACAAGCGATTACACGCCTACAGCAAACCATGACCATGAGGTTGAGCGCTAAACTGCATCTGCCACCTTGGCTAATAATTCTCCTGGGCGTTCTCACTATCAGCAGTATCTATAATTACATGCTACTCAACACCATTAAGGAGGCGATCGCAAGAGGCAGTTAAGAGAATTTCTTTGTATAGCATATAGTCGTACTAAGTTCCCTTAGCTGAATTCTGACGACTGATACCTCCATTTTTTTAATGCTTTTCAGGGGATAAAATTTTAGCATCTAACAATTTTTGATAAAGGTTAGCAGTCCATGCTTCAACTTCCTTTTGGATTTGTTCCTTATTTTTTTGTAAAGAAGCAGCTGCATTGTTTTTAGCGATGACATATCTTTGTTTATCGCTGATAACAGCGATAAGTCCAGGGTAAAAAAGCATGTCACCTATAGAAAGAAAGGTGAAACTAAGACTTGCTAGTGCTTTGTCGAAAAAACTACATTGGTAATACTTGTCTTGAAAAATTCCTTTGATACAAAAAAGATATTTTTTGGGCGTCATCTGTAACCTTTTCCTGAGAGTAACGCTCAATGGTTTATACTTGAAATCCTGTTCCTTTTCTTCTTCAAGAGGCGCATAAAGATACGGAAATATCTCCGGCATCAAAAGAGAAAGTCCTGTATTGATTTCCTTGCCGTCTTCTATGACCTTTTTGTACCATAGGCATGAAGGTTTCGAGATATTTAATGTCAGAAACGGGATATCCATGCAACCCTCCATAAAAATCAGGGTCAGGAAACAATATTGCTCAAAAAAAGTCAACGAAGAACAAATCAAAATCTTAACACTTCATGAAATTTTTAAAGGGTTGGGCTGTTCTTAGACAAAATTGCCCAGCCTTTGCAGCAAGGCGGGTTTGTCAAGTTGTGAAAGGTCAGTTATTGAGAATAGACCCGCCTTGCTGCACCAATCGTGGACTCTAGATGGGTAAATTTGGGTAAGGCTGGGCAATTTTGTCCAGACGGAATGAAACGGGAAAAACAAGCCTTTGAGTGTCATCGCGAGCCGGGCAGCGGCGCGGCGATCCAGTGTTGTAAAGCGTTCCGCAAAGCGGAACAATCTGATGTTTTATTTTGACGCCTTTATTGGTCAATTCTCTCTCTCAATATCCCTACGCTGCTGTGTTCGCGTTACCGTTGCACTGCGTGATGCATCTGTGTAAGTTTGTGTTCCACCTTCGTACTGATTATGGGAAAGTCCCAGCCTATCCAATCGGCGCTCTTGTTGTAAGATAGGGTTCTCCTGCTTTAATTTGATAACCTCATCAAGCTTTGTGCGGACATTAGGTTGTTTTAAATATTGCTCAAGTTGGTTGTATTTCTCAAAGCCATAATTTACTCCATCATTGGAATGTGGTGAAAAATTTTTCAACACTTCAATCACTTCGCCTTTTTCGTGCCCTGCGGCGTGTAACTTAAACATTATTTTAAGATCGTTTGGAGTTTGACCTGCTTCTAGTACCCTACCCCGTTCTAATATGTATTGCAGATCTGTTCCCTGATGGTTTTCCTGGGCATTCTTACTTATATATTCTGCCAGCCTTTTACGAGACAGTGTGTCAACATCTTCTTTCTTAAGAGCCGCTTCTTTCATCGCTTCGATTTTCAAATCTTTATACTGCTCAAATTGATGAGGACTTATATGCCCTTTGGATACTTCAGATCCCTTGGAAAACTGCCAGCCTTGCACGTTATCCCTGATTCGGTCTAAGTTAGGGGAGAGTGCCTCAAGAGTTTTTTGGGTATATTTATCAAGTTCAGGATAAACCCCTTTTTCCGGTAAATGCTGCTGCACGTCAACTAACTGACGGAAAGGACTTTCACGATAGATTGCATGGCTGACTTCAGTTTTAGAAAATCCTTTGGTGTATAACCATTCAGCTGTAAACCGATCAAATTCGGTTCCCCGTTGAGGATGATGGACAAGATTAAAATGTTGCTCTCCTAGTTCCTTGCGTGCCGTCGCCAAAGCATAATTGTAGTTATCAAATACTGACCCTATAAGGTACTCACGCTGGAACGATTCAGAAATGCGTTCAACTTTTGTGAAATGAGAAGCTATTTGAGCTTTTGCATTTGGTTCTGATGCTTTCTGAGAGATTTGTTCTTCAAAGGAGCGCGCTTTTACCTTATTGAGTTGCTCTATGAAACGATGATCCATCTGATTTTGAACAAAATAAACATTAGGATTTTGTTCGTGAAATTTATTAATTCTTGATAGGCGTGTTACTTCTCCATTAGCGTCTAATAACTTCAGGTTATGTTCACGTTTCTCTTTGGCTATTTCATGAAAAGGGCGTTTTAGTTTAGCTTCATTTTGTGTTATGATTTTGGCTTCATCAATGAAATGCTTAAGATCTTTACCAAAATCATAAATCTCATAGACTGCAACACCAACATTGACTATTGGGACTTCCCCAACCACAGCTTCTTTGGCTGCTAACTTTGCAATACGTTCGGTAGATTCTTCCTTAAGATATTTTCCGACCAGTTGCGCTACAGGCTTCGCCCGCTCGATAGCGTTCTTGCCACGTTCTATGAGACGCTGAAGCCGGCTTGCTTCGCCTTGAGTAGCATTTCTCGCGCTGTGTGAGACTTCATTGCGGTCGTAATAATCCTCTGGATTAGGAAGGTTTTCTTCTGTTTGCTGTTCTGTATCTTTTTCTCCATGCTCTGGCATTGCTCACCATTAGAACGCATATGTTCTGATGGTAGCGAAAAAACATCGCCATCATGCCGGGAAAAACGAGCGCCTGGTAGGGTTAAGGGAGAAAAATATCCCCACCTACATCAAATTTTTAACTGTGATTAAAAAAGCGTTAAAAGTGCTTTTGTGGGGACTTCTATTTTTAGTGTCATATATTGCAGAGATGTTTTCTCTTTGATCTGTGCAGAAAGTTATCCACAGTTTTGGGGGTAGGGAGGTGATTAAAATAAGGTTAAAAGAATAAGCGGTGAAAAAGTAGCTTGCTCATCGTGTAAATCCTAAGATTTTTTGGGTGTTGGCAGGACATGCCCATACATACTTTGGTGTATTTTTAGGTGTTCTGGACGTGCCAATACATACTTTGGGGCGTGCTAATACATACCTTTTTGGCTGTTCTGGACGTGCCAGTACATACTTTGGGACGTGCTAATACATACCTTTTTGGGTGTCCGGACGTGCCAGTACATACTTTCTTGGATGTACAGCGTGCCACCAGGACGTGCCCATACATACCTTTGGGACGTGCTAGTACATACCTTGTTTGCTTTGAGGTGTCGCATCAGGACGTGCCCATACATATCATCTTCGTTATCCTCAAAGAATTCAGGAGTCAGGAGTCAGAATACAGAATGTATTCTGTACGACTGGTGAACCAGTACTGCAGGAGGGGAGCCAGTGCGTTGCGGGGGTTCCCCCCGTTGTAGCACCTGGCGTTTTCCCTCCGCAGGATAAGAGCGTTGTCCACAGTTGGTTGGGGCGGCACGTTTTGGGTAAGAAGCTTCTTACCCAAAAGCTGCGAAGTCTGCCGGATGGAAGATTCCACCCGGCGAGCTTCGCGCCTTGTTTGAATCCCCATTCAACTGATTCTGACTCCTGAATTCTTCTTCACGGCTTAGTTTTGGGACTGCTAAGTTCGACGATTTTATTTTGCCGTGAGTTGGCTAGCTTTGCTTCTTGTACAAAATATGGTGATGGTCGAAGTGTGTATTGAATATCGACGATGCGTCGTCCTTCAGATATACGATCTGCATTGTAACCTAATAGTACGGTTAGGCGTGAATCTGTTGGGGTGTCGTTGCTTTGTGGAAGAGGATTTTTGAGATCGTCAAGACATTTTGAGATTGTGTTTAAAGCTCGTGAAAATTTTTCGTCAGTGATAAGTCCGCTATCACGGATGATTGTGGTAGCTTTGATTTTGTATGGTGCCAGTAAATTTGCTTGTATATAATAGTGCGATATGCGTTTGTGTAGCCAGCGTGTTAGTGGCTGTGAAAGACGCATGGAAGTATTGTAATCGAATTGACGGTAGCTGAGATTCTCCAGGCAAACTGTTACTAAAGGATTGAATTGCACATAGCAGTATGCATCTCGCGGCTCATTTAGCCACTCTTTGCGACTTTTGATAAGTACGGTAGGAAAAATAGGTGATTGGAGTATTGTCGCACCATCTCCCGATTTTACAGTAAGGTTAGTACGGTTACAAATGGTAAGTGCTTCGATAAGTGCTGGATATGAAATACTGTGATCGTATTTTTTTAGTTCTCGCATCAGCTGGTTAAGTGTAAATTGCACCCCTGCTTTTTCATTGAGAAATACACCACTAAGGCTGTCGGTAGCAATTTTGCGTAATGCTTCTTCTACCAGTTGTTCGCGTTCTGTTGGATAGTATTCGATGAATTTTCCATCTTCAACTTCAATGCGGGCAGGGTAAATTTGCACACGATAGGACTTGCCACGATGCTTAAAGTTTCTTTCAAGAGTGTTGAGAAATTTCCCTTGTTCTCGAAGGGATGCCATTTTTTTGGGGGAAGGATAGTATTTGGGAAGAGCATCGTATAGCTCAATGGTATTGGAATATTTTTCTGTACTAGGGAGAAAAGTCTGGAATAATGACAGCAATGGAGGTTCGCTGCGATCAAGAGTCCGCTGCTTGCCTGTAAGATCTGTACCTGTAATGGTCTGAGTTGGAATTTTCATAAGACACCACACATTTTTTGTACCTTATGCGTAGGGTTGGGTGAAACCATGACAAAACCGGACAACCTTCCCCCACGAGTACTCTTGAAGCACTCACAGATATCTGTGGTGGGGGCAAAAAAGGCGGTGATTCTCAATTACTCGTGCTTATTGACCGAAAAAACCGCCTTTTTTGCCAAGGTTGTCCGGTTTTGTCTAGGAAAAATGTAGCGCATTGTGCAAATGTGCTGGAATGCTATTACACTAAATAGCAAAAGCCTACTGTAAGGTATGTAAATAGTGACCGCTTCAATAATTGCGCTTTTTAACCAGTCTGGTGGGGTTGGAAAAACGACTCTTACTATGAATATTGGGTATCATCTGAAGGAATTGGGGCGAAAGGTGTTGCTCATTGATGACGATCCACAGGGTTCATTGACAGTTTTTATGGGCTTAGAACCGAATGAACTTACCAAAACTCTCTACAATGCCGTAGCCAAAGAAGAGGACTTAGAGATTGTACGAGACATTTTTGGAATGGATCTGGTTCCATCCAATATCAGTCTCAGTACTGCAGAAATGGAATTGGTTGGAGCTATTATGGGGGAGCTTCGGCTCAGGCAGGCGTTGGAAGATGTGAAAGAGAATTACGATTTCATTCTTATAGACTGCCCGCCGAGTTTAGGTATTTTGAGTATTATGTCTCTAGTTGCAGCAACGCACGTTTTGGTTCCGATTCAAACAGAATTTAAAGCCTTGAAAGGGACAGAGTTGTTGTTAACGACAATCGTGAAGACTTTGAAAATTGCCAATAAAAAGCTAAAAATTGCAGGTTTTATACCTACCATGCATGATGCTCGTACAATGCAGGGGGAAAACAGTCTCAAAGCGATTTATGATCAGCTTTCAAAAGTGGGGGCTGTGTTGCCAACTATTCCTAGAACTACGGATTTTGCTAATGCGGCTCAAAGCCAAAAACCTTTAGCCTTATATAACCCCAAGCACCCTGCTATTAAATTATTACAGGAAATAGCGAAAACGTTGGATGGTCTTCATGGCAGCAAAGAATAAAAATCCTGGCATTACCAGCATTAAGGTTCCAGATATTTTGGATAAACTGAGTGAAAAAGGGCAAGGAATAGAGGATAGTGCCCTTTTATCATTGGCTGAAATTTCTTTGCCAACGTCTCAGCCGAGACGTTACTTCGATCCCTCCAAGCTGGAACACTTAAAAAAGTCCATTCAAGAACATGGTATTCTTGAGCCATTGCTGGTGCGTCCACTCTCCAGTGGTGCTTATGAATTGGTGGCGGGGGAAAGGCGATATCGGGCTGCGAAGGAGGCGGGATTGGGCTTTGTCCCGGTGGTCATCCGGGAATTAGATGACAAAAAAGCCTATCAGTTGGCCTTAGTCGAAAATCTGCAACGTGAAGATCTCAATCCGATAGAAGAAACAGAGGGCATCCTGGAACTGTTGAGTTTGGAATTGAATGCTTCTAAAAAAGAAGTGATTTCTCTTATTGATCAAGCTTTGAATGCCAAAAAACGGGGGCTGGAGTTGACTGAAAACGTTTCTAGTCAACTGGAAAAAATTGAATTTGTGCTGGTGACGACCAGCAAATTGACGATAGACAGCTTTAGAACGGCACGTCTGCCGTTATTGAATCTGCCGTCAGATGTTTTAGAGATTTTGCGACAGGGTAAGATAGAGTATACAAAAGCAAGGGCGATTGCTCGTGTTAAAGATGATAAACAGCGCAAATCTCTGTTAAAGATTGCTGCTAGTGAGAATTTATCCTTGAGTCAAATTAAGGAAAAAATTGCCAATCTGAAAACAGAGACAAAAGAAGAGAAGAAGGGTACGGATGAGGCTATTGCTTATTCGCAACGTCTCAAAAATATTTATACGAAAGCGAAAAAGATAAAATCCTTGGATGAGAAGCAACAGCGGGAATTGGATGACCTATTGAAAAAGCTGGAAGAAATATTTCAAAGTTAACTTGCGTCGTGCCATATGAAAAATTTTCACGGCGAGAAATTCCGAATCAGAAGCTCTTTTCCTTTGGCTGCATGGGACTGTTTGTAGTTATTCATGCCGTATTGTACGGAATATTCTTGGATGTGGGCGAAGTGGAATAATTGTCGGATTTCTGGGGTATCATCATAGGTGATGAGCCATTGATGTGGTGATTGTTGTGCGTGATGTGCAAACTTTACGTGGTCGAAAGAATCGTGAATTTCGCCCCGTTCGCCGTAAAGGCTTGAGGCAGTGTAGTAGGGTGGATCGAGGAAGATGAAAACCTTGTTGCCTGGAGCCTGTAGAGATTGTTCGTAGCTTTCATTTGTAACGCGCACATTGGTTAGGTGAGGGGCGCAGGTACGTAACTTTTCTAAGGACGCATCGGTAAATCGGTTTGTAAAGGCTTGTGCGGAATAGCCTCCAGCATCGGCAGCGCCTGAAAATGTAATCCGATTCAGAATGAAGCAGCGTGTCGCTCTGGATAAAGCATCGACCACCGGATAGTTCCAGACGAGGCATTGGTATAGTTTTTTGCCATCTGGGTATTGTTGTCGTAGGGTTTGGATAGATTGAAGCAGGTCGTCAGGGGATGCCTGAAGGGATTGCCAGAAGGCGGCGACATTGGGATTGAGATCGTTGATCCAGAATTTTGTTGATGCTTCCAGAAGGGTTTTAACGGCGAGGAACATTGACCCGCCTCCAACCATTGGTTCTCGAAATTCTTCTATATTAGTAGGGATAAGGGGGAGAAGACAGTCCAAGACTTTGGATTTGCCGCCCGGAAAGCGTAACGGGCTTTTGGGATTGAGAAGTGTGCTGCGTTGTTTATCCGGTTTTCGCAGGGTGTTTGGGAGAACGGCTCTTTTGGTTTGTACCGTTGTAGGGGATAGAGAAAGTTTCGCCGCAATATTACGCACCGACTTTCCTTCAATGGAAAGCTTGACGATCTGCCGTTTCATCCCTGGTTTACTTCCCCTGTAGGTATATCCTGCTTGTGCGTGTTTGCAGCAGTCGCGACAGTATATTTTTTGGCGACCGCTGTGTTTTTGAGTGCCATTTTTGACAACGTTGCGCGAGTTGCAATGCGGGCAGATGAACGTCATTTTGTATCGGATTAACTGATGAATATCAGTTAATTTAATATGAAACGAAGGAATGGTTTCGTGCCGTTGGATGCATTATGTGCCATAGCTATTAATTCTCCCTGAGCTATTGCAAGCGTTCGCGCCACTTTGAAGTGTCTTGGCGACAATCGAAAACGGCATACACAACAATTTCATCATCCGTTTCTTCGTAGAGAACGGCGTAAGGGAAGCGTCGAATGACTGCTCTGCGATAGCCTTTGTACAAAACCTGGTATAGTTTCGGATTGCGATGGATGGACTGGATACACGCATCGACTGCGGTTAGAAATTCTCGCCCCAAGCCGATCCGTCTGCTTTCGTACCAGAAATATGCCTGATCGGAATCTTCCTCGGCTTCTGGTGTGAGGACGACAGGTTTAGCCATGCCGCTCAATAATTCGGCGTTTCACGTCATCCCATGAGCGCCTAGAACCAGGGTTCGCTTCATAAATGGCTTTTCGACGATCAAGTTCCTGTTTCTGCCATTCAGAAAGAGGAATATCCTCGACACTGAGGCTGTCCCACAGGTCTTGCGCCAGCAAAAGCCGTTCGGAAGGGCTAAGATTGAAAAGCGCTGCGTGTTCCTCGTTCATAGGGACTACCAACAATTATCCTCACATTATATATCACGCATGTTTATGGATCGCGATCTGCTGGCGTAACCGCCAGACATAAGATTATACCCTCTTTGTAAACGCCTCTTACGAATTTTTTCCACAATATCTTGTGCTTCAAGATAGCTGGCAGCCAAAATGCTGCTTGTGTTTCCACTTCTATTGTGCAAACCACCCCAACCTAAACGCACAACCCAATCTCCGAAAAGGTCTTGCACAATTTCAGCTGTATAAAATCGAGAATCAGTTTGCCATCTCCAGGCTTTCCACGCACAAATGTTAAACATAAAACATTCACCAATCTTGCATTGACTCTACACTTTATCCGTTCGGCTGGCTTTGTTTATGCTGCCTCTGTCGGTCAAGAGGGTAGGGTGGTTAATAGTCTGATTTGAGGAAAGTTTATTTTCTCCAAGGGAAAACTTCAATCGATACTTGGTGTGCCACTACCTCTAAACGGTTGTCTGCCGTTGCCAGAGGTATATGAAGTTTTTTGGCGACGGTTAAGTACACACAGTCATAAAAGGGATGTTGTAAGTCTAGAGACAGCTGTCCTGCTTCACTGAAATCTTCATCCTGGTGCGTGATAATGATGGCTCGGTTTGCAAGGGAAGAGCGCCAGCGCTGCATTTGCAACAGCGCATCGGTGGGCGAAAGGATTTTCCGTCGGACGGCTTTGGTGAGGGTTGCGTGAACTTCCAGGCGGATAAGATCGGGCGCAATCAATTTGAAGGGCTTCTTCAGGAGTGCCAGTGCATTGGCACTGTCTTGCTCGTTATGTAGTAGCCATTTGAGCGCTACACTGGCATCGACTACAATCATCTTATTCGCTCTCGTCCCGAACTTCTCGCAGCAGATTTGTGCTATCAGGCATAGGGCCGTATTTGTCCGCAAGTTCTAGCAACCCTTGTTGTAGGGTGTCAGCAATAGCGGCTTGTTCGGATAAAAGGGAACCTTCAAGCATTTGGCGCATGTACCCTTCGAGGGTTTTACCATTTTCCGTTGCTGTCTGTTTGTAGCAGTTAACAACCCAATCAGGGAGGTTACGAATACGAATTTCCGCCACAGGGTTTATACTCCTTATGCAGTTATTGAGGATAAATGCGTTATAAAAAAATGTCCATAAAACTTTTCAAAGCAAATGGGTATGAGCAGAAGGCGTTGCAATACTGCTCGGATAAGCAAAAATTAGAAACCCGGTTTCTTAAAGAAACCGGGTTTCTGGCACCTCAACTATTCTTAACCGAGCAGTATTGGAAGGCGTTGGATGCGATTCTGTACAAAATCGTTTTTGACGGATAAAAGAAGTGTTGCTCGTCCCTAAAATGTCCCATCAAATAAAGAGACAAGCAGAATAAAGAGACACATTTTAGAGACGGTTTTGACTGGTGCAGATGGCGAAAAGGGGGTAGGGGGAATATCGTCTCTAAAACGACCGTTTTAGAGACTAATAATCATTGCACAACTTATTATGAAGAAATATAAAATATGGCAGATATCCTTGGTTATGCGCGGGTGTCCACTCAAGAACAGGATTTGGAAGGGCAACGGCTACGCCTTGAGCGGGCTGGGGCGATAAAAATTTTTGAGGATGTCATCAGCGGCAAGAATTTCAAGCGGGCAGGATTGGACGCAATGCTTAGCTATGCCCGTAAGGGAGACATCATTTGCGTGGTGCGGCTTGACCGTCTGGGGCGCAGTCTTAAAGAACTGTTGGAAACTGTGGAACGCTTCAAGCAGCAGGGGATTGACCTGATGTCACTGGAGGAGAAGATTGATACCTCATCCGCCGCTGGGGAACTGGTGTTTCATGTTTTTGGAGCGATTGCGCATTTTGAACGCAGACTTATCGCCGAACGTACTAAAGATGGCATTGCAGTAGCGCGCAGTAGGGGTAAACATCCTGGTCGGCCCAAGTTGAACGCTGATACCCTTAATGCGGCATTTCTCCTCATCGATGCTGGTATGTCACCCACTAATGCAGCAAAGCAGTTAGGGATTGGACGCAGCAATCTCTATCGGGAAATTAGGCGACGGTAGTGGATGCATAGATATTTAAAATAGAATTTTATGGTACTTCTATGGCATAAGAACCAAATCCCCGGTATCTATAGAACGCTTTCACGCTAGGAAGAACACCGGGGCACACATCTGTAATATAGCAAATTTCCAGAAAAATGCCAGATGCTGATTGACCTCCTGTCACAAGAACGCCTGAACGGTTATTGCCCTTGCCAAAGGGTGCGGAGCCTATGAGGGGCGCAAAAAGTCTTTAAATCCGGCACAGATTGTAGAGATAAGGGCAAGGGCGGCAAACGGGGTGAACAAAACCCAGTTGGCGCGGGAATTCCACATCTGTCGGAAGACGCTGTACCAATATCTGCGTGGTTCTTAACTGACCGCTATTCCAAAATCATCTCTAACCTCGTTATTATACGGTAGAAGTGGTTCAAGATCTGTTTGATGAATGGGCGCTTTTGTGTTCTTGGGGTGGTTTGAACAGCAGGCGAGGTTCTTTCCATGTATTACACGGCTATCACGCAGCTTTGGAAAGAAAAGATAATCAATAATCCGAAATAAGATGGCAAGTTAGATAGATAATAAAGATACTACTGTCTGCTTTGTACTCATGAGTAAATTAGAAAAAATAGTTGTCAGTTCCTTTTTTTGTATATTCCTTCTTTTAGTTTTATATGATTTTACTTTGGGACAGAAAATAAATATAGTTCGTTTTGGCTCTTTAGAGATTACTTTTTTTCCTAATCGATTTCCTAAAATAGCAGTTAAGTCTGAAACTAGTCCTAGTTCAAGCCCTATTCCCTCTCCCACTCCAACTCAACTGCCATCAAATACAAATCTATCCCCACTGCCTAGTCAACCAACAAATCAATCACCTCTAACAACATCTACACCACTAACTCTCAGCACACCCTCAATTCCAAGCACATATCCAGAATTTCCAACAACTTCGCCAACTCCAACACCATCACTGACTCCTGCGGTGTTTTCTGACGCTGAATGTGCGCTAAGTTCGTCTAATTCTTGGCGTACAAAATTTTGGAAAAATGATAATACTAAAGATTTGATTGTGGTTAATCATCAATCTTACACATATTCAGCAAGTATGTATGCTTATAGAGATGAATTTATAGAAGTTTCTTGTCGAATTGATGCTGATAATTTTAGTAAAGTTAATTTAATGATTGGAGTTTCTGATAACAGTATTTCTACAGTTATGGCTATTAAGATTTATCAAGGAGGTAAGTTACTAGATAATTTAAGTAAAGAAATTAAGCCAGGATATATACTAACTAAAACATTTGATTCTTCAAAAAATAACAGTTTTTATAATAATTTTTCTGTTAACTTATCCTGTAAAAAAACAAATGATGTATGCCAAGTTTATTTTTTAGAGCAATAATTTTAATAAAATTAATAACTTTATAAAATCACTTACTATTTTATCAGTAATAGTAAGTGATTAATTGTTATCTAGGTTTAACAACCGTATGACAACCTTCAGGTGTATTTTTACTATCTATAACCACAACTATTTTGTCATCCATTTTAAGAAGAGTACCTTTTTTTACAGGGCATCCTAGTAGTTTAACATCATCGTAGAGATGAATATTAGGCAAATGCGAAGAGCAGTTACAGCTAGCTATAAGAAGCAACGAAAAAATCGTAAAAAACCGAAGCATATGTACCTCGTTACTACTAAAAATTAGAAGTTTGAAAAGTTTATCTGAATAAAAAATAATTTTGTCTGTAATCCAAATCAATATCCTTGCCTAATAGCTCAGATTATTTATGACACATAAAAAACACCTCTCAAAACCGACCGTTTTTGAGAGTACTAAACCCGCTGGAGATTTACCATGATTTTTGGCGGTTTTCTCATCTCAAAATTGCATCTTAAAAACTACGTCTCATTTGATGTTTGCCTAGATGAGTTTTGAAAAAGG
>JAHHHH010000058.1 GCA_019359415.1 Iphinoe sp. HA4291-MV1 | reverse complement strand
CTCCACACGCTTATGTGTATTTACTACAATTTTCCGGCTGATTCATTGATTTTTTCTGCGCCTTTACCTGAATTTGTTCAGAGTATCAACAACTGTGATTTTTTACAAATGATTTAGGATTGCTATAGTAGGAATATTTATTGTTAACAGTGGTGGTGCTTGTGGATTGGTGGCGCTAAACTCAAACCCATTGTCAAATACAAAACTATTCGCCGTAGTTGCCAAAAATGAACCACCAATATTCAAACTGGCATTTGGTCCAAAAACAATACCTGCTGGATTGAGTAAAAATAGGTTCGCCTTGCCCATTGCTCTAATCAAACCATCAATAGTAGAAATAGAACCACCTGTCACCCGGCTAATAATGTTTCGTACATCAGCTGCATTATTAAACACAGCAGAACCACCTGTCGGAACAGAAAAATCTTTGAAGCTGTGAAAAAGGTTTCCTCCTCTTGTTGGGGTACCACCATTGATGGTGAAATTGTTGCCATCACGAGTAACTGTGGTAGATACAGTTCCATCAGCAGAAACTTGCGCTGTTGCTCTGGTGAAAGCCGCAAGAGTTGCTATAGTGCATAGGGGTAAGGTTAATAAAATGAGCGATATCTTTTTCATAGCTAGATGCGTTTGTTATAAACAATTTTTTACAAAATTTGTAGAGTGGGCATTAAGTAGATAGGTGGAAAAAAACAGAACTATGTTAAGAAATGTAAAAACGTCTAAAACCCTTACTAATGACTAATGACCAATGACTAATGACTGCCTTAACGAGTTAACTTTATTTGTACCGACCTACTTACCTTCCTATGTCATTCGTAGGTAGTGTGCAGTACCCACCCTACGTTCGATTTACTAAGTACTTTCCCTAAAATCTTTTAAGCTACTCTACTATGAGCGTTTATTACGTTTCCGGAGTAATGCTGTACTCACAATTCCAAAACCTAGTAGACTTGCTGTAGCAGCCGATTCTGGCACCTTAGTGACATTATCAGGAGTAAATCTTAAGTAAAATTTCTGACCATCAGGAGCAGGAAGTTCAGAAAAAAATCACTATTCAATTGATTCAATTGAGTAATGTATTTTGGAAAGCTAACTTCACCTTGAGGATCCAAAAATGGATTTAAATTTGATGCATTAAAAACAGATAGAGAATCTAGATTAGTAAAGGGATTAATATAGGGAGCATAAAATACAAAGCTAACGAAGTTTTTTGGATTTGAATTATCTTCTAGATCAGCTTCATATTTGACCACAGTACTGCCAAATTTACCAGCGAAGCTACCGCTTTGAGGATTGTTGAGAGCATTCTGCAATGAATCTGAAATATTTTCTAAAGAAACTTTCAAATCTCCTTGATTCAATTGATAACCTTTAGGAATTCCAGACTTGTTAAAATCTAAGAAAGGATCGTTATCAGTATAGATTGCATTTTGAATTGCTCCGGAGAATGTACCTCCAGTGTAAGGAGCAGAGGTGTTAAGATCAAATTCCAGTCGATCGAACTGATTATTTGCACCACCGGAGAATCTTTGAGCAAGAGCAGATTCTGGGGCTAAAGAAACTGTCATAGCCAATACAGTAGCCGCTGATATAACTTTTGCGAATTTGTTAATCATCATTGAAGAACCTCTCAAATTACTTCCAACACATTTGCAATTAATGACGAAATCGTTAAAGTCTGCACCCGCATTTCCTAAAACCAATCTCGTGAAATAGAAACCTCAAATTGGTAACATCCATGAAGAAGGTTAAT
The DNA here is from genome assembly GCA_019359415.1 of Iphinoe sp. HA4291-MV1. Taxonomy (GTDB): domain Bacteria; phylum Cyanobacteriota; class Cyanobacteriia; order Cyanobacteriales; family Nostocaceae; genus Brasilonema. The sequence continues at coordinate 46,192 of JAHHHH010000058.1, read as the reverse complement.
GACACGACTTGGAATGTTGTCACGAAAAAAAAATTACATGCATTACCAATCAAGCCTTTTAGGTGTTTGAGAAGGCAGGCTGACGGTAACCGATGCGACATGTCATACCAAGTTGCAATCACCAGAGCTAAGGTGTCAATACTATTAGCTCCTCGCGGAGCGAGGAGCTGGGCGCTAATGCAGTGAAGCGAAGCATCTGGGGGAGATTCTTGCCTACCTTTGGGGGTTTACAGCCAAAATGGTGGATTCTAACACAACTTGGCATAAAGTTCCGAAAATAGGCGATTTAGAATTTTTTGTGACTGTCATTTTCCAAGTTGTATTAATTAATTGTTAATTAAAGCATGAGCAACAGTATTTCTACTGTAATCTTATCATTTCTTTATGAAAAATTGGTTTGATGCAACAGACTTTATAGCGGTTCTCGCTTGGATGCTATACTTCCTCGTCCTGTGATATCAAATTCGCTTAATTGCTTATAAACCGCGAAGAACCCCTCCCCGCAAGCGGGGAGGGGCGGTTTTGGCGTCAGACAAAACCGGGGTGGGGTTCTTCGCAGAGCGGAAATCATAACTAATTAACCGAGTCTGATACCACAACTGATTTCTTTACACCTGAGTATCACGAAATTAAAAATAACCAGAAAACAACCAAAGAATTCCTCCTGACAGGAGTAAACAAACAATTCCCGCAACACCAGCAAGAGGTTTTTTATTCTTACCTGTCACCCAGTCTGAGACGTTACCTGTGTAATGGATGAGGTGTGCTGTGTCTAAAGTAGCGATCGCCCATATCCATCCAGTATGCAATCCCCAAGCTAAGCCTATACTACCCCCATCAACAAACCGTGCTAGTACTAACACCATTCCCATAAACCAGAGTCCAGGTAACTGCGGTATTGTTTCTCGTTGCTCCCAAACCAAGTGTAACAACGCAAAAATTGAGCTAGAAATGAGCGCTGCTAGCCAAACAGAGCTATCTTTCTCTAGTTCCGTAAACATAAATCCGCGAAAAATTAGCTCCTCAATACCACCTACAAACAACGCTACTAACAAAATAGGTAGTAAGATAGGTCGCACAAGCTTAATATTCGACCATTGAAAAGAGCACCATCCCAGCCACAATTGCCAAGAAAAAACCAATGTTAAACTTAATATCCCCAAACTTATACCTAGTACCAAGGAATATAGAGTTGAAATGCTTCCAATAAAGCCGTAATCTGAGAAAGGTGTGTCCGTTAGCCAACTCGTTCCCCATAAAATCAAGGGAGCTAAGAGGTAGAGAGATACCAACAAGGGTAGCTTTTGTTCTGGCTGTAGAAGTTGAGAAGGTTGCCATTTTAGGGCAAATGCTGTTAATGCTGCTATGGGTAACCAAGATCCTACCCAAACAATGAAGAAAGCCATCACAACAAAGAATACTGGTGCATCTTTTAAAGATGACAGTAATAAGTTGGCTAATGGCTTAGATAACGATATGGAAGTAGGTACAAAAACACAATAGACTTCTTGCATAGTAAAAGATTTCTATTTTGGTAAGAGAAAAGCTTTCTTGATTTGAAGCAGCTAGAAAGTAGCGAATCGCGCTCATTGCACTTCTTTTACCACTACCTCAAGTATTGCTCATCATAAGCTTCTCTTCATTTTTAACCAAGCCTGTACCAAAATAGATGGATTTTGCAAAATGTCTAATTTTTTCTTTTAAAGAGATTTAAAAGCTTTGACTCTAGTCGTAAAGACAAGTTATAAAGCTTTTGCCTTAAACTTGCCTCTACTATGAGAAAAAGGCTACTCCTCCTCTTCTTCGTATTCGTCCTCTAGGTCTTCCTCGTCTTCGATGTCCTCATCATACACTTCTGCGTCTTCATCATGCTGGAGTAGCTTTTTATCACTATCAACTTGAATTAAGTGAATATGCTTGTAACCCAGCTTAATTTCAAACTCATCACCCGGCTTTAAGCCCATTGCTTTAGTGTATGTTGCGCCAATAACAATCTGACCGTTTTGATGGACACTAACTCTGTAGGTAGGTTCACGTCCACGACCATCTTTAGGTGCTTCTGGACTTAAGGGAATTCCTCTCGCCGAGAGCAAAGCATCATAAAAATCGGTGAGATTGACACGAACTTGGTTATTCTTTGTAACTGTATAGTAACCACACTGCTTTGCTCTTTCTCGCCGTGGTAAATTAGAAAGTTCTTTCACTTTAGCTAGCAGTGCTTTTCCTGTTAATGGTGCGGTTGCAGTTTCAGTCATTATGCTTCAAATATCCTCACTCTCTCCAAACAAATAAACAAATCATTATCTGCCAGTACTTGGCTTTTTGACATCTGCACAAAGTTGCCCCAGACCCCATGGTAAAGGACTTATTCCTCCATATAGAGAGCCACAAGAGCATCTGTTATGATTGACCACAACAGATTGAGGTCATAGTTGTCACAGGCATTAATTTTGGTAATTTTACGGCATTTTTAACCATTATTTGCATCGCAAATGAAATAATTCTCTTTTTTGGCACTACTACAATGAAGCAACTTTGAACAACCTTTGCAAATTGGGGAGGCAAAAAGCGGTGAGGATTTTCCTCCCGATTCATCGCCGTTGTGTTCTACCACTAGAAACAAGTCGTAGACCCATTAAATTGCAGGCTTTTCAACTTCCTAACTCTGTCTTTATTGACCTTGAGTCGTGGGGTTTTCCCCATTTCTACTCAAGAAACATTGGGACAGTATAGTATTCCCATAGGGTTGTGCCGACAGACAACCTTTTATCCTGCCACGTAGAGACCAGAAATTTCTTGCCCCCACTTTCTTACAAAGAAACAAAGCAGTAACAGCCGCACTTACACGGCGATTGATACTGGTTTTGTTGCCTCATAATTTTATATTAAATAGTAGCATGGTTTAATAATAGCAAAACTAGTGTTTAATTTTGAATTCAACTTGCTGATACACTTTTATCTAATTCTCTATGCTAGAGATGAGTATTGCTGGACGGCTTTTATAAAAATTCATTTAATTTAGACAAGAAGTTTTAACGAGTGAGTTACAACCAAGAGTTTCTTGATTAAGAGGTCAAGATGTTCATCAGAAGCTTTAACAATTCTATATAACCAAAAAAATGGTGCTTCACGACCGATTGAGTGATTTTTTCAGTCAGTGGCTCCTTGAATTCGTGTTGACATCAAAATATAGTTATAATCCAAGGAGAATTGAAAAACACCAACAACCCCGCAGCTAGGAACTCAGAACACAGAATGAAGAATGGAATAAATTGGTTGGGGATTTGACCAACCAATTAAAGACCAACAAATTTTCAATTTTGGTGGGAGACTCAAACTCCGCAGCTAGGAACCCAGTTCTCAAGAACTCATACCAAGCTCAAGGCACTAAATTTCTTGCCTGATTCTGAATGCTGACAACTGGGTTGGTGAGTTATTTCTCGTTGAATTTAGAAATTTTCAGTTGAGGGATAAACTTAAGTCCTACTTCCGGTGTCTCTCTCTCCTACTCTCCTTATCCATGAATCCAAATATATGAATGAATTGTCAAGCAGCGATCATTTTTTTCTGCTGCTCTGGCTATTGACACATCTGGTGTTAAACCCATTGGGTTAAAATTCTCATGATTATCCTTAAACTAGAATGATTTGCTCTTTCATCATCAGCCTATTAACAGCTAGCTTTGAAATAAAGGCAATAAGAGTATAGCTCACTATTTGGTGAGCAACCCATCTGTAGGAATAATTTCATAGGTGAGTATAGCAATTTAAAGACTTTGGTTGGTAATCATGGAAGTTCTTTTTAAGATTATACGGCAGCAACAAAATTCCTCCCCGGTTGTGCAAACTTACCTTTTGGATGCTGAAGGGGGGAGTACAATTCTAGATTGCCTCAATCGTATTAAGTGGGAGCAAGATGGGACATTGGCGTTTCGAAAAAATTGTCGAAACACAATTTGTGGAAGCTGCGCTATGCGAATTAATGGATGTTCTGCTTTGGCTTGTAAGGAAAATGTTGGCAGTGAAATTGCCAAATCACAACAAACGGTAACAACAGGAAGTCATACAAATGTCATTCCAGAAATAATGATCGCACCACTAGGCAATATGCCTGTGATTAAAGATTTAGTGGTAGATATGAGCAGTTTTTGGAACAACCTTGAGACAGTAACTCCTTATGTGAGCACAGCAGGGCGCAGCGTCCCAGAAAGAGAATTTTTACAAACACCCCAAGAGCGATCGCGTCTTGATGAAACTGGTAACTGTATTATGTGTGGAGCTTGCTACTCTGAGTGCAATGCTCGTGAAGTTGACTCAGACTTTGTTGGTCCCCATGCGCTTGCCAAAGCTTACCGCATGATAGCAGACTCTCGTGATCACAAAACAGAAAGTCGTTTAGAAGAATATAACGAAGGAACTAAAGGAGTTTGGGGTTGCACCCGTTGTTTTTACTGTAATTCCGTATGTCCAATGGGTGTTGCGCCACTGGATCAAATCACCAAAATCAAGCAGGAAATTCTCGAACGTAAACAAGCAAGTGACAGCCGTTCAATCCGCCATCGCAAAGTATTAATAGAGTTAGTCAAAGAAGGCGGTTGGATTGATGAGCGTCAATTTGGTTTACAAGTAGTTGGGAACTACTTTAGAGATTTAAAAGGATTACTCACTCTTGCTCCGCTTGGGTTGCGAATGCTACTCCGAGGTAAGTTCCCACTTTCCTTTGAACCTTCCCAAGGAACTCAACAAGTGCGATCGCTCATTGAAGCCGTCAAGCAAGAAGAGAATGGAGTGTGATCGCGTATGTCCGGAGGACAGGCTTCTCCTGTTGGAGACGCTGCGCGAACGCCAACGCGTAGCGTCTCCAAAGCACTCAGCGGGCGCTCTTTGCGCCATCGCCCTTTGGGCGGCTCCTTTGGAGCATCGCCTGCTGGTATTTTGATAAAATTTGGGTGGACAGGTTATACCAATTCACGCATTCGCTCATTCAAAATTCACTCCGGAAGAAAGCCAGACAGAACAAGGATTTGAGAGTGTATCTGTCGCATTCTTTTTTCAAATTGGTGTTAGTAGTACGAGCAAGCTTACGGCACTAGAGAATTTTGTTTTTGTGTTTCAATAGAGTTGAAAATGACAACCAAACTTGTAGCAAAGCACGAGACTTGATGAGTGTACGGTTTATCCTAAGTGACTATGTTGAGCAAGCAACAGCACAGGCGGTTTACGACAAACTGGAAGATGGGACATTTGCAGGTAGGATTCCTGCTTGTAAAGGAGTTATAGCCTTTGGTTCAACCTTGCGAGAGTGTGAAGATGAGTTACGCTCAACGTTGGAAGACTGGATTTTGCTTGGATTGAAATTGGGACATTCTCTGTCAGGATACACCATAAGGTAGGGGCACAGCATGCTGTGCCCCTACAAACGATTTCTATTGAAAACGGCTATAGTTTATAACATTTGGTCATTCTGAGATGAAAGGCGATCGCGTTTCATGTTTTGATAAAGTTTGGGTGGGTAATGGAGTGCGTAACACCATCATTCAACCTCAGAACTCGGAACATCGAGCTTGGAACTCGGAACATCGAGCTTGGAACTCGGAACATCGAGCTTAGAACTCGGAACATCGAGCTTAGAACTCGGAACATCGAGCTTAGAACTCGGAACATCAAGCTTGGAACTCGGAACATCAAGCTTGGAACTCGGAACATCGAGCTTAGAACTCGGAACATCGAGCTTAGAACTCGGAACTTCAGCTTCAAAAGTGCAAAGTCCGAGTTGAGAACTTCAACGTTGAGTCTCAGAACTTGAGTTTTCCTGATCTGAAGCTAACTGAGCGCGAAGATATACCAAATTTTCACGAACAGTGACAGTGTTGGGATGATTTACCCCTAACCGTTGTTCTAGAATCTCCAAAGCTTGTTGGTACAGTGGTTCAGCTTCTGTGTATCTTCCTTGGGAGTCGTAGAGATTAGCCAGGTTGTTGAGGCTTTGTGCGATATCGGGATGTTCATCTAAGAGTAGGCGTCGCCATAGTTCCAAAGCTTGTTGGTACAGTGATTCAGCTTCTGTGTATCTTCCTTGGGAGTCGTAGAGTCCCGCCAGGTTGTTGAGGCTTTGTGCGATATCGGGATGTTCATTTCCCAGCAGGCGTTGTCTTAGTTCCAATGCTTGTTGGTACAGTGGTTCGGCTTCTGTGTATCTTCCTTGGGAGTCGTAGAGTAACGCCAGGTTGTTGAGGTTTTGTGCAACATGGGGATGTTCATCTAAGAGCAGGCGTCGCGTTAGTTCCAAAGCTTGTTGGTACCTATAACTACAGGATACAAGCAAACTTGCCAACAAAAAACTGAGACCCCAAGGAATTTGCCTTTGGAGCCAAAAACTAGATATAAATTTTTTCACCTCAACTTTTTTCGTTACTGCTTTCGCAGCTTCCACAAAAACTTATTTATACATCATCAAAATTCGATGAACTATCTTGTTCTTGACCCGAACGCTCTGAGCGGTCTAACGGTTTGTATTCTACATACTCACCAGAAACGACCTCATTATCCCCACGCTCTCTTCTGGGGGCTGATTCACTGGGTGGACGACGTTTTCTTGGTCTAGGAGGAACATCCTCATCACGGGTTTCTGGACGCACTGGTCCATTACTAGCACGACGTGGAGGTCGTCTTTCTTCAGTAGTTGAGCTACTCCACTCATCAACTGCTTTGGTGGAAGCACCCCAATCTTCATCTTCAAACTTTTCTGAAGGGCGTACAGAGCGTCCAGAACTACGGCGACGGGTTTTGTCAGTTGATGTCAGCCTTTCGCCACCATTGCGACGTTCTAGGCGACGAGGAGTTTCATCTTCGTAATAATCATCACGAGATGAACGATTATCTCTGCTACCCGAAATTCGACCACGCACGGGGGGACGCTCATCATAGTCATCATCATAAGGCAGAGGATCTAACTCTGCATCCACTTCTGCCTTATATCCACGATATTCATACTTCCGGCTAATCTCTCGTTCGTCATCCACAATAGGGGTATTACGCTTGGCTTGTTGTGTAGCTATACCTCGTAGGCGAATACTTTCCACTGCAAAAAATACGGTTGAGCCGATCAAAAGCATCTGACCAAATTGTAGAATTGGGTCTAACCGCCAACCTTGGAATATAAGAATAAAGCCACAAAGTAAGCCAACAGCGGCAAAAAAGATATCTTGGTCGCGTGAAAGCTCTGGACGCACAGTGCGGAGAAAATACAGTGCTGCCCCAGCTACAGCCAGGAAAATTCCTAAAAAACCGGCTGGGTTTGGTCCCCAATTTACCTGAGCCAGAACACTGGCTGAGTTCAGCCCAAACATTAGCATTGTTGTTTACCCAATATCAGAATCTATGTTAGCGAGTTAGAATTTAAATCTCTACTGTAATGAGACACAAATATACTTTAAAGACGCGAAACTGCCACTCGTTAGAATGAAGCAACGCTTACGCGTCTCTACATTATGACTCAAAGCTAACAAGTCTGTGTCTGTCAGCTTAGTATAAATACTTTTTTATAATGAATTGCTAAAAGTCAGCAATTCGGCAATTAACGAACAGAAAATTAATTTTAAGAATAGTTTAAGAGCAGAGACGTAGTATACCACGTCTCTACACAACTCTTATGAACGCTGGATTTTATCTTTCTGGCTAACAAAAATCAATCCTGCTATAACAGGGATAACAACGATTGCCGCACCCCAAACCAGACTCCAAAGGAAATTTGCTAAAGATGGCGTCATAGATTTCAACCTTTGTTTACACACTTTATAACAATTCTAATGGTCTAGTAGACCCTTGAAAAGCTATTTGGGGGAATGAGAAATGGTTCAAGGTTAGTCATTCATGGCTAGTCATGCTACTTTGACAACTAGAGAACTCATAACTCACAAACCAATCTCCTATTTCCTTTTGTGTAACAGTGTTTGGTTAAAATTAGAGAAAGGCTTTACAAAGCTTAAAATCTGCTGATTCAGTTTTTTCCTTTATTCACAAAAGAAAAGTCAATCATATATCATGACTGGTGCTAATCTTGCCGCTTGGATTCTCGGTCCTGTGTTGGGACTAATGACATTTTTATTTATTTTTCGGATTATTCTGACTTGGTATCCTCAAGCGGATTTGAACCGTTTGCCTTTTAATCTGGTAGCTTGGCCTACTGAACCCTTTTTAGTACCATTGCGGAAGATTGTACCACCTATGGGTGGAGTGGATATTACTCCAATCATTTGGGTTGGTATTTTCAGTCTTTTACGGGAAATTCTTCTGGGTCAGCAAGGACTGCTGACCATGCTAAACCGTGTCTAATAAAGATTTGAAATTGTTAGTAGTTCGTCGTTAGTTGTTGATTGTCAAAACTTTCGACTCACTACTAACTTGTAACAAATACTACTACACTAACGTTTTCATCTCCTGTACGAAATTGGTGTAGACTTGCCCCTGCAAAAACTGCGGATGTTCCATGATTTTCTGATGAAACCCAATAGTCGTAGGTAATCCAGTAATGGCACATTCTCGCAGTGCTCGTTTCATGCGGTTAATAGCAGTGGGACGGTCTGGTCCCCAAACTACTAACTTACCGATGAGGGAGTCATAGTAAGGAGGAATTTGGTAATCGGTGTAAACATGGGAATCCATCCGGACTCCGGGACCTCCAGGGGGTAGATAACCGCTGATACGTCCAGCAGAGGGACGAAAGCCATTGTCAGGATCTTCCGCATTAATACGACATTCGATCGCATGACCCCGTAAGATGACTTGGTCTTGTGTCAGCTTGAGTCTTTCTCCTTGAGCAACACGGATTTGTTCGACAACCAAATCTGTCCCAGTAATCATCTCCGTTACTGGATGCTCAACTTGAATCCGGGTGTTCATTTCCATAAAGTAGAAGTTACCGGATTTATCTAAGAGAAACTCAATCGTACCTGCTCCAGTGTAGTTGATAAACTGGGCAGCTTTGACGGCAGCTTGTCCCATTTTCTCTCGCAGGTCTGGATCGAGAGCTGGGCTGGGAGCTTCTTCTAAAAGCTTTTGGTTGCGACGTTGAATTGAGCAATCCCGTTCACCTAAGTGGATAACATTACCATAGTTATCAGCCAAGATTTGAAATTCAATATGGCGCGGACGCTCAATAAATTTTTCTAGATAAACTCCGGAATTACCAAATGCTGCTCCCGCTTCACCTTGTGCTGCGAGTAAGCATTTGACGAATTCGCTTTCAGAATGTACCAAGCGCATACCTCGTCCGCCACCGCCAGCTGTGGCTTTAATCATCACTGGATAGCCCATTTTTCTGGCGATCGCCAAGCCTTCTTGCTCCGACTCTAGCAACCCATCACTACCTGGTACTGTGGGTACTCCAGCTTTTTGCATCGTTTCTTTCGCGGTGGATTTATCCCCCATCAGCCGGATAGCTTCGGGAGATGGACCAATGAAAGCAATATGATGGTCAGCACAGATTTCTGCAAACCGGGCATTTTCTGCTAAAAAGCCATAACCCGGGTGAATAGCGCTGGCATTCCGTATCAATGCAGCTGCAATAATATTGGGAATATTTAAATAACTTTTACTGCTAGCAGCTTCGCCAATGCAAACTGCTTCATCAGCAAGTTGGACGTGCAGAGCATTACGGTCAACGGTGGAGTGTACCGCAACCGTCGCAATCCCCATTTCTTCACAGGCGCGGAGAATGCGAAGCGCAATTTCTCCCCGATTAGCAATTAATATTTTCTCAAACTTCATCTTCTAGCTTTGATATTAGTCCAGTAGATTGACATTGTTCTACCGTCAAAATTGAAATTACGCACCAGCCTCATTTCAAATTCTGACTGAAGATTCCCAAAACTCTTCCTAAATATAAGGAAGGATTAGACTGCTTGCTTCTACGGATATTAACTAGACTAGCAGCAGCAATGTTGCTAATCTGGGTCAATTTTCCGACTTTGGCATTTTCAAGGTATCGCGCATTCCACGGTAGAATTCATGGACGAGCAGTTGCGGTTGCTACCACTTTGCTCTTTCGCCATACCTTTAATTGTGTAGCTATAACATTTGTGTCCGTCGAGTATATTCATCTTTTGATAGTTGTGAATTCCTGCACTTAAATTTTCTGTAACTTAGGTATCACTGATCATAAATATTTCTGTTATGCTATATTTTATATTTAGAGAAACCTTGCGGATGTGGCGGAATTGGTATACGCGCACGTTTGAGGGGCGTGTGGCTTTGCCTTGCGAGTTCGAGTCTCGCCATCCGCATATTTCGGTATTAAGTACCGAGTGCTATTTTCAATCAGTAGAAGAATGACTCAAGACTCAGCACTTATTGCTCAAAACTTGCTCGCAATTAGGTCTTCACTTATGCTTCTATAGAAATAAGTGAAGTTTTGTAAAGAACCTTGACTGCGACTTTTACGCCGACAAACAACTTAGCATTACCTACGGGATGGCACCGCCTTACTCCGATTTGGCAAGGTGACGAGGAAGTCATTCAACAAGGTTTGCCCCACACTCAGCTAGCACCGACTTGGCAATTGCTCCTTTTAGGTGATGGCTCCCCAACAAGACACTTACAATTGCTGACGGGTGAGCCTACAGAAGTGGATGTCATCGATATGTCATTGATTAGCATGGACTTGGATAATGCACCCGAACTCATCAAAGCTGTGCCAGGACCACGGCTACGGCGACAGGTGTGGCTGCGTACCGCCTCTGGTCAACGATTGGCATATGCCACCTCATGGTGGGAAGCTTCTCATGTAGACGAGTATTTGCAAAACCGTTCATTACCTGTTTGGGCGAGTTTGGCTCGTCTCCGCACAGAGTTGTATCGGGATGTCCAAGGGATTTACTACGGTGACTCAGATGCTTTAGAGTCAGGTTTTCATGAAACTGGATCTTTTTGGGGTCGCCACTACTTGTTTTGGCATCACGGACAGCCTCTAACGTTGATTTATGAGGTGTTCTCGCCTTATTTGACGAAATATTTAGGACCAATGCAGCTGAGTTCAATAAATGCTGAGGTTTAGTCCCAAATTGATAGAACTCAGTCTGGTTCAAAGCTAAACTCTGTAAGGATTGTTTAACAATCTAGGACTTATATCATGTCCGGTTAATTGCTTATAAATCCCGCACAACCCCACCCCGGTTTTGTCTTGCGCCAAAACCGCCCCTCCCCTTACTAACGGGAGGGGATTAAGGGGTGGGGTGCAGATATTGCGGGAATCACAACTAATCAACCGGACATGATATTACGCATCATTCGTGACAAGTTAAGATAACGTTGCTTTTGTCAATTAGAAATTCTGACGAAAAGTTGGTAAGAAATAAGGCATCAACATAAGCTTTATACTGGGCTTTAGGCACAAAGGTGAATCTACAGTACAAAGATTACGCAATTGCGCTCCCCAAAAACGATGTTTTCTACCATGGTTTTTGGCATTATTTTCATTCACTAGGTATACTGACAAATGCATCACAACTTTAACTTGTCACCAATGGCAACAGCATGATTTCTTTGTTGGCGATCGCTCTTAAGCTAATACGCATTTAACTTGGCCTTTGTTGATTTTGGAGAAAAAGCGCGGAGCCGGAGACGCTCCGCCTCCGGTCAATCCTTCTCCCCTGCTCCTGTGCCCCTCTGCCCCCCTGCTGTCTAAATGTGCAAATTAGGTGTTTAACAGCTTATCGAGCGTGCCATTAAGTTAGAGTCCAATTTCCACATTTTCAAGAATGCCGAGTGCATCGGGAATGAGTACGGCTGTGGAGTAGTAAGCACTTACTAAGTAGGAAATAATCGCCTTGTCATTGATACCCAAAAACCGCACAGACAAACTGGGTTGGTATTCATCAGGGATAGCCGTTTTGTGTAGACCGACCACCCCTTGGTTTTCTTCTCCGACACGGAGTACCAAAATAGAGGTAGTACCCTCCTTGGTGATAGGAATTTTGTTACAAGGAAAAATCGGATAGTTGCGCCATGCAGGTACAATCTTTCCGTTAACCTCCCTGCTTGGAGAATAGATTCCACGACGGTTACACTCCCGACCAAAAGCAGCGATCGCGCGAGGGTGAGCTAGGAAAAAATGGGATTTGCGCCGCCGAGAGAGCAATTCATCAAAATCATCTGGAGTTGGTGGCCCAGTGCGGGTAAAGATGCGTTGCTTGAGATCAGCATTGTGCAACAACCCAAAATCAGGATTATTAAGCATTTCGTATTCTTGCCGTTCCCGTAACGCTTCGATAGTCAGCCGTAATTGTTGCTCCGTCTGGTTCATGGGTTCGTTGTAGAGGTCAGCAACTCGCGTATTCACCTGTAAAATGGTTTGAGCGACGCTTAACTCATACTCCCGTGGATTCAAGTCGTAATCAACAAATGTCCTGGGTAACTCACTTTCCTGACTATGACCTGCAGCCATGGCGATCTCTGCCTGATTATGCCTATCCTGGGGTTTGCTCAATATAGCTCTAAAGCGATCAACCTGAGTCTGCAACGCTTCAGACTGGTTGATCAACTCCCGAAACGCCTGTACTGGCAAAGACAAAACTATGCAGTGCGTAATCGCTCTGAGGCTAACATCCCAAGTATCCTGAGACAGAACTATAGCTTCGCCACCAAAACAATCGCCGTCAGCTAAGATATCCCGTAAAGCTTCCGCCTCATACTTTCCTGCCTTAAGCTTGTTAACTTTACCATGGGCAATTAATAACACCTGGTCGGCTGGTTGACCTTCCTGTACAATGACCTCACCCGAGGCAAATTCTTGTTGCACAAAGCGGTCTGCCAAGGCGTTGAGTACCTCAATATCCTCAAATCCACGCAGTAAAGGTAGTTCACAAAGTGCTTGGGGAAGAACCCGCACCTCGGTTCCTGTATTGGTAAAGCTGACCCGTCCATTGCCAACATCATAAGTCAAGCGACGGTTAACCCGATAGGCCCCACCCGTGACTTGCACCCAAGGCAACATCTGTAACAACCACCTGGGGGTAATCCCCTGCATCTGGGGCGGAGTTTTTGTAGTTTTGGCTAAATTTCGCGCCCCTTTCGTGCTTAAGCTAATCTGGGGTTGCCCGTTTTCAAGCCCCAAATTCGACGCAATCAAAGCATCTGTCATAATTTTAACTTTTCATGTACTAAATTTACATTCCTAAGAAAGTATCGGCGGTAGGGGCAAACAGCCGTTCATTGGTGTCAACTTAACGTTCAAATCCTTATACCACGTCGTTGATTTGATCTCACCCCCCTTCGGGTTCACCAGTCGCCTACGGAACGCGAGTGCGTCTCCCTTAGGAGAGGGAAACCCTCCTGCAGCGCTGGATTCACCGTAAAGCTACGCTTCACGTCCCCTCTCCTTAGTAAGGAGAGGGGCGGTTTTGGCGCAAGACAAAACCGGGGTGAGGTAAGCGCGACAATTGTGAACGAGTAGAATAAGGCATGATGTAACGTAATGACAAGGGTTTCAGCTTAAGTTGACACGTATGACAGCCGTTCGCCCCTACTTTAAAGAAAATGTCCGACTACTTAGAGACCAATTTCTACATCTTCAAGGATGCCTAGTGCATCAGGAACGAGAATGGCTGTAGAGTAGTAAGCACTAACCAGGTAGGAAATAACGGCCTTTTCGTTAATACCCATGAAGCGGACAGACAAACTAGGTTGATATTCATCAGGAATACCAGTTTTATGAAGACCGATGACACCCTGGTTGGTTGCTCCCACACGCATTAACATGATGGAGCTAGTACGCTCTGTTGTAACGGGAATCTTATTGCAAGGATAGATGGGAATACCACGCCAAGCTGGAATTGCACTGTTACCCATAGGGATAGGATCAGGATAGAGTCCAAGGCGGTTACATTCCCGACCAAAAGCAGCAATTGTGCGGGGATGAGCTAAGAAAAAGCTCGGTTCTTTCCAAACAATGGAGATCAATTCATCAAGATCATCGGGAGTTGGGGGGCCACTGCGGGTAAAGATGCGTTGTTTGAGATCAGCATTGTGTAACAGTCCGAAGTCACGATTGTTAACCATTTCGTATTCTTGGCGTTCCCGTAATGCTTCGATGGTGAGCCGTAATTGTTCCTCCGTCTGATTCATGGGTTCGTTGTAGAGGTCAGCAACCCGTGTACTGACTTGCAAAATGGTTTGAGCCACGCTTAACTCATATTCCCGTGGATTTAGTTCATAATCTGCAAAAGTCCCAGGTAATACTGCCTCTACCAAGTGGCCTGAAGTAATATCAATTGAAGCTTCCCCTTCTTGGTTTTTGGGTTGGCGCAATTTTGCTCTGAATTGATCTACTTGTGCTTGTAACGCCTCAGACTGGTTGACCAGGTTTTGAAAGGCTGCTTGAGGCAGAGACAAGATGGTGCAACGGGTAATGGCAGTGAGGGTGACATCCCAAGTATCCTGGGATTCCACTAAAGCGTAGTCGCCAAAATGGTCGCCATCGGCTAATACAGCCAAAACAACTTGATCGTCATACTTGCCTGGACCAATTTTATTTACCTTACCATGGGCAATCAGCAATACTTGATCAGCGTTTTGACCTGCTTGTATAATGACAGAACCCGCAGTAAATTCTTGTTGCACAAATTGACTAGCCAAAGCGTTTAAGACCTCGACATCTTCAAATCCCCGCAACAAAGGTAACTCAGTGAGTTCTTGAGGAATGACCTGTATCTGGGTCCCTGTATTGGTAAAGCTGACCCGTCCATCCCCAACCGCATAGCTTAAGCGGCGGTTGACCCGATAACTACCACCCACTGTTTCTACCCAAGGCAGCAGTTTTAAGAGCCACCGTGAGGTAATTCCCTGCATCTGGGGTTGGGTTTTGGTGGTTGTTGCCAAATTACGTGCCGCTTCGGTCTGCAAACTCATTGGCAGTTGCTCAATTTGATTTTCTACGGGAGTATTTGCTGCATTAGTCATGATTAATCTCCATTGGTAATGTTTGTTGACAAGTTATTTAACTGACCGGAATCGGGACTCAGATTGAGCTAACCTTTCGTTCCTAACAGCGACCAGATTTTGGTAGCTGAAGTCCCTAACCCTGTCGGACTACTCAGTAAGTTTTGCACCACTGGCTGAACATTGGTTTGAGTTGTTTCCTGACCGGCACTTGGTCTAATCTGGGTCGCGGCAGTGCCTAATCCTGTGGGACCTTGGAGTAACCGCTTTTCTGTCGAGTTATTCCGCAATTCAAATTCCTTATAGCGGTCTACCTCCCTATGCCACTTGAGTACACCGCACATCCACTGTTCCAGTTTCTTGACGTAACCGTACAGTTTCTCACGAGCACTGCTATTCAGGTCGAAATCATCACACAAAATAGGGAGTTCAGTCGCAACGATATGTTCAAACTGAAGCGCACGAGAGGTCATCAGGTCGTTAACAATTGCGACAGCCTGGGGGATATTGCAGTTAAGGAAATTCTGAACCGCCAGCACACCGTTATTAATCTCGCCCTCAAATTCGATTTCTTTCTGGTAAGAGAAAATATCGTTCGTCAAACAGGCGAAGTCGGCGGCTGAATTCTCAATTCCCTGCATGGTTCGGGTGCGGAAGATTTCTGGTGGGATTTCATCCCCTTGGGAAAGTCGAGACAGGCTCATGGTTAGATCAGAGCCAAAGGTCTTACGGCGCATTTCCACATAGTCTATGGGGTCGGGAATGCGATTTTGGATCTGGTTAGCCAGTTCCCATAACCAACTTTCCGTCATATCCTCGATCGCCTGACGAAACTGGCGACGAGCATTAGGGGTCATGGGGCCAGCCGTCCGCGCCCAAATATCAGCTAAACCCCGTTCGACTGGGTTCGTTGCTTCGGGAATGGGATCTCCATCAAGGGGCATAAAGGCCGATAACCGAGCGTTAAAGACTTTTGCTCCTGCCATATTTCGGCTATGACCATACAATGCCGGAAAGTAGTCATCAGCATAGGTTCCCCAAACGAGCCAACAAGCTGTGATATTCAACTCAGGACTAGATCCATTGGGATGAATATAAGCACCGCATAAAGCTACGTCGGCCACATCGAATTTGTGGTCATCCCAGATGTAAATACCTGGCATCCCTGGCAATACGTCCAGCATCCCCATTTGACGCGCCCATTCTTTAGAATGCCGCCGAGCTTCGTCTAGATGGGGATTCAAACTGGTGGAGAAGGGCATATAAAACTGTGGCAGGGTTACTGGTCCTACAGGCTGATAGGGGACATGGGTGAAGCTTTTGAAGCGTTTCAGTCCCAAACTATCGTATAAAGTTCCTAGACGAGCCGCCGATGTGCCAAGTCCAGTGGGGCCCCCTAAAAACCAGCTTGCTGTTGAAGATTTGTCTGATGTCTGGTTCATGTAGCGGCTCGATCTCATGTGCCACTCATGACCCCCCGACTGCCAGTCCTGAAGTCCTTTGGCATATAGGACTACTTTTAGACGCTCGTCGGGACTCAGACTGTATTCCTCGAGCAAGGAAGGAAGCTCAGTAACACAGGTGTTCTCGAACTGTTGTACCCGAGATGTTAGTAAGTCGTTAGTTCGATTAGCCGCTTCTTGGGTACTCACACCGAGGAATCGTTCTAAGACCAAAATACAGTTAGCATTTTCCCCTTCTTCTTCCACTTCTCTTTGGTAAGAGAAGATGTCATTTCGTAGATGCACCCCATCAGAAAAGGTGTCTTTGAGGACACGCATTGGTCGAGTGGGAGCGATCGCAGCAGGAATTTCTGCCCCAACCGCGTGTTCTACCAAATTAGCCGACCAGGGCGCACCCCCTACCTTACGGCGCATCTCGATATACTCAATGGGGTTAGCGACTCGATTTTGGCTGATATTAGCCAGTTCCCACAGAGATTCTTTGAGAAGATTGATAGTACTCTCAGAAAACCGGATTACCCAGTCTTGGGAGGCATTAGGAACAGTGCGATTCCAGAGGTCTACTAAACCCCGTTCTACGGCATTGGTGGGTTCTGGCGGCGTTTTTTGGGGCTGCACAGGCATAAACGCTGGCAGTCCATTGAGGTACTTCTTAGCCCCAGCCATATCTTGGCTACGCTTGTAAAGCTCAAGGAAGTGATCGTCAAAGAAAAATACCCAAACATACCAGTCAGTTACCAGATTGAGCATGGGTTCATCGGCATCTGGATGGGTATAGGAACACAATAACGCGTAGTCATGGGCATCAAACTTGCGCTCATCCCAAATCCCATAATCTTCTGATCCCTCTGCCCCACCCAAAATCCCCATTTCATAAGCCCAAGCTTTAGAATGCACCCGTGCCGCTTCCAGGTTTGGGTTCAGCCGTGCGGGCCAAGGCACATAAAAACTCGGCAACTCAAAAGGTTGCTTGCTTGAAGTCATTGTCTATTTAAACCTATTCAGTTTAAGCTCATTGTCTTGATTTAAGTCGTGTTAATTTGACATTTGCGGTTAATCTTATCCCTGGAGTAGTTTTATTCGATATGGGAGGAGATTTGTCAATAGCATGAGTGAAAATTTTGAGTCAGTTAGTCATCGAAAGACTACTATTTGGACAGGACACTTAAGTGCGATCGCTACGAAAATTGCCCTATTAGCAAGGCACACGCAAAGGCGTGGTCCTTGCTTTTAGTGGTTCGTGCTAAAGATTAATACAGCTTGATGGTGCAAGTAAATAGCTCTATTCATGAATCATATACTTCTTAATATTTTTTATATTTCTTAAAATTTTTTGTAACAAAACTCAAAGCGTAGAAGAGAAGAAGAGAGGGTAGACGTGGATTTTGGTGAATTTGCCCAAAGATGAGAGCGAGTATTTTCGCATAGATTTTGGCGTTTACTCTAGAGGAAGGAAACCTTTTGGTTAACTTTAGCAACAAGCAATGATGATTTCGTAAGAATGAGGTATTGGTTTCAATGGCACTACCGCTTGTGTCTGGTTCGATGAAGAAAAAAAAGAAACCGTTTCTGGTACTGACGCTCTCGTTTGCTGGGTTATTAATTTTTGCAGGGAGTGCAGCGTACTGGCTGTTAACTCAGGGAAAGTCATCTTCTAAAGATTTACTACCAGGTGCGAATATTATTCCCCAAGATGCCCTATTTGCAGTTTCTCTCACCACTGATTCCGGACAATGGGAGAAATTGCGAGAGTTTGGCACAAAGGAAACTCAAGCGGAACTAGATAAAAATTTAGTGCAGTTGCGCGATCGCTTTTTGACAAATAATGGTTATGACTTCCAAAAAGATATCAGTCCTTGGGTTGGCGATCAAGTCACAATTGCAATTCTTGCCCCAAACGCAAGTAAACCAGCATCAAAGCCCATTGCGACCAATGGAGAAACAGCAACCAACGAGCAGTCGATAGTGATGATTCTGCCAGTAAAAAATATAGAAAGAGCGAGCAGCATCTTAGCACAACCAAAAGCAGCTAAAGGTGGCAAATGGATTGACCGTACTTACCAGAACATTGTTATTAAAGAAACTCAAGGGCAAGTTGGAGAAAAATTTTCAGCAGCCTTATTGGACAGGCGTTTTCTTGTAGTCACCGATAATCCCAAAACGACAGAACGAGCAATTGACGCATACAAAGGTCAACCATCCCTAGCTACAAGTCTGGGTTTTGCAGAGAATTTACTAAAAATTTCTCATTACCAACCTTTTGCTCAATTCTATGTGAATGTACCTTACGCTGCTAGAATAGCTACTCAGTCTCCAAACCATCGTTTGCCTGCTCAAGTTTTGACTCAACTTCAAAATAACCAAGGTTTAGCAGGGACAATGACTTTGGAGTCACAAGGAATTCGGTTAAAAGGCATTTCTTGGCTAAATCCGAACAGCCAGCGCACCCTAGCAGTGGAAAACAAAGCAGGGAAAATGCAAAACCGCTTACCAGCAGAAACCCTAATGATGCTGTCTGGCGGGAATCTACACCAGTTGTGGGCTGATTATGTCTCAACTTCTCAAGGAAATCCGTACTCACCGGTCATGCCAGAACAGCTACGAAATGGGATAAAATCTCTCACAAATCTGGATTTAGATCGAGATTTGCTCTCGTGGATGGGAGGAGAGTTTTCTGTCTCAGTGATTCCAAATACTCCAAGAGTTGGTTTGTCAGAAAATTTTCGTGCTGCTTTGGTTTTCATGGTACAGGCAAGCGATCGCACCCGTGCTGAAGCCACCCTAAAACAGCTTGATGAAGTTATGAAAAATCAATACCAGTTCCAGATAAAACACACGACAGTTAATGGTAAACCTGTTGTCAACTGGCTGGGATCTTTTGGAACATTGACAGCCACTCATGGCTGGTTAGATGAAGATGTTGCTTTCTTGGTGGTTGGTGCACCTGTTACTGATAGGATAGTTCCTAGACCAAATAACACCATTACCAGCACTGCTCTATTTCAGGACACAGTTCCACGAGAACCCAATCCTACAAATGGTCAGTTTTTCTTGGATGTGGAACATACGACTAAAAATTTTCCCTTGCCGACTTTTTTGCCTAATCAACGAACTTTGTTAGAAGCAACACGCTCAATAGGAGTGAGCGCTGCTGTGAGCGATAGCCGCAGTACTCGCTACGACATTTTTTTATCACTGCAAAAAGCTGGAAAACCAGAGCCTTTACCAAGTCCGGCAAATAAATTATGAATCCTGAAATTTTTAGCATTCATAATTTATAATTTCTACCTTCCTTAAAACGGATAGGATCATAACAAATAACAATCGGAATCCATACCATATTGACTGGGGATAAAGTTAATTATGAATTTGGTTACACTCCAGAGCTGGCTAGACAATGCCTCGTTTGCAATTCTATTTGTCACGATGCTAGTTTATTGGGGTGGGGCGGCTTTTCCAAATTTGCCTACCACTGCTGTGGGTACAGCTGGAATGGCGATCGCTAATTTGTGCATAGCTACCTTACTAGGAGCAAGATGGCTAGAGGCTGGGTATTTTCCTCTCAGTAATTTGTATGAATCTTTATTCTTCTTAGCTTGGGGAATAACGACTGTCCATCTGATTGCTGAAAATACGAGTCGTAGCCGTTTAGTGGGAGCCGTAACTGCACCTGTAGCGATGTGTATCACCGCTTTTGCCACCCTCACCCTACCATCCCAAATGCAAGTCGCAGAACCCTTAGTACCTGCGCTGAAATCCAATTGGCTGATGATGCACGTTAGTGTGATGATGTTGAGTTACTCAGCTTTAATGGTGGGTTCACTAGTGGCGATCGCCTTCCTCATTGTCACACACGGTCAAGACATCCAATTACAAGGGAGTTCTGTCGGTACTGGTGGATATCGCAGCAGGGGCGATGCTGCAAAGCAGCCGCTACGCGATCGCTTACACAAAGTCACTGAGCTAGGTGCTCAACTACCGACAGTTACTGCTGACAATAACGGAGTAGCTCGTATAGAAAGTAGTAGCAACGGCAAAACTGCTGTTTTGGATTTAGTCACCGTCACTCAATCTCAAGCTGTAGCAAAAGCAGAACCCCTTTCACCTCAACGTCTGAGTCTTGCTGAAACTCTAGACAACATCAGCTATCGTATCATTGGATTGGGATTTCCCCTATTAACTATTGGCATCATCGCTGGTGCTGTTTGGGCGAACGAAGCTTGGGGATCTTACTGGAGTTGGGATCCCAAGGAAACTTGGGCATTGATTACTTGGTTAGTCTTTGCTGCTTATCTTCATGCTCGCATCACTCGCAGTTGGCAAGGTCGTCGTCCGGCAATTTTAGCCGCCAGTGGCTTTGTTGTTGTTTGGATTTGCTATCTAGGGGTGAATCTGTTAGGTAAGGGTTTGCACTCATACGGTTGGTTTTTTTAAGAACCTCAAACACTCATCCCCCTCTCTACTGATTGAGCTACCGTGGTGTACACAAGTCATCGAATAACTCAAAATTCCTGCGGAACCTCACCCTGTCCTGTCGGGCATCCCTCAATACGGTTCGGATAAGCTCTTAAAGCTCTTGATACTCGTGGATGAGTGTTTGATACCCGTGGATGAGTGTTTGATACCCGTGGATGAGTGTTTGATACCCATGGACGAGTGTTTGATACTCGTGGACGAGTGTTTGATACTCGTGGACGAGTGTTTGATACTCGTGGACGAGTGTTTGATACTCGTGGATGAGTGTTTGATACCCATGGACGAGTGTTTGATACCCATGGACGAGTGTTTGATACCCATGGACGAGTGTTTGATACCCATGGACGAGTGTTTGATACTCGTGGATGAGTGTTTGATACCCGTGGACGAGTGTTTGATACTCATCCACTCGCAATATGTTCAGATAACCCCGCAGGCGAAGTGCTATCGCACCGCTCCGCTAACGCGCTCCCGACGCAGTTTGCACGCCCCGCTTTGAATGATGCGCACGCGGCGGGGAGCATCCCAAATGTGCAAATTTATTTTATTTTGTAGTGCGGACCGGACAGCCCGCTTCGGTTATATAAGTAGGGAGTAAGATGCTCCCACTACCGTTTTTTTGCATGCATTGGGATGCTCCCTATCAAATGTTTGGTGCCAAAGCAAATTCTGCCTTAAGAAATTTCATAGAGTAGGAATTACTGATTCATTTAAAACAATTATATTTTCTTCTGATTATGGCTTGATAAAACCTTCCCCTTCAATCTTTAAAAAAGCGATAGAACAGATAGAAGTGCATGAATCTAAAACTGTATTTGTAGGTGATAACTTGCTGTTTGATATTATAGGAGCCAAGGCAGTTGGTTTATCTGCAATTTGGATTAATTTAGATAAGAAACAACTTTCTCCAAATATTCTAACTCCTGATTTAGTGATTCAAGATTTACGAGATTTACTTGAGTAAGTTGTTATAGGAGTTGGAATAACATGGTGAAAAAGAACAGCTATTGGTGGATTTGGTAGTGAAAATACTCGTTTACTGTAAATACTTCAATTTCAAAAATCCCCTGGAAACACCAAAGATAGAGACTTTTGTTGTGGATTTACCTCAAATTCCACAGGTAGGAGAAACAATTGTTGTGGAAAGAATGTCACCCAAGAAACAGTTTGTCATTATTTTTGAGTACATTGTGACAGCAGTACAGTTTAATGCATCTAGAGAGTCTGCTGATTTACCAGATGCTCGGGTAAGTGCATTTTTAAACCACTGTTGGGAGGGAACATCAAATTTCAAAGTGACTAACTTTTTAGGGAAGTGAGCCTCTAGCAGTAAAAAGAGTTCTGTATAGCAGCGATATGTATTACCTACCTTATATGATGCAGCATTTCTATAGGACTTACGCACCATATGTCAGAAACCCGGTTTCTTCGTTCGTATTTTGTTGCGAAACAGACGATTTTTGGTAGAAACCGGGTTTCTTTGCGTAAGTCCTGTTCTAGCTTGCGCTGAGAGTGTTTATGCCGAGTTTTGGACAGTGGATGCAACACTTGTGAGACAACTCACGCCTCGATCTACTACCTACTTAAGAGAACTTTCTTAAAATTTAGTGCCAAGACGCACCAGACGCAGAGAACTCTTTGCGTTTTTGCGTCTTAGCGTGAGATTAAACTTTCATATCCAACGTACGCACTAAAAAAGCCCACTTATCTGCAATTTCCTCAATCATCTTTGTTGTAGGCTTACCAGCACCATGTCCCGCTTTTGTCTCAATTCTAATGAGTACGGGTACATCACCAGTGTGAGCAGCTTGCAAAGCAGCGGCAAATTTGAAACTATGTGCAGGAACAACGCGATCGTCATGATCGGCTGTGGTAATTAATGTTGCTGGGTATGCTGTACCCGGTTTAAGTTTGTGCAGTGGCGAATAGGCATGAAGTGTTTTGAAATCCTGTTGGTTGTCTGGTGAGCCATATTCAGAAGTCCAAGCCCAGCCAATAGTAAATTTATGGAAGCGTAACATATCCATCACACCCACAGATGGTAAAGCAGCACCAAATAAATCGGGACGCTGAGTTATGCAAGCACCCACCAGTAATCCCCCGTTACTTCCACCTGCGATCGCTAACTTAGCAGACTTTGTATAACCATTAGTAATGAGCCATTCAGCAGCGGCGATGAAGTCATCAAACACATTCTGCTTCTTCGACTTCATACCCGCCTGATGCCATTCTTCCCCATACTCACCGCCACCGCGTAAGTTAGCCACAGCATACACACCGCCCATTTCCATCCATACCAAGCTACCAACAGAAAAGCTGGGGGTTATAGAGATGTTAAAACCACCATAACCAGATAGTAAGGTAGGGTTATTTCCATCTAATTTAATTCCCTTTTTATAGGTAATAAACATTGGCACTTTTGTGCCATCTTTGCTTTTATAAAAAACTTGCTTTGTCTCGTAATCATCTGGGTTAAAAGCCACTTTCGGCTGACGGAAAACTGTGCTCTTCCCGCTAACCATGTCGTAGCGATAGATAGTTCCGGGTGTGGTAAAGCTGGTGAACAGATAAAAAGTTTCTGTATCGTTTCGCTTGCCATCAAAGCCACCGGCTGAACCTAAGCTTGGTAATTTGACCTCACGTATAAATTTGCCATTTAGGTCAAAAATCTTGATTTGGCTATGAGCATCTTGAAGATAATCAGTGACAAACTGGTTATTAATTGTACTAACGCTTTCCAGAGTTTCTTTGGCTTGAGGGATAATTTCTCTCCAGTTTTTGCTCGCTGAATTCTTGGTATCAATAGCAATCAATCGACCTTTTGGTGCATCGAAATCAGTGCGAAAATAGAAGATGCTACCGTCATGGTCGATAAAACTAAAACTGGACTCAAATTCCTGAATAAGTTCTATAACTTCTGCTTTTGGATTGGTCAAATCTTTGTAGAAAACTAAATTTCTGGGGTCAGTTCCTCTCCATACTGAAATAATGAGGTAGCGTCCATCTTCTGTCACATCGCCATTAAATCCCCATTCTTTTTGGTCTAGACGATTGTAAATAAGTAAGTCTTCTGATTGGGGTGTTCCCAGTTTGTGATAGTAAAGTTTTTGATAATAGTTGACATCTTCTAACTTGGTTTTTTCATTTGGCTCATCATAACGACTGTAGAAAAATCCTTTACTATCATGTGTCCAAGATGCGCCAGAGAATTTAATCCACTTCAAGTGGTCTTTGAGGTTAATACCTGTTTCAACATCCCTGACTTTCCACTCTTGCCAGTCAGAACCAGCAGTGGATAGACCGTATGCTAAAAGATTACCATCTTCACTGATCGCTGTTCCTGAAAGGGCAACAGTACCATCTTCTGAAAGGGTATTTGGGTCAAGTAAAACTTTTGGTTCAGCGTCGAGAGTTTTGAGGGTGTACAGGACGCTTTGATTTTGCAGTCCATTATTTTTAAAGTAAAAGTAACGGTTCCCCTCTTTGAAAGGAATACTATATTTTTCGTAATCCCATAATTTGGTGAGACGCTGCTTAATTTTTTCCCTTGTCGGAATTTCCTGAAGATAGCCGAAAGTCACCTTATTTTGTGCATCAATCCAAGTCTTGGTTTCTTTTGAATCAGGATTTTCTAGGAGGCGGTAAGGGTCTGCAACTAAAGTACCGTGGTAGTTATCTACTTGATTATTCTTAGGGCTAACTGGATAGCTCAAGTGTTTTTTATAAGACATAGTTTGGGGCGAAGAGGGGACTTTTACATGGTGCAGGGGTTGCTCTTCACTTATACCATTTTGAATTGGAGAATACCAGTTAGTATAAGTTTTGGCAACAGCAATACCAGGAGCTAATAACCACCTACATATAATAATAGTTACTAGTAAAGTGAACAAAAATTGCCGTAGAGTCTTCATTGATGAAAAGTCCTGAGTACTGAAAAATTCATTATACTTAAGTTCCTTACCACCAGCGAATTACTCAACCATAGCCATCAAAATTGAGTTGTTAAAAAAGTACCCTGTGGGGGTACTGCTGTTTTCCAAGGAGTCTTGTCATTATGTTGAATATATTGACTCCTGAGAAAATGAGGTATTAAAAGAATCGGCTTTCTTTGTTCTCATTCTTTTTCTACAGGTGCATAAGTTAATTTCAATGACGACTACTAAGAACATAGCAAGCCTCTAAATTTATTCGAGTCAATGGAGGGCAAAAACTTTTGCCATAGCGGTAGCTATGTGTACTGCTGTCTTCTAACTTCAATAACAGGGCGGGCGCAAACAAACAAAATACAAAGGAACCTTAATGTTAGACCAAATTATCAATTGGAACAACGTCTATCTACAAGCAATTCGTGTAAATGGTGGTGCACCTGGACCAATCGCCCGTACGGGTGCCATTATGCACGCTGCAATATATGACGCAGTCAATTCAATTGAGAAAACCTATAAACCATATTTAAACATTATCACAGCAAAACCAGGAGCTTCTAAAGAAGCGGCAGCAGTTTACGCTGCGTATACTGTGTTAAGCAGCGATAGTGTTTATCCCTTTTCCAAGGAGAAAAGCCAAAGCTTCTTCAACGCAGAACGCGACAAAGCCATTGAAGAAATTAAAAAAAGTGGTGCGTCGCAACAGAGTATCGACGATGGCAAAGAACTTGGGCTAGCAGCGGCTCAAGCAATCATCAATTATCGACTGGCAGACGGATATAACGACAACACCCCTTATACTCCCGGAAATAAGCCTGGTGATTGGCGACCAACAGGTTCTGGCGATCCAGTGACTCCAAACTGGGGCAAAGTGAAACCTTTCTCACCAACCGCGATAGAGCGCTTTCGTCCGACTCGACCCGCCGGCTTCAAAACCAAGCAGGCTCTGCTTGCTAGTGTCGAATACGCTGCTCAAGTTAATGAAGTCAAACGGCTTGGTTCTGCTAACTCCACTGAGCGTACTCAAGAACAAACTGACATTGCTCTGTTCTGGGCAAATGATGTTGATGGAACCTATAAGCCACCAGGACAACTGTATACCCTGACTCAGATTGTTTCTAAATTAAGGGGACTGAGCTTTTCAGAGAACGCACGGCTGTTTGCCCTTGTTGGGTTAGCTTTAGGAGATGCAGCAATCTTAGCGTGGGATGCGAAGTACGACACTGATTTGGACTTGTGGAGACCGGAGACTGCAATTCAAAGGGCATTTGAGGACGGAAACGTTGGAACAATAGCTGACCCCACATGGAGACCTCTATCGCCCAATCCTGATGGGACGAGATTTTCACCTGCATTCCCGGCGTATGTCTCTGGTCACGCAACTTTCGCAGCACTACATGCCGGAATTATGCGGAACTTCTTTGGCACAGATAATGTTACCTTCACACTCACATCTGAAGATCCGAGTGCGAGGGGCAATAATGGCATTAGAATCACACGGACATTCAACAGCTTCTCCTCCGCAGCCTTAGAGAATGGGCGTAGCCGTATTTATCTCGGTGTCCATTTTCAATGGGATGCAGATGCAGCTTATATCTCTGGTACGAAATTGGCGGACTTTCTATTTGAAAACTTACTAACGCCAGTTTGATGTTTATTTTTTGAAAAGAAAAACACTTTGACAGTAGCCATGTCAAGGTGTTTTTTTCTAGACAGTTCATTAATCTTTCTGTTCCCAAAAACTGATAAGTAAGTCCACCAAAATAAACTTAACACTTAAGAAACCCGGTTTCTTAAAGAAACCGGGTTTCTGACGCAGCGCATTCTACATTTAATTATGTCTTCCTACTTACTACACTGTTTTGAAGTTCGTCCTTGGAAGATATTAATAATTTCTAGCACATCAGCAATGGGCATAATGCGACCATCATCCAGGATAGTCGCACCAGCAACACCAATGGGTTTGGGGAATGGTCCTTCAAATTGCTGAATCACGATTTCTTGCTCGTTAAGTACTTGATCTACCTGTAGGGCAAAAAAGACATTTGCCGATCGCACAACGACTACAGAAACCATGTCGTCATCGCGCTGACCACAAACACGACCTCGACTGAGTTGACTATTGAAAGTTAAAATTTCTTTTAGCGATCGCAATGGCAACAGTGTGTCACGCCAAGGCATATACTTTTGCTCATTAGGATGTTGCTGTATCGTTTTTAGGGAAACATTTAAGATATCTTCCACACCATCCATGGGGAAAGCAATGCAAGCTCTATCAAATACACAGCACAGAGCTTTGCAAATACTTAGAGTCAGGGGTAGACGAATGGTGAAGGTCGTTCCCTTACCTACAATGGAATCAATACTAATTGTTCCTCGAATTTCATGAATTCTGGTGAGAACAACATCCAAACCGACACCACGACCTGCAAATTCATCTTCCTTTTCTTTGGTACTGAAACCTGGTTGGAACAGCAAATCGTAAACATGATGGTCAGACATGATCTTAGCTTGTTCTGACGTTATCATGCCCATCTTAATTGCTTTTGCCTTCACCGCTTCTATGTCAATACCTGCGCCATCATCGGTGACAGAAATAACAGTTTGATTACCTTGATGAAATGCGCCGATAGTAATGACTCCCACAGGTGGCTTAGCGATCGCTTGTCGTACTTCTGGTGTTTCGATACCGTGAGCGATCGCATTGTTGAGTAAATGAGTGAGCGGGCTTTTGAGATGTTCTAGAATGAGTTTGTCTATCGAAGTTTCTCGACCTTCAATAACGAGTTGCGCTTGTTTACCACACTTAATAGCACTTTCGCGCACTCCTCGTTCTAAAGGAGTGGTCACTTCAGCAAATGGCGACTTTCGCGATCGCGTTATGCTTTCTTGCATCGCTTTAGTCACTTGTCGGAACTGTCCTGTGACTTGCTCAGTATCTTTGGTGACAAAATCAATATCACTAGCTGCTTCACGCACCCGCACAATTAGTTTAATCATTTCCTGAGCCAGCGTATGGAAAGGAGTAAACCGATCCATTTCCAATTCAGTAAAATCCCTGTCTGTATCTTTATTATTATCACCACCGTGATGTCTGCGGTTAGTAAGTAGAGATGCATCTAATAGCGAGCGATCGTACAATTCCTGCATCCTTGTCCCGACATCATTCAACTGCTGCAACTGATGCTGCAAGTTATCTAGAAACTGTCGCAGACGTTCTTGGTCCTGTTCCAACGTGTTACGATTGACGACTAACTCTCCTACTAAATGACTGAGGTCATCCAGATGCTTAACAGGAATCTTCATCAGTTGTTCAAATTTGGAAGCATGAGAGACGAAGGGACGATGAGGTAAATCTCTTTTGTCTGTCTCTGATGTCACCTGGTTTGGTACTGCACTAAATAAATTCGCTTGGGAGGTTATTTCTTCTGATCTGAATCCAGCATTTATATCTGATACAACTTTTTGGTCTAGTAACTTATCTAACTCAGAAAATTCGTCATTCAAGGAGATATCAACTTCTTGAGCAAATTCCTTCTCTGAAGAAACTGCTTCTGTTGCCAAGAAGTCTTCATTTAAATCAAGTTCTGAATCTAGTTGTGAGATAGTTTCTGCTTCTATGTCTAGAATCTCGAAATTTTCCTGTGAAGACTCAGAATCTAGGGTAAAGCTAATACCGTCAGGTGGTTGTCTAAACAACAAACTATTGAGAAAATCCTGCGGTTCCTCTATAAATGGTTCCGTTTCTGAAGGCGAAGTCGTAAATTCTGGAATTAATTCTACTGCTTCTGGCTGTTGTGAAAAAACATTCTTTTCCGTCTTGGGCACTATCCTATAGTAAGCTGTATTTTGGGCATCTATAGCATCTAAAGTCGTGTCAATAGAAGAGGAGGTTGTTTGATCTGGTGTTAAATCTTGAAATAAATCTTCATCTGTTTCTGATGAAAATAACAAATGAAACTGTTGCTCTTCCAGCTGCTCTTCCGACTGAAAATTGAGATCCGAATCTTCCCAACTCACACTAGCTAAGATAGAGTTCAGAGGCTGCTCAACATCATCAAAAATGTCTTCAGCCGCAGTACCCAACAAAACTTCTTCTAAATCATTTGCTGTATCCTGTTGAATGGCAGGATAAAATTCGCCCTTTTCTCCCTCCATTTCCGGTTCCCAGAAGTTGTTCAAATCTTCTGTTTCAGGTAGTACAGCAAATAAATCAGCATCTGCTGATTTATTTCCAGAAAAGATTATGCTATTATCTTCCTCTACCTCAGTAACTAGCTCTTCTAAGGTCAAGATTTCGTCCTGATGTGATATAGTTTCTGATTCTCTACGGTTAAGCGAATCAACTTCCTGTATTGGTTCTGCTTTCGCTGTTTGTAAGAATAAATCGTCAAAACTAGTTACTTGATTTTTGGAAAGCTCAATATCAGGAATAATCTCTGTTTCTGTTTGATTTATTTCGCCTATGGGTAAGGGTTGATTCTCATCCAGTACCAATTCTAATAAACTGCTTACCTCATCTTGTATTTTTTCGCTAGCACTAATAGACTGCTCTGAGTAGCCTTGTAAGATTTCTCTTATATCTTCTAGTGTAACTATCTTATCATCATCTAACTCTATCGTTAAATGAGTCGTTTCCTGACTGGCTGATTTTAAATTTTCTTCTAATAATTCATCAAATAACTGAAGACTAGATTCTTCTTTTGCTCTTGTTGATTGATGCTTACCACTAATAGTCTCTTCAGAGATTAAACATTCATTTTTTTTATCAGAATCCTCAGTATTACTGTTGCTTAAATCTATTCCTAATTTGTCTTCAGCATTAATATCTAAAATTTCTTCTTTGTCCCACGTTCTATGTAGATCTGAACTTTCACCTTCAAACAAATCAGCTAGAGTATTAAGCTGAGCTATTTCTACCTCTGGGCTATTCGTATCCGTACTACTATTGGTTAAAGGCGCGTTATCATTGCTATTAAATTGCTCTGATAATTCAAATAAGCAAGTAATTCTGTCTTGCGGCTCAATATCCAAAAGCTCTGTGGAAGCAGCATCACTTCTTGTTTGTGGAACTTCTTTCTCAGTTTCCAAATGAATGGTACTAGAAGATATAGTTGGTGGCAATTCTAATAGTTCTGCTGGGGTAGCCAACTCATCTGCCAACTCAAGGGGGATTTCTAACAATTCAATGGCTTCTTCTACCCTGACAAGTGCTTGCAGTTGCTGACTAATTGTAATTTCAGGTTCCCGACCTGCACTGACTAATTCCAGAGCTTGTTTAATCTCTGTAATAACGATTTTAGCTAGAGTGAGATAGGTGTTTTCAGGATTAGCGATCGCACTTGCTGTTATTCGACACAAACCACACCAGTTAGACCAATTTAATTCTTCACCAAGTTCAACTAATTGGTGACAGCATTCATAAAGCCTTTGCCGCGTTTGGGGTGTTGCAGTTTTTTTAAACAGTTGCAACATTTCCCGTAGTGTCCGGATAACCTGACTTTGCACAGTTTGTAGGTTTTGCCAACTCTGTGTTCTTGTTGGTACGGGTTGTGGCAAAGTTGCAGGGGAAGCTTTTGGTAAACTATTTATATTTTTTGTTGCCTCATTGCTAGTTTGTTGTACGAGTAACTTCAAATGTTCGTGCAACGATTTGAAGATTGGTTCCGTTTCTGATATTAAAGTCTGTGCTATATCTTCAGTCAGACCAAAAGGTTCGGTCCAACTTTCTAACAGCGCTCTTAAGGTATTAGATACACCAAGAAACAAAGATACTAATTTTTGGTCAACCTGAATTGGATGCTCTTTCAGAACTGTGAAACAGTCTTCCAAACGGTGAGCCGTGTACTGAATGCTACTCAGACCAAGCATTGCTGCATCTCCCTTAATGGAGTGAGCCGCTCGAAAAACTTCGTTAATCATTTCCGGGTTGTCAAAGGTATTCTGGAGATTCAGCAACCCCTGTTCTATTATATTGAGGTGGTCTTTTGATTCCTCAATAAAGTAACCCAAAATGCGCTGTTGTTGTTCTGGCAGCATAGTTTTTAGTCATTAGTCATTAGTCATTAGTCATTAGTCATTAGTCATTGGTCATTAGTCATTGGTCATTAGTCATTGGTCATTAGTCATTGGTCATTAGTCATTGGTCATTAGTCATTGGTCATTAGTCATTGGTCATTAGTCATTAGTCATTAGTCATTGGTCATTAGTCATTGGTCATTAGTCATTAGTCATTAGTCATTAGTCATTAGTCATGGGTAAATACCAAAAGACACAGGACAAAAAATTAATTACCTTTTATTTTCAACGGTTTCGACTTGGAAAGGTTCAACGGAGGTAATCAGGTTATGAGCAACCAAGGGGCGTGATTACACACCCGCAACGAATGAAAGAAACACCTCCTTCTCTTCTTGCCTGTTCCCTGTTCCCTGTTCCCTCTGTTCTTTAAGATACATTTACCAAATTATACTCACTACTCTTTTCTACCTCCATTTCATCCTGCCCACCGCTCACTTCGTAAAATAGCTGTCTGATCAAGCAGCCGCAGATACTGATTTTTTTTAGACTCAAGTATCCACTCTCCCCGCAAGAAAGCAGCCATTGTATCTGATACGCTTGTTGGTGCCACCAAATGTTTGATGTCAAGCCAGTCCATACAGGTGATTTCTTCAACTGCCAAAGCGACTATTGTGTCTTGCTCTTCTATAGCAATCACAGGAATCTGTGATCGATCCGTATTTAGGGCAGTTGCTTCTCCTAGAAATTGACCCAAATCAGCCACCCAAATAACTCGACCTCGTAGATTTAGAGCACCCAAAAGCAAAGGAGAAGCATTAGGAATTGGGGTAATTCTATCAGGACTTAGTTCAATAACCTCCCGGATCTCAGTGGCGAGTAGTGCAAACTCCTGATGCGAGGAAATATAAAACCTTAGACATAACTCTCCTTCAGAACTTTCTATTTGTAATTCAGGACGGAAGTGGTTTTGTCCACTTCCTCCTAAGAAGTCAGATTTGCTGACCATGTTGTGTTCATCCTTTTCCTCGCAGCAATTGTTTGACTGTTCCCACCAAACCTCGTTCCCGTAGCTTCAATCCCATAGACTCTGTAAGGGGTTTCCTCCAGAGTGATGTTGGGAACTAGGTGATATTGTTTTTAACCTCATTTTTTATCTGATTAATAAATGTTGTACTTTTTGTATTGTTCTGGATAATACCATAGTTAATGTACCTGTCTAGGACACGTTAGCAATCATACGGAAGTCGTCATAACTACTACCAGTACAAAATATAAATAGGTGACACATGAATTCCATACATAATATTAAGACGCAATATATCGTGTCATGGTGTAACTATTTGCAACGTTTTAAGGTATTGTTTAAAACACGAAGCATTAAGTACACAAAAGGAATAACGGTGTGCTGTATCTAGCAGAAGTCAAAAAGCAGAAAGGCGGTTTACTTGGTGGTGGCAAAACCGAACTGAAACTACTGGCTTGTCAACGAATTGACCAAAGTTGGAGTACGGTTTCTCAAGAAGTGGTTGCTGCTGAGGAAGCCAGCAAATTAAGTGATGGAGTCCTCGTGTTGGTTGAATTGAATCCGAATCGTAAAGTACAACGGATTCAGGAAGCGGGGCGTCCTTTAGTTAATATTTTGCAGAATTTTTCCCGTCAGGTGGAAAAATTTCAGGTTAGAGAAGAAGAAATTAACCAATGGAAGCAGTCTCTAACGTTTCAAGCGCAAGAATTGAATCGCCGTGAAATGGATATGGAAGCTCGCTTGGAACAACTGCAACAAATGGAGGATGAATTTCAACGCTTGGAGACACAACAACAAGAAGTAGAAACTTCTCGCGAGGAAATTGAAAAGTTGCAAACAGAGATTGAGCGCAACCGTCAAGAATTGGAAGGAGCATGGGAGCAGTTGCGAGGTGAGCAGCATCGCTTGGAGGAGTACAAAGCAGAGTGTCAGCACTCTGCTTTGTTGGATGATGAGCAAACGCGATCGCGTAGCGGCTCCTTTCCTGCGGAACGCTACGCGAACGGAGCATCGCTAAACGAGTTACTTGCTCAGCTGTCTACTAGCGTTGCTCCTATAGAAACAGTACGCGAACATCTTAACCATGCCTTTGAAATGCTCGAAAGGCAGCAGGCAGTTTTAAACCCGCATTGGCAACAACTCGAACAGTATAGAAGTACGGTTTATCAACAGCAGGAGGAAGTTAATCGCCTCTTGCCAGAGTTATCTGAACGTCAAAAAGAATGGCAGCAAGCTCAAAATTCTCTCGAACAACAAATAGCTGATTTGAAAGTGAATACAGCTGCTCTTGTTAGCAAGCAAGAGTATGCACGAGTCCTAAAAGAGCAACTGCGATACCAGGAAGAGTTACACCAGAAAATTCAATGCTGTACTGCGACAATTGTTGATGTGACTACCGCTTTTAGAGTTAATGTGGCAGCTTTGGAAAAAATACCTCTAGAACGACTGCAAAATATGGTGCGAGATTTGCAGCAGAAGTTGAATATTAACTCTAACTTTATCCACCAGCAAGAACAAGAACTGCAAGAAAAACAAAAAAATATAGAAGAACTCACACAGAAGATAAATCAAGCAACCGAACTAGAACGCAGCAAGTTAGCAGCTGAACTGGCTGATGAAAAAGACCTTTACCAAATGCTCAATGAAACTTGGGTAGGACAACGTCGTAATTTGCTTGAGTGGCAGCATATTTTCCAGCAACACCAAACAGTATTGCTGCGGCGACAAGGCAAAACTATTGTGAATGAACAACAACAGACAAATATTGATTTAAAAGCAATTCTTCTACAAATTGAACTACAGCGACAGCAACAATCACAGGAGTTGGAAAACCTGGAGCATGAGATTGAGCAGATGCACGGCAATATCGAGCAAATGCAGGAGGTTATTGCCCAACAAACGCAACAGCAGGAGACTCAACGCCACTCACTGCAAACTATGGAGCAAAACTTACTGTCTGTGCAAACAGCAACCGCAGAATCGCGAGGACGACTGAATACATATTATGAAATACTACAACCTATTCAAGATTCTGTTGATGAATTTCGGCAAAAGCTACAAGGAATTGCGGAATTGTTAGCTATAGTGCAGCAAACAGGTGAGAGCCAACTCTAAGTTATTGCCTGAATGCGT
The DNA here is from genome assembly GCA_019359415.1 of Iphinoe sp. HA4291-MV1. Taxonomy (GTDB): domain Bacteria; phylum Cyanobacteriota; class Cyanobacteriia; order Cyanobacteriales; family Nostocaceae; genus Brasilonema. The sequence goes on along the minus strand of JAHHHH010000058.1, from coordinate 12,219 downwards.
CAGATACTTCTCAATCTGATATCTTAGCCGCTATTGGCAGCTTTTTGAGAAAGAGAGAAGAAAGAAAATGAAAGAATAGTTTCTTTCTTCCTTCTTCATTTTTCCTTCTTCAAATTTAGGTAAATCCAGTCACCTTCAACTTGAGCGATCGCACCACCAGGAAATGGATCAGTTTGCGAACGGTTTGGTGCTGATATTAAAGCTATTAGTTTTTCAATTTGCTCAAAACTAGGAGCACTCTGAAGTATTTCTTGTAATACCTGACGCATGACGCGACGTTGTAGTGCCAGTGGTGCTTTCTGCAATACACGACGGTTTAGCCTTATTGGATATCGAGTATAAATATTTCCTCCCTCATCCCCCTCATCTCCTGACGCCTCTTGGCGCAACTGACGGGCAGCTTGTTCTAAATATTCCACCTCTGCTTGCAAAATTTCAGCAGTCTGAGCAAGCGCTGATTCAACTTGGGGATTGAAATATTCTTGCAAATATGGTACAATTACTTGACGAATTCGATTACGTGCAAATTTCAAATCTTGATTTGTTGAATCTTCCCACACACAAAGCTGAAAATCTTGACAAAATTGCCCTGTTTGGGTGCGAGTCATTTCTAAGAGTGGGCGTACAAGCACGATGTCATTGTCTAGCAGCCGTTGCCATGTTAATGCTTGCAAACCATCAGCACCCGTACCACGAATTAAATTATAAAGGAGAGTTTCAGCGCGATCGCTAGCTGTGTGACCTGTCACAATGCAATGAAATTGATTTTCGTGGGCAATAGCACTCAAAGCTTGATACCGCCAGTCGCGTGCAGCAGCTTCACTTTTTAAAGGCTCGTGAGCTGTTCGTAAATAAAACGAAACACCCCAGTTTTTCGCCAGGTTTTCCACATGATTTGCATTTGTCTGAGAGTCAGAACGCCAGCGATGGTCGCAGTGGGCAATACCTAGATACCATCCCCATTTTGATTGTAAATCTAACAGTAATTTGAGGAGACACAGAGAATCTTGTCCGCCCGATACTGCAACTAGTAGCCGTTGGTTGCGCTCAAATAGATGGCGCGATCGGATGGTACGATGTAGTTTTGCATGGAGAGAAGTCCAAGGAGTGCGAGCAGTCATTCAGTAGTCATTGGGCATTGGGCATTGGGCATTGGGCAATGGGCAATGGGCAATGGGCATTGGGCAATGGGCAATAGGCAATGGGCAATGGGCAATGGGGAGATGAAGAGGCAGAGGGAGAGACTTCTAATGCCGTACCTTATGAATGAGCGAATTTTGAATTGATTTGTCCTTTTGTCCTCTTTCCATCGGAAAATTTTTGATGTACGTCTAGAACAAGCAATTTCCTGATGAGAAAAAACCATACTTTATGCTCTGTTGTTTGATAAATGGCAAGAGAGCATTCATATAGCATATATTTATTCACACTGTTTATTTCTTATGTAACCTACCATGCCTTTTTTCTCAAAGTCGCGTCCATTGATTCTGATGGGCTTTTTCATAAGCCTCCTCTTAAGTGGAATACTATCAGCAGGTTATTTCAACAATACTACAACACCAGGTGCAGTCACACCTGTATCTGGTGTTGCCCTTACTCAGGGGGTACGTAAAACGGTATTGAAAAATGGTTTAACAGTGCTAACCAAGGAAGTCCACACCGCACCTGTAGTGAGTGTGCAGGTATGGTATCGAGTTGGTTCGCGCAACGAGAAAGCAGGAGAGAATGGTATCTCTCACCAGCTTGAGCATTTGATGTTCAAAGGAACCACTAACCGTCCAGTGCAGTTTGGTCGGCTTTTTAGTGCTTTGGGCAGTCAATTCAATGCTTTTACTAGTTATGATGAGACAGCTTATTTTGGCACAGTGCAGCGCGACAAATTGGAAGCACTGCTCACCTTGGAAGCCGATCGCACCGAAGGCGCTTTAGTTGGAGCCGAACAACTGACGAGTGAGAAGCGCGTAGTCATCTCTGAGTTACAAGGATACGAAAATTCTCCAAACTATCGCCTGAATCGAGCTGTGATGCGAGCTGCTTTCGGGAACCGAACTTATGGTTTACCTGTAGGAGGTACAAAAGCCGATGTGGAAAAATTCACAGTGCAGCAAGTACGGGACTACTACAAAACTTACTACAGCCCTGATAATGCCACTTTGGTCATTACAGGAGATTTTGCAACAGAACCTGTGCTGAAAACAGTCCAAAATACTTTTGGAAAGCTTCCGAAACGGGCAAAACAGAACGAAACCAAGAGGAATTCTTCAAAAACACCTCCTCCCTCCTTTTCTGGTACCTCTACTGCTAAAAAATCGCCTCTTATCTTGAAAGAGCCAGGAAGCGCTGCATTATTACAAGTCCTTTATCCTCTACCAAATATTAGTCATCCAGACGTCCCTGCAATTGATGTTATGGATGCCATTCTTACGGGTGGGCGTAGCTCGCAGCTTTACCAAGCTTTGGTAGAATCTGGCTTAGCAAGCTCAGTGAGTGCAAGTCCTGCGGAACTTATCGAACCAGGTTGGTACGAAATTAATGTTATAGCTGCTCCAGGTCAACAACTATCGAAAATTGCCCAGGTGCTGCAACAGTCTTTGGCTAAACTACAGCAGAAACAAGTCACGACAGAAGAATTGAACCGAGCAAAGACGCAACTACAAGCCACCTTTGTACTCGGAAACCAGGACATCACCAGTCAGGCGACGCAACTGGGTTATAACCAAACTGTCGCTGGGGATTATCGCTATGTTGAACAGTATCTAAAGACAGTTGCCAAAGTGACAGCAGCAGATATACAGCGAATGGCGAAAACTTACCTCAATCCTGCTCAACAAACTATTGGCTTCTTTGAACCGACTCTACCAGGTGGTAAGCCAGGGGCTTCCAGTGCTGGTTCTAGTCGCACCGTAGAAAACTTCAACCCTGGTAAGCCTGTCGATCCAGCAGAACTTGCCAAATACCTGCCTCGTGCAACATCAGCCACTGCTTCGACTCAACAACCGTTACCAGAGCAATTCACGCTCAAAAATGGGTTGCGCGTTTTCCTACTAGCTGATCACAGTGTCCCCACCGTTAATCTCAGTGGGCAAATTAGTGCTGGTAGCGAATTTGATACTAACACGAAAGCAGGTCTAGCAAGTTTCGTTGCGACCAATTTAATGAATGGAACTCAGACAAAAAATGCTTTGACTCTGGCAAAAATACTAGAGGACAGAGGGGTAAACTTGGGATTCAATGCTAGTCGCGAAGGAGTTAGTATTGCTGGCAATGGGCTGTCTGCTAATCTGCCGATATTGATTCAAACTCTAGCAGATGTGGTGCAAAATGCTACCTTCCCAGACAACCAGCTAGAACTGAGTCGTCAGCGTGCTTTAATAAGTCTGAAAGTACAGCTTGATGATCCTCGTGGATTAGGACGACGAGTATTCCAGCAGGCAATTTACCCTGAAAATCATCCGTTTCATAGCTTTCCTACAGAAGAAAGCTTAAGAAGTGTAACTCGTGCTGATGTGCTTCGCTTCCACCAGGAACACTATCGACCAGATACGACAGCGATCGCTGTTGTTGGTGACTTTGATCCAAATCAAGTGAAAGCTTTATTGAATAACGCTTTTGGTAAATGGCAAGCTCAGGGTAAACCACCGATTCTTAACTTATCTCCGGTGTCTTTACCACAAACAATGAAACGTTTGAGTCCAGTGATTCCCGGTAAGGCGGAAGCTGTGACATACATTGGTTACAATGGTATTGCGCGGAAAGACCCTCGTTTCTATGCTGCTTTGGTATTAAATGAAATTTTGGGCGGCGATACCTTGTCTAGCCGTTTGGGTACTGAAGTGCGCGATCGCCAAGGTCTAACTTACGGTATTTACAGTGCCTTTGCTACAGGTATCAATCCCGGTCCATTTTTAATCCAGATGCAAACTGCTCCAGGAGATGCTCAGAAAGCTATTGTCAGCACTCTTGCTTTACTCAAGCAGTTGCGAGAGCAAGGAATCACTGAGGCAGAATTGAACACAGCGAAACGCTCAATAACCAACAGCTACCCTGTAGACTTAGCAAATCCTAGTAACGTAGCGAACATGGTTTTGGAAAATGCTGTCTACGGTCTTTCTCTCTCAGAAATCCGAGAATTTCCCAAGAGGATTGAAGCAGTGACTCCCGCTCAGGTGCAGCAGACAATTCAGGAACTAATTCATCCAGATAAGTTGGTGATTGTCACTGCTGGACCTGGAGCTTAATTAACAGTTGTCAGTTATCAGTTAACAGTTAACTGATAACTGATATAGCAATCTTATTTGATTTGTAAAAATTGCGAATCCAGATAAACCCGGTATCTTTGAGATACCGGGTTTATAGCTTTGTACGAATGATTTAGGATTGCTATATGATAATTTATTTTTCTATGAACACTAAATCTTCTGGCAGATATTTTAGTTTGAGATTCTTAGCATCAACCTCTATCACATAGTCAAATTCAGTAACATGTCCTTCAGAAAGAATTATCAATTTGTCATCAAGAGATCCAATGTAATCTAAAAATCCGTTTAGAGATACACTACCATCATTAATAGCAAGATAACCGAGCAGTCGGCGGAATAGTTTAGGTAAGATGACTACGCGATCAGTAATGGTTTTCAATTCTTCCAAAACAAAACCTTCATTAGTTTTGTCTACAGACCACAAACCTTTATTTTCATCACGAGCTTTCTTTGCGACTATAGCCAACTCTGTTCTTATGTCGGGATATAACTTGGAGTAAAAGGTGGGGTAAGCTAACCCTTGAACCAACATATGATAGTTTGCGCTTTTTTCTAGCAAAGCTTTGTTGAAGAAAACATCGCTACCATCTGCTGCATCCGATTCACCTTGGAACGCAAAAGCGACACTCCGCCCATATGCGTCAGCAAATCGAGTGAGGATGAAACCCGGGACTTCTTCTGGTTCTGCCGATGTGATAATCTCATTAGAACCACGAGTAATTTTCTCAAATCCCAAAAATTCTAACAGCTCGCTTGCAGCAGCATGAGCGTATTTCTTTGGCTGGTGCTGCATTGGAAAACTACCAACGTTAGGTCGGTAGTGTGTTTCTAAAGTATCAATGCTATCTAAGCGGAGCTGTGCGCCTCCTAAGTGGTTAGTGCGGACTCGTGTAGGCAATTTTTTCCAAAGCTGAGGGTTATTAGGATAAAACCGGACGGAATCGCCATCAGGAGCAGCGTTGACTACTCTATACTTACCCTGAATCAGCATCATTGGCATTTTGAAAGCTCCTTAAAGTCCAGTCAACCATAACACACAGTCATTTCTGTTATAGTCAAGACTTACTCAAGGATCATGAAAACTGGTAATGATTTTTTAACTTAAAACGGGTGCGGCAGGATTTGAACCTGCGACTCGCTGCTTAGAAGGCAGCTACTCTATCCCCTGAGTTACGCACCCAATCGAAAAGACTGGCTTGTTATACAGTCAGTCTCTACATTATATCTTTTTTCACTACCGCTATCTACACTTGATCGCACGTTTTCTCCATTTGTTCCCACGGAGATTGGGAATTGCTCAACTCAGTCGCTTAACGTCTCGCAATTCCCCCGCCTTTCACCCCACCCTCTGTAAGAGGAATGGGATATTCCCGGTGGCTAGGATAGGAGTTTTAGCGTTGAATTGACTTGTTCCCTTTCATAAAGATTACTTCTTGAACTATCATTTAGCCAAAAAACTGCTAGAGTGCATTTATACTGTAAAGTTCTGTCATCAACCCCTGCCTAAAGGCTAGGGGCTTGTCCTAAACAAGTTAGACAATGTAAGTGATGACTAGCTCATAGAGACACAACTTGGTACGCACTTCCGAATACTTCTCCAGTTCGGGTTATCTGCAAGACTTCTTGTTAAGTCGTGGTTAAAGACCAGTCATCTTAGTTGTGTTGAGCGAGGAGACTTAAACAGGTTTACTAGTTCCTGGGATTATATCCAATCAAAAACTAGTCCCTTTCATGGGGACTAAAGTCCCTCGTGTCGTTTTTCCTCTCAGCGGCTCAAGCCTCTGAGTTTCCAAACATCTCGCGAGGTGTTATGAGTAGCGCTGACACCAAGTTACATCCCAAAACCATGTTCTCCACTCAAGGCATTGTCTTAGCCAGGCTAGGCTGGAATATACTGGCATTACTGCACTTTCTTTTGCTTAATGTCAGAATTCTATGTTCAAGTGGCATAGAAAAGTATAGAAATTGGTATGTTCTTGGTATATCTATTTTTAATAAAGCAATAGCTTATCTGGGTGCTGGTGTCTTATGCTTAAGAAATTGGCCCAGTTCACAAATTGTTAGTGGTTATAGTGTTTGGTTAGCAATCAGTATCGTTATGCTTTCATATTTCCTTGGAAAGATATTTTTCGGTTATACAGAAATAGTCTTGAAAGAAGAACCTATCATTTCTCTTGACGATGTCTTTTTTGTGCTAATTTATTTGTTTTTGGGGATGAGTATCATGTGGTTTAAATATGCCACAAATTGGATTCCTAACTATCTTCCTAACTATCAAAATGGAGAGATATTAGAGGTACTTTGGGTATGGAGTGGATTTTGATTTGGCATGGGCGCTGTTGGTGGAATACGACGCATCATTCATCTGTTCGCGACGTGTCTCGTGGAAGAAAAAGAGCTTAGACGTTTGTGGTGTCTACTGTGAGAAAACTAACAGAATCAGATAAACAAGAAATTCTTAAATTGTATCGCGAAACTGCTGAAACGACCTCAACTTTGGCAGAGCGCTATGACGTGAGTAACTCGACGATTAGCCGCTTACTCAAAAGTACTTTGCCAGAAGATGAGTATGAATACCTCGTGTCTTTGAAGCGTGCTGCTAGAACTCCTGAAGGAAGAGCACAGGTCAATTACGACAATTTGCCTGTATTTGGCAACCAGCCACCCGAAGACCAGACACAAGAGCAAGAGGTAGCATATCCCGTTTCTGAACAAAGTGTCGTCAAGGTTCAGCAGCAAGAAGAACCAGTCGTGGTACAAGAATCACACCTGATGGAAGTTGATGAACCAACTTCACCTACCAGACGACTGAAGCGGCGTTCCTCGGCTACAGCAAAACCAAGTTTACCGATCCGCCGAGAGTCGCGAGATGAGCAACCAGTTGCTGAGCAATTGGAACTTCTGGAACAAAGACCTCCAGAAATCACTAGCATTCCCAGTCCGCTTTTAGAAGAAGATACACGTCCAGAAGCCAACGTCATAGCAGAAATGTTTGGCGAAGACTTGCTAGATGAGTCAGATGATTTAGAGGATTTGGATGATGATGATGATGAGGAATATCTAGACGAAGAAGACTTTGAACCAGCCTCGCCTTTTGTCACAAGATCAAGGTCAGGTGATGCATTAGTTCGAGTCTTACCACTGTCAGCAGCTACTTTACCCAAAACTTGCTATTTAGTGATAGACCGCTCCTCGGAATTAATCACCCGTCCACTTAGGGACTTTGGCGACTTAGGGCAAATTCCTAGCCTGGAAACCCAACAAAGAACGCTACCAATATTCGATAACCATCGAGTGGCAAAGCGCTTCTCAACCAAGCGCGATCGCGTGATTAAAATTCCCGATACCAAAATACTGCACAAAGCACGTTATCATCTACAAGCAAAGGGAATCACTCGACTGTTGATTGATGGTCAAGTCTACTCTTTGTCTAGTGTCTAGTCAAAGCAAGTAAAAAGTGAGCCAGTGCGGTGGACGGGTTCGGTCAGGCTACAGCAACTGGCAACTGAAGCAGCCTCTGTTGGAGGAGATACCCATAAGGGTAAAAAGAAAGATTTTTTCAGTCATTAGTCATAAGTTGGTTGCCATTGACTTTTGACTTTTGACTCTTAACTCTTGATTCTTGATTTATGCGTTGGAACAATCTCCTCAAGCCTAACTTGATTCTAAAAGGTTCAGTGTTGAACCTCACGCCAGACATTATCCAAAAATACGGGCTGAAGGGGCTGGTATTGGATGTAGATGAAACATTAGTTCCAATCAGAGTCGCGTCAGCTTCTGTGGAACTGCAACAGTGGGTAGAACAAATACGCCCCAGTGTAAAGTTGTGGTTGGTTAGTAATAACCTGAGTGACACCCGGATTGGTGGAATTGCGCGATCGCTCAACCTACCTTATTTCTTAGGTGCTGCTAAGCCCTCGCGACGTAAAATTCGCCAAGCACTCAAGGCGATGAATTTACCTGTACACCAGGTAGGCATGGTGGGAGATAGGTTATTCACTGATGTCTTAGCAGGTAATCGCTTAGGAATGTTTACTATTCTGGTAGAACCGATTATCCATCCAGATGTTGCTCTTCGTTCCCATCCGGTACGCAACTTTGAAGTTTGGATATCTGAAATTCTCGGTGCCTCCATGACTCCTAAAACAAGGAGGATTACAAAAGTTGACAAATCGTCAGGAAAGTAAATCTAAAGAAAAAATAAAAAAAACTTTGTTTGAAACAAAAATCGGGGATCATAATAAACATAAATAATATGGGGTCAGCCAAATAAAGACCCTAGCCGATAACAAGTCAATATCAAAAAGCAAAGCGTCAGCCTCAATATATAGAGGGGCTGACGCTTTGCAATTTATAACCGAAGAGGGAGTGGAGCCCATTGCCCATTGCCCATTGCCCATTGCCCAATGACTAAAACAATTGTCGTCAAAATTGGCACATCCAGCCTGACTCAACCAGAAACCGGACAACTGGCACTTTCCACAATTGCGACTTTAGCAGAAACCCTTTCACATCTGCGGCGACAGGGTCATAAGGTCATTTTGGTATCCTCTGGCGCTGTAGGGGTGGGTTGTGCGCGGCTAGGCTTAACAGAACGTCCCAAAGTGATCGCTTTAAAACAAGCAGTTGCAGCAGTAGGGCAAGGCAGGTTAATACGGGTGTACGATGATTTATTTACTACACTGCAACAGCCAATTGCTCAGGTTTTGCTCACCCGCAGCGACTTAGTACAGCGCAGTCGTTACCTTAACGTCTACAACACATTCAGGGAATTACTGGAACTAGGAGTCATTCCGGTGGTGAATGAGAATGATACAGTCGCAGTGGAGGAACTGAAATTTGGAGACAATGACACCCTTTCTGCCTTAGTTGCTAGCTTAGTGGAAGCAGATTGGCTATTTTTGCTGACCGATGTTGACAGGCTTTACTCAGCCGATCCCCGTTCTGTACCTGATGCTCAGCCTATTGCTTTAGTGAGCAACATCAAAGAATTAGCAGAATTACAGGTACAAACAGGCACACAAGGTTCCCAATGGGGTACTGGCGGTATGCTGACCAAAATTTCTGCAGCACGAATTGCGATCGCTGCTGGTGTTCGTACCGTGATTACCGAAGGACGATACCCCCGCAACATAGAACAAATTTTACAGGGCGAAGCCATTGGCACTCACTTTGAACCGCAACCTGAACCAGCTTCTGCTCGTAAACGTTGGATAGCATATGGTTTGATTCCTGCAGGGAAACTTTATTTGGATGAGGGAGCAGTGCTAGCAATTTCTGGTGCGGGTAAATCGTTGTTAGCAGCTGGTATTAGCGCAGTAGAAGGGGAATTTGACACTCAAGAAGCAGTGCAACTGTGCGATAGAAACGGTCATGAAATTGCTCGAGGACTTGTAAACTACAGTAGCACCGAACTGCAAAAGATTCGCGGACGCCGTTCCAGTGAAATTCCTGGTATTTTAGGTTATGTTGGTGTGGAAACCGTAGTTCATCGGGATAATTTGGTTTTGACGTAGGAACAGATAAACCGGCTCTAAAGCTCATCCTCAGTCAACGCCACCGCTCCCATAACGGCGCTAACTCATTATCGAGAAAGGAATCTTAGCTCTCTTTTGTCACTTTCGGTAGAGAATAATCTGGAATGCTTACAGCATAAGACTTTTACCAAAAGCCATGATTTAAGGCATTGTGTTAGAAAATAAACGCTCAAATGCCCGTTCTATCTACAGTTCAAAATTTGGCTTTGATTTTTCTTTTCCGAGAGTGACAAAACAGGGTTAGGAACGAAGTAACACACTAATACCTCTGATGATGTCATAGTCCCCCGAACCGGACACGTTCAAAAAAAATCAGGGTCCAGGGTAAGCTCATCTCATTTAGTATAATTCGAGCTTGACAAATGAGGCATAGTAAGTATAGAGAACTAGAGTAGAAATCGTACGTACTTGACTTTGGAGCAAAATAAGTGAGATGACAGCAATGCCGTCGTTAAAAATCTCAAGGAACACACCTAATGTCTCAGGGTTTTGGAAGTAAATCTGTCGGTGCAAAAAAAAGTTTTCGTCATCAGAGAAAGCAAGCAGAAGTGGCTTCCATCGGAGCTATTCAACAGAGTCTAGTCAAGCACTTTGGAGACATCAAGGACAAGCAGTAAAAGCGATGATTTTAAATGGGTTGGGTATGGTTTCAAAACCGTTATATATGTTTCCGAAGTTTTTTGGATCGATAGCTTGTGAGCATTTAATTGGAGCGGGAGTAAAACCGGAGTATTTAAAAATAACCGCGCTGACAATTAAATATTTCTACCGCCCTAGCACTCGAGTATGAAGAAGTCCTTAAATGAGAACAAACGCAGTTAGGTTTAAGTTTAGAAGATATTGATAATGTTATATAAGCTTGGGGAGATTTACCCTCCTGGGCGGTTAGCGCAAGCCTGCTGTCTAGTGGTGAGTCAACGAACCAAGAATCCTCTTGCCTTGATTGCTGGGGAGTGTCAATTCAAGCATTACCCTCCAATGCAAAAGCAAATGAGCGTCCATTAGTATTGGCTATCCAACAAGGTGAAAAGGGACATATAGTGATTCGTAGTCCAGAAGTTTCTAAAACCAAATAATTAAGCAAGCTTGAGGAAAGACACTCCACTAGCCAAGGCGTATTTCAATTCTAAGGTATTGCGTAACGCGTTGATGTTGATAGGAGGCTTAGGATTGGGCGATCGCGGTTGCAAAGATAGCTCATACCACCCTACATCATGCCACGCACCACACTTGTATCCTACACCTTGATATATCCCAATGAGCTGAAATCCCATCACTTCATGCAGTCTTTCACTACCTATGTTTGGGAGAGTGACACCTCCGTAGGCGCTGTAATAATCTTGAAGCACTAGAATTTTAAACAGCGACGTATACAAGGCTCGTCCTATGCCTGAACGACGTGCTGCTTTATGTATATAAACGGATACATCAACAGCCCACTGATAGGCAGTTCTGTCTCTATGAGGTATAGCATAAACATATCCGAGAACTTCCCCATCATGCTCGCACACCAGCCAAGGCAACATCTGTAGAACTTTGGCAATGCGCTGCTGCATTTCATCTAAAGTTGGTGGTTGAACCTCAAAAGACACAGGTGAATCACCGCAAAAGGGGGCGTAAATTTCCAGAACTTGCTTAGCATCCTGTTCACTAGCAAGCCTGATAATGGATGACATAGAAAACACACTCTCTTAACAATTGGAATTATGTACACGATAGTACAACGCAGCATTAATAACATAAATAGGGGTTGCTGAAAAAGTAGGAAAAGGTAGCATTCTGTGGATTTTCAGACCAGAGAAATGTATTCAAGTGCAAGAAAAAAGGCTAGAATAACCCGAAATCCTTGCATCACCATTCGTTACTGTTTCACTACTTAGTGTCATTAGTAACCCTTTTTATGAACAGATAAGGGGGAAATTAGAGAAAAAACCAAGAACCTATCGGGAAATAGTCAGAAAAGATTATCTAGAAGTAGCGAAAAAACGTCGTTTATCCCAAAAAGAAAGGAGATTAGGCTCCTTGAGAGAGCTTGATACACAATTAATAATTGCTAAGGAAGTTGATTTAGCCGAGAAAGAGCTTTTCACTCCAATCATGAATGAAGTTGAAGAAATGCAAAGAATATTAACGCTCGCTCGCAGCCCGTACATATGAAGATTTAGATAAAGCGATTACAGAAGCTTTTGAGAGTATTAATTTGAGTGATATTCTTGGGTGGTTCAAACATTGCGGTTACTGTATGTGACTCAATTGAGAACCGCTATAGTCTAAACCTCCTGGTGATAGTGCATTATCTCAAAGTCAAAGGCTCGTTGTGAGCAATTCACAACGAGCCTTTGAGCAGAAAGATAGTCCTGGCACCGAGCTATTGTAGCAGGCAGCTACCCACCAACTATCGTCGCCGCAGCAGCGTTTCACGC
>JAHHHH010000057.1 GCA_019359415.1 Iphinoe sp. HA4291-MV1 | reverse complement strand
ATTTCAAACAGCCATTTCTCGCTTTATAGATACAGCACATCAAACGCATACTCAGGAATTAAATTCCTTGCTGACGTTGCGATTTCAGACTTTTTCTAAAGCTCAGTTTATGACCATTTAAAGTATATATCTCCATCAAATGGTGATTTCTTACCCTTAGAGGTTGTTTGAAAAGGGTCTGCTTGAGCCTTAAGTCAGACTCAGGGGCGCGATCGCAAATCCCAAAACCCAGATTCTCAAGGTAGCAGTTTCTCAGTAGCTAGGGTAGTGAAACACACGCTCTTAGACTTTTCAAACATCCTCTTAACGTTGACATGTTTGTTCTCGGAGTAGGGGACTTTTGGGAATGCCTTGTCTATCAGCTTCCTGCTAGAACACCGATTCATTAATGCCATAAACCCGGTTTATGTTGCTGGAAAGACTGATATTTCGTTATTTCAATGAGAAGAAACCGGGTTTTTTATCACAATTGGTGAATACTGAATCGGTGTTCTAGTGTATCGGTCATTCTTTGTTTCCTTGTTGAATACCTTAAATTTTAGGTAAATTAAAATGGGAAGGAAGGAGTCATAAGTCAGAATACCCCATGTCTGTGACTCTGTTGGCGAAATATTTCTTAACATTAGGAATCTTACGAAAAACTCATGAATACGGCATAGATTGGGTTGAACGAAGTGAAACCCAACCTACGAAATAATGAAGGTTTCAAGAATTCACCAACAGAGTCTGTCTGTCCCTTGCGCGTCTCCCTTTGGGAGAAGCCAGGGGTTTCAACAAAGCTGCTTTGCTTTTCTATTTCTTCCACGATTCAAATCGGGGGCTTTAGACCATTATTCATCCACCAGTCGCACAGGAGTTCATTCTGCAGCGCTGTCTCCTGACTCCTGAATTCTTCTTCGGTAAGATATACACTCCCGATACTCGTAATAAAGCTCAATTCTTCAAAAGAGATACTCATGTCTTTACTCAAAAAAGTAACGTTGACAGCTTGTTGTACAATCTTAGCTGCAATTCCTCTTGATATTGCTTTGTCCAGTCCCACTTCTTCTAGTACTTATCAAAGTTCCTGTAGTAAAATTTCTGTTTCTGGCGCAACTCTCTCAGCAAGTTGTCGTAGGAAGAATGGTAAATTCAAATCAACATCAATTCTAATTCGGGGAATCGAAAATAATGATGGAAACTTGAGTTATTTTAGATCCACATCTCCTAGTACTTATCAAAGTTCTTGTAGTAAAATTTCTGTTTCTGGCGCAACTCTCTCAGCAAGTTGTCGTAGGAAGAATGGTAAATTCAAATCAACATCAATTCTAATTCGGGGAATCGAAAATAATGATGGAAATTTGAGTTATTTGTAAGGGTTCAGGGTGTAACTATAGAATGAAGATTACAGGTGATTTCTTCTCATGATTTAGCCTCGGATCCTCTAATTTACGAGTTTAAAGATCCCTCAAACCCTATCAAATTCTTACCCCCCCGTAAACGGTTACGTGTCGAGTAAGTAACCCATCATTAAAACTCTATTTCCTTCGGTGGTAGCAGTTCATCTCGATATGATTCAAAAATAATACTTTCTGCTACGCCTTGATGTTGAATAATCATTTCTGACCAAGTAGTGGATTTCGTTTATAAGAAAGTAACAAATACGCGGCTTTCAGTAATACCTTGTGGTATTTCAGTGAGTTCAATTTTGCCGTTTCTATATATTCCTTCAATGGTTTGTAGCATTGCAGTTTACCTCCTAAATAAACTTCTGCAACAATTACTGACCCAATTTTCCAAGGATTAGCGATTTCCTTAATGACAGGGTAAGTGGCATATTTACTATTGTCTCGCTCTGCAGTGCCAATTTTATATTACAAGGTTTGGCGACGGAGAAAGTCGGCAAAAGCAACGAAAACTCCTATTACCTCTGTGGTCGTCAACTGATTTAATATCTATCTATAAGAACTAGCACAAAACAGGCTTGATTAAATGAGTTAGGGAGCACCAAACCATGATTAACCTGAATCAATATGAAGTCTTGACCTTTGACTGCTATGGAACTTTGATTGATTGGGAAAAAGGTGTGCTGGATGCGTTGCAGCCAGTTCTCGTAACCCATCAGATTCAACTGAGTGAGAACGAAATCCTTGAGTTGTTTGCTGGCTTTGAATCCAATCTTGAGCAGGGAGAGTACCGCAAGTACAAAGATGTTCTCAGGGGAGTTGTGCAAAAGTTTGGAGAACAATTTGGATTTACGCCTTCTCCTGAGGAGTTAAATGCACTTGCTAATTCTATCAAACACTGGCAACCTTTTCCTGACACTGTTGAAGCCCTCAAGACGCTGAAACAGCAATTCAAACTAGCAATCATTTCTAATGTTGATGATGACCTGTTTGCCTTCAGTGCAAAACATCTGCAAGTTGAGTTTGATGAGGTTGTGACTGCTGAGAGTGTGAAAAGCTATAAACCTTCTGTGCAAAATTTTCTCTTAGCGATCGCTCGTATTGCAGAAATTGGCATACCCTCTGAGAAGATTCTACATGTTGCTGGTAGTATCTACCATGACATTGTTCCAGCAAATTCCTTGAGGTTATCGACGGTTTGGGTAAATCGCAGACTAGGTAAAGAAGGTTCAGGGGCTGCTCTACTTGCTCAAGGCAAACCAGATTTGGAAGTACCAGATTTGAAAAGTCTAGCTGCAAAAATCAATTTCTAAAATGCTATCATCGGTTTCACATGTTCACATTCGTCCAAAGCGAATATTGACCGAGAATCCATATGAAAGACTACTACAAAGAAGACCTTGCGTATATTCATGATGTCGGTTTCAGTGACTACGCTCTTAAATCTGCTCTTGGCATATTAGAAATATTAAAGCAAAACAAAATACAAGAAGGTCTAGTGGTGGATTTGGGTTGTGGAAGCGGATTATCAGCACAAGAGTTCACCAAAGCTCATTACCATGTTTTTGGAGTTGATATTTCTGAGCCGCTGATTGCTATTGCACGAAAAAGAGTCCCAGATGCTGAGTTTCAGATTAGTTCACTGTTCAAGGTAGATATCCCACCGTGCAATGCTGTCACGTCGATTGGTGAATGCTTCAACTACTTATTTGATTCAGACAACAATAGCAAAATGCTCCTTCAGCTTTTCCATCGCATATACAGTGCTTTAACTCCTGGGGGTGTTTTGCTTTTCGACATTGCAGAGCCGGGACAAGTCACACCAGAAAACATCACTAAAGGATTCACTCAAGGAAAGGATTGGGTAGTTCTCGTCGAAAAGGAGGAAGAGCCAGAACAACAGATGTTAACTCGTCGAATCATTACCTTTCGCAAGGTCAGTAGATCACAAACTTTCCGAAACTGACGTAAGAATGAGGGTTTGTGCCCTCGCTGACAAGGAGACAAACAGCTTTAGTTTAAGAGCGATCGCTTTGGGGCAACTAACGGTATTGGCTGAAATGTTGATTAATAGGTTCTTTTATTGTGTCCGAGTGTTTTGGTGGAATGCTGATGTGGCAGGGCTTCTAAAAAACTTTGTGATCTACTGAAGGTAGAAGAATGCTACAGACGGGCTGACGAAGTACACCGTCTGCGATTATATAAATCGTCAGATATTGCTAGAGAACTAAGTCAAGTTGGCTTTCTGGTTCAAACGATGCGTAGTTATGGTCAGTATTATTTGCCAAAAGCTCATGCGGTGTTCATTGCACGTAAACCAGTATAGAGAATACTGGTCTGTTCCATCTTCAATTTGAATCAAGCATGAAGCAAGTTGATGACGCAATATCCGATAGATATTTTTTGTTTAAAAAGTTTAATATTGAACGACGAAAGTATAAGCTGTTCCACATAAAAGTTGCATAATTTGTCGCCTGAAACCTTTTACTGCCTTGGCTCACTCTGGAAAATTAGATGTGGTTTAGCTTATCAAAACAATGGCGTAAGTCGCTAGTTTTAATATTGCCAGTATAAATTGATAACTTTTGCAACCATTTAGGAAACAATAAAGTATCTTAGTCTTTATTGAGTAGAGGAGAAAGTTGGTTAATGTTGAAGCGTCAATGGGGATTATCACTGCTAGCGACTTTACCCCTAGTCTTTTTATTGAGTGCTTGTGCTGGACAGGTAGGAGGAAGTGATAAAAGTCTGTTGGATACAATCAAAAGCCGTGGTAAACTCATCTGCGGTGTGAGCGGACAATTGCCAGGATTTAGCTATGTTAAGTCTAACGGTGAATACGCAGGGTTAGATGTGGATGTTTGCCGTGCGATCGCTGCAGCACTTTTTGATGACCCCAAGAAAGTAGAATTCCGCAACTTAAACTCCAAAGAACGTTTTACAGCCCTGCAAACAGGCGAAGTAGACATCCTAAGCCGAAATACGACTTGGACAATGAGCCGAGATACCTCTATAGGTCTGAAATTTCCTGCTGCGGTATTTTACGACGGTCAAGGCATAATGGTGAGAAAAAATAGTAACATCAAAACGCTGGAAGACTTTAAGGGTAAATCCATCTGTATCGGGACAGGAACCACTCATGAACAGAATTTAGCAGACCAAATGCGGCAACGCGGTATTAACTACAAGCCTTTAGTCTTTGAAGATGCTAACACAGTTTTTGCCACCTACGAGCAAGGTCGCTGCGAAGGCATCACATTAGACCGTTCTGCACTCGTTTCTCGTCGCACCACTCTGAAAAAACCTAATGACCACGTTGTTTTAGATATTGTGCTGTCAAAAGAACCTCTAGCACCTGCTGTTGTCAATGGGGATTCTAAGTTGTTTGAGATGGTGAGATGGACAATTTTTGCTCTTATCAATGCTGAAGAACTGGGAGTGAGTTCCCAAAATGTTGGTCAATTAGCAAACAGTAGTAACCCAGAAGTTAAGCGCTTGCTAGGTACAGAAGGGAACCTTGGCAAAGGTATGGGTTTAACAAATGACTTCGTTGTTCGTATTATCAAACACGTAGGCAATTATGGTGAAATTTATGAGCGTCATTTAGGTAAAAAATCTGAGTTAAAACTGGAGCGGGGTGTAAACAAACTTTGGAATAAAGGTGGTATTCTTTACGCTCCTCCTTTCCGATAAAGAAGTCAAACTGATTCTTTTTCTTGATCTTGAATATGGAAACTTGAGAAAGTCAGTAGATTACTAACAAGCTGTGCTATTTCTATTGGTTAATTCTGAATTCTGAATTCTGACTCCTGACTCCTGAATTCTTACATTTACTATGACTCCAATTTGGCGCAACCGAAAGTTTTTTCCTGTTGTCGGTCAGTTAATAGCTGTGTTCATAGCTGTCATCGTCGTGATGATACTATGGCACAACCTGACATACAATCTCCAGCGGCTAGGTCTCCAACTAGGATTTGATTTTCTACAATCTCAAGCATCCTTTGATATTGGTGAAACTCCCATTTCTTACAAGCCTTCTGACCCCTATAGCCGTGCTTTATTAGTTGGACTGGTGAACTCTCTGCAAGTTATAGTTTTTGGCATCATTCTGGCAACAATTGTTGGTATTACTGTGGGAGTGGGGCGGCTATCAGATAATTGGTTAGTACGTCAGCTAGCTCTAGTGTATGTTGAAACCTTACGCAACACGCCTTTACTTCTGCAATTGTTCTTTTGGTACTTTGCTCTTTTCCTAAGTTTGCCAAAAATAGAAAATCAAATTTCTCTACTTGGGTTTATAAATATTAACAATCGAGGAGTGACCCTTCCTTTTGGAATACAGCTCTCTTCTGAATTATCAACACTTGTTCTGGGATTGACGCTGTACACTGGTGCTTTCATCGCCGAAATTGTCAGAGCTGGGATTTTATCAGTCCCTAAAGGACAATGGGAAGCAGCACGAGCATTAGGTTTAAAGCCGTATTTACTCTTACGGCTTGTGGTTTTTCCCCAAGCTTTACGGCTCATTATTCCACCGTTGACAAGCCAGTACCTCAACCTAGCTAAGAATTCTAGTTTAGCAATTGCGATCGGCTATCCTGATATTTACTTTGTTGCTTCCACAACTTTTAACCAAACAGGTCGAGCTGTAGAAGTTATGCTGTTAATTATGGTTACTTATCTAACCATTAGCCTGAGTGTCTCCTTAGTGATGAATTTGTTAAACCGTAGCGTCCAACTCAAGGAGAGATGAGTTTTTCAGATGGTTTTTAAAAATCAAAAGCCTACTATCCTACAATGGCTATATAAAAATCTATTTAATAACTGGTACAACAGTATTTTTACTGTTGTCTGTCTCTATCTGCTCGTCTTTAGTATCAAAGGTATCCTGACTTGGGTATTAACTCAAGCAAAATGGCAAGTTATCACAGCCAACTTATCTTTATTTTTTGTTGGTCGTTTCCCGCAAGAACTAACTTGGCGACTTTGGCTAGCACTCTTCATTATTCTTTGTCTGGCTGGCTTGTCATGGGGAACTTTTACGAAACGCTTACCCCATCAGATGAACAGTTGGCTACCCTTTGGGTGGACGCTTTCCTTTCCAATTATCCTATGGCTTGTTGGGGGAGGCTTTGGACTGCAACCAGTAGAAAGCAGTTTGTGGAATGGTTTGCTGCTCACTTTGGTGATGGCGGTGATTAGTATTGTTCTCTCCTTTCCCTTGGGTGTTTTATTGGCGTTGGGTCGTCAGAGTCAGTTGCCTATTATACGTTGGTTTAGTATCCTCTACATTGAAATTATCCGAGGACTGCCACTGATTGGAGTTTTGTTCTTTGCTCAAGTGATGTTATCTTTGTTCTTGCCAGTAGAATATCGTTTAGACAGAGTTTTAAGAGGAATTGCTGGTTTAATTTTATTTAGTGCTGCTTATTTAGCAGAAAATGTACGTGGTGGTCTTCAATCAATTCCACGCGGACAACTTGAAGCGGCTATTGCACTGGGATTGAATGCTCCCCTTACAATGCTACTTATTGTTCTTCCCCAAGCGCTACGTGCCGTTATCCCAGCTCTTGTTGGTCAATTTATCGGTTTGTTTAAAGACACCTCCTTGTTATCAATTGTTGGATTATTGGAATTAACAGGAGTTTCTCGTGCTATCCTGGCTCAACCTCAATTTCTTGATCGCTATGCAGAAGTCTATTTGTTCATTGGATTTATTTATTGGGTCTTTTGCTATTCCATGTCCCTAGCTTCTCGACGTTTAGAAAAGCAGTTGGGTGTAGGTCAACGGTGATGAGGGGGCAATGGGCAATGGGCAATGGGCAATGGGCAATGGGCAATGGGCAATGGGCAATGGGCAATGGGCAATGGGCAATGGGCAATGACTAATAACTAATAACTAATAACTAATAACTAATAACTAATAACTAATAACTAATAACTAATAACTAATAACTAATAACTAATAACTAATAATTATGAATTTACAACAGCCTATTATTATTGCTCAAGATGTCCATAAGTGGTATGGAAAATTTCACGTTCTCCAAGGTGTTAGCCTGATAGTACATCGGGGAGAAGTGGTGGTTTTGATGGGACCTTCGGGTTCAGGGAAATCGACTTTTATTCGCACCTTTAATGCTTTAGAAGAATATCAACAGGGACGAATTGAAATTGATGGTATTAACCTGACGAATGACCTGAAAAATATTGAGGCAATTCGACGAGAAGTAGGAATGGTGTTTCAACAGTTCAATTTGTTTCCTCACTTGAGTGTGCTGCAAAATATCACTTTGGCACCAACTTGGGTGCGCAAGTGGACGAAAGTCAAAGCAGAAGAAGTGGCGATGCAGTTGCTAGAGCGAGTGGGAATTTTGGAACAAGCACAGAAATATCCAGGACAATTGTCAGGTGGACAGCAGCAACGGGTAGCCATTGCTAGAGCATTGGCTATGCAGCCTAAAGTTATGCTTTTTGATGAACCCACTTCTGCTTTAGATCCGGAGATGGTGCGAGAGGTTTTGGACGTTATCAAAACCCTCGCTACTGACGGTATGACAATGGTGGTGGTTACTCATGAAGTGGGATTTGCTCGCGAAGTTGCCGATCGCGTGATTCTGATGGATAGCGGTACGATTGTCGAGGAAGCTACGCCAAGTACTTTCTTTCAAAACCCAAAGCACGATCGCACTCGCAAGTTCCTATCTCAAATCCTTTAGTATACACTAATATCATTGAGGTACAAGTAGGTGCGAGAAACGCAACCTCAATAGGCGTAGTAGACGCAACCAACCTTTGGCTGGCTGTTCAAAAAATGTAAAAATATCACCGTAACCTTGGTTAGTTTTTTGATGGTGTTGCCAATGTCTTTCTGGAGTCGTGATAAATAGAATTCGGCACAAAAAATCCACTGACTTTGGAGTTTGCCAACCCAAGGTACTTGTATGTCTCCACCATACATGAAACTGACCAAATAGTAGCCCACACAAAACACCAATAGGGGAAAAGAACCATAGAACTGTTGCTACCAGTAAATAAGGTAAAGCACCCAGAACACCATCTAGAAGAACCTGGGGATTAAACGTCAGGATGGCATAATGGCGAAAGTTCTTCTTGTAGGAGTGATGAGTTCGTAAGTGAAGGATACCAAAAACATGTTCAGGTATGTGATAACAAAAGGTAGAAAGGAAGTCGCCAACAACAAGTAGTATCCAGGCAGATGCGATCGCCTTAAGCATTTTTTATCCTCAAGTTGAATAAGGCAAGGTAAGATTTCTTGTCTAATGCAAATTATTGCTGTTTTGTCAAGTATTGAAACAGCAATTGTATTGAGAATAGTTCTTTCCAAACAGGTTTACTGGCAAAGATATCTATATAGTACAGTATTTAGATCGAGTAACAGTACTTTATTTTTTGCACTACTCTACTCGTAAATATTGTTAGGAAAATCTACTATTCCCAGAATGGAATATACCCTTACCTCGTTAACTTTTGGTTATCAACTGTTTAGATTTAACATCAACTTGAAATTTCCTGCTCAAAAGTCAAATAGCTGTAGCAAAGAAAGCAGTTTTTTTTTGATAAATTTAAGTATATTTGCTTGTATGCCTGAATTATGTCAGAATATCGACCACAAATCAGGATTTGCTTCCTTGGCGAATCATTTGTCAACGGTACTGGCGATCCTGAATTTCTTGGATGGACTGGAAGAATCTGTGTTGATGCCTATAGAAAAGGCTATGATATTACCTTTTATAATTTGGGAGTAAGACGGGAAACGAGTACAGAGCTAAGACAACGTTGGTTAAGAGAAGTTTCTTATCGTTTACCAAAAGAATACGACGGTAGGGTTATATTTTCTTTTGGGGTGAATG
This sequence comes from Iphinoe sp. HA4291-MV1, assembly GCA_019359415.1. Classification (GTDB taxonomy): domain Bacteria; phylum Cyanobacteriota; class Cyanobacteriia; order Cyanobacteriales; family Nostocaceae; genus Brasilonema. The sequence continues at coordinate 40,334 of JAHHHH010000057.1, read as the reverse complement.
ATACAACACTGGTAAATGGTAAACCTCGTGTTGAATTGGCAGAATCAATAGAAAATGTCCGCAATATTTTGAGTACAGCTAAACAGTTGTATCCTGTTTTAATGGTAGGTCCACCGGCTTGTGGAGATGAAGAACAAGATGGGAGAAATCAGAGAATAGCTAATTTATCTAAACAATTTGCTCTGGTTTGTGATGAACTCGATATACCTTATTTGGATATTTTTCCTATTTTGGAAAAGTCAAATATTTGGCTAGATGAAGCAAGAGCGAATGATGGTGCTCATCCCAAAGCAGCAGGTTACGCAGAATTTGCAGAAATCGTGCAAAATTGGAACGCTTGGTTAAATTGGTTTCCTCTTTCTTGATGAAGATAGTAGAGTACTTGACAGTCAGTCATCTAACTTGTGTGGGATCAAAGAAATAGTGATAATTAATCTCAATAAACTCTAGTTTGATTAATCTTCTAAAATTGTGGCAGCGATTACCCAAGGGACACTGCGCTCTGCGCAATAGCCTTGCGTTATCACGCGTGCTCGCAATGTAAATTGAATCGTACTAAAACAGTTGTCGTAACTCCTCAACTGAGTTTACAGTTTTGATAGCTTGTTGAATCGCCTTTAATTGCTGTAAATCAGTAATTTGATCAATCATAGACATTAATTCTAAGCCGGAATTACCAAATTTAATCTCCAAAGCCAATTCAATGCCTGATAATAATTCTTCTCTGCGTCCGCGTGCTTCTCCGCGTGCTTCTCCGCGTGCTTCTCCGCGTGCTTCTCCGCGTGCTTCTCCTTCACGCAAAATCTCCTGATACCAAGGTGATTCCCGTAACACACTCATGTCCCACCTCATGATTTCCTGAACTAAGGCACTCTCTAGTACAAATGTAGCAAAGAAAGCTAAGACGGTTTCCAATTGATTTAGTTGTGCATCAGCACGCAGTATTTGCAATGCTTCTCGAATTGTAGACTCATTCTCACCTCCTTTGAGAATGGGTACAAAAGGAAGTAAAGATGGTAAAGGTTGTTGAAATGCAATATTGACATCAACCTCCCATAGATTAATTACGCGATAATCTTGTATTGCCCGTAATCCGGCAATATTTGATGTGAAACTTGTTGGTATTTCCGTATCGCTCGTTTGGAGAATATTTATTAATACAGGATATGTTAGTAATTTATATTTTTCTTCTGCCAATGCAGCATAAGCACGCATCCGCCGTGGCATTTGAGTTTGATAGCGCAGTTGTAATTCGTTAAGAACGAGAAATTTTCCGTATTGCTGGCTCTCGACGCTGATTAAAACGTCACTTTCTCGGCTAATCCACTGAAATTGTGAGTCGAGAATTTCCCCTGCTACAATGTCGGGAATTTTTGTTACCCATTTTACCCAGTTGTTGGGTGCAAGGCTGATTAATCTTTTGGTGCTGACATCTGCGGGTTTCGCCATCGGGGTATAAACGCACTCACGAAAAATATGTAAAAAGTTTACAGCATCAGTGTTCTTTCTTTTTACTAGAAAATAACGCGTTAGCGGAGCTTACTCCGGAATTTTTAGCTGCTTCTGGACAAGCTCAGTGCGGAAATCCTGGAAGAGTTTTTGCTAAGATAATTTACATTAGTTTATGTTCTGTTGCAAATTATTTCAGAATGTACTTACCTTAGTCGTACCCATATGAAGGTTGTTCTCAAATCGGATACCCCACAAGTCACTCGGTTGTTTTCTAACCTTGAACTCTATGGCAATAAGCTCAGTCATCAACCAGGTAGTGTTTTAGGAAATACTGCACTTATTGCTGGAACGACGGTTGGTGCTGGTATTCTTGCATTGCCTGCGGTAACTCTGCCATCTGGTGTTGTGCCATCGACAGTTCTACTTATTGCTGTTTGGCTCTACACTTTAGTTTCAGGTCTTTTGATTGCAGAAGTCACTTTGAGCACGATGCGTCTTGTGGGGCGTCCGAGTTTAGGTTTGTTGATAATGGTTGAGAGGACGCTTGGGAAGCTGGGTGCGCGGGTTGCTGGTTGTGCGTATTTGTTCTTGCACTACGCCTTGCTTGTGGCGTATGTTGCTCAAGGTGGAGAGATTTTAGTATCCGCTGTTGAAAAAATGTTAGGTGTGCAGAATGTTCTGTCTCCTTGGGTGGGGACAACGGCGTTCACTCTCTTATTTGGTGGCATCATGTACCTTGGGCGAGAAAGATTTGTGGAGAAATTGAACAGCGCGTTTGTGGCAATTGTCCTTGCTTCATTTCTGGGACTGTTGTTATTAGGAGCAACGCAGCTTGAGACTTCCTCTTTCTCATTTCAAAATTGGAGTGCGCTTCCTCCAGCGGTTTCAGTGATGTTTGTGGCGCTATTTTACCATAATGTTGTGCCAACTGTTGTGACTCAGCTAGAAGGTGATGCCTACAAGATACGTCAGTCCATCTTTATTGGTTCTGTGATTCCCTTGATCATGTTCTTGGCTTGGAATGTCGTGATTTTGGAAAGCATCAGTCCTGATATGGTACAAGGTATCTCTGCTGGCAGAACTGTTTTTGATCCACTGCAAATTCTACGTAATGGTGGCGCGGGAGAATGGTTAGGAGTGTTAGTGTCCGTTTTCTCTGAGTTTGCTATTGTCACATCATTCATTGGGTTTGTGTACGGCTTACTGGATTTCTTCAAAGATATTTCTGCACCCAATGAACCTTTTAAACGTCTAGCGCTTTATTCACTGGTTCTTTTTCCGCCTATGAGTCTTGGAGCGCTTAATCCTAATATCTTCTTGGCTGCTCTAGACTATGCTGGAACATATAGTATTTCAGTTTTAGCTGGTATTCTTCCTGCGTTGATGACTTGGAAACAACGTCAAGAGCAGAAACAATCAAATCACACAAGTCAACTGCTTGTTCCTGGTGGTAAGGTAACACTGATTGTGATGATTAGTGTTGCGTTGGTTGTGATAGGGAAACAAGTTGTGTCAATGTGGAAGATTTAAGTTCCTTTGGGATCCAAATGTAAAGCTCCTATTGACAATAATATGCCAAAATTAGCATATTATAAGATATGAGCGCATCGTTGAAGCCAGTTGAGTGGGTTGGAAGTTCCCTTGAGGATTTGAAAGAGTTCCCAGAGAACGTTCAGCAGGTTATTGGTTATGCCTTGTACTTGGCTCAATGTGGTGAGAAGCATCCTTCAGCCAAACCACTCAAGGGATTTAAAGGAGCTGGGGTACTTGAAGTAGTGGAAGACTTTGATGGAGACACTTACCGAGCCGTTTACACGGTAAAACTTGCTGGTGTGGTTTACGTCTTGCATGCTTTTCAAAAGAAATCAAAGCAAGGCATTGCTACACCAAAGCAAGATATTGAATTGATCGAAGCAAGGTTTAAACGAGCAAAGGAACATCACTCAGAGAATTACAGCAAGCAGCAGGAGAGTGAATCATGACTCAGGAAATTGGAGTACAAGCAAGTAGCGGCAATGTGTTTGCGGACTTAGGTTTAGAGAACTCTGACGAATTACTTGTCAAGGCAGAACTTGCTCGTAAGATCAGCAGCATTATTACTAAGCAACAAATGACACAGGCTGAGGCAGCAGAGCTTTTAGGAGTTGACCAGCCCAAAATATCAGCATTAATCAATGGAAAGTTATCGGGCTTTTCGACTGTGCGACTGTTTCGCTTCTTAAACGCTTTGGGTCGAGATGTGGAAATTGTAGTGAAAACCAAACCGAAATCGCGTTCACAAGCTCAAACACGGGTTGTTGCTCCATGATTTTGGATACTTACATATCGCCTCTGTGTACCGTCCCAATCCAGAAACGAAGCCAGCTAACGCCCCAACTCACTCTGGCTGCAAGCAACCTGGAAGACTCCACCAGCGACTTGTGGCAGAGTCCAGTGCAGTTGGATTGTTAGCCCGCAACCCCAACCATCTCTAGAATTCATAATTAAGGATTGTATGGAAGAGATAATGGCATTGCTGAATGTCAGTAGACCGAAAAGATTTCTAGAAGGCTTACCATTGGGGCATTCTGGCGGATTGTATACAATCCGCCAGAATGCCCGTATCATCTGCGTTTTGAGCAATAGGGTTGTAGATGAGTTCTCCTGCTAAGGTAAGCGATCGCTCGACCCTGTGCCAAAAACATCGCCCCAAACCCTCATTCTTGCGTTGACTGACAAAAGTTTTCGGTCTACTGAATGTAAGAATGAATGCCCTCATCCCCAACCCTTTGGGAGAAGAGTTGGGGATGAGGGCAAAATTCTAAAAATCATTCCTTAATTCAGCAACGCCGAGATAATTTCAGATAGTCAATCTGGTTCATCTTGCTCTCTTACGCCTAATTGGATTCATCCAAACTTCTAAATAAGAGAAAAATTGAGATGAAGCTAAGGTAAGAACCAGATAAACCAAGGCAACTGCAGTGTAAATCTCGAAAGCACTATAAGTATTAGCGACAATTAATTGACCGCGTCGAAGTAATTCTTCAAAGCCGATGACTGATACGAGACTGGTATCTTTAAGCAGGGTAATAAATTCATTTCCTAGTGGTGGAATCATGCGGCGCAACGCTTGGGGAAAGATGATGTAGCGCATAGTCTGCACTCCACTCATACCCAGCGAGTTTGCTGCTTCTGCTTGTCCTGGTTCAATAGATTGAATTCCCGCACGAACGATTTCACCTATATATGCAGCAGAGTTGAGGCTCAAAGCAACTACAGCAGCAAGTAAACGGTCAAAACGCAGAGGTATGCCAATGCTTTGAGCCAGTGCTGGAACGCCGAAGTAAATCATAAAAATCTGCACAAGCAGAGGTGTACCACGAAAGAAATCAATATAAGCGCGAATTACCCAGCGTAAGGGTAAAATTGGCGAAAGTCGGGCAATTCCTATCAATGAGCCGCCAATCATGCCAAAAACAACTGAAAGCGCGGTAATCTCAAGTGTGACGACAGCGCCAAGAAGTAAATTTGGTAGGGCGTTGAGAATGATAGTTAGACTCTGAATCATTATCAGTTGAGAAGGATGAGGGGATGGGCAATGGGCAATGGGCAATGGGCATTGGGCAATGGGCATTGGGTATAATCTCCTTGCTCTGTTGCTAGCCCTTGTTCTCTCCTCAGGAGGTAGAAGCTGGCGCAGTCTCTGGCAATTTTGGAGGTTCTGCACTAAACCACTTCTTGTAAATTTGAGCGTAGGAACCGTTTGAAATTATCTTTGCAAGAGCTGTGTTAATGGCGTTGAGGTTGGGAGAATTTTTCGGCAGGGCAATGCCATAGTATTCTTCGGTGATAAGTTGACCAACTACCTTTAGACCTTTGATGTTGCCACTTTTGATAGCTTCTAAAGTCACAGGAGCATCGTTAATGACAGCATCCACGTTACCATTTGCCAGTTCCTGCAAAGCTAAAGGAGCAGAGTCGAATTCCCGCACTTGAGCACCAGAAATGCTTTTGGCTTTTCTAGATCCGGTTGTCCCAATTTGGACAGCAATGTTTTTGCCTTTTAGACTATCTAGATTGGTGATTGCTGTGTTCTCTTGGCGGACTGCGATCGCTAACCCTGCTTTAAAATATGGTCGGGAGAAGGATACTGCTTGAGCGCGTTCTGATGTGATGGTGATTGAACTGATGGCAGCATCAACAGTATTTGCTTGAAGTCCTGGAATAATACCATCAAAAGGTAGACTTTGGAATTCAACCGTTAGTCCAGCTGCTTGTCCTACTGCTTTTATGAGGTCAATATCAAAGCCTACAAGTTCATTTCCCGAACCTTTGGACTCAAAGGGTGGAAAAGCAGGTTCTGTGGCAACTTTAATGGTTTTGCCTTGTCCTGTTTGTGATGTTTGCTTTGCTGTCGTCTTTGACTTATCGTTAGAGGTACTGCCAGTATTGCTGCCTGAATTCTCACAAGCTGACAAAATCACAGCTGCACCTAAACCAGTTAAGAAATGTTTCATGAAACGCGATCGCGTAACGCGCCCTATGCCCCAAAGTCGCTCCGCGACTTTGCCTTGAATCGGAGATTCGAGGAGAGGGTTTCTTCCAGAAACCCTCTGGGCATATATGGGCGATCGCGTCACTTTTCGCTCGAACATGGTTTCTTTCCAAATAAATAATTGTTAACAAATATGATATTTTCAAAGAAGTACATTTAAAGGTACTACAGAAACGGACAATGAATTTCCATATCGTAACTAAATATCTTCAAATATGTACTAGCTTAACTTTTATGCTTTCTTGTATCAGAGTGTGTAGCTAGAATCATCTGTCGTTCAAGAAACATAGAAAATGAACAATTCCTCTCCTGCAATTGTCTTTGAAGACATTGAAAAGAGTTACGGTTCCTTAAAAGTTCTCAAAGGAATAACCGGCGAAATCAAACGAGGAGAAGTTGTAGCAGTTATTGGTGCTTCTGGTTGTGGCAAGAGTACTTTGCTCCGCTGCTTCAACCGCTTGGAAACTATCGATTGTGGACGTTTAGTAGTCAACAATATTGACTTATCGCAACCTAGTTTTAGCAATAGGCAACTACGAAAACTACGAACACAAGTAGGCATGGTTTTTCAACAGTTTAACCTGTTTCCTCATTTAAGCGTACTAGAAAACCTGACACTTGCTCCGCGTAAAGTGCTGGGGAAATCAGCGAAAGAAAGTACACAATTGGCGAGATTTTATCTCGAAAAAGTTGGGCTTTTTGACAAAGCATCTGCATATCCAGAACAACTTTCAGGAGGACAAAAGCAACGGGTAGCTATTGCTCGTAGTCTGTGTATGAATCCCCAAGTTATGCTTTTTGATGAACCAACCAGCGCCTTAGATCCGGAACTTGTTGGTGAGGTGTTGCAAGTCATGCAGCAATTGGCAGCAGAAGGTATGACGATGATAGTTGTCACTCATGAAATGCAATTTGCCCGCGAAGTGGCACATCGAGTTATATTTTTGGATCAAGGTGTTGTGGTAGAACAAGGTTTGGCTCACCAAGTTCTCTCCAATCCAGAGAGCGATCGCTTACGTACTTTTCTTAGTCGTCTGAATGGTAAAGGATTGGATATTAGGGGTTAATATTGCTTGTAAAGAAAAAGTGAAACTCCTGTTTGAACACATGAGAGATGAACCTATTGAGTGAGGCGCTAGTACGACTGCCTGCTGTAGTATATTTGTAGTTTGGTCGTGCTAGGCAGTATATACAATGATGTCAAAATTTGAATACAGCCAAGTTGTCAATCAACAGGACATTCAGCGGCTGGGGAATATCCTGGAGCAGTGTTTTCTCATGTCGCCAGGTGATAGCGAGATTTCCTTCAACCGCATCGGTATAGAAAATTTCCGTGTCATCCGTGTAGGAGAGCAAGTTGCTGGCGGACTAGCGACTATCCCAATGGCTCAATGGTGGGGTAGTCAGCGTGTACCTATGATAGGGATAGCTGCAGTAGGTATTGCTCCAGAATATCGTGGAGGTGGAGCAGCATTAGCTATGATGCAGCACGCTGTTAGAGAACTCTATGTCACGGGAGTACCCATCTGTGCTCTCTATCCAGCGATTCAACGCTTATACCGAAAAGTGGGGTATGAACAAGGGGGTATCTCTTGTATTTGGGAAGTTCCTACTGAGAGTATTCAGGTGAAGGAACAGCCACTATCTGTTGTAGCTGTTTCAAATCATCATCAAGTCTTTCATGAACTTTATCAACAGCAGGCAAAACTCAACAATGGATTTCTAGACCGACATCTAGGTTTGTGGGAACGTATATTTAGACCAGATGAGAAGGAAGCAGTTTACGCCTATCTTATCGGTTGTGCAGACCAACCCCAAGGCTATGTCATCTTCAGTCAGCACCGAAACCAGAATGACTCTTTTATACGTATCAGGGATTGGGTAGTCCTGACAAGTGGTGCTGCACAAACCTTATGGAGCTTTATTGCCAATCATCGCTCTATGATCGACTATATGCGATGGAGAGGATCTGCGATCGACGCCCTAACTTTACTGCTACCAGAGCAAACTACCAAACAAAAGTCTGCTCAGTGTTGGATGCTGCGCGTAGTCAATGTGGTTAAGGCTCTAGAGAAGCGAGGTTATCCACTAGGAATTCAAGCAGAACTGCACCTGGAAGTTCAAGATGACCTGCTTGCTGAAAACAATGGTAGATTTATTCTGTCTGTTACCAATGGACGCGGTGAAGTTATTAGTGGTGGAAAAGGTGAGATGAAGCTAGACATTAGAGGATTAGCACCTCTCTACACGGGCTTTTTTACCCCGCAACAATTGCAACTTACTGGACAACTTGATGCTACAGAAACGGCTCTATTAGCAGCTACTTTAATATTTGCTGGCGCATCCCCTTGGATGGCTGATTTCTTTTAAAGTTTTGTCCTTTATCGTTAGTCAATTGTGAGCGTAAGCGCCAAGAAGGTTTCCAACTAGGGGGCGGGCGACTGGCGTTGCAAAGAAGAGCGCGAAAAGAGCGAATGAGTGCAAGAAGTCTAATAGCTAATAACTAATGACTAATGACTAATAACTAATATGCATACAACTTCTGGTCGCTGGCGTTTGGGGCTAGCATTATCGCTGTTGAGCGTTTTTTTGTGGGGAATTCTACCTATTGCTTTGGTGGTCACTCTACAAGTACTTGATGTCTACACCCTCATTTGGTTTCGCTTTTTGGGATCGTTTGTGTTATTAGCTGTTTATTTAGGATGGCGAGGAAAATTACCGACATTAGAAAGATTGCGTTCCACTTCTTGGAAGTTGCTAGCAATTGCTATTCTTGGCTTAGCAGCTAACTATATTCTCTTCACCCAAGGTTTAGCACTGACTGCACCCACTAACACTGAAGTTATTATTCAGTTGGCTCCCTTACTTCTGGGTTTTGGTGGTTTATTTCTTTTTAAAGAATGCTATACTCTGCCTCAGTGGATTGGCGTAAGTACTCTTACTGTAGGATTCACTCTATTTTTTCACGAACAATTAAAGAATTTAGTGACAGCTCATGGTCAATACCTTTTGGGTAGTGGTTTGATTGTGCTAAGTGCGATCGCTTGGGCTATTTATGCTTTGGCACAAAAGCAATTATTGCAATCTTTATCTTCTCCTAGCATTATGCTCATTATTTATGCAGGATGTGCTTTGTTGTTGACTCCATTTGCTAACCCAAAAGCAATTTTTTCACTCAATCCATTGCATTTGGGTATGTTGCTTTTTTGTGCTTTAAATACTCTTATTGCTTATGGTGCCTTCGCTGAATCTTTGGAACATTGGGAAGCATCACGCGTGAGTGCAGTTTTGGCATTAGCTCCTATTGTCACTTTAATATCAGTTTGGCTTGTATCAGTAATAGTACCAACTCTCATCATACCAGAACACATTTCCTTTATAGGAATCATAGGAGCAGTTTTAGTTGTCATAGGTTCTGCTGCTATTGCCTTGGGAAAAGCACGTTAATCTAAACTTCACAACAGTGCTTTTGTTGTTTTGTTCATTTTATACTCCTTTGTTTTTATGTAGTATTTTAATTTGCAGATGTAAGTAAGTAGAAATAAACAGAACTACATTAAGAAATATCAAAAAACCTGAAACTCTTACTAATGACTCATGACCAATGACTCATAACTATTCCAAAAGTTCAGCTATTTTGATACAGTAAAAATGGGAATAACACTTACTTAATATGCTTTTGAAAGTTTTGTTGTTGAATTTTCAAACATGAGTTCCTTTCTAGGGTGTCCGCACAACCCCCACAGCTAACGCCTTGTTAAATCATATCTCCTTGCACAATTAAACAATGAACAGTTTATTTGGTCATTGGACTAGCGCCTTGAGAAAGAATTCGCTGTCGCTGGTTCTCTCAATTTTGTTACCAACACTTGGGGTTGGTAAATCTGCCATAGCAGCAGAACGAATTTACGCATCATATTCACCCTTTGAGCGTTCTGTATCTGTCACTGCTTTGGAAAAGTACGCCAGAACAGGTGTCATTGACGACGAGTTAGCAGTTTATACCCAATATCTGAATCTCAGAAAAGAACAGCTTCAGCAGTTGCGGCGTACTTTACTCAGTCCGATTAAAATCAGTCCAGTAGCGGTTTCACAATTTCTCTACACACCACAAGGAGAATTTCTACTGCGACGGTTGACACAAGTTATAAAAACCGAATCTCGTCAACCAAAAGCAGGATTTCACGCCTTGCGCTCAGCACTCATTTTAGCCTCCGCTGAACCGAGAGGCTTAACATTATTGAATTTGTTGCGTCAGTATCCCAGTTCTGGAATTCACATAGATTTATCAAGGACTTTGGAAATTGCTGCGGAACTAGAAAAACTCGTCAACGAAACGAATAGAGCCGTTACTAGAGTTTCTCAAAAGTCAATTGTCGAGGCTGCTGCCATTAGCTTACCGCTAGACCTCTCACAATTACCAGATTTACGACGTAAAGGACGGTTTACATCTCAAAAACAAACGCTGAAGTTTTTCGACTCAGTACGCAGACGATTTTTGCTGACTGATGTCTACCTTCCCAACCTTCAAAGTCGCTTACCTGTCATCGTCATTTCCCACGGTTTGGGTTCAGACAGCAGTAACTTTGAATATTTAGCAACTCACCTGGCTTCCCACGGGTTTGCTGTTGTGGTTCCCAACCATCCGGGAAGTGATACCAAACAATTGCGATCGCTCCTGAATGGAAGTACTAGTGAAGTTGTGCAAGCGGATGAATTTAAAAACCGACCTCTCGATATAGAATACGTATTGAACCAGCTAGAAGAGCGTAGCCGAACCGATGCACGTTTTAAAGGTCGGCTCAACCTGCAAAAAGTTGGAGTTTTTGGTCAATCTTTCGGTGGTTATACAGCTTTAGCTTTGGCAGGTGCAAAAATTAACTTTGGGCAACTTCAAAAAGACTGTCACCCTAAAGCACTCCGAGATACTTGGAATCTATCTTTGCTACTTCAGTGTCAGGCTCTCAAATTACATGCTCATAACCCTAAAGAATATTATAATTTTCGGGATGGGAGAATTAAGGCTGTCATTGCGGTTAACCCAATGACCAGTAGCATCTTCGGAGAAGCTGGTTTAAGCCAAATTCAAACTCCAGTGATGATTGTTGCTGGTAGTGATGATACCATAGCGCCAGCTTTATACGAACAACTTCTTCCATTCTCTTGGATCAATAATTCTCAAAAGTATCTAGCAGTGGTTTCTGGTGCAACTCACTTTTCCATCATTGGAAATGGTAGAGGTAGTAAACAGCAATTCGCATTACCTTCAGAGGTGGTTGGAAATAATCCTAGCCTTGCACGTCGTTATATGAATGTTTTGAGTGTGCCTTTTTTTGAAACTTACGTGACAAGAACACCAAAATATAATGCCTATCTCAACGCCGCCTACGCTAGAGCCATTTCCGGTCGTTCTGGTAATTTAAGTCTTGTACGCTTCCTGACGCGTACTGAGTTAGCGCAGGCGAGGAAATGAAAAATGAAACCGCACCCTCGACGCAGATGCACACAGATAATTCATCTGCGTTTATCTGCGTCGAGGGTGCGGTTCTAATATAATTCATAATCCATATGCAAGGCTTCCTCAATCTCAACAAACCATTCGATTGGACTTCCCACGACTGTGTGGCGAAGACACGTAAGCTTCTGCACCTCAAGCGGGTAGGGCACGCTGGAACTTTAGATCCAGCAGCAACAGGAGTATTACCCATCGCCCTTGGGAAAGCAACTCGTCTATTACAATATCTTCCACCAGAAAAAGCTTACAAAGCCACAATTCGCCTGGGTGTGCGTACAACAACCGATGATTTGCAAGGTGAAATCATCGCCTCGCAACCTTCTACTGGGTTGAGTTTAGAAGCGGTAAAATCAGCACTGCAACAATTTGTCGGCAAAATTGAACAAATTCCTCCAATTTACAGCGCCATTCAAGTTCAAGGGAAACGCCTGTACGACTTGGCACGTAAAGGAGAAGATGTAGAAGTACCAGCGCGGATAGTGGAAGTTTTCAAGATTGAAATTTTGGACTGGCGAGAAGAGGAGTTTCCCGAATTAGATGTGGCGATCGCCACTGGTGCGGGTACATATATTCGAGCGATCGCTCGTGATTTAGGGACAGTTTTACAAACTGGTGGGACTCTTGCTGCTTTGAGCCGAACACAAAGTAGTGGGTTTCACTTAGCAAATAGTATGACCATTACCGACTTGGAAGCGAAGGTGCAAGCTGGGACATTTCAACCCCTTCTCCCTGATGCAGCACTACAGCATCTTCCTTCTATAACCTTACCAGCAACTCAAGCACAGAAATGGTGTCAAGGTCAGCGTATTCCTGTAACTTTCAATGTTTTAGAAATCTTACGAGTTTACCATGAAGATGGGCGTTTTTTGGGAATGGGTAAACTGGTAAATTTAGATGAGGAGCAGCTACTCATTCCTGAAATGGTGTTCGAACCTATCTGAAAATTTACCCTTGTAACAGGATTTTGCTATCAAAAGCCATTTCTGGACTAACTGCTTATATATTGTGACTGCTTTTAGGTATGCTTTCGTGGCCTCTATGTGTCCATGTACAGCATTTTCGTATGATAAAGTGACTGGAGTATTTTGCTGTATTGAGGTTTTCATGGCTGTAGTCAGTTGTGAAGAATGTGCATACTGCTTGAGAAATTTATCGTATTCTTCAATAAACTCGTGGTATTTTTCAATGAACTGACGGTATTCTTCAGAGCTTTTATTCATAATTTTCCTATAGATTTCAGCAGATGAATTTCTTCGCAAAGGGGCAAAACTAGCTACGCTAGTTTTACCCCCAAAAAATATCTACTCTTGGAATTAATGTAATATTAAGTTTGTCTGTAAATGTTGCTACATTATTCTCGTTCCCAGGTTTAACCTGAAAATGAGTTTTCTAAGATTCCACCCCAACCGTATCCTAATTCCCATTTGTGAGACTCCGCCTCCAGTTATAGCTATTGCCAAGTAGAAACATCTCGCAGTACATCAGGAATTTCCCCTTGAGATAGAGGAAACTCCAGCACAGTTTCTCTAAACCCTAGATAGCCAGCCTCAGCAAAGGATAACAGCATTCGCGTCAGTGCTAGCCAAACCTCAGGCTCGTATTCCCAATCACCATAACGTGAAGCTTTTCCAGCGATTGAACGCAGCGCCCAGAAATAACTATTCCTCACCACAGAACCGCCTTTTTTATACTCTGGCACATCTTCGTGGTGGAGAAAAAGCACGCTGTTTTCAATTCTGGCTCTCATAACAGCTATATTACAGCAAACCCAGATCTGCGAAGACAAACAAAAGTATAGCAATTCTAAATCATTTATAAACAATTCCTGGTCAATTTACAATCTCATTTAGGACTGCTATATCAGTTTAACTGATATCAAAGTAGGGAGCAATCCTAGGCTCCCACTACCTTCCCTATGCTTCTTAGAAGCAGGCGCACATAAGTAGTGTGTGAATTACTGAAATGAGAAAGCAATTAAGCATATAGAGAAAGTCATCTGCCATTTTGTTTGCGGAAAACATCAAAATGAATACGTAAACTACTGAAATGAGAAAGCAATCTGCCATTTTGCCTGAGCAAAACATCAAAATGAATACGTAAACTACTGAAATGAGAAAGCAATCTGCCATTTTGCTTGAGCAAAACACCAAAATGAATACGTAAACTACTGAAATGAGAAAGCAAACAGACAAAGCGAGAAAACAATCTGCCATTTTGCTGATTGAATTTGACCCTCGCGCTCGTCCTGCGGACACGCTGCGCAGCGTGTCCGCAGGACATACTTTGAATGAGCGAATGCGTGAATTATTTTGGCGTCCTTGTTTGGTACCCCCAACTTATGGTATAGGGATTCTTAATTTTGTAAGCGCAAAGCGCAGGCTCCGCCAACAAAGCAGCGTGTCCGCAGGACATACTTTGAATGAGCGAATGCGTGAATTGTAAGATACCCACCCCACAAGAACTCAATGTCTAAATATTCGCCGTTACACCCAAGCGAAATGTAAATCCAGGACTATAGATACGATTGACTCGCTCGTATTGTTCATCGAGTAAATTCTCTAAGTAAACTGTCAACCCCAAATTTCTCGTAACAGGAACACGAGCGCTAAAATCCAAATTAAAGAAAGAGGGCGAGAAATCTGTAGTCGCATCTCCAACTCTTGTGTATATGGCTCGACGAGCGCCACTATAATAAGTCGTATACAAATTAGCCTGCCAACCTCCACTTTCATAACCAATACCCGCAGAAGCGACAGAGTAGGGAATTAAACCCAACTGTAACCCTTTTTCTGCTCCTGTTTGGATTTTGGCATCTGTATATGTGTAGTTGAGAAAAGTTGACCATCCAGAAGCAATTTTCCACCGTAGCGCCGCCTCGAAACCATTAGTATCAACTAACCCAATATTTGCCCATCTTCCTTGTACGACTCCTAAGCGATTATCTAAACGACTACCGAAGTAGGTAAACTGTCCCGTTAAATTTTCCAAAAACTTGACATCAACTCCTGCAGTCCAAGATGAGCCAGTTTCTGGTTTTAAATCACGGTTAGGTAGCCATCCATGCACTGTATCATAAACATACAGTTGATCTAAACCAGGATTACGCTGTCCATCTGCCCAACTTCCCCGCACAGCCAAAGCAGGAACAATATCATATTTAAATCCCACACTAGGATTGAGATAATTACCAAATTTGCTATCAAAGCTTTGTCTCAGTCCTAAATCTACCTGAAAATTATCACTGATATTCCAAGTATTAACGGCAAATAATGCGGTATTCAATAAACTTTGGTTTTCATTTTCATTCAAGGTAATTCGATTCGGAACTGTGCTGAGTACATCACCAGCTAACTGTGTGTTTTGCAAATCTAATCCCCAGCGCAATTTATTATCTTGGGTGAGTTGCCACTCATGGTCTATCCTAGCTGTATATAACTGTGTATCTAAAGTTCCTGTCCGATAAAACTGGTTGCTAGGACCGTAAGTGTTGAAGTAATCTTGGTTATAACCAAATGTTGTTGTCAGAACAGAACTGTTATCATTACTAAGGCGAGTTTTCCAAGAAAAGCCAATATTTAAACCATCATGATCTAGTCGGTCTCTTTGTAAAGGAAAGCCAAAATAAATTAATCCCTTACGACTGCTAAGTTTAGTGACATCTAAACGGAGATTGTTTCTACTATCTACATCAAAGATAAGACTACCAAAATATGTGCTAGTAGATGTATCTGCATTAAAGAAATATCCTTGCTCATCACGATTTGCTGCACCATCGGGAACGCGGTAACGGTTATCAATAAAATATCTTTCAAAACTAAAGTTATATTTTAAAGAGCCAGTTGTACCTGCATAGCTTAATTGTTGATTATTGAAATTCAAAGAACCAAATTCCGCAGTTGCATTTAATCGAGGAACAGTGCTACCTTCTTTAGTGATGATATTCACAACTCCTCCAAAAGCCGATGAACCATAGAGAGTGGAAGCAGCACCACTGTACAATTCTACTCGTTCAATAGCTTCTACAGGAATACTATTTAAATCTGTTGCACCATGATATGTGTTGACATTAGTGTTAATGGGTCTACCATTAATGAGAAATACAGATTGGTTAATCGAAGCTCCTCGATAGTATGTACCTGTGTGAATATCTGCACCATGACCTGTGTCATTGATAGCAAATCCAGGCAACTTTTTCAACACATCAGATACACTTGTTGCACCTTGTTTTTGAATTTCCTCTTTTTCAATAACGTATGTTGGAGTAGATTTCGGAACGTCATCTTTCTTCCCTGTCACATCTATAATAATTGCGCCATCATCTTCAACTGTCGGTTCTGGCTCGTTTGTTGTAGGATTTGGTTCTGGGTTATCAGTTGTTTGTGGCTTTTTAGATGGGATTGGTGTTTGAGTTAGTAATTCTGCACTGGTGTGTGGTTGCTCTATCTCATTTAAGTATGGGATTTCTGATGTCTTTCTTATAGAAGTCTTTTTCTGAGCTAAATTACTTTCTTTTGCAAAGGCGACAGAAGCTAAAGCAAAGTGAATTAATAAAATTTGAAAAATAAGGAAACACAATTTCATTTTTTACCTCACCACACCCAGCTGTAATGACAAAAACTTTAGTGGTAGTCTTTGTCAACTTACGATTAGTAAGAAGACTTGTCAAAAGACAAGCTGTCAAACTTCGTGTAAGGTGTAAGGTGTAGGGTATGGGGAGATGTGGAGATGGGGAAAAAGAAATAATTGTCTATTAACTCTTTGTTCCCCCCATCCCCTTGTCCATAATTCATAATCGTTAGTCAATAGTTCTAAATTTTTTGACTCTTGACTTTGTTACTACACCAGCCACCCCTTCAAGCGTTTGGCTATGTGAGGACGCCGCAATTTCCGCATGGCTTTGCTTTGAATTTGTCGTACTCGCTCGCGGGAAAGATTAAACATAGTACCAACTTCTTCCAAAGTACAGGGTTCACTGGTAATTAAACCATACCGCAGAGAGATGACATCTTTCTCCCGTGGTGTCAGTACATCACCTAAGACTTCCCAGATCTCCTGGCGCATCATGCTTTCATTCATTTTCGCTTCTGGAGATTGATTATCTTCATCTTCTAGCAAATCCATCAATTCTGTGTCTTCTTCTTTACCAACACGATGGTTGAGGGACAGTGCTTGTCGCCGTAGTTGTTGGAGTTGGCGTAGTTGTTGAGCGGGAATATCTAAAGCTTCCGCCATTTCCTCTTCGGTTGGGTTGCGACTTAGTCTCTGTTTGAGTTCCCGTTGCGCTTTTTTAAGTTTGTTAAGTTTTTCAACAATATGAATGGGCAAGCGAATTGTCCGTGCATCATTAGCTATTGCCCGCGTAATTGCTTGTCTTATCCACCAATAGGCGTAAGTAGAAAACTTATATCCTTTATCTGGGTCAAATTTTTCTGTAGCACGATTTAATCCCATCGCTCCTTCCTGAATTAAATCCAGAAAAGGAACTCCTCTATTCAAATATCGCTTAGCAATAGAGACTACAAGGCGCAGGTTCGAGCGAATCATTTTACGTTTCGCAACCCGCCCTTGATACAAACGATTTTCGAGTTGTTTTTCTGTCATCCCTAAATGGGAACCTACAGTTGCTTTACTAGGTTGCTCTCCTAGTTTTTCAAGCAAGGAAGCTTGTAATTCCCTAAATTCCTCTAGAAACTGGACTCTCCGCGCTAATTCCACCTCTTCATCTGGTTTTAATAACGGATAGCGAGCCATTTCTTTAAAAAACGCGCCTACAGCATCGTCATACTCGGTTTTGTTATATCCCGAGGGACGCGCCGCCGCCATTTTATCTCCATCGCGATCTTCGGCTTCTATATTTTCTATAACAATTGGGGGATCATCCTCTGCCACTACATCTAACGTAATAAATAATTCTTCATTATCAGTAGCACTTCCCATTGTTTCCATTGTTCCCAACTCAGCTATATTCATAGTTTCCTTTAGGGATTGTTGCTCTGTTTGGTACATAACTTAATGACAACTACTCTGGCAAAGCTTATTGGTTTTCTCAAGGACGAAGGCACCCGTTATATGACAAAATACAAATATTTGACCAAGATTTCTGTGATTCTGAACAATAGTATCTATCCTATCTGTCATCACCGGAAGCTCATGCTTTGGTAAAAGTGTATGAAGCAGATCACTTTATAAAGGGATGTCATGACTTACCATAAGCTGGGATCAAGGTAAAAGTATGAAAAAAATAGGGAACACTCTCATACAAGCCCCTGATTTTTTTATTTGTAGGGTTTATTCATACTTTATTCTTAACACTTAAACCTCATTTGACTTCATCTGTCGGTTACAGATAGATACAGTTCTTAACTAATCTTGGTAAACCCTATTAACATTTCGTCAGGTTACCAACCCATATCTCCTTTTTTTTCTTGAATAAAAAATATTTAGAATCCTCCCTAATTAAAATCTCCTAATCTTAACAAAAATAAAAACTCATTTCCTTATACCCGAATTCTTAAACATTTATGTATTTTTCTGTTCTTTCTGACTTTTTATGTCTTGAAAGTTGCATCGGGTTTGGTGAATTTTTGATAGTGGGATTATGCACCCCTCTTGAGCCTTCCCCAGAACTAGCAATTCGGCAAGTAAAAACTTTAGCTCATGTCTTCTCCTGATAAAGGATCTCACATACACATAGGGTTGAATATCTACCAATAGGGGGAAAAGCGTGATTCCCTATTTAGTAATCGGAGAAAATTAACTGAAAAAAGCTGAGATTGTTTACTTTTATCTGAATGGCATCAAATATTTATTGCCTTCTACAGTTAGGAGTAATTTTCTACCGAATTACATAAGAGGAAACTTATCAAGTATTATGTCTGATGACAGTATTGGTAATTACATTTTCAGTCAAAGGATGGATACATTCAGAGTTGAGGAAAGCAAGGTTAAGATAGACAAACTAGTTCATCAGTGTTTAATGTTGAGTTCTGAGTTCTAAGGAAACCACTACGGATGAATCCGAAAGATAGAACAAGGAAAAAAAGTTTTTTTCCAAGAAGAAACTCAGGAGCCTCTAACGATTTACCCAAGCGCTTGGAGTTATCTGGAGGATTGAAAATAGAAAAGGACTCTTTTAACACTCGTGCTAAGCACTTAGAACTGTTTTGGTAAGAGAAATATCTGTACTATTGATTCACAAACCATGTATATGAATGGCGTTAGCTTGTCCCCTTCGATAGTTGCTGAGCTTGGTCAATCGTACCAATCAGAAATAACCGAGAATTGTTGGATTGAGGTACTAGTAGACTGTCCGGGAAATTCAGGACTGTATACATATCGACTACCTGCTCAGTTAGAAGTAAAACCAGGGGATATTTTAAGTGTGCCATTTGGTACGCAACTGTTGGGAGGAATCGCCATTCGTTTTTTAACACAACCTCCAACAGATTTACCACCAGAAAAAGTTCGGAATGTAGAAGATGTCGTCAGTGTAGGTTTTTTTCCCTCGAATTATTGGGAACTTTTGAATCGAGTTGCAGCATACTACTACACACCTCTGATTCAAGTCATACGTGTCGCCTTACCACCTGGTTTGTTAGGGCGATCGCAGCGTCGCATTCGCCTCGTTAGGAAGGACGACTTGGGGACAAGCAGACAAGGAGACAATGCCCATTGCCCAATGCCCATTGCCCAATGCCCATCTCCCTCATCTTCCTCATCTGCGCTACCCTTCCTCTCTCCAGCAGCACAGCAAATTTTGAAACTTTTACAAGCACAAGCAGATGGAGATTACAGCTTCGCCTACCTGCAACGCCAAGTAAAAGCTGCTTACCAAGGTGTACGAGAGTTGAAGCGACGGGGTTTAGTGGAAAGTTACTTAGAACCCCCGCAATTAACTCGACCAAAACAGCAAAAAGCAGTCACACTGATAGGTAGTACATTTGAGGGCGACTTAACTATTCGTCAGCGAGAAGTTTTGGAAGTGCTACGAAGGCGTGGGGGCGAGTTGTGGCAAAGTGAACTGTTACAAATTTGTCATACCAGCACCTCCATCCTTAAGACGTTAGAACAAAAGGGGTATATCGTTATCCAAGAACGAGAAGTCTTGCGAACTCCTCCTGTGTTCCCTCCACTTGCCGATGGGACACAAGGAGATGCGATCGCTTTGGATGTGACCAAGATATTAACACCAGCTCAATCGCAAGCGTTAGGGGTCATTACCCATCTAGATGGATGTGCTACGGTACTGTTGCATGGTGTCACAGGTTCTGGAAAAACAGAGGTGTATTTGCAAGCAATAACCCCTCTACTAGCGAAAGGTAAGTCTGTCCTCGTCTTAGTGCCAGAAATTGGACTCACACCTCAGCTGACTGATCGTTTCCGCGCTCGTTTCGGTAACAAAGTTAGTGTTTACCACAGCGCCCTTTCAGAAGGCGAACGTTACGACACCTGGCGACAAATGTTAACAGGAGAACCCCAAGTTGTTATAGGTACGCGCAGTGCAGTTTTTGCTCCTTTACCAAACTTGGGCTTAATCATATTAGACGAAGAACACGACAGCAGCTTTAAGCAAGACTCTCCCATTCCCACCTACCACGCCCGTACCATCGCTCAATGGCGAGCAGAGTTAGAAAAGTGTCCCTTGGTGCTCGGTTCGGCAACCCCTTCGCTGGAAACATGGGTAAGTGTAGGGGAAGCAGGGGGAGATGAGGGAGCAGGGGAAGCAGAGGAAGCAGGGGAAGTAGAACAGAAGAATAATTTTTGCCCAATTCCCAATGCCCATTGCCCATTGCCCATTGCCCATTGCCCATTGCCCACTCACTACCTCTCCCTCCCCGAACGCGTCTACTCCCGTCCTCTACCTCCTGTGGAAGTTGTGGATATGCGACAAGAGTTGCAGCAGGGAAATCGTTCTATATTTAGTCGTTCCTTACAAGAAGCTTTGCAGCAGTTGCGAGAACGTCGTCAGCAAGGAATTTTATTCATCCATCGTCGGGGACATAGCACTTTCGTATCGTGTCGCAGTTGTGGATATGTGTTGGAGTGTCCAAATTGTGATGTGTCGCTAGCTTATCACCACACAGAGGAGAATGCAGCGCAAATACTGCGGTGTCATTACTGTAACTTTGCGCGATCGCATCCCCAAAACTGCCCAGAATGTGGTTCTCCTTACCTCAAATTTTTTGGTAGTGGTACCCAAAGAGTCGCGCAGGAGTTGGCAAAACAGTTTCCCCAATTGCGTTTCATCCGTTTTGATAGCGATACGACTCGTACAAAGGGAGCGCACCGTACTCTTCTGACACAGTTTGTTAACGGTGAAGCAGATTTATTGGTTGGTACGCAAATGCTCACCAAGGGATTGGATCTGCCTCAAGTCACACTTGTGGGTGTTGTTGCTGCTGATGGGTTGCTGCATTTATCAGACTATCGCGCCAGCGAACGAGCATTGCAAACCTTGACACAAGTTGCTGGACGTGCTGGTAGAGGAGAAGAGCCAGGACGAGTGATTATCCAAACTTACACCCCAGAGCATTCTGTGATTGAAGCAGTGCAAAATCACGATTATCAGTCTTTCATAAATGCCGAATTGGAACAACGGCGATCGCTCAATTATCCACCCTATGGACGATTGATTTTATTGCGCTTAAGTAGTCCTGAACCAATACAGGTAGAGAATACTGCTGGAATGATAGCAGCAGCTTTGCCTCAACATGAAGGGTTAGACATTTTGGGACCAGCACCTGCTTCTATTTTACGGGTAGCTAATCGTTACCGCTGGCAGATATTGCTAAAGTTTGCTCCCAATGCCTTACCACAGTTGCCAGATTGGGAAGAAGTGCGTCAACTTTGTCCTCGGTCTGTTAGTTTAACAATTGATGTTGATCCGTTAAATATGATGTAGATAACCGCACTAGATGCAGAGCCTCTAGTGCGGTTCATTCGAGTGATAATAGTATATAGAGGTAAAAGAATTGAATATGTCGTTAACCACTTCTGCTTGTTGTGCTGTCACGCTTAGTCAACAACAAGAGCAAAACAATCACTATCATAAAACGCAGTGTGATCAAATGCAATGTGTGGATACTCCAGTTGAAAATTGCAAGAGCACGTCTAAAAATAGCACTGTTGTAGAAAATGGTCGCGTCGTTGTTAAACTAGCACAAACACGACCCGAAGAGGATTCTTAATTGCATCCTCCGAACTGAATAATATTCCTTACACCCTTACATCCCTGATGAGAAGACTCAGACATAATAGCTTTCAGACATAATAGCTTATAGTAAGAATTTTCATGAGTAACGAACAACAACTCAGTCTCTTCGAGGACTCAAACTTAAACTCAAATGACCAAAAAGAGCTAATTCCTACAGACGCAAAAATTCCCATTCCTCCCGGAACCTATGCCAGCATGCCTGAATTGGCACAGCATTGCAACCAGTGTCATCGGTGTGGATTGGGAGAGACACGTACTCATGCCGTTGTTGGACGTGGTCATCTCAAAGCACTTATCATGGTTGTTGGGGAAGCACCAGGTCAAAATGAAGATGAAACTGGGTTGCCTTTTGTGGGAAAAGCAGGACAGCTGCTAGAGAAAATATTGGCATCTGTCAAACTCGATACTGAGAAAGATGTATTTATCTGTAATATCAACAAGTGTAGACCTCCTGGTAACCGAGTTCCCACCACCGAAGAAATGGAGGCTTGCAAACCATATCTGTTTGAACAAATTCGCTTGGTTGATCCAAAAATTATTCTTTTTGCTGGTGCAACTGCTGTCAAAGGATTAACTGGTGATAAGCGTGGAATTTCTAAAATTCGTGGACAGTGGATGGAGTGGGATGGGCGTTTGTGTATGCCGATTTTTCATCCATCTTATTTGCTACGTAACCAATCCCGTGAGGTTGGCAGTCCCAAGTGGTTAATGTGGCAGGATATACAAGCAGTGCGTGCCAAGTTTGATGAAATCCGGAAAAGCATTTGAGAACGCTGAAGTTATCTAGAACGCGTTCACTATAGGAAATAAAACGATGTTGTCAGGCATCATACTTTTAGCGGCTCTGCTGGGTTTCATAGTTCTGATACAAGATTCTGCTTCAGCTAATAAACACACTTCTCGTCAGCGTCGTAAAAGCGACTCTGGTTACTATGATGGTGGTGACAGCGGCTGGTATGGTGGCGATGCTGGGGGATATGACAGCGGTAGCAGTTATGACTCTGGCGGCGGTTGCGATAGTGGAGGCTTTGATGGCGGTGGCGGTGGTTGTGATGGTGGCGGCTTTTGAGATGAGCCTTCCAAATTAAGGGAACGTACGCGCACACTTCCTGCTTGACAATCCCGCAACCAAGCAATAACCCCTTGAGCAACGACACCATTACTACTATCTCGTGGTGGTGTAGGCGGCTGATTCTTGGGAAATGAACCAATTTGGGAAAACATCATCACGAAACGCCAATCACTTTTTGTTTTTGTGAGAAACAGCCAGTGAAATTGCTGCAACTGAACTGCCTTACCAGCAGTATACTGCCGCTCTAAAGTTGTAAAAAAGATTTGCTCTACTTTTTCGGAAGCGGTTTTTGCTGAATCTGCGGTGTCTTCACCAGGGGTAAGAGGTAGCGGTGTGAACTCAGGTCTTCCTGCGATTACCATATAACTGTAAGCGTCAGTTGCTCTGCTTAAGCGACGAGCACGTTGGCTGGCGCGGTTAGCATAATTTGGTAAATCTTGCAATAGTCGAGTCGTTAATACTTCTAGATTTTGGTTTGAGCATTTTTGGTTTTCTGTTTTGACATTCTGCGTGGAAACTAAAAAAATAGGAGTCTTTTGGAAAGATAGGGGTGGATATGGCTCTAATGTGATTGCTGATAAGAATAAGAGAGTAAATATGTTAGTCATAAACCATTCCCAGAATTTTCTGCTGTTGTATTAGTTTTTCTGAATTCCATAGCAGAAGCGACCAATGACCACTTTATGGCGAAAAGTAAATAAAAAAAGCATAAAGCTAACTTACGTAATGAGAAAGCAAACGGGCATTTTGAGAAAGCAATCAGCAAAATATAGCTCTTAACTCTTAACTTGGGAACAGGCTTGAAAGTCTCTTAGTGTCGGGGTTTTATGTTCAGTCTATGTCCTAAACTACCTGGCGACAGCTATAATGTTAGATTTGGTTAATCAGTAGCGTTACGGCGTTCCGCCTAACGCACCAAGTTGGACATTTTTTTACTTGGAAGTCCCCAACTCCTCGCAAATCCTCTTCCACGCCAACTCCGGATCAGCCGCAGCAGTAATCGGACGCCCAATCACCAAATAATCCGCTCCCGCCTTCAAAGCTTGTCCAGGAGAAAGCGATCGCACCTGTTCACCTTTTTCAGCCCAAGTTGGACGTACTCCCGGACAAACCAGCAAAAAATCATCTCCACAAGTTTGACGCAATTGTGCTACTTCTTGAGGAGAGCAAACAGCTCCATCCAAACCCGCCTCTTGAGCCATCAGAGCCATCTCCAAAGCATATTCTGGTAATTCTAGAGGAATTTTCAACTCAAACGCCAGTTGTCTGGAAGAAAGACTCGTCAACAGCGTAATAGCAATTAACTTCGGCGGTTTCACACCCGCATCTGCTGCTCCTACTTGTACCGCCTCAGTTGCTGCTTTCAAAGCATATCTACCACACGTTGAATGAATTGTCAATAAATCAACACCATAACGAGCAGCTGCACGACAAGCACCAGCAACAGTGTTGGGGATGTCATGAAACTTCAAATCTAAGAAGATACGTTTTTGCCGAGACTTCAGCACCTCCAGAATTTTTGGTCCTGTGCTCGTAAATAACTCCAAACCAACCTTGAAAAAAGTGACTGACTCCAGCCGTTCGATAAGAGCGATCGCGCTCTTGTCATCCGCCACATCCAAAGGCACAATAACTCTTTTATCTGCGTCCATCTGCGGTTTTTCATTCCCCCATCAAGGTACCAGTCGCACAAACTTGTTTTTTCCCAGCTGCAAAACACGCCCGTGCAATTGGCTCTTGTCACCGAAAGTCGTTTCAATATCAGTGATGCGATCGCCATCTAAGCGCACCCCCCCTTCTTGAATTTTCCGCTTGCCTTCCCCGCTACTTTTGCACAAGCCACTCACATTCAGTAGGTATGATAGCTTTGCTGGAAACTGCACACCAGCGAGGGAAAATTCTGGGACGTCACCCGCTTCAATCTCCTTAATAGCTTGTTCGCCGTGATACTGTCTGACTATTTCCTGCGCCAGTAGTTTTTGGCGATCGCGTGGATTTTCCGGCAGTTTATCCAATGGAAAATCCGTAAGTAATGTAAAATAATCTTTTAGGAGATGGTCTGGAACTTGTTGCAGCTTCTGATACTTCTGAGTTTGGTGTTCTGATAAACCCACATAATTACTTAGAGACTTGGACATTTTTTGTACACCATCCAATCCAATCAAAATTGGTAGCAGCACTCCATACTGTGGTTTTTGCCCAAAATGGCGCTGTAAATCCCGTCCCACAGCTATGTTAAATTTTTGGTCTGTCCCTCCTAATTCCACATCTGCCTCAACAGCGACAGAATCATAACCCTGCATCAGCGGGTACAGGAACTCATGAAGGAAAATGGGATTCTCTTTTTTATAGCGCTCAGCGAATCCCTCCTTAGCGAGCATCTGTCCTACTGTCATTGTGGAGAGTAACTCCAAAATTTTGCTCAAGTCCAACTTAGAAAGCCATTGTGAGTTGTAACGTACCTCCAGCCTTCCTGGTGTATCAAAATCTAAAATAGGTCGCACTTGGTCAAGGTAAGTTTGGGCGTTTCGCGCCACATCTTCTTCTGTAAGTTGACGACGTACCTCAGATTTTCCTGTTGGATCGCCAATGCGAGCGGTAAAATCACCAATAATGAGGACTGCCGTATGACCAGCATCTTGAAACGCTCGCAGTTTTCGCACTGGTATGCTGTGACCGAGATGAATATCACTACCCGTTGGGTCAATTCCCAATTTGACCCTTAAAGGTCGGTCAGTTGTTGCTAAACGCTTTTCTAAACTTTCAACATCACTGTCGGAATCAGTCGATTGTGGGAAAATTTCAACAATACCACGACGCAGCCAAGAAGAATCCTGCGTCATACTACTAGGAGATTGACTGTTAACTATGCTTTGCACTATCAAAGTAGGATTGGTTATGGTCACTAACAATTTGTATTACTCTGGTTTGCCAAACTAATATCATTGCAAAAAATCAACCGCCTTGCTTCACCCAAGACATTACACTAATATATTTACTAGTGAGGAAGTGAAATCACCGTGTCGTCCAGGACTTTTGAAGATAAGCAGCCACAACCTCAGCAAGCTGCCTCGGGTTTTGAGTTTCTCAAAGGCGTCGGTCAGGTAGCTGGCGGTACTCTCCTATCCGTCACGATGCTGACAAGTTCTATTGTAGCGGGAGGACTAGTTGGCTTAGCGGTGAGTTTCCGCAATCTGCCAGATGTGAGACAACTACGCAGCTTCTTGCCATCAGAAACGACTTATATCTATGACATCAAAGGCAAACTGTTATCAAGTATCCACGGAGAAGCCAACCGTGAAGTTATACCTTTGGATAGAATTTCTCCAGATCTCAAGCGGGCAGTATTAGCGAGTGAAGACAGTGACTTCTACTATCACCACGGTATTAATCCCAAAGGCGTTGGACGTGCAGTAGTCACCAACTGGTCAGCAGGTGGCGTGCGAGAGGGTGGTTCAACCATCACCATGCAGTTGGTGAAGAACTTATTTTTGTCTCACAGGCGTGCCTTTACCCGTAAGATAGCCGAGGCAGTACTGGCAATTCGCTTGGAGCAAATTCTTACCAAAGACCAAATTTTAGAAATGTACCTCAACCAAGTTTATTGGGGACATAACAACTATGGTGTACAAACAGCAGCACGCAGTTACTTTAATAAGTCGGCAGAATATTTAAACTTGGCTGAGTCGGCGATGATGGCTGGTTTGATCCAAGCGCCGGAAGAGTATAGCCCCTTCATCAGAATGGAAAAGGCAAAAGAGCAGCAGAAAATCGTTTTGAATCGGATGAAGGAACTGAACTGGATCACGCAACAAGAGTATGACAAAGCCCTGAAACAACCAATCAAACTGGGTAAAATCCGGTCTTTCCAAGGGAGCGCCTTGCCTTACGTGACAAACGCCGTAGCGCACGAGATAGCGAAAAAGTTTGGTCGTGAGGCGCTGCTCAAGGGTGGAATGCGAATTCAAACCACAGTTGATACCAATTTCCAACGGATGGCAGAGAGTACTGTCAAACGCTGGCATGAAATACTAAGTGGACAAGGGTTATCTAAGAACCAAATTGCTCTGGTTGCCATTGATCCGCGTACCCATTTTGTCAAAGCACTGGTGGGTGGTGTCGATCCTAAAACCAGCGAATTTAACCGCGCAACTCAAGCTTTGCGACAACCCGGTTCTGCTTTTAAGCCGTTTGTTTACTACACTGCCTTTGCAAGTGGTAAGTATGGACCAGAGACAGTGGTCTACGATACCCCCGTCGGCTACCGAGATGGTAGTGGGTGGTACTACCCGCGTAACTACGATGGTGGTTATGGCGGAGCAATGTCAGTCCGCACTGCGTTGAAGCTATCTCGTAATGTTCCCGTCATTAAGGTTGGTAAGGCTATCGGGATGAATAAGGTTGTCGAAACCTGTCGCACCTTGGGTATTTTGAGTCCAATGGAACCCGTAACTTCTCTGCCATTAGGTGCTATTGGTATCACACCATTGGAAATGGCAGGTGCTTATGCTACCTTTGCTAACTATGGCTGGCAGTCTCCAACAACAATTATTGTCCGCGTTACAGATAGTAGTGGCAACGTGTTGCTTGACAACACTCCCAAACCACTGCAAATCCTCGACCCGTGGGCGTCAGCAGCAATTATTGATACGATGCGCTCTGTCATTAATGATGGTACTGGTAAAAATGCTGCAATAGACCGCCCAGCAGCAGGTAAGACAGGAACAACTTCCTCTGAGAAGGATATTTGGTTTGTCGGGACTGTACCTCAATTAACAACTGCTGTTTGGGTCGGTCGGGACGATAATAGAACTTTGGCTAGCGGTGCAACGGGTGGTGTTATGGTTGCTCCCGTTTGGCGCGACTTTATGTTGAAGGCACTTAAGGATGTCCCTGTAGAGAAATTCAAATCACCCTACCAGTTTTCTCGCCCCAAATCAAATTAGGGCAAGGGGCAAAGGGCAAGGGGCAATGCTCGATTCACAGTTCCTAGTTCCCAGCTCTTTTGTTCCCAATGCCCAATTCCCAATGCCCATTGCCCAATTCCCAGTTCCCAGTTCCCATTGCCCAATTCCCATATGGTCAAATTTCAACCCCACCTAAGATTACCAACCAGTGCTGAACTACCCTGTTCGGACGATACACCCCTGGATAACGAAGAGCAAAATTTTTTACCCAATTTTTTGTTGTTTCTCCTAGAATTTATCTGGGCAGACCGAAATGACTGGTTTTTCGGCATAGATATGGGTATTTACCACACGACAGGTGTAAGCCATTTAGTACCCGTCATTCCAGATGGTTTTTTGAGCTTGGGAGTGGAACGACGCAAAGGGGGAAACTCGCGTCTGAGTTACGTACTCTGGGAAGAAAAGAATATCGTACCAAAGCTAGCACTCGAAGTTGTTTCCAAAACTCCCGGCGATGAATACGACAGCAAGCTCAAAATCTACGCCAATTTAGGAGTATTGTATTACATAATTTATAATCCGCAGTATTGGCGACGCAACCAACATCAGCCTTTTGAAGTGTATAAGTTGGTAGACACCGAATACCAGTTGCAGATTGGGGAACCGTATTGGATGCCAGAAATTGGCTTGGGAATTGGGCGTTCTAAGTACACATCTGGCACAATTCAACGCGAGGTGTTGTACTGGTATGACCAAAATCGTACTCGCTATCAAACTCAACAAGAAGTTGCTCAAAGTGAACGACAACGGCGCGAACTTGCCGAACAACAACGCGAACGACTAGCAGCCAAGTTGAGGGAACTGGGAATTAACCCAGACGACATTTAAAAGTTTCGTGGCGTCTTTCTTCACGGCAATGAAGACAGGGTTTCTACACGACTTACCGCGAAGTTTTATGATTGTTGTTCCAGTTCGTTTTTCATCCGCTGTAGGGTGAAGTTCATTTGCTCAAACATTTGTTGGGGAGTTACACCAAATTGACTTAACTGTGTCTTAAGTTGCTGTATTGTCATTTGCGCCATGAAATCTTCTGATAGCTCAAAACGCTTCATAAAGACCCGATACCGATCCATCATGGTTTCCATCTGCTCAATAAACAGCTTTTTGCCCTCGCGGTCAAATTTGCCGTAGTTACCGCCAAGCTCTATGAGTGCTTGATAGTCTTCAAACAATTGCTTGGCTTCTTGCTGAACTATGTCAGAATCAAAGAATCCCATTTTGCCTATACTCAACTGAGTGGTGAAACTCAGTAACTCTCTTATGTTGATGCCTCTAGCTCTATTCTAATCTAGAGGAATAATCTAGAAAACAGGTTTCGGTTTGAGTACGGTTTTTTACCGCAATTTCAACACTTGACTCGTGCTACTTAAGCATTGAAAATTCAAAATTCAATCCGGGACTGCGTCCCGCTGCGCTAACAAAGTTCAAAATTCAAAAAAGAGCCCCCAACTTCAAGTATTCGTGCTTTAGGCGTGCCGCAGGCATAGCCGAGTTGAGGTAGTTCATTAGAATAGAATCAGGTATTGGGTTTCAGCTAGGATAGCAGCAATGCTGAATTTATTATGGTGCTTTAATTATGTTTAATCAGCGAAAAAGCCGAAGCGTTGCCGCAATTTTAGCTTTTTCTGGTACGTTGACCATTTCAGGATTACATAAGTTTTATTTAGGACAGCCACTATGGGGTCTGCTTTATGTGTTGCTTTCCTGGACACCCATCCCCAAGGTAGCTAGCGCTATTGAAGGAGTTTGGTATTTAGCTCAAGACGAAGAAGCTTTTGACCGTAATTTTAATTTAGGCAAATCAGCTATGAAAAACTCTCAGTACGCCAGCAATCAAATTGGAACAGTTGCTGAAGCTTTGCGGGAGTTAGAAAGTTTACGTCAAGATGGATTGATTTCTGAGTATGAATTTGAGCAAAAGCGCCGCCAGTTGCTAGATCACATTTCCTAATAAGCAACGCTATGAATAATTGGCTACCTTTAAACCTTAAGTTGCAAAAACTACGCTCTAAACTACTTAATGACCCTTACTATCGACTACAATCACCAGAAGAAATTGCGATCGCAGCACAACTAGGTATCTGCATCGATGCCAATCAAGCGACTGTTGATGATTGGTTGCGTTTACCTGGGTTATCAATTCACCAAGCGCGATCGCTTGTAGAACTTTCTCGCGCTGGTGTAAAGTTTTACTGTCTTGAAGATATTGCCGCAGCTTTAAGTTTGCCAGTACACAGGTTAGAGCCACTCAAGCCAATTCTCAATTTCAGTTATTACGATGATGAATCTCTAGCTCTCCCTAGCCATATAGTAAACCCTAACACAGCAACAGTTGAAACTCTGGCAAAAGTGCCGTTGATTGATTTATCCCTCGCACAAGCAGTGGTGGAAAATCGCACATCAGCTGGAGCTTATCTTAACTTAGCTGATTTTCAGCGGAGGTTAAACTTACCCGGTGATACTATTGCCCAGCTCATGTACTATCTACAGTTTTAGTGTAAAGACGTAGCAATGCTACGTCTCTACAATTAAATAACCCCAATCCTATTAAAAGGCCAAAAA
Source organism: Iphinoe sp. HA4291-MV1 (assembly GCA_019359415.1). Lineage (GTDB taxonomy): Bacteria > Cyanobacteriota > Cyanobacteriia > Cyanobacteriales > Nostocaceae > Brasilonema. The sequence goes on along the minus strand of JAHHHH010000057.1, from coordinate 10,019 downwards.
CGAAATACCGCCCGACCAATCATATTTTCTTTGGGTAAAAACCCCCAGTAGCGGGAGTCATTACTATCGTTGCGGTTATCTCCCATAACAAAGAATTGGTCAGGAGGAACTTTCCGTCCTTCCATTGGTAAAATTGGTGGTTCAGCTATATAGTCTTCTTGTATTGGCTGTCCATTAATGTAAACTTTTCCACCCGCAATGCTCACTATCTTTCCAGGCGTGCCAATAATACGCTTAATGAAGGCTTGGTCTTTGGGATATCCTCTATGTTGCAGTTCCTCTGGTGGCTGAAAAACGACAATATCGCCAAACTGTGGAGGGTGAAGAAAATAGGAGATTTTTTCCACAACCAGGCGATCGCCTTTATACAAGGTTGGTAACATGGAATCTGAGGGGATGTAGCGGGGTTCAGCAACAAAAGTCCTGATCAAGAGTGCCAAGCATAAGGCGATCGCAATCAAAATGAGATTTTCCCGTAGACTTTGCCATCCTCGCGACGATGCAGGAGATTCTTTAGCATCACTTTTCTGATGAGTCATAAAAACTAAAAGTCAAATTAATAAGTTAGACGAATCTTTGATTATTTTGACGCTAAAAGGACGTTTGCAAGCAAGAAAGGTTTTGCCTATCGCTATTTTCTCAGTAAAAAAACGTATTATATAATAAAATAACTATATTAGACAAAAAATAATAATGAAATGTTTAACTTGTTACAATAAATTCTCCTAAAAAAGTAATTTTTTCAAGAATGCAACACAAAACAGTGCAGCAACATCCCAGACTAGGCATGGAAGTACTACAAGGTTGCAACCTCATGCAACTTACAGAACAACAGGTACACCAGTTCAAGCAATCTCTTTGGGAACATGGTGTTGTTGTCGTCAGACAGCAACGTCTGACTGCTTTGCAGTTGAAGGAATTTGCTAAAAAGACTTTTGGTAATTCAACACTTGGGCATCGATCTAAATCCTTAGATCCCGAAATCGATCCAAATTTACAAAGTTCAGGTGTAGCTATTTTAGGAAATCCCAAGGGACATACTCAGGAAATTGTAGAAAAATTTGCTTGGCAATGGCATCATGACAAAGACCATCTGCCAAAAACAGAAGGGCTGGATATGAATGCTCTGTATGTGGTGATGCTTTATGGAGTGGAAATACCTCTTGAAGGAGTGGATGGACAACCTCACACGACTGAATTTCTCGACATGGTAGAAGCGTACCACAACCTTGGGCAAGAACATCAGCAGCAATTAGAGTCAATGTCGATGTATCATTTATCACCGATTTTCTCAACAGATGGGTCTGATATTCCTAGGAAAATGCATCCAATCGTATCAACCCACAAAGTCACTGGGCACAAAGGATTATATCTTGGCTCAGATACATCCATTCCTGTTGGTATGGAGAGTAGAACAGAAGAAGCAAAACAATTTTGGCAAGAACTGTTTCAGAGTGTTTTGGAGCGCACACCAGTTTACGCTCATGTTTGGCAACCAGGCGATATTGTCTTTTGGGACAACTCGCAAGTCATGCACACAGGCATTCCCTACGATGCCAAAAAGTATAGGCGTGTCGCCTTACGCGTAGGTGTTGTAGACAACACCTACATTTAGATACTGTTAAAATGTTAAGATTTTTTGCTGCCACACTGATATAGCTGATAAGGAACACCAACGCGGTAGTGCTGTAAGGAATCTATGGCGCAAGTCATTTGTTGGGAAAGTGTTATCTGCTGCGGATAGTCTTGACGTTTTCTTCCTGGGCCAACAAGCCACAAGTTAAGATGAGTTGTAGTTGGTAAAGGAAGTTGAGAAAGTTTTTGCAATACAGGAGCAAAGTCTGGTGATTGCTTGAAGAAAGCAATATTAGAGGAGTGGGCATTGGGCATTGGGCATTGGGCATTGGGCATTGGGCATTGGGCATTGGGCATTGTCCCCTTGTCCTCTTTTACTTCCTTAAGTGGTTCCAGTGCTAAAGCGAAACTTAACCCTAGTGCTACATCTTGATAATCTCTATATCCTACTACCATTAAAAGAGGAATAGAAGGGTTTTGATTCATATTTTGCGCGACTTGCTCAGGCTCAAATGGTTTTTGAAACACCAAATTGGAAACAATAAAAATACAACTGAGAATACCGACAAGGAAAAGAATGAAAAATAAAGAATGAAGATTGAACTCTTTCTTCTTTTTTCTTTCTTCTTTTTTCTTAGTTTGAGAAAAACTTGCAGCGATTAGAGCACAAAAACTAGGATAATAGACAAAGTGATAACGGGGAACAGCAGTAATATCTTTGTCTAGTAAATAGGCTATAGCAAAAAATTCTAATAAGACGCAAATAGAGAAACTTAAGAGAGTGAGTGTAGCTAGATGTGTTGATTTTGAATGCCATAGCTGCCTTAAACCTTTAAAAACTTGCCAACCCACCCAAATACCAAACAAAAGCATCAACAACCCAGATATGACTGCAATTGCAAAAGGCTGATTTTCTACAGGAAGAGAAATCACCATGAGCAGCCAGCTAATAAGAGTTTGATAGACTGGGGAAATATTTTGCGGAGATTCCAGCCAGGTGGTTTCAGAACGGTTATAGTCATGAAAGATAACTGGTAACCAAGGTAAGAAGCTAATTGCAACAACACTCACAGATAGAATGAGTGCTAGCCAAATTTGGCTTTTGTTCAGGATGTTTGCCCAACGCCTGCATATCAATAACAGTAGCGTAGCAGTTTGGGCAATGAAGGCGAGAATACAAAAGTAATGAATATAAAGACCGATACTGTTAATGATTACCCATCCCAGCAAAATCCAAAATCTAACTTTTTGCCGCTTTTCAATATCTTTGACAATTTGCACCAAAGCTAGTACTGCTAAAGTGATAAGAAGCATGGGCAATGTGTAATGTCTTGCTTCTTGGGAAAGGTAAACAGCTAAAGGAGAAACAGCCATAAAAGCTGCTGCGGTTATCCCCGCAGATGGAAAGAAGGCAATACGATTGACATAGTAAATTGCAATAATCTCAGCTACACCAAAAAACGCAGCAGGCGATCGCAGTTTCGTTACCCACTCACTTCCCAAAGGACTCAACAACTTTAACCAACTGTACATCCCACAAAAAAACAGTGGCGGATGAGTAGACTGACTCGCAATGTTCTTGGCAATTTCAGAACAACTCACCCCTGGTTGGAGGGTAAAAATCTCTGGTACACGTTCCAGAGGTAACACAACATCCAAAGGCAAATCATTGTAGCTTTTGCCCAAGCTGAAAATAGCAGTAATCACCTCATCCATCCACAGAGGTTTTAGATCCAAATTCCAAAAGCGCAAAATTGCACCAAGAGCGATCGCCCCAAACAAAGCGAGATAATGTAGATAAAGTTTACGATTAGCCATTCTTTCTAAAATTGCAATCGCAGATAAAAATTTAAACATTATCTGCGTACATCCGCGTCGAGGGTGCGGTTCAAAATTTAAAATCTTATTAGGTTAAGACGCTCATTTGAAAAATCAGTGCCTAAAGAATCTCAATCTATAGAACTATCTTCATTACCTGTGTCTTCACTGCGAGAGACAGGCATAGCAAATATCCGTAGCACCCTCCGTCTTGGACAGCAGCATATGGCTGACTGGGAATCCGGTTCACTGGCTGTTTCAGCAGTTCCCGGTGCTGGCAAATCCACAGGAATGGCTGCGGCTGCAGCAATTGCGATCGCTCGTCAGTATGAGCAATCTGCCCAATTACATCGAAACACCCGTCGTCAACTCATTGTTGTCACCTTTACTCGCTCAGCTGCTGCTAATATTAAAGCTAAAATCCGCGAATACTTAAAGAAATTATCTTTACCCCAGACTGGCTTTGTTGTACATACGCTACATGGTCTTGCATTGAACATAGCCAGCCGCTATCCTGATTTGTCAGGTTTAGAATTAGAAAATGTCACTTTAATTACACCAAATCAAAGTCATAGATTCGTTCGGACTGCTGTAGAGCAATGGATTGGCAGCCATCCTGAACGTTATTCTCGCTTATTAGAAGGTATTCAATTTGACGGGGAAGAAACAGAAAGACTGCGACGACAGTCGGTATTACGGACAGAAGTTTTGCCGGAACTGGCGACTACAGTGATTCATGAAGCAAAAAGTTCTGGTTTGTTACCGGAAGATTTGCGTGAGTTAAGCAAACAAACCACAGACGAATATAAAATCTTAAGCATCGCGGCTGGGTTATATGAGCAATATCAAAATTTAATGCGATCGCGTGACTTCATCGATTACGATGACATGATTTTAGCCGCTCTGCGCGTTTTAGAAAACGAAAACGCCCGAAGAATCGAGCAAAACCAAGTTTTCGCCGTCTTTGAAGACGAAGCGCAAGATTCCAGTCCCTTGCAAACACAACTCTTAACAATTCTCGCCACTGATCCCCACAACCCCAACCAACCGCCAAATCTCATCCGCGTTGGCGATCCCAACCAAGCAATTAACTCTACCTTCACCCCAGCCGATCCAATTTATTTTCGGCAATTCTGTGAAGAATGCAATGCCCAAAAACGATTGGCAACAATGGATCAAGCCGGTCGTAGCAATCAAATTATCATTGAAGCCGCGAACTTTGTCTTGGAATGGGTGAATAGTCTCTATATGAAAACAGGACAAAAAGAAGCAGGGGGAGCAGGGGGAGCAGAGGAGCAGAGGAGCAGAGGAGCAGAGGAGAAGAATAATTTTTGCCCAATGCCCAATGCCCATTGCCCATCCCCCTCATTACCGTTTCGTTTCCAAAGAATTCACCCTGTTGACTCAAACGACCCCCAACCAGATGCTAATCCGCAAAAGGTGGGACGAGGACTGGAACTGTACACACCGCGTGATATTCATCACACAGTCGAGTTGCTGTCCGAGAGGATTGTAGAGTTATTCTCTCAAGAGCCAAACAAAATTACTGCAGCAATTTTAGTACGGGAAAACCGTCAGGGAAGGTGGTTGTCAGAGGCGCTGACTCCCGTGTGTAAAGAGTATAAAATTTCTCTATACGACGTAGGAGAACGCGATCGCCATTCTCATGTACCAGAAGAGATTTTGGCAATTTTGCAATTTTGCGATCGCCCTCACTCTCCCGACTACCTCAAAAGAGCATTAGAAGTTCTTGTACAGCGGCGTTTGATTGAAACGCAAGACCTCAACGCCCTCGCGACTTTGCCCGAAGAATTTTTGTATCCTGGTCCTTTGGCTTCACCACAACCAGAACCAGTGCAAAAAGCTGCTCACCTATGTCGAAGTTTACTTCGCGCCCGTTTAGAACTGCCCCTGTACCAGTTAATTTCATTTATAGCCCTAACACTCAATTATGAGCAAGCAGAACTAGCAACAGCCGATAAACTAGCAGAACGAGTCATCCAGCAAATAGCTGGCAATACTTCAATGGGGGCAATGCTGAATGTCTTGAGTGAAATCGTCAGTTCCGAACGGTTTGAACCTGTAGAAACAGAAGACTTAGAAGCACGATACACCCGTCGCGGTCAACTGACAATTATCACCATGCATAAAGCAAAAGGGCTAGATTGGGACTACGTTTTCATGCCCTTTCTCCATGAAAACTTAATTCCTGGAAGATTTTGGGTTCCTCCCCAAAGCCAGTTTTTGGGTAACTTTACTCTATCAGAAGTTGCCCGCGCCCAAATCCGTGCTGCTCTCCACGGTCAATCTACCTTACCCAGCATCACCACAGCTTGGGAACAAGCAAAACACCTCAAAACAGCTGAAGAATACCGCTTACTCTACGTTGCCATGACACGGGCAAAGCGTCTGTTATGGATGTCTGCTGCAAAGAAAGCTCCATTTACCTGGAGTAAGCCAGATAATTTACAAGAGCAAACCCCTTGTCCTGTGTTTCCAGCACTCAAACGCCAGTTTCCCCAAAGCATAGTTACTGTAGCAACAAATCCTAGACTCAATTCGCTTGACAACAGTTGAGAATCCTGCTCTCTTGCAAAAGTCATTTTTTTGAATCTGAAAACAGATAAATTATCTGTATTTATCTGCGTCCATCTGCACGCCACGTGCTTCTCCTTGCGGAGACGCTCTTGCAACAACGGGGGGAACCCCCGCATCTCCCAAGGGGAGACGCCAAGGGCGAACGCGTAGCGTTTCCCTTAGGAAAAGGCGCTGCTCTCCGCAACGCAGTGGCTTGTCCATCTGCGGTTCCAAATGCCCTAAAATCGGATTTTTGCAAGAAACTAGTGAATTGCTATGATTGAGGATTTCAATGCAAAACATCAAGGTGCGTCCCGTCAAAGATAAACAAGAACTAGATGATATGTTCCATCAAAGGTGGCTTGTTCTGAGAGCACCTTTAGGAATGGACAGAGGAACAGAAAAAGACAAGCATGAAGATAGCGCTTTTCATCTAGTTGCCGTTTGTGATCATAAAGTCATTGGTTCAGCGAGACTACGCTTACTATCAAAAGAATTGGGAAGTATTGCCTATCTCGCCGTGCTACCTGAGTTTCGCCATCAAGGCATCGGTACAAAACTCATGGAAAAATTGATAGAAATAGCTCAGGAAAAAAATCTCAAGACATTGAGATTAATGTCACGAATTCATGCCGTCAACTTTTACAAGCGACTAGGATTCCGCGAAGAAGGAGAGCCATTTGATTATCTGGATGTGAGTCATGTTTTTATGCACTACAAGCTACAAGCGTCTCAGAAAAAACCGAGAGGTTAGCTACAGAATATTTAACGAACAATGACTCTTTCTTGGCATTGCAAGAACCCCGTAGCTGAAGAGTCTTACTGTCATTTTTGACAAGCTTAGCTTGGTAAGTGTGAAGAGAACAATCAGGTTTTTCAACAGTTAGTTCAGCCAGAATTGTATTCTTATCTGAACTTTCCTCAATGATTCTGCCTGCAACTTTGTAATGAAACCAATCCCATCCATGATGAAGGATGAGTTCTCTTTCCAAAACCTGAATAGACTCTGGCAGAATTCCCCAACCTCGATAGATTTTATTCAAGCAGTTGATATCACCAGTTCGCGTCAAAATCGATCTAAATGAATCTTGCTCAAGGGCACCATAGAATCTTCCTTCTGGCAAGTCTATTATTGTTGGTGCAAATCGATGTCCACCAAAGTGGCTTGATTTCCAAATACGAACATTGTCCAAGCACAAATCATGAGACATTGCTGTAGCTTGGGCATAAAAGGGATTACCATATCTAGCACAGCAAAGATCATGGGTACCATGGGTACACACTAAAATATCTCTGGTTGCACTGGTTTTCACTTCATAATTGCTAGATTTACCAGATAACCATTTTCTGACAACCGCTGCTACTTGCTCAATATGTGCCAGATGAAACTCTTGTTTGTGGTATCCGTTACTCAGTCCCTCTTTTTTCTGATAAATCAATAAAGTTGTACCGTCTACTTTATGTGATAAGTTATTAGCAATCAAGAGAAATCTTGCTGGGATTTTACTTGACTTACACTTGGCTACTAAGAGCCTCAAATTCTCTGGAACCCATTTAGAATTGAAGGCTTCTGCTGTCCAGGGAGTGCGACACTCAATTGATATGTAAATCTGGTTATTGGTGGCGCTGCCAATAATATCTTCTCCTGCTTGTCGTGAATTGTCGGAACAAAAGAAAGTATTCATCTACCTGTACTGATTGGTTTATTTGAGAGAAAAAGGATATGACACAGAGGGATGAACGAAAATGATGCCTTCGGTGACCAAGAGAGACAAAAGAGGAACAATATCAATTTCCCAATCATAACCTGGTAGCCAATTAATGACATCATCTCCTGTAAAAACTTCTCCAGTGAATAAATTTTCCACGAGAGAGATGGGTACCCCTTTGAGAGATACTTCTTTACCAGCTACAACAATTTTGTAGCCACTACCATCTGGCAGTTCGGTAATTTTAAATCGCTGAAATTTGGCAGTTTTGAACTTGGTTTGCGTCCCTTGTTCAAATATATTAAATCCTGCTTGATAAGGTAAAGAGTAGCGAGCGATCGCTTTCCCTAAGCTATCGAGATAACTAATATAATCATCAGAGATATTGTTATGAGCAATATGTTTACTCAATTTTTCAATTAAGCTATCTACATAGCTCTCTACAGCCGCTGTCTCTACACGTAATGGCATACTTTTGCGCCACTCTTCCTGCTGACGCAGTTCGTTAACTAACCATTCCAGAAAATCAACACCCGTTTTGCAATGCACCCCTAAAGTTAAATGCAGCGATGGTTCATCAAGAGCAACTGCATAGTGCCAATGACCGCGAGGAATGTAAAGAACATCTCCAGGTTTGAGAGTGCAAGTTAAATAAGGTTCTCCTTCTGGAGGCGAAAATGAAGATGATTTCTGTTCAGGTAAAGGATACTTAATCGTGTCAGGAAATACATACCATTGCTTTGTACCATCTATTTGTAAAATGAAGACTTCATGGGTGTCATAGTGGGAAGAAAAACCCTGTTTTTTAGGCCAGGAACAGTAGGCGTTTACTTGTACACCATAGCCCAAATCATATTTCATTTCCGAGGCAAAATTAGCCAGTTCTGGAATCAGTTTCTGTACTCCGTTGAGGATGAGAGTTGCACCTTCTTGGCATCGCTGGATGATATTAGTATTTGCACTTTCATCTAAGACTTGTTCATCTAATGCTAAACGGAGATCAGGGTATTTGAACTGATGAAAGTTCAACAGATATGTGAGTTTTTCCCAAGAGAACAGGTGAGCAAATTTATTTTGCTCTCCACTAGATATAAACACTGCTTTGCTTGTCCAATTCTTTTTTAGAAATTCTTCCACACTATATGGTCTTAGTATATCTCTAAATCCCAGCATATTGCTAATAATTCTCAATTTAAATAAAAAAAAACTAATGAAAATCTACTAGGAGTAAGGGTGGGTCTTACGATATCCCCTACCCCTTAGCGTCTAAGTGTAATGGGATAATTAGCAACTATTAGTTGCTCAAATCACTACCATCAGCATCAGTATTTAAGTCACTACCATCAGCATCAGTATTTAACTGAGTAGTGGTATTTTTACTGGTTTGTTGCGGAGCAAATTCTTTGATTTCAACTTGAATTTTGCTGGAACGGAAGTGTTTTGGAGCATTTTGTTGAAATTGATTTGACATGTTTCCTCTGTGAATGTCTATAATCAGCTTTTCACCCAGTTTTAGTTCCTAATCATTACATTCAGGAATTTCGCTTAGGTGCTCACTTTGACTTTAACTGAACTAAATAGCAAATGCAAGTAATTGCTAAATATTATAGCTAATGCTAATATCCTGAACCCCATACACCAGTCATACTAAGCTTAACTAGTATTTAACTAGGAGAATGTCGCCATAGTGACGATTTGCTTATATCTAGTTGTACTCTAAGTGTAAGTAGAACGGCACGATTAATTCACACTATGGAGCTAACGCGTTCCGCATAGCGTGTCCGTAAGGACTCAGGGACTCAGCGATCGCAAAGATTACAGTGGCTTTATATTTTGTTACATAGTTCACTTTATTTGTGCCGACCTGACTTGAAAAAGCAACTGGTGCAGGGAGCAGGGAGCAGGGGAGATAAGAAAATTTTTCATTCGTTCTGGTGACGAATTCGTCATGACGGCTACTTAATAGATAATTTTCTTATTTGTTTATCCTAAGACATAAAGAATTCTATTCGTTGTCATTCGTGACAGGTTATAGCCTCTCGCCAAAGTAAGGATCAAATAAAGCAGAGTCAAGAGAACCTTGACAACTCAATGTTCGTAAGGTGCAATTTGTTTCTCCGGGGAAGCATCCCAATTTTGCACAAAAGATGGTAATGGGAGACGAGGATTGCTCCCTACTTCAATTGAAAGCGGGCAGTCCGGTCCCCACTACAAAATATAGCGGTTCTCAGTTGGGTGCAATATAGTAGCAACAGTGGGTAAACCATCCAATAATGTCTTGATGAGTCACTGTTAAGAGTGCATTTGTAATGGCACAATCTAATTCTTCATAGGTTCTAG
>JAHHHH010000056.1 GCA_019359415.1 Iphinoe sp. HA4291-MV1 | reverse complement strand
AACACGGGTCAGATTGCTAGGGTATGCTTTACTCATGTTGCTCTCTCAGTGCTGTCTATTATCTATTAACAGCGTATACTGAGAGAGCTTTTTTACTATTTCTCCGACTTTTCAAACAGCCTCTAAGCATATTATTTTATTTAAAGTATATTATGGATAATATAGCAATCCTAAATCATTTCTAAACAATTCCTGTTAAGAGTTAAGAGTTCCCTACCCTTATGAGTCAATTTACAATCTCATTTCGGACTGCTATAGCACCAAAATAACAGTAAAATAATAATATACAGTAAGATAGTATTTTTTATTTTTTTGGATATAGCAAGCATATATCAAGTTCTTAAACATCAGTTGCTAGTTAAAGTTGAGTAGAGAGAAGAAAAGTGGGAAAAGGTTTAGCGCGTTTTCTTGAAATCTCAAAGTATTCAACTTCAATGTAGATGACTCTGATCAACTTTAAAGATTAATTATGCAAAAAATAATATAGATATATTTTTTCTAATCTTCTTTATATTTTCCCTTAAAAGTGTGATATTGTTACGTACTTGAGTGGGTCAATTAACTACGAATCATTAGTATTCTTAATCTATTTTTCCTTCAACAAAACTTATCCTGAGCTAAGAAATATCAGGAGTTGAACACAAAATCTCATACCCAAGAACTGAAACAAGAAAAAATTACCAGGTGCAACACCACAATCTACAACATACGTTTTTAAGAAGGTTCGATAAGAAGATTTGATGGATAATCAAGAGTTTCAGAAGGAAACTATAGTTTGCGGCAGGTGTGGCTATGATAAGAACCCTCTTGGGGCTACACATTGTCGCAAGTGTAGTCATTCTCTAACTGCTTCTGCATCTGTTGGCTACAGAAGAATTGCTAGGTCTACACGGTTTGTGGGTGTGCTGAGTCTACTAGCCATGATGTTACTGTTTTTGGGTGTAGTAAGTTACTATTTCTGGCAGACAGTCAAACTCTCAACGACCACTAGCAATCTCGACAGTTCTTCCACTAACAGTCTCAACAGTTCCTCCGACATTCAGCTGTACAACTCTATAAAAGAAGTCCCGAATGTACCAGAAGGAACATTCAGTTACGGTGGAGCGGTCCTTTTTGCATCTATAACTGGTAGTGGTGCACATAAAGCTATGACAGGATTTCACCCAAATTTTTACTTAGTCTACACTGAACCTAGATCTGGTAAGCCTGGTAATAGTAGGAGTCTGACAATGCTGCTGAATGGAGAAATCAGCTTTGCTCAGATTGCTCTACCTCTGACAGATACTGAATACAGCAAGGCAAAAGAGCGTGGCTTTACCTTGGAACAAGTACCTGTGGCTATTGATGCGATCATTGTCTTTACCCATCCAGATTTATCTATTCCTGGACTTTCAGTAGATCAACTCCAGGATATTTATAAGGGCAAAATTACCAACTGGAAACAGGTGGGAGGTCCAAATCTGCCCATCATACCTTTTGCCAGACCTAAGGTTGCGACTTTATTACATGTGCTTCTCGGTCCAGAGGTTGATCAGGTCAGTCCGAAGGTGCAGTACATCCGGGATTACACCGACGCTATTCGTAAGGTCGCCTCGACTCCCGGAGCCATTTCCTTTGGAGGAAGTGGACCACTTATAGGTCAAAAATCAGTCCGCTTCATCCCTCTTGCTAAAACCGACACTAAGGAGTATGTGCAGCCCTTTATAGATGATGGCAAACAGCTCAATGCAACAGCATTCCGTGATGGTACTTACCCGATGATTCGACGTCTGTTTATTGCGATTCGCCGGGACGGCAAAATTGATGAACAAGTCGGAGTTGCTTACACCAATATGTTACTGTCTAAAGAAGGTCAACAGTTTGTTGAAAAGGCTGGTTTCCTCCCCCTGCGTTGAGGCCATTAACCATTCTTTAGTTGTAGTGGTATTGAAATCCTTCACTGAAAGTATAAGCAAATACTAGCAAATATTGTCAACGAACGAAACCAAAAAATGCCAACTTGGGACGTTAACCTTTACTTGCAATTTGCTAACGAACGCACGCAGCCATCGTTAGATTTAATAACACGCATCGCCGTTTCTCGTCCTCCTAAGAGGATACTTGATGTAGGATGTGGACCGGGCAATAGCACCGAGATCATTCGCCGACAATGGTCACCAAGCGACATTATCGGACTTGACAACTCACCAGAGATGATTGCGGCGGCATCGATAGCTTATCCGGAAGAAAAATGGATTTTGGCTGACATTGTCACATGGACAGCTGACACTCCATTTGACATTGTTTTTTCTAGTTCCACCTTGCAATGGGTGCCTAATCATGCTTCTGTGTTTGTGCACCTTTTGAAACAGGTGGCTCCTAACGGAGTTTTCGCAGTGCAAATGCCTATGCATTGTAAGTTGGCTGTTTTCCAACTCATGCTTGAAATTGCAGATGATCCTGTATGGAAAAGTCAAATGCACAAGGCGAAGGGCGCATTAATCGTAGAAAAGCCGTCTTTCTATTACAACATACTGCAACCTCTTGCCTCTCGAATCGACCTTTGGGAAACAGAATACTACCATGTTATGGACAGTCATGAATCTATCATGAAATGGGTCAGCGGTGCTCCTTTGCGTCCCTTTCTCGAAGCCTTGGAAGATGAGGAGCAAAAGCTTCGATTTCAAGAAAGACTGCATGCTGGTTTAGTGCAAGCATACCCTCAACAAAAAGATGGTCGTGTATTGTTTCCTTTTCCTCGGCTTTTCATCCTTGCTTACCGGGAAAGTTAGAGCATCAAATAAGACTAAGAGGATGCTGTTGAAGTCAATCAGAAAGCTCTCAAGAAACACTTTCACAAAGCAGCAAGCTCTACTTGATTTTTAGGTTTTTGTTTGATAGGTTTAGTTTAATAAGTAAACTTAAGTACGTAGCGTGCTTGAATTATTGCTTTTTTCCAATAGAAGTGGAAAAGCGATCGCTGTAAAAAACCATTTACAGAACTGTGAATAGTTATGTTGGGTGTAGCTACAAGTCTGGATAAGGTTTAGGGTCTCTACTACATGTTCCTGTATAATCCGAGTGTTCTGTGGTACCTTACACTGAGTGCCTTTAATTAGTAGTGTAAACTTTTGTAACTCAAGCACATTTATTAGTATAAGCGTGGTTGTTTGTTTCTACATAGATGCACTCGAGTGAATCTAGTAAACCTACTAGCGAAGCAAAGTAAGTTATAAAGGCAAATTTAAAACGGAGAAGCCAAATTGATATGGTTTGTCTGTATTTTTAGTCTGGTTAATTGCAAAATTAAGATTCATCAAAAACATAGACTTCTAAGTCTAGAACTAACAAATTATTGAATTTATGTAGTGGTTCTAAGGTTGATGGATACCAATCCTATTATACTGTTGTTGTTAGAGCCATTATGTCAGATGTTGACGGTTTAGAATTCTGCCGTACAGTACTTAGCATTCCAAAATTCAAGAACCTACCTGTTATTATGGTCACAGCACGAGATAAATTTTCTGATAAACTCCGAGGTCAAATTGCTGGTTCAACTCATTATTTAACCAAACCGTTTGAACGCAGGATTTTACTTGATATTGTGGGGAAATATATTGGCGAAAGAAGACAAGTTTCAAAAAAACCCTGCGACTACAGCTTGAGCTAATCTAAATTGAGACACAATTCCGAGAAAATTGGCTTGTTTTTACTTTTCATACTTTATTTGTTGTAATTAAGTGTTAAATCGTTATTGATAATTAACTGTAAATATCCCATTAATGAAATAGTCAAAAACGACAATGGAAAGCAATAAATACCTAACCTTTTGTATACATAATTTGTACTATGGAATCGAAGCAGTAAAGGTTCAAGAACTTTTTTCTATTCCAGAATTGATACCTATTGTTGGAGATAACGACATTATTGGCACACTCAACTTGCATTCGCAAGTCGTGCCAGTAATACATTTGAATTGGCTACAGGGGCATTCACTGCAACATTGTCATTTTCATGATAAAATTATCGTTTTCCAATGGAAAAGCTTGCCAATCGGCATCCTAGTTCATGATATAAACGAAATGGTAGAAATTGATAATGAAATCATTGAAATACAGCCGATGTATGGATTCCCCTGTGATATAGACACAGAATTTTTTGTTGGTATCGCTAAGGTAGAATCAAAAACAATTTTTTTACTTGATTCCAAGAAGTTAGTTCGTCAACCAGATACCTTAATCACTTTGATTTGGGATGCACAAAACCAGTTGAATATTATGACAGCATTTGATGATGAACAACAACAAGACGAGGAATACCAACAGCTACAGGAGGAATTCCAGATACCAAACTTCTACGACATGTATTGTCCATGTGCAACTCCTGAAGAACGATTGATTTTCCGACAGAGAGCTATTTATCTCAAGCAGTCATTAGAAGACTCAGAAAAAACAAACAAGCTGATACCTCTAGCAGTCATTGGTATTAGTCACAATTACTATGGACTGAACTTAGAACTGGTGAGAAAATTTACTGAAATTGATAATTTTACACCTATTCCTGGCTGCCCAAAACATATTGTTGGCAACATGAATTTGCATGGAGAAGTTATCACCTTGATTGATATTTGGAACGTCTTAAATCTGGCAATCACTCCTGTAAGAGTTGGTTCTAAAGCCGTGGTGGTTCAAGTTGATGATATTATCGCTGGACTACCCGTCGATGAAGTATTAGAGGTTGTTTATCTCAACCCTGCGGAAATGACACTGTTACCCAACAAAAATCTTAATAATTCACATTACTTTCGAGGAATAGCTTTCTTTCAGGAAAAAATCCTGAATGTCCTTGACTTGACAAAAATTCTAACTCTAGGGGAATTGGTAGTGAATGAACAAATTTAGTTGTAAACACAGTTTTTCATATTGATTATCATTTACAATTCTGACTCTATTATGAATTCAATTTTTGAATCATTTTTACAGAAATCTGTCATATAGAAGGATATGAATTTATGTTTATCAAATTAAAGTTTAGAGGTCGGATTTTATTAGGATATTCATTCCCGCTTTTCTTATTGATGTTACTGAGCGGTATGGCTTTGATAAATTCCAGAAATTTAGATACGGCTTTCAAAAAAGCGACAGATGCTAGGTTAGCCTCTCAAGCAACAGCTAAAGCAGCGCTGGATGTATCAAGAACCGAACGGGCAACGCTTGATTTGCTGATACTTAATAATAATGAAACATCTTCCATAGAATCTGTTGACGTAGCAATCTCTCAATACGAAAAATCGCTTGCGGTTACTGAAAAGCTTGTAGTTAATCCGCAGCAGAAAGAGCGATTGAAAAAACTTGTGAAACTTGGGGAGCAACTCAATCAAGTTGCTCGAGAGATTATTCGTTTAGTGCAGACAGGTAGGAAAGATGAGGCAATTAAGAAATTTGAGACACTACAAAGTAGACAGTTTGTTCAAGAGTTTGAATCTTTGCACGATGAGTTTGCTCGGGAACAAGACCAAATTATCCAGTCGTCGGTTGATCAAGTCAAACAAGCAACTACCCTTATGCAAATTGTTGCTGGATTGGGTACATTGCTAGCAGTCTCTGTGTCTATAGTCATTTCTTATATCCTCTCCTCCAGTATTGCTAAGACAATCCAAGATGCTTCAAATGCGGTTTCTTCTTCTGTCAAAAATATTACTATGACTGTTGACGAGCAGGAACGCGCCATCTTGGAGCAGTCTACCTCAGTAAATGAAACCACCACCACAATTGAGGAAGTGGGAGCTTGTTCGCTTCAATCGGCTCAAAAAGCAGAAATCTCCGTTGGAGGAGCGCAAAAAGCCCTCAACCTCGCTGAGGAAGGAACAAAAACAGTGGGTGTGACAATAGACGGTATCGCGGAACTGAAAAATCAGGTGATAGCAATTGCTAACCAAATTGTTCGTCTTTCTGAGCAAACCTCACAAATCACCACAGTTTCTGACCTAGTCGCAGATTTGGCAAGCCAAACAAATATGCTGGCTCTCAACGCAGGCGTAGAAGCAGCTCGTGCAGGTGAACACGGCAGAGGTTTTGCAGTCGTAGCTAGTGAAATTCGTAAGCTGGCTGACCAAAGTCGGAAATCAGCTGACCGAATTCATTTTTTGGTTAACGAAGTGCAAGCAGCAATTAACTCTACCATCATGGTAACGGATGAAGGCACTAAGAAAGCGACGCAAGGAATTAAGCTAGCTGAAGAAACGGGTGATGTCTTCATAAATATCACCGATGCCGTCAACAGAGTGTTTCTGAATAACCAAGAAATTACCACGATAGCTAAACAACAGGCTGTTGTAGTACAGAGAGTTGTTACAGCTATGAATGCCATCAACTTAGGAGCAAAAGAAACTACTATCGCCATCACCCAGGTAAAAGAAGCTACCGAAGATCTCAATGAAGCCGCTCAGAATCTTCAAGCTGTGCTGTAGAAAGGAGAACACAATTAATAATGAGAATAGCTTCAAAGCCATGATGATAGAAGATGAAGAACTGCGATCGCTTTACAAAGCAGCCAGTACAGAACGCATACAGAAAATCGAAGCAGGATTACTCCACCTAGAAAAAAATCCTCAAGACTATGCCAAATTAGAAGGATTACTGCGAGAAACGCACTCCCTCAAAGGTGATTCCCGGATGTTGGGTGTCAAAGATGCAGAAACCCTCACCCACCAAATGGAAGAAATTCTGGGGTCTGTTAAGCGGGGTGAGCGAGTTTTCACTTCCCAACTGTACGAATGCCTTTCTCAAGGACTGGACGCTATTCGTAAAATTGCTCATGAAGCCGTTACCGGACAACCAGCAGGAGTCAGTGTTTTCCATGTTCTAGCTCAACTTATGATCGGAGAGTCTAGTGACGCATGGTTAGATATTGAGGAAACGGAAACTGAATCAGAGTTTGATTCCTCTAGCTTGCCTTTTGCAGAGCCATCCCTGTTTTTTGATACTCCTCAATCACAGGAAGATTCCTCTGTCTTGACTCCAGCAGAACTACCCACAGTTTGGAATGATGCAGATCGCTTTAGTGAATACACGGGAAACGCAGTAGACAATTTTGCTCAAGTCAGTGATTACCAGATTGATACCATCCGCGTTGAAGCCCAGAGGCTCGATAAGCTCTTGACTCAAGTGGGAGAGATGATAGTGACCAAAAATCAGATCGCAGATCAACTGGTTGAAATTGACGAAATGATAACTTTGTGGGAAGAGTTAAGTCGTCAAACCTTTGCGATTCGTCAGGCTTATGAAGACTTAGAGCGACGCGGGCAAAGTAGTGAACTGCAAAAAGTGCAAAATTTCTCTAGCTTGATGGAAAACCGTCTAAAGCAATTGGGAGAGTATTTAAATCGACACCGGAATAAAGTATTTGACTATACTACCAGACTCGAAATTGTATCTAATGAACTCCAGTCAGGAGTAACCTCTATGCGACTGCTGCCATTATCTACAATTTTTCATCTCTTCCCTCGCGTCGTACGAGATTTGGCTAAGCAGCAAGGAAAAGAGGTAGATCTTCGCATCGAAGGTGAGCAGACTTGTGTAGACAAGCGGATTATTGAAGAGATGAAAGACCCACTCATGCACATCCTTCGTAATGCAATAGATCATGGCATCGAAACACCCCAAGAACGTTTAAAACTTGGCAAGCCCAGCACGGCAACAATTCACCTTAGGGCTTACCAAACTGGTAATGCCGTGAGTTTTGAAGTTTCAGATGATGGACGTGGTTTGGATATCGAAGCTATTAAAGTGGCAGCAGTGCACCGTGGAATTCGCTCACAAAAAGAATTGACAAATCTGTCAACGGCAGAAATTCAGGCATTAATATTTGCGCCTGGTTTCTCTACCCGCGCGTCAGCCACCGAGATTTCCGGTAGAGGAGTTGGTCTGGATGTTGTACGTGCTAATGTCGAACGCCTAAAGGGAACCATTCAGGTCGAATTTACACCAAGCAAGGGATGTTTATTTCGCATCACGCTCAATAGCATTCTAGCAACAACCCATGTCTTAATTGTGCAGGTCAACCAACATCCCTATGCTATTCCTGTGGAATTTGTGGAAACGGTGCTGTTAGTTTCTCCACAGGAAATCTTCCCACTGGAAGGTAGCGAGACGTTCCCATTTCAGGGACAACCAGTCTCAGTTGCTTGGGGAGCAGATTTATTAGGCTTGCCTGTTAAAGCTCCTGTATCAACCCAAGCTTTGAATACTGCTTTAAAAAGCATTCCGTGCGTTATCCTCCGGCTTGGTTCAGAACGTTTGGGACTGTTGGTAGACACTGCATTAGAGCTACAGGACATTGTTTTGAAACCCCAGAGTCATTTGCTTAAAAGGATTTGCAACATATCCGGTGCCACAATTCTTGGTACAGGAGAAGTTTGTATGGTACTCAATCCTCTAGATTTGTTCAAGTCAGCCAAGAAGGCAGTTGTTTCTGTCACGATTAAAGAATTAAGGGAAAAAGCACAAGTCAAACAGAAGATTCTTCTTATTGAAGATTCAATTCCCATTTGTACTCAAATGAGGCGGATTTTGGAAAGCGCTGGTTATGAAGTTACAGTTGCTATGGACGGTCAAGACGGCTTCAATAAACTGACACAGAGCAGATTCGATGCCGTTGTCTCTGACGTGCAAATGCCAAATGTCAATGGTTTAGAATTAACAGCCAAAATTCGGCAATTACCAGAATACAAAGAATTACCTGTCATTTTAGTAACAACTCTAGCCTCAGAAGAGAACAAGCGCCAAGGCACACAAGTGGGAGCAAATGCATATATCACAAAAACTGACTTTGAACAACAAGTATTTTTAGATACACTAAGGAGACTCATATAAATGACAGTATCTCAAAAAAAAGTGGTTTTGGTCGAGGATTCACCTATTGCTTTGGAAATTCTCCAACGATTACTGAATTCCTCGCCAGAGGTTGCTGTGGTCGGCACCGCACGTGATGGTATGGAGGGTTTGGACATCATTACCCAGACGCAGCCGGATGTCATTTGTACAGACCTGCTTATGGAAAACATGGATGGTCTGGAGTTAACCAAGCGCGTGATGGCTCAAGACCCGCGACCAATTTTGGTGATTAGCAATTTTGTACAAAATACAGATGTAGACAATATCTTCCGTTTGTTGCAAGCAGGAGCCGCAGATGTTTTCCCTAAACCAACTGCTGGTTCGTCTACTGATTACGAGAGAATCAAAGCAGCATTGGTTGCCAAAATTAAAGTCCTTTCTAGTATGAAAGTGGCTGTCAAACCCCAACAACAAAAACAGCCGCTAACTCCTCCTCCTGTAAAGCCTACAACGTCTGTATCATCCTTAAACACTGAGAAAAAAGTAACAAATACAACATATGACATCCAAGTTATCAGTATAGGGGCTTCTACACGAGGTCTTCAAGCCATCCAGAAGATTTTCTGTAAACTGCCAGCTAATTTCCCATTGCCCATTATTTGTACTCTGCACGTGGGTGAAGGCGTTTTGTCAGGATTAGTGAATTGGCTTTCCTGTGAGTGTTCATTAAAAGTCAAAGTTGCTGAAGTTGGTGAGTCGCCCTCACCAGGAACAATTTATTTTGCTCCAGAGAAGAATCATCTTGAATTAGACTCTCGAGGCAAGTTTATTTATTCAAAAACTTTAAGCACAGAAAAGCATTGTCCTTCTATTACAGTTATGTTCAAATCTATCGCCAGATTCTATGGTAGAACAAGCGCTGGGATTTTATTAACTGGGCTTGGCAATGACGGTGCTGAAGGCTTACAGGCAATTTCTCAAGTAGGAGGTCTGACAGTTGCTCAAGATGAGAAAGATGGTGTGGTATTTGGTATGGTGAAAGAGGCGATCGCTCTAGGTGCTGCTCAATATTTGCTTTCCATTAAAGACATTGCCCCTTTCTTAGTGGATACCGTGTTCGGCAAGTAGCTCAACGACCTAAACCTTACGCTTAGGAAAGTGCTCTTGTTATTTTGATACCTGATTATTAACTGTTTTTTAGGTATAAATTTTTACTTAAAAAAGCATCCTATTTTAACCTGTCACGAATGACTCAACCCTTCAAACGGCAAGGAGCAGGAAGAAAATGGCAGACTATTATGACACCATAGCTCAGCAGTATAAAAAATCTAAACAATTATCGTATCGACTGCATATTGAAGCATATACATACTTTAATTTGCTAGGCGATTTGGTCGGAAAATCTCTTCTTGATTTGGGTTGTGGAGAAGGATTCTATACCAGGCAATTTAAACAGAGGGGTGCTGCACGAGTTGTGGGGGTAGACATTTCTGAAAAAATGATCGAACTGGCAAGACAGGAAGAAGCCAGAGAACCCCTATCAATTGAATACATTGTTGGTGATGCACTTGAACTTGGTGAGGTTGGCAATTTCGATTTGGTGGTGGCTTCCTATCTGCTAAATACCATTCAAAACAAAAAAGAACTTCTCAAAATGTGCCAGAGTGTATTCGTCAATTTGAAACCAGGCTGTCGTTTCGTCACTATTAACAATAACAGTGAACAACCAGAAGCGTCCTATCTCACATCTGAAAAATATGGATTTATTAAAAGCATCGATGAACCACTTGGGGAAGGCGCGCCGATAAAATACACAATATTTGCTGATGGACAGAAATTCATCCTTGAAAATTATTACCTGAGCAAAACGACTTATGAATGGGCATTCCGAAGCGTCGGCTTCAAACTTCAAAGAGAATCGCTGGTACAAACCGATGGTTTCTCCTGCTGGAGTGGAGGAATTTGGTCAAGAGTTTTGGCAGGATTTCCTTGATTATGCACCTATAGTTGTTATTGAGTGCGTTAAATAGCTGTTTCTACATAAAATATTAGTTTCTACTTGCGTTGTATAATGTTCTGGTGTGCAACTTATTACTTTCTTTGTACCCAGAAAAAGGAGCAGCTACTATGTTGAGAAAAAAGCGGTTTCAAATCTTTTTTATCATAACCACCTTTTTTTTATCATAACCACCTTACTGTTTTTGGTACTAATACCACTTGTTAGTTCTGCACAGAAAGCTCCTTCTGCTAACATAACGACTTCTCCACAACAGACAATTGTCGCTCGTATGTGGCACGGTAGAACACCAGCTGCAAAATCTTCTGAATACACAAAATACCTTTATGAAACTGGTATCAAGAAAATACGCCTCGTTGATGGTAATAAAGGCGTTCAAGTATTCCGACGTACGGATGATAAGGTAGCAGAATTTTATGTCATTTCCTACTGGATATCACGAGAGGCAATTAAGAAGTATGCTGGTGAGGATATTGAGAAAACTCATCACTTACCAAGAGACAAAGAATTCCTTCTCGAACTTGAGCCTAAGGTAAAAACATTTGATTTGCTTGTTGATGAGTGGAATAAGTGAATTATGACATTGATGATATTATATTGAACTCATCACAATACCCCAAAAATAAGCTTCAAAAGGACCTTCATCTTTATCTATGTGCCTCTTGCTTCCCCAAGTGTAAACATCCATACTGATACGACCGCTGTCATGTTTCCACAACAGTCCCTCTCGGATTGAGATATTACCCAACAGCGTGATCCAGTGAGTGGGGTAAGGTAGGGGTGGTGGATTGTCACCTAGCAAACCTTGTGCGGTAATCAAAGCAAAAGCAACACCACCAACAGAGATAACTTTTGCTGCCTCATTCAAAGCATCGACTTCGCCAAAAAGATAAGTGTGGGTGTATTTGACATTGCGATAGCCTAAGATTTCCCGTGTCCATCCTTTCATCTCCCAAGATTTAGTCATACCAGCTATGTTGCGGATAATCTCAGGTGCTTCTGGTTCAACAGAGAAAATCAAATTTTCTGATTCTCGCCACGTTGCTAAAACCATCCAATCTGCTTGCCCCATTCGTAGTCTACCTCGACTTTGACGCAACCTATTTGATGCTTCAATGCGTTTGGTTTGCCCTTGAAAACCACCCGTTTCAAATAAACTGCGGCAGATTTGCACGTAGCGCAGCGGTTGCTTACGAACGAGCTCAAATAAAATCGATGCAGGACCGCAAAATGGTTGTTGACCTTGGTTGACTTGAAAGGGGTCTAAAAGGCGCATTTTCATTTCTGCCAGCACTTGGTTTTTATCTAAATTCGACCAAACACTGGGGGCGTTGGATTTTTCAAATTCTGCGATTGCATCAGCGACAGATAAATCTAACGTTGGGGAATTCATTGATTGAGTAGATGGGTGGACATATAAAGTAGCAGGGTTAGGTTAAACTTAGACAAAATTGACTTCCCATTAACCCTTTTACCTAATATTTATTGATACCCATCTACTCTTATCAATTACAGAATTTTTCCACGCAACGAACGAACATCTCCACACCCATCGCCAAGATGGTTTCATCAAAATCAAACCGGGGATGATGGTGGGGATACGCCAATCCTTTATCTGGGTTCGCGGAACCCAGGAAGAAATAGCAACCAGGTACCTGTTGCAAGAAGTAAGACATATCCTCGCCGCCCATAGTTTGGCATTCAGGAACAACACCTACGGGCGTTTCTATCACTTCTTCGGCGACTGAGCGCACCAAGTCCGCTATAGTCACATCATTGATAACTGGTGGGTAAAGTGACCAACACTCATAGTCATAACTAGCACCATGACTCTGGCAAATTCCTGCAATAATCTGCTCAACGCGCTGTTTAAAAAAGCCCTCATATGCTGGATTAAAATACCTTACGGTACCACTCATCCTGGCTGTATCAGCAATGACATTATTTTTGGTTCCAGCATGGAGTTCACCCACTGTCACTACTGCAGAATCAATAGGGTTAACGTTGCGAGCGACAATTGTTTGTAAGGCATTGACGATTTGGGCAGCAACTACTACTGAATCAACAGTTTGATGAGGCATGGCACCGTGTCCGCCTTTGCCCTTAATTGTACATTTGAAGGTTTCTACAGCTGCCATCAATGCACCAGCACGGACACCTACTGTGCCCAAAGGCAAATTATTCCACAGATGCAATCCGATAATCCCGTCAACATCAGGGTTTTTCAATACCCCGGCTTCTATCATCGGCTTTGCGCCTCCTGGTCCTTCTTCTGCTGGCTGGAAGATCATTTTAATAGTACCAGCAAAAGTTTCTCGATTCTTGTGGAGATAGTATGCTGTTCCCAGAGCAATTGCTGTATGTCCGTCATGTCCACATGCGTGCATGACTCCATGATGTTGCGATCGGTAGGATACCTCGTTGAGTTCTTGAATGGGCAAAGCATCCATATCCGCTCGAATTGCCAACACTTTTTGAGTGCTGAGGTTGTTACCCCTAATGGTGGCTACAATACCAGTTTGGGCAATGCCAGTTTGATGCTCAATTCCCCATTCCTGCAACTTCTGCGAGACAAACTGGGCGGTTAGTTTTTCTTGGAAACCTAATTCTGGTTTTTGATGCAACTGTCGTCGCCACTCCACAAGTTGCGGTTGCAGTGAACGGATGGAGAGCCGGACACGAGATAAATCAACAGAAGAGGAGTTTGGGAATGTAGAAACCATGTTTCACATTTTTTAAATTCAAATGACAGCTAAGTATTTTTATTTTTATGCTTCAAACTTTTGCAAAAGGTATTTCTTGCCTTACTCTTCACACTTTCTTAAGCATATAGCAATTGTTCTATATCTAAATTTGATGCGACTTGTGCCATTTTAGATAAATCAGTTAAGTTATCTAAATACGGCAAGCAGCCCAAAATCGGAATATGACTAAGTGATTGAATTAACTCTATTGGCGTCCAGTCAGCAATTTCTGTATCTGTTCGAGGTTGAACACAGTTAAGAATAATACCTTTTAAATTCACTCGTGATTGTCGTGCTAATGCTACATTAGCAACTGCTTGCCCTATAGCACCCAATCTGACTGGGACAACTAACACTGTAGGTAACCGCCATTCTCCCGCCAAGTCAGCAACCGTCAGCTCATCAGTTACTGGTGAACCTAGTCCTCCTAAAGCTTCCAAGAATAGAAAATCACGGCGCTGACGCAAAGCTGTAAAAGCTTGCCACACTGCTGCTAAATCTATGGTTCTATTTTCCCTTGCTGCGGCAATGGGAGGAGCAAGGGGTGCTTGAAAATACAAAGGTGTCAGTTCTTCAGGAGATTGGTCTAAGGAAAACAGCTTTTGATACCATTCGCGATCGCCATCTCCCGATTGCATGAGTTTCATAATTCCCATACTGCGGGAAGAGTGATATTTTTGCCAATAGGCTGCCAATGCTGTCGTTAAAACAGTTTTGCCAACCTCTGTATCAGTTCCTGTAATCAACAGTGTGTTTAACAGCTTATCAGTCATGAGTCATTAGTAGCCAACAACTTATTGCTAACAGTTATTATCATAAATTGCTGACAATTCCATTCTATAAGGATTTCGTATAAGTTTGATGCATAATCTGCATCAAACTCTACAACCTCGACGGCGAGCCTGTTTGACCAGGAACAGAGCTTGGTGTTTCACCAGTAGGCGGGTTATTTTGTTGCTCAACAGGAGGAACTATGGGTGGCTGTTCTGTGAGTGTGGGTGAAGGTGAGATGTCTGTGGGTGTAGGAGTAGGTGAGATATCTGTGGGTGTGGGTGAAGGTGAGATGTTTGTGGGTGTAGGTGAAGGTGAGATGTCTGTGGGTGTGGGTGTAAGTTTGACTGGGTTTTCTAATCCAAGGCTAAGACTGTAATTGCTTTGAGGCTGTTCTGGGACAGGACGTACCTGAATAATGTATCTACCAGTAAAAGGCAATGTTCCTTGATAGAATGAAAACTCTTTAGCCGCATCATCAATCGGTTCTTGATTTGGACCGAAAACTGATAGCAAAACACTGTCTTTTGGAGCAAGCAATACAGTTAACTGTTGTCCTTCTTCACCAGAAAATGTGTACTGAATTATTTGATTAGCTTTAATAGTACCATCAACATTCGCAGTGTTAGATGTTCCAAAATTTAGGCGTTTGCTATAGACATCAGGTTCATTATTGGTAGGTGTGGGTGTAGGTGTCGATGTGGGTGTAGTTAATGCAGTTCCATTAGGAATTACAGGTGAAGGGAAAGTTTGTGGATTTGCGGTTTCTGGTGTTGCTTGTGACTGACTACGGATGGATCTGACCACCGCCCAAGACCCAAATCCTGCGACAACAATGACAACAATGGTAATTGCAAAAATTGCAAAGGGATTATCTAAGATTGAACGGCTATCCTGTTGTGGAATGACTGAGTTAGGTTTATTAGACGCAGATGGTTGCGCCGCCTCAGGGGGGCGTCCAACGGCTATTGTTTGTATATTAGATACATTAGAGGTAGAAATATTTGGTTGTTGTTGGGCTTGTAATGCTTGTAATACCTCTGTAGCACTTTGATAGCGATCGCTCACTTTTTGACTTAACATTCGATTCAATACAGAAGCAAATTGTGGATTGACTGTAACCCAGTGTTGCCAATTCCAAGTCAATTGGTGTTCATTAAATAAATCTTGGGGTTCTTTCCCAGTCAGCAATACAATTGCTGTGACGGCTAGTGCATATAAGTCACTGCTAGGATATGCTCGACCTGTCTGGATTTGCTCACTAGGGGCGTAGCCATATTTTCCTACAGTGGTTGCTGGCATTGTGTTATCCGGAGATTGCAATTTCGTTGCTAGTTCTTTTACCACCCCAAAATCGATTAGCACTGGTAAGCGATCGCCTTTTCGTAGAATAATATTATCCGGTGCAATATCCCGATGAATAATTCCTTGATGATGAATATAGTCTAAGACTGGTAACAAAGAGCGTACAAGTTGTAACACTTCTTGTTCTGTAAATGCGCTCTCAGTAGCTTTACGCTCGTCCAATAAAGTACGATACGTTTTTCCGGCAACATAGTCTTGCACCAAAAACAAGCGCTGGTCTTGCTCAAATCTCTCTCGGAATTGAGGTATTTGTGGATGTTGTATTTGATACAAAATTGCGGCTTCTCGTTGAAAAAGTTCTTTTGCCTTTTCCCAAGCGTAACCCGCCGTTGCTGTTGGAATTAATTCCTTAATTGCACAAAGTTCGTTAAAGCGCCTTTGGTCTTGAGCCAGATAAGTTCTACCGAATCCCCCCTGACCCAAAGTCTGAGTGATCCGGTAACGGTTTTGCAAGACGGTGTCAGTTGTAATCGGTGGTTGCATCGTCGATGAATTGAATGTAATAGCAACAGAGGAGGACTTTACTATGATACGGATAGTTTCCAAGCGGACACCGTAGATTGAACTTTCTTTTGACAGCCGTCAAGGGGGACAAGGGGAATGGGCAAGGGGCAACGGGCAATGGGCAATGGGCAATGGGCAATGGGCAATGGGCAATGGGCAATGGGCAATGGGCAATGGGCAATGGGCAATGGGCAATGGGCAATGGGCAATGGGCAACGGGCAACGGGCAACGGGCAACGGGCAACGGGCAACGGGCAACGGGCAACGGGCAACGGGCAACGGGCAACGGGCAACGGGCAATGCTCGATTCCCAGTTCCCAGCTCTTTTGTTCCCTATTTCCAATTCCCAATTCCCAATACTATGTCAGTTTTAACTCTGATCAGACTTCCCAACCCTCTAAGTACCCCGGAATTATAGTGTTTGATTACAAGTTAAAAAAAGTCTAACAGTTTCTCAATTTGCAGTCAGAACCAGTATCATTGAAAATCCAGGTTCCCTTATTGGAACAGTTCTTAAGTATTTATGCTTATCATAAATCAAATTCAATAGTTAAGCTGTGAATGCTTGAGCAAAGCAATCGATTAGGTGGTTAAAGGGGAGAGTCTGCCAAGCATACATCCAATTGAGTTAGTTTTTTCAATTCATGTCGAAAAAATCTAAATGATAGGTATGGTTTATAGGCTTAATGTTCAGTTAAGCTATCAATGGTTTGCAAGTGCAAGAGCTGGAAAATGAGCAAGATGTCGTTTTATGGAGGTTATGTTTAAAGTTTTTATGAAAGCTTAAAAAAGCTTATATATTTTTTTCAGATTATTTTCTGGTTAAAGCTGTCTAATCTCTAGTGATAAGATTGCCATGAATGCACATCGAGGATCTGCTGTGCTCAGTTCTGTAACTTTAAAAGTGCAGCCGACTACAACAGGACTAACTGAAAATACTCGCCTGCGGCTGTTATCTGGCTCTGCCAATGTACCACTGTCCCAAGAAGTCGCTCGTTACCTGGGCATGGATTTGGGACCAATGATTCGCAAACGATTTGCTGATGGAGAACTATATATTCAAATCCAAGAATCAATACGGGGCTGTGATGTTTATCTCATCCAGCCCTGTTGTCGTCCTGTGAATGACAATTTGATGGAATTGCTGATTATGATTGATGCCTGTCGGCGTGCTTCTGCGCGCCAAGTCACCGCAGTCATTCCCTATTATGGTTATGCCCGCGCTGACCGGAAAACGGCAGGAAGAGAGTCAATCACTGCCAAACTGGTGGCAAATCTCATTACAGAAGCAGGGGCTAACCGTATTCTCGCAATGGATTTGCACTCAGCTCAGATTCAAGGTTATTTCGATATACCGCTAGATCACGTCTACGGTTCTCCGGTGTTGCTCGATTATCTAGCAAGCAAACAACTGCCTGACCTTGTCGTGGTTTCCCCAGATGTCGGTGGCGTAGCACGAGCGAGGGCATTCGCCAAAAAGCTCAACGATGCGCCACTAGCAATTATAGACAAACGTCGTCAGACTCACAACGTTGCCGAAGTGTTAAATGTCATCGGCGATGTCAAGGACAAAACGGCAGTGCTGGTGGATGACATGATAGACACTGGCGGTACTATCACTGCGGGAGCAAAACTCTTGCGTGAGGAAGGGGCACGTCAGGTTTATGCTTGTGCTACTCATGCAGTGTTCTCACCACCTGCAATTGAGCGGTTATCAAGCGGCGTGTTTGAGGAAGTGATTGTCACAAATACAATTCCCATCCCAGAAAGCAATACTCCGGGGGAGTCTGTGCGCGATGGCGCAGAGCGCCCGCTTCGCGATCGCTTTCCACAATTAGTGGTGCGGTCAGTGGCTAATCTGCTTGGGGAAACTATCTGGCGAATTCACGAAGATAGCTCTGTAAGTAGTATGTTCCGTTAGCAAAAAGAAAACAGTCATTCATTTTTCTTATAGCTGTGCATCAAGCAACAAGGATGAAGGATGAAATTATTCAGACTTCATCCTTCATTCTTTAAATAACCACTAACTAAAATTGAACTGTATATCAACCTTTCAATGGCATTTGTCATGAACAGCAAAAAAGTTAAGGTGCAGTCTCTGTACACTGTCACTGATGAAGAACTTATGCTAACGAGTTCACAAAACCCAGAACTTCGATTTGAACGTAATGCTGATGGAACATTAGAAACTATGCCACCAACAGGGGGAATTTCTGGAAATCGAGAAATAAAGGCAGGAGCTTATTTGTTCAATTGGGTAGAAAGTCACGATTTAGGTGAAGTGTTCAGTTCAAGTACGGGTTTTAGATTACCCAATACTGCTGTACGTTCCCCTGATGCAGCTTTTGTGTCTAAAGGACGCTTAAGCGAAGGTTGGGATGAACAAGAGGACAAGTTTATCAACCTCGCACCCGACTTTGTCGTTGAAATTCGTTCTAAAAACGATAGTTTAGAAAAACTGAAAACTAAGATGGAGGAATATATAGCTAATGGTGTCAAGTTGGGATGGTTAATTGAGCGTCAAAATCAGCAAGCTTTGGTTTATCGTATGAATGGTTCAATAACCCAGTATCCAGCTACAGCTATTTTAAGTGGTGAAGATGTTGTGCCTGGGTTTACATTGCCATTGGCAAGATTATTGTAGAAGTGAGATGACGAAGACACAAGGTAATCCTGACACACGTTTCATCAAAAATACGAACCTACCTAACGTCGAAGTGCGGTATTTAGACGTTTCAAAAGAAAAGGACGACCCACTAGCATGGGCGTACTACTACGCGACAGTAGCTACAATTGGGAGAAAACCAATCACCCTACCCCCACAATCGCCGTCCTGATGGTCCATTGAGCCTACTATGAGTATCTTGTAACAAAGTTGGAATATTTAACTCTTCTGGACACCTAGGAAGACAGTCACCGCATTCTGTACAACGGTTAGCTTTCATTCCACTAAACCAGTGACCTGCATTTTCAAACATTTTGTAGCGGTATTGTCCAAAGTCGCTCATGTCATATGCGACGGCAAGATTTCGTAGCCGCAACACTTCTGGAATATTAATATTTTCCGGGCACGGTAAACAAGCATAGCACTGGCTACATTTATCTGTTGCCAAAATAGCTTTTTGATGATTTTCTAGACGTTGAAAAACCGTGATTTCCTCTGGGGTTAGCTTTTCACTACGGTCTGCAACTCGCAAAGGTTCCGTTAATTCATCTGGGTGTGCTGGTCCCACGCTAAGAGTCGTAATTCGAGGGTCACTCAGTAAAAACCGATAATTTAACTCTAGGGGTGAAAAAGGAGAACACAAATCCTTCAAAATTTGGGGTGGCGTATACAGGCGTCCTCCCTTATCTGCAGGAGAAATAATAAACACTCCCATATCTTTCTCAGAAGCTCTTTGAATTGCCTCTGCATTGTGTTGAGAAAAATAGTAATAATGCAGATTGACAAATTCAAAAAAATCTGTATCTACCGCTGCCAAAATGATCTCCAAAGGTGCATGGGTAGAAAAACCAACGTGTCGCACCCGACCATCCCCAACAGCTTCCTGCACCGCCTGCATACAGCCACCCTTGGCTTTTACCCAGTTAAGATGTTCCCATGTATTTAAGCCGTGAATCCCCAGGCAATCTAGATAATCCAACTTTAACCGTTCCAAAGATTCATTGATATACCGACGCATAGTGTCAGCATCCGGTGTCGGTGGAATTTTAGTGGTGATGTGAACTTGAGAACGAGAAACTGGTAATCCGAGAGTAATTGCCCTACCAAGATACTCCTCACTCTTACCGTATCCTCTGGCAGTTTCTAAATGATTAATCCCCAGTACTATAGCTTTCTGGATGGTCTGCCATGCATTCTCCGGTGAATCTAAATAGCGCATTGTCCCTAAGGAAAACACAGACAAGCCCAGATTCGTTTTCCCAAAGCGTCGGTACTGCATCTTTAACAGAGTTAGGAGTTTAAGCAAGTCACTTATAACTCCTCAGTTATAACTCATAACTTTTCTATATTTCGCTACTGCCAAAGCGCTTAATCAAATCCTCGGGTCGGAGATTGGAGATAAATTCTCGGAAAGCTTGCTGTTCGGCTTCATCTGCATCACGATCTACGGGGATAGAAGCATCAGCAACGACTTCTTCCATGACCCAGATAGGAGTATTTGTACGGAGGGCGAGTGCGATCGCATCGCTGGGACGCGCATCTATTTCTTTTTTGACATCACCTTGCTTCACAATTAAAGATGCATAAAATGTATCCTTTTGTAACGAATGAATGATGATCTTTTCCAGAGCGACGTTCCATACATCCAGAATATTCACAATCAGGTCATGGGTTAAGGGTCTTGGAGGTTTTTGATTCTCCAGTGCGCCCATAATTGCCCTAGCCTGTTCCTGACCGATATAAATTGGTAATGCACGGCGGTCAGAAGCATCTTTCAACAGTACAATTGGGCTGCGGGTTATGGCATCTAATGCTATGCCAGCGACTTTCATTTCAATCATTGGCTAAGCCTCTAAAATCCTTTGATCGCTAAGGTTATATGTAACAAATCGTACTTTGGTTTGATCCATCTTGGGGCAAAGATAAACATGACTTTTCATTCTCTATAATTGCTTCTATTAAACTCCTAAATGGATGTGAACACCAGAGTAAGTCAAACCAGTCTAATTCGACAATAATCTACTTTCTCAAGTATGCGTAGTTACAGATGTAAATATTTTGAAATATTGACATAGTTTTTTTGTCTAATTTTATACCTTAAATATTAAAAAAATGTGAGAATTACTAGCTGCTTTTAGGCAAAAATAAGCAATAAAATAGAGTTAGTTTTGCAAAAAAGCCGTGTTTACAGGAATAATCCAAGCATTAGGAACAGTAAGGCCCCTGGAGGGGGATTCTTGGCAAATCACTTGTGTGATTCAGTCATCTAATGTCATTATGCAAGATTTAGCGACGGGCGACAGCATTGCTGTAGACGGCATCTGTCTAACGGTAGAAAAATTTTTAAAAGACGGATTTATCGCTACGGCTTCGCCAGAAACCCTACGCCGCACGACACTGGGACAAGAAGAAACACAACAAAGGTACGTTAACTTAGAAGCATCGCTGAGGGTAGGGGGTAAAGTCGGCGGTCATTTTGTCATGGGACACGTGGATGGTATAGGTCAACTGGTATCAGCACAAGCTACAGCAACCTCTTGGGAAATGACGTTTACGGCTCCAGGTGCGATCGCTCGTTATATCGTCCCTAAAGGGAGTATTGCAATAAATGGCATCAGCCTTACAGTAGCCGATTATCAGCCAGAACTCTCACAATTTAAGGTAGCGGTGATTCCTCTAACCTACACTGAAACCAATTTCCAGTACTTAAGCCCGGGTGATTGGGTGAATTTAGAGGGAGATATTCTTGGCAAATACGTAGAAAAGTTCCTTTCTTTTGGCAATCAAGACCTTAAACAAGGGACAGACACAATCCCAAATGATATAACACCCGTGTTCTTAGTTGAACACGGGTATTTCTGAGGAAAAAGGGGCAATGGGCAATGGGCAAGGGGCAATGGGCAATGGGCAATGGGCAATGGGCAAGGGGCAATGGGCAATGGGCAAGGGGCAATGGGCAATGGGCAATGGGCAATTCCCAATTCCCAATCTTCTAGCTACCTGGTTGCTGGGGAGCCTGAGCCGTATGTAAGGATTGAATTAATTGACCGAGGGCGTACTCTAATTGTGCACCTGGATCAGTAGCAACCCATCCTTCTGGTGTCAGCTGACGCACCTCAAAGTGCAAATGGGGACCAGTGGAGTTACCAGTACTGCCAACCCGTCCGATGACAGTTCCCTGTTCCACCCACTGTCCGGGTTGAACAAAGATTTCTGACATATGACCGTAAAGAGTTTGTTGCGCGTTGCTGTGGTTAAGTATAACCGCCAAGCCATAGCCACCCAACCAGTCAGCACTCTCTACTTTACCAGGGTAAGCTGCCAAAACAGGTGTTCCCATAGCTGCGCCGATGTCTGTACCTGAGTGGAAACGGCGATCGCCTGTAATGGGATGAACTCGCCAACCAAACAGAGAAGTCATTACAGAGGGAACAGAAAGGGGATACATCAATCCTGAACCACTTGCGAGTCTGCCACCATAGATACCACCGTAGTTTATTTGCGGCAATACTGCTGCCAGCGGGATGTCGTAAGTGACATTACTGAGGCGAGGAGCAACATTTTCAGCAGTGACTGGCGCTGGTAAGCTACCACCTGATGGCGCAATGGGTACTGAACTTACTGTTGTGTTAGGTGTGTTAGGAGTGAAGTTAGGGATAAATCGATTGGGACGGTACGTATCCTTGGTTACACTACTAGAAGCCATTTGAGAAGTGCGACGCCTGAGAGTACTCGTCACAACACCAGAAACAATACCAGGAGTGGAACGTACCAGAGAGCTCCTCTCACCTGTAGCAACGCGTCTAACTGGCGGTACAGTTGCTAAGGTGGCAGGTTTGCTTCTTCTAATCCAACTGGGTGCTTTCTTTTGGGGTAATTCAGTATTAGACCGTTCTGTAATCATCACAGAATTCGGTGCTTGATACTTATCGGTAGCACCAACGTTGTATTGATTGGGGTCGATATAAGCGTTGTTGTAATCTTTAGGGGTGGAGTTATTAGCAGAGGAGGCAGGGGAGTTGTTGTTCTCTTGGGGGGAAACCTCTTGTTTGGGTTTCTCCTCGTTCATAGTTGTGCTTGAGCGCGAAGTCTCTACTTGAGGCTTTTTCTCTAACCTCGCTCTCCATTTTCTCACACTTTCGGTAGGTGCGGAAACTTCTACTTGAGGTTTTGACTTTCTATTAGCTACCTCAGAATCAGAATCTTCTGTTCGGGGTTTGGAATTTCCAATAACTACCGCAGGACTAGATGTTTTTGACTTGGATAGTCTCTGTGTGAGTCTGGCTCGGCGTTGAGAAAATTCGGGTTGCGATTGTGCCGCCTCCACTGCGGGGGTGTTATTGTTCTGTTCAACAGAATCTTTTTTGATTGGATTTGCCGCTGGTGTTGGTTGGGAACTTTCAACAGGAACGATATTGTCTATTTGTGATTCGGTTTGGGCAAGCACCAAGCCACCATTACTTAGCATACTGATGCTGCCAAGCCAAGCAAGACTTTGTGCTGGGAGCGTAGACGCAAAGCGTCTTGTTGATAGGCTTTGCTGCCACAATTGATGCAAACGGTTCTCGGCAGAGTGATTGCGTTGCGTCATTGTTTTTCTGGTGTTGTGTGTATTGAGACCTTAAAGAAGTGAAGTCAGTAACTTGTCAACTTATTTTTGATTTGGAATTGAGTATTTATTTGTAGTCAACGCTTTTGCGCTCACTAAGACCCATTATCCAATTTAAAGTTTTGGCTTAGTCAGATGAATGAGAGTAACCCAAACTGATTATACCGGGTTGAAGGTAAAATTCTGGTGTTTTTACTGATTTCAGTTCTGATGTTTCCATACGAACTCGAAGCTCCCCTGTATTGGTTACGCCAACTATAGTGCCTATAGTATCGTTGACGTATACTTTATCGCCCATGTTCTTCAGTAACTCTAGATAACGGGATATCAATATATTGACTCCTTCCTCGAACAAGCATTGTATACCAGATTCTATTCCAATTAAAACTGTAGAGATGAGCATTTCCAGGCAGGAAATTGGTTTGGTATGCTGATTTGCTTGCCACATTTGGAGATTGATTCCGGTTTCCGGTACAGAATTTGCCCAATTCATACCTACACCAATCACTGCTTGGGTGATTTGTCCCTGCTGTACTTTAGTTTCCGTCAAAATACCGCCTAGTTTTCGGCTAACTAATACCAAATCATTAGGCCATTTAATCTCAACAGGAACGCCGCAGCTTCGCAATTGTTGAGCAATTCCCCAAGCAGTAGCCAGCGTAAGTTGGTAGCTGTTGATAGCATACAGCTTGGGGAGGCAAAAAGCGGTCAAATTTTCTGCCGCTTTGCCGTTAGCGATCGCGCTTGGCGGGGCTTTGCCCATCGCGCTTTGCGCGACTCCCTTTGGGAGTATCGCCACCGAGAGATATAATCCCCCAGCTGATGACATCCACTGACGCCCCCATTGTCCTCGTCCTGCTGTCTGCTGAGTAGCAATAACGACACATCCTGGTTCAGCCCCTTGGGCTAGCAAGTCCCAGAGGATTTGGTTTGTTGAAGAAACAGTTTCAAAAAGATGTAGCGAAAAGGGTAAATAAGGACTTTTGCGCTCTTTCTGGAGAGCAGCTTCCAACTTTTGCCGATCCAATTCCACAGCAGTTTACCTAAATTTACAAGTGTTAGGATAAGTTAACTGCTATTTATTTTGTTTTTAGGTTTGGTTAAAGATGCACGCTTGGCACTGGCGCACTTGGGAAGGGCTACCCTATCTAACCAGTAGTCTACTGGAACCTTGGCATCACGGCTTTTTTACTCAGCAGTTTTCGCCTAGTTATCCTTCGGAACTCACAAAGGTGCTGCATCCAGAAGCATCAGTCTATCGCTTAAAACAGGTACATGGCAATGCCATCCTGACTCCAAAAGAAATTGAAGCTCAGTTAGCAGAAGGTGGCGACGAGGTAGATGGAGAAGGTGATTCTGCCTTGGTATCTGGAGATGGGTTAATATCCAACCAGCCTTTGCAAGCAGTATGGGTTGCGACAGCTGACTGCACGCCTGTGCTCATTGCTGATGAGAAAACGGGACAGGTAGCAGCAGTGCACGCTGGTTGGCGTGGGACCGCGCTCAAGATAGTACCACAAGCTATCACTCGAATGCAAGCACAAGGCAGCAAACTTAAAGATTTGCGAATAGCGATGGGACCAGCGATCGCTGGCGAAGTTTATCAAGTCTCAGAGCAAGTTGCCGCTGAAGTTGGGAGTAGCATTATAGCACATAACGACGAAAAAGCAATTGTCGCTGCATTGTACGAGCTACCAAATTCTCCTTTACTCCCAGATCCAAATCCAGAACGGGTGCGGTTGGATGTCCGACGGGTGAATGCTTTACAGCTGGAACAAATGGGAATAAGTCCAGAACAGATAGCGATCGCACCCTATTGTACTTATCAAACCCCAAAGTATTTCTTTTCTTATCGGCGGGAAAAGCAGAAAAAAGTGCAGTGGTCTGGTATTGTGAGCATTAGTTCTACTTAATTTGAAACGCAACATTGTTGTAGTACTTGTTTCGCCACAATGTCTATCAAATCATCTAATGGTAATATTTTAACAAAGTAGGAGCAAGCGCCTAAGCGAGCAGCTTGAATCATATCATCTGGGCTGTTAGAGATACTCACTACCACAATTGGTAAATGTTTCAGTTTGGGATGCTGCTTAACCCATCCAAGTAATTCAAAACCAGACATATTGGGCATCCTGATATCTGTCAATATTATCACTGGTTGTGGATAACACTCTCTGTTAGCGTAAGGCTTTTGACCCGACAAGTAGTTGACAGCTTCTTGTCCATTTTCAACAACTTGAAAAGAGACTGGCAAGTTAGCGAATTTAAATGAAGTTACTATTAAAAATTGTGTATCAGGGTCGTTTTCAACTAACAGTATAGTTCCTGTTGTAGGCTTCACCCATCAGTAAAAATCATATAATAAAGTTCTCTGCAACTACAAAGTAATTAATTCTGTTTCCCCCAACTTCTACTTTTGGAATTGGTTAATATTAATTTTTTCTGTAATTGACGATACTTTGTAGCTATAATTACACAAAAGCTTAATAATGATATCTGTCAATAGATGGTAAAATATTCGCTAACATTAACTAAATAATATTAAAAGTTAGACAAACATCCACATAATGTTAATTCCCCTGTTTTTTCTCCATTGCCGCAGGGGAAATTTATTAATTTGTGTTTTATTTTTAAACTAAAGTTCCCCTTTGACAAAAATATGTAGTGTATGCATAGAGGGGGTTTTGGCAAATTGGAGTCAATCTGAGCGAGCAGCCTTTGTTCGTATAGCTGCACCCTAAAGGGTGACAGCTATCGTTAACTGAACCGTATTGAATTATGAGTCATTATGAGAACTTGATATTATTAACCAATAATGTGGTTATGAAGTACTCACCGCTAACGGCGAAATAGTTAAAGTGATGCTCTTGAGCAGTCTGAAATGTTTTTGGAAAGCAATTTGCTACGCTTAGTTGCCAATACAACCGCACTTACTGACAAAATTGCAAGCACACTTGCTCCTTCTGGTACCGCAGCAACTCGAACAACTTTAGCATCAATTCGTGCAATGCCAGCCAGCATTCCCGCCAAGCTAGAGTTACCAAGTACACCAGCAAACTCTGGAGAAAACAGCAATTTAACATCAGCGAGAGTTAAATCTTTGCCATCAAATGCCACAGTTCCTGGAGTGCTCAAATCAAACAAAATTGTATTTAGAGAAACTGTGTCTTTTAGAAAAAGCCCACTGGCATTGTTTGTGGCACGTGTCGGATCTAAACCAACTGAAAAGTTACCAACAGTAACTTGATTATTGAAGGTAACAGTACCAGTGTGTTCAATTGTACCTGAAAGTGGAGTCAAACCACCCACGTCACTGAACGTGAAGTTAGTTGCTGGAGTGATGTTGAAGCCAACCAAAAAATTGCTATTAATTGGTTCGACTGTATTGTCAGTGCCTGTTAAGTTTAGCCCAACACTGCTGAGATAACTCAGGTCATGATAGACGCTAGTGACTCCAGACTGCACCTGATAAGTTGCGGTTTCTGCCCGTATGGGTGCAATTGATACAAAAGCTGCTATTGTGCCCCCAAGAATTACTGAAATCTGAGAAAAACGCATAGACACTCCTTTAGGGATTGTATAAGCTAAAACTAAATAGTTTTGCTTAACTAACTCTTTGAGTTTAGATTTTACATGAAATTAAATTCAACACGGAAATAAACATCAATTTAGGGTTATTTCTCATTTTTTAAGATATTACTTGTTATTGTGTCTCCTTTCCATGCTTTTCCTATCTTTCTTTATTTCTCAAAAAAGGAAACTTTGTTTCTCAATCAAATTCTTTTATACTTTACGTACTGGCTAAAGCGCTTTCCGTTTTGAAGGTCAACAGGTTCGCTTTTGTTGGGTTACAGGCTACCCAACAAGAAGTTATCAGTCATACTTCTGTTATTCCAAATCATAATCATTTTGACTATGATTTATCTAGAAGGTTGAGTCATACCTCAGGAGAAATGACAGCTATGAGCAATATAAAAGACGCAACTTTGCAGGAAGTACAAACCTGGCTAGGTGTGACTGTCGCATCTCATCGCTTTGGTGGTGTTGAGTTTCAGGTCAATTGGTCGGGAAATTGGTCATCTCCATGGAGATTATCAAGCAGATATTCCTTTTACAACGCGCATACGTAAAGAACTCGTAGAATCTGGCAAAGCTTCACCCCATCACATCTATCCAAAGAGCGGTTGGATTTCTTTCTACATTCATGGTGTTGAGGATGTACCTTTACTTTTAGAACTGTTGCGAATGAATTATGACCGACTGGCAAAGAATCGGTTGGAAGTTAAAGCTGAGGAAATAGCAGCGTAGCTATCACCCTATGTGTAAATTTTCTCAAATCTTGTGGGACGGGCGTCTCGCTCGTCCATATAACAAACACATTTGCCTGAGTACAAAAAACGAAGGAACTTTTTGCGGGCTAACAATGAGTTAGCATGTGAGTAAAAAAGCTGGAGAATTGCAAGATGACCCAAGCTCCAAATCAAGTCCGCTGGACAACTGCCGATCTAGAGCTGTTCCCAGACAATGGCAAGCGCTACGAGATTGTAGATGGAGAGTTATTTGTGACACATGCACCACACTGGATACACCAAAAAGCTGCTGATAATATTTGTACTGAGTTGAAACTGTGGTCTCGCCAATCTGGTTTGGGAGAAGCTGTGACAGCAGCTGGTATTATCTTCACTGATGCTGATAACGTTATTCCTGATGTGGTGTGGATTAGTAATGAGCGGCTTGCATTGGTGATAGATGATGCAGGACACCTGACTGCTGCACCAGAGTTAGTAGTTGAGGTCCTTTCTCCTGGCGAGAATAATGAACGACGGGATAAACAAGTGAAGCTGAAGCTTTACGCCACTCAAGGTGTCAAAGAATACTGGATTGTTGACTGGCAGTTGCAGCAAATTCAGGTTTATCGACGGCAGCAAGCTACATTGGTGTTAGTGACAACGTTACTGAGCAGTGATGAACTGAGTTCACCACTTTTACCTGGGTTCACTTGTTCTCTCGCCCGGATATTTAGTTAAACAGTTAAG
The DNA here is from genome assembly GCA_019359415.1 of Iphinoe sp. HA4291-MV1. Taxonomy (GTDB): domain Bacteria; phylum Cyanobacteriota; class Cyanobacteriia; order Cyanobacteriales; family Nostocaceae; genus Brasilonema. Next base: position 21,713 of record JAHHHH010000056.1, on the reverse strand, counting down.
ACTTCCCTTAACACATCGCGATGCATCAACGCTCTATCCACCAAAGACTGAATTTTTTCAGAAGATAATGGGTCGCCATTGGCGTAATGCTCCATCCATGTTTTACTAATAAAATTAGGATCATCTGGCAAATTAGCCAAATCCCAACCAGGCATATCCAAATCTTCCATTAATCGATTCACCTTGGGATCGTAACTGAGAGCAAAGCAGCGACACCCTTCACTAGCTGCCATAATTAAACTATGCAGACGCATCCCGATCGCCATTTCCACGCCGCGAAACACTCCTTTTAAAAGTTGCGATTCTTCCAAACACATAATTTGGCTGACATCTTTAAGTTGCGGTTGAATAGCTTGGGCTATGGCTAAATCTTCACTCTTTTGAAAAGGCAACAATAATATAAAAGTTTGTGTAGCTTTTTGAAAATCAACCAGTGCGCGAGTTAGGTTAGCAAGGCGTGTTTCCGTCAATTGCGGGTGAGTTCGTAAAGTCACCGCCACTCTGGGAGCAGGTAAATCCCAAAGTCCAGGAACTGGCTTACTTTGCAGCGCCCAAACCGGATCGGGAGCCAAGATAAAAGGAATTTGCCAATTAGTGAGTAATGCAGCAGAAGCGCGATCGCGCACACTCACTTTTGTACAACCACCAAAATTTTGCCGTGCTAACCTACGAGTCACAGAACGCTTCAAAGGACCAATTCCTTGCGCCCAAGCGATCGTTTTCAAACCCATTTTTTGGGCTAATGTCATGATTCCCTCATAATAAAATGGGCTAATGGCACTGGTTGTATCTTGAATTAAGCTACCACCACCCCAAATAAAAGCATCACAGGAGCGCAAAGCTTGTAGTACGGTTAAAGGTGCCATGCGATTATGCGCTTCCACATTGTAGCGATCGCGGGTTTCCTTTGGATTGCCAGAGAGAACCACAGGTATTACTGATGGTGGTAGCATCAACAGAAGCGCTGCTAACAAAGCTTCGTCGCCACCGTTTCCCTTACCGTAGTATCCAGACAGTAGTACCCGCATCTTTTCCTTTTGACTTTTAACTTTTGACTTTTGACTTTTATGCACGCTCTTTCGATTCCGACTTGGATTATTCACGTATCTAGCGTTATTGAGTGGATTGCTGCTATTTGGTTCATTTGGAAATACGGTGAAGTCACTGGTAACCGTACTTGGTGGGCATTATCCTTTGCTATGTTACCTGCTCTGGTTAGTGCTATGTGTGCCTGCACTTGGCACTATTTTGACAACGCAGAATCTCTAGAATGGTTGGTAACACTGCAAGCTAGTATGACCTTAGTGGGTAATTTTACGCTTTGGGTAGCTGCGGTGTGGATTTGGCGTTCCTCTAGAGCAACTAAAACTGCAAATAATCCCGTCTCAAGCAAAACTATAGAATCAGAGCAATGATTTCAAAAGGAACCCTGTTTGCCCTTTCCCTGTTTCCCTACTTGGGTTTCTTGTGGTTTATCAGCCGCACTCAGCAAATGCCCCGTTTGGCACTGTATGGTTTCTACTGTACTCTTGTCTTTGTCGCTGTCACCATTCCAGCGGGGATTTATGCTCAAGTCCATTATGGAAAGGAGCTAGCAAATGTTGACTGGTTGCATGGGAGTGCAGAAATTTTTTTGACGCTTGCTAATATCTTGATTGTGCTGGGTTTTCGGGAAGCTGTTATTCACAAGAGTCAGGAGTAGGAATTGTGTAGAGTTTTTGGAGCAGAGAGTTTGAGCTACTTCTTGGTGGATGAGGTTGTGTCACCATTATTCGGGGAAGGAAGTGGTACGTGATCACAGAGATGGCGATCGCTCTGACTAACATTGGGGTTATTCAAATAGTCACCAATGCGATCGCAACCTTTGGCAAGCAGTGCATCTAATTTACCAAGTTCCCACAACTCAGCAGTGCCGTCGTTGTCAATGGTCGCCAGTATACTACTATCAGGACTCAAAACAACGCTTTTGATTTTGTCCTTAGGAGTTTTTAATTCTCCCATCTTGGTTCCATCCATGTACCACAAACTGACAGTATCGACAGTATCGTCCTCTTGGACAAAAGCGGATAAGCTACCATCATTGTTAGAACTGATAGTGGAAAATTCTGATTCTCCACCTAGATCGCCAATAGTCTGTATTTGTTTTCCTGTTTTGACATCCAACAATACAATACTTTGGTCGGCTTTACTGACAGCTACACCAACTAACAGGATTTTGTCGTCTGATTTCCTCCAAATCACATTGTTAATGCCAATCTTTTCATCATAAGAAAAAGAATTATTTCGCTTGCGTGAGGATACATCTAGTAAATGGACTACTTTGTTATTATTCTCATTTCCGGTAACTACTAGTTGCTTACCATTAGGACTAAAACTTAGGTTACTGCCAGAGTCATATTTTCCGGTAAATTCTCTGTACTGCTGACTTGACAAATCTAATATACCGACACTTCCTTCTTTGCTTAGAGTTGCCAGTTGCTTACCATCAGGGCTAAAACGCAGGTTATTGAAGATAGGGTACTGACCGTTAAACTGATTTTCTTGCTTGCCAGATACATTTAACAAATGGATAGTTCTATCTACTGCTTGAGTTGCTATGAGTGTGCCATCCCGGTTAAATGTGAGACTGTTAACTTTGCGTGCAAGTTTTTGCAATGGACGTGGCTGTTGTTCTTGCAAAGTCCAAAGACGAAGAGTACCATCAGCACTCGCAGTAGCAAAAACTTTACCATCTGAGCGAAAATTGAGACTAGCGATTTGACCTTGATGTCCTTTGATTTCCCTCATTTTGTAGCTGTTGTTCAAGTCCCATAAGCGTATAGTACCGTCATTGAATCCTGTAGCAGCAAGCTTGTTAGCATCTCGGCTAAAGTGAATCTCGAAGTTCTGACCTAGCAACTTTTGCAATTTCTTTTGCCGCCAATTCCACAAAGAACTTTCACTATTCACGGTGCTTGTAGATGAACGGTAGACAATTACGGCTTGCTCACCATTGGGACTCAGGATTATTGTATCAACCTGTTCTGGAAGTTTGGTTTTACCTAACTCTCGCAAAAAGGAGTCAAATACACTCACAGTTTTACTATCTGGAGTTGTAGTAAAGAACAATAACTGACCATTGGGTTGGAAACCAGCTGTGATGATTTTGTTTTGAGGTATCTGAAATTGCCGAGGTTGGTTGCTAGATAAATTCCATAAACGGGTAATACCGTTTTGGGCAACGCTTACAATTTGACTGCCATCTTGGTTAAAACGGAGGCTTGTGATCTGACATGAATTATCATTTGTATCTTCACATAAATTTCTTTGTAATACTTTTGGCTGCTGTTGATTTTGCCAATTCCACAACATAAGACTGCCATTATTTGTCCCAATAGCAAGTTGACTACCATCCGGACTAAAAATGACTTGTGTAACTGAGTATCGATTTCCTGGTAACTCAGCTAACTTTTTGGCTTGTTTGTCCCATACTTGAACAGTGCCATTATTTTCAGTACTAACTACCAGTAGCTTACCGTTTTTCTCCCAAAAAATATTTTCAACCCCACTAGGAAAGCCATTTGTTCTGTTCTCTTCTTTAACTGTGTAAACTGCTTTTCGCAGGGTTCTAATGACTTTATTTTTTTCGTCTTCTTTTGGTGGGTGTACTTGCAACAGCAACTTATTTTTAAGGCTTTCTCCATTAAGGGTTTCTCCAGCAGATAAACTATTAGTCAAAGCATCTAAAATCGGTTGCTTTGAACCCAATTTACCATCTGCGGACTCACTATTAGTCAACATTTGATTGAGCGTTGCTTGTCTCAGATTCATTAATGCCCAAAAAGTTAACCCGCTCAATCCCAGTATGACTACTGTCAGAAACGTCCTGAATCTATAAGTATTTTTACTTCTTTGTAGGATACTTCGCCGAACAAAGTTATCTTCAATCCAGTTAAGCCAGCTATCTTTAGAATCAAGAACTTGATTTAATTGCTCAATCCGAGGATCATCATCCCAAAGGTAAGCTATTGATTTTACACTTGAAACTTTGGAAGTTTTGGTTTTTTCTCGCTTTTTGCGTTGCCAATTACGTCGCCAAGTTTGTATTTTTCCAATTGCAAAAGACTCTGCTTGTCCCCATGTCTTCACCAAAGAATTAGGTTCTTTTTCCTTATCTTTTATATTGTTCCATTCCTCAGCCGCAGGCGTTAGCCGCTGTTGCAAAATTAAATTTTCCTCTTCTTCTTTTTTCCACTTCAGCATCTTATCCCAACCCTGCACCAAAGCATCATGGGCTGGCTCAACATAAGGTTCACCTTGAGAATTAGAACCTTCAACAATTAAGCGAGCTTCAGAAAAACATTTGAGAACCTTATTTACCCGCTCGGTTTCATCCTTATCAGGATATACCAGTTCCGACTTAGGAACTTGTCGCCGTGCTAACTCTCCACCCTGTAATGAAATCATTCGCAACATTACCCGCCGCACCGTATCATTATAAGCGGGGTCTTCTGCAACTAAGCGATCATACTCCTGGTTCGCACGCTTGGTTAGAGAACCAACGACTCTTCCCAATTCTTCGTAATCTTTCTTTGTTAAAGCGCGGTTATTTCTCGTGCGATCGCCTAAATACTTCAAGTACAATTCGCTTAAGGTGAAAGAAAGCAAAGGTAAACCACCTGGCATTTGTACGACTTCATTGATCAATTCGTCCACTAAGCTAGGAGGATCGAAATACACCACTTTTTCCGATGCTGGTTTCTCAATGGCTTCGCGGAATTCATCCTGAGTCATGGGTGGTACAACAAACCGAGCATCATTCCAAAAGTCTTTAAGAACAGAATTTTGAAACTGTGCTTCAAAGTCGAGTCGCAGGGTAATAACTACATCGATATGTTTGGAAAATTGGGTTATCGCATTCTTTATCAATTTCTGAAATTGCTCTCGCTCCTCCTCACTCTTACACAGGGTTATCAACTCTTCAAACTGGTCAATTGGCAGTAATAATTGAGTTTTGGGATAAGCCTTACACCTGTTTTCAATAATAGTTGCTAAGGCGTATTCATCTTTTGCGAATTCTTCAGCAGTGATTGCAGTTGCAATTGGTGAACAGATTTGTGCTAGTGCTTGCAAGGGACTTTCCCCTGGTCGCATTGGTTGTAAAATCTGAAATTGATGCTCCTGAGAATGACGCAAGCGCGGTAATAAACCAGCTTTCATCAAACTAGATTTTCCTGTTCCAGAAGCACCCAGTACCACTGTCAAAGCTTGCTGTTCAGAAATGACATGCTGATAAAGCTGTGTGATGAGATTTTCCCTACCAAAAAACAAGCTGCTATCTTTTTCGTCGTAAGATTGCAATCCTCGGTACGGATTATTTTCTGGAATCAATGGTGGAGCATCTTCTAATTTATCTCGGTCAAACTCAGGTAATAAGAAGATGAATTCTCCTTTATCATGTTTTCTGAGGGGACACAAACCTGGAGTTTGTTTTTTGTAATGATTTTCTGTGAGGATTTCTACTCGATCCCTAAGATACGAGTAAAGTTCGGTTGCTGTAACAATACCATCTTTGTTTAAGTCAGCACTTTCTTCTGTATCTCCACGTAGCGCATCAAAAAGAGCTTTGGCAAAGGGAGAGTGAACCTCGTTTCCATCTTGTACTTTTCCCCGTTGTCCCAAGAAATCTAAAGCTTTTTGGTCATCGGCTGCTGAGGTAATAACTTGCCAAGCTCTATCACTAATAAAGCGATCATATCGTTCTTTATAAACCTTAAGTCGAGGTACAATATCTCGCTTGAGACTCGCCCAACGAAAAGCTCCAGCAAAGCAACAATCTAAAATAGCTAACATATGCCGACATGGTAGTGCATTGAGAGCATCATGTAAATCCTGCATCGGCAAATAGGTGCTATTATCTTCTAATTTGGCATCTTGAGGAATGAGATAACCGACTGGTCCTTCTTGATTTTCTAAAGCATCTAAGGCGATTCCATGTCCAGCAAAGTAGAAGAGGACGCGGTCATTCTCGGTAACCTTCACTTTTTCTTTGTCAAAACTTATCTGTCCTTTTTTGAAGTTTTCAATTAACTGATTCAGATTGTAAAGATTAGCTCTTTCATTCAAAAGTAATTGAACTTCATATTGATTTGGTTTTTGATATTTATCTTTAATTTTTCTATGTTGCTCTTGGATCACATGAGCAAGTTTATGAGCATCTGGAACTGCTGTAGCTAGAGATGGGATGCCGTTTTTATAATTATTGATACCGATAATAACCGCAAAATTTCGATGAAACTGATATTGAGACATAAATAACTTTCCTTTCACATAAATTGCAGTTGTGAGAAAAGTAAAAGTCATATCCTGACTTTTCACAGGAAGTCCTAAAACTCTTGTAAAAACGGGGGAGCAGGGAGTAGGGAGAACAAGGAGGGGAGCTTCTCCATTGCGAGCTTTTGCCCATTGCCTTTCAATACGGTTCGGTTAACGGTGAGCCGTCACCCTCGCCACGTGCGCCATTAGTGGGGCGTGTAAACTGCGTCGCTGTGCCCGAGGCACGAAGTGCCTCCCCTGAACGGAGTTCAGGGAGCCAGTCTCCGACTGGCGAGCGCCTGCGGGGTTATCTGAACCATATTGCGAGTGGATGAGTATCAAACACTCGTCCACGAGTATCAAACACTCATCCGCGAGTATCAAACACTCGTCCACGGGTATCAAACACTCATCCGCGAGTATCAAACACTCATCCACAAGTATCAAACACTCATCCACAAGTATCAAACACTCATCCACAAGTATCAAACACTCATCCACGGGTATCAAACACTCATCCACGGGTATCAAACACTCATCCGCGAGTATCAAACACTCATCCGCGAGTATCAAACACTCATCCACGGGTATCAAACACTCATCCACGGGTATCAAACACTCATCCACGGGTATCAAGAGCTTTAAGAGCTTATCCGAACCGTATTGCCCCACCCCCTAAACCCCTTCCCGCTTGCGGGGCTACGGTGTACACACAAATGATTTAATCACCTCAAATCTCATCTGGTAGGGTGTGTTATGCCGCTCTCTTACGCACCATCCTAGATTTTCGGTGCGCTCTTGACTAATGTCCATAACGCACCCTAAGTGGTTACGCAAAAGTTTATTTTTGCTGTGCAAAATGTAGTTTATTTTTGCTGTGCAAAAGCTGCAATCAAAGCCTTTAACCCTGCTGGGTGATGAAAATAGGTCAAGTGGTCGCAAGCCACTTCTTGAATTTGAGGAGGAAGTGAACGTCCTTCTGTAACATTCTTGATACTATGGACAGTGACAGCGATATCATTTGGCTGTCCAAAGAAAGGTAAAGCAACGACTTTCCCAAATAAGCTTTGCATGAGTCGTTCTAGCAAACTGGATTTTTCTCCTTGTGGCTGCACGGCTGCAGGAATAATCGATGTGTTACCAGCAACAATCGAGTAAGAAATACCAGGGTCATCACTCTGTGCTAAAGTCTTAAGAAAATCAGAGTTGGGCTTCATCTGATCTAGTGATATATCAACAGTTTCTATTGCACTGATTAAACTCCCCAGCACTTTCACAGGCCAAGCCACTGTAGAGAGGCTATTAAGTCCAATTCCGAGAGCCAGTGTTACCCAATCTTGAGCAGTGGACCAAGGAAAACCGCCATTTGGTGTACCTAACATAATCAGGTGTTGGACAACTTGATTTCCTGCTTCTCGCTCAATAAACCAACGGGAAACGAGTCCTCCCATTGAGTGAGCTACAATGTGCAGGAGTTTATTATGATTTGCTCCCAAACCCACTGCTGCTAATCGTTTTTTCAAATTCCGAGCATTTTCTTCAATTGAAGTATTCAGGTTCTCGTAATCGAATGTGAGAACTAGGTCGTAGAACTGACTGATAGAACGTTCTTGTCCATCCGCTCCAATGATGGGCTGATGAATGCTGGAAACCAAACTTTTGGTATCACCAATAATCCCGTGAATGTAGAGGACAATCCGCTTTGCTTGCGCTACCAATAGTTTAATTTGTACTTCATCAGTCTCGTATTTTACTGATGCATCATTGCCAACAGAAGCCACTGCAAGGATGGGATATCGCCATTCCAACCCCAGCTTCTCGCTGATCACTTTTTGAAATAGAATGCGAATAGACCCTTGCAAGCTGCGACGACCTTCACTAACCGGAGCAGGCAATCTTTGTAACTCAATTTCAGTCTTTCCGTCTTGATTTGTTTTTCCTCGACCTAAGGGGAGGAAAAACTCACCGTTGTAAGCAACAGGTAAAAGGTGTTCATCTTTACCTAAAGTCGTGTCAACCAACAATTTTAAGGGTGCATCTGAAGTCACAACTGTGTGGTCTTGCACATTACTAAGTTCCAGCACACTCAATCCTGGGTCTGTACCTCGGCTGCTAGTAAATTGAAAGGCTTGGATGAGTTCAGGATTTTCTCGTAAGATAGGCGGTAAAATTTTATTTCCTAAGTCTCGACTTGTCTGTGGTATTGTTGTTAAACGAACGTTAGCTTGTAAGCTGGGATGCGGCTGTAATCTGACACCAGTTTCTAATTCCTTCTGTTGTGTGGGAGAAACTGAAGTAGCATCCAAGGGGCGAACGGTGATGATGGTAACTTCCTCAGTGTACCAATCGTCAAATCTTCCGTTACTTCTGGGTGTGATATCACGCTCTTGAACGCGATTCATCAGACGATCTAGTATACCTTGATTCGGCGATGGTAAATCTCTTTTTGGGGGTCGAGGAACGTCAAGTGCTTCCTGAGAAAGTAAGCGAGGATCAAACTCGGTAGTGCTTACAATTAATTTAATAATGTCTTTGTACTCGGTAATTCCTTGTTCCCATAACTTGTCTGGTACTTCGAGTTGCAAATCTTGTCCATCCAGAGCCAGAGCTTCTTTCCCTGGCTCTAGTCTGATACTACCTGCTTCAAAAAACGGAGCGTTGACAGCGTAAAGGTCTGTAAGATTGACTAAAGCACAGTGAAGTGGCTTTTGACTATTGTTAGTCAGTTTAAGTCGAAAAGTTGGAGGTTGCCATTCATTATCCCTGTACTTGTACTCCAAACGCATCTGATTGGATTGAGAGATGTCCTGATCTTCAAACAAAAGTTGCATCTGGATATGACCAGGTTGAATCTGAGTGGTCGCGGGACTTGAGAGTTCAGAAATCGTCGTCCAACGGGCTATATGTTCTAAGCGTTGGATCGCTTTTTTTGCATTCTCTGGTGTGTAACCATCTATCTGATCCACCAAAGGTCGGTCATCTGCGGGTCGAGCAATCAAATACTGCTCATGACGACACAATAGGCGAAACTGTGCTTGAGTGAGTTTCTGTTCTTCACGAACATAGGTGGAGGGTTTGTTGTCAAAACCAACTGTTTGCAATGCTTGGCGTGCTAGATTGACACCTGCTTCATCTCCCTCAAAGTAAATTCCTAAAGGTGGCAATGGTAAGCTAGTGATAATAGCTTTGAAGGTGCGTTCAGAAGTCAAGTTTTCAACACTACTGGTATTAACCTTACTTAGCGATGGCAGTACTTGTGTGACTTCAGCTTCACCAATGGACTTAGACGGGTTGTGCAATTCCTCAATGTTGCTATCTATTGGGAACAGTGCGAGTAAAGTTGTTTCACTACCAGAAGCACTTTTCATTCCGTGGATAGCACCACCATCAATGACCCAGCCATAGTTCTTGTCATGACTTACAGTGAAATAGGGGGTACGTTCTGCGATCGCACCATCAAGGAAAAATCGGTTTTCATCTTCTGCATGAGTCACCTCCAACTGAGGGGACTGAGTTGTCACTTTGCTGCGGACTAAAGCATTAGCTTGTTTAAATAAGTCTCGATACGTCAGTTTTCCATTATTTCGCAATGTTTCCAACAAAAAATAGGAAAAAGCTCCCCGTTGTTGACCGTCTCCATTATATTCCTTAGCTTCTTCACTATCTCGGCAAGCCCCAAAGAGAATATGACGACCTTTGGGTATGTTCCAACCAGTGGGTGATTCTTCCAGACTACGGGATGCAGACAGTTGTTCTAAATCTTCGAGTGAAAAAATGAAGCTATCTAATGGTCGCTCACGTTTATCTGTACGAATGCGGCGTATCCCCGTTTCTTGTAGCGGGTTTTTTGTGCCAGAACCAGAATGACAGCAATCCAGGATAATAGTAATATTGGGGTCTTTTGCTGCAACTTCAGCAATCAATTTCGCCAATTCTTTATCTGCTAAATCCCAGCCTCCTGCATGGCGACTGTCATAACAGACCAAGGTTTCATCGAGTCGATCTGGTTCTAAGTGCCAAAATTCCTGTGGTGCTTGTTCTTGAGAACCATGACCGCTGTAATAGAAAAGAACGAAATCGTTGCTCTGGGCTTGACATAGATGCTGCAGGAACCCATCAATAATTGCCTGACGAGTCGCATCTTGGTTTAAGAGTGTGCGTATATGAAGCTGATAGCCCTCAGTAGCAATCCGTCCTTCCAGATACTCTTTTATAGCTATGATGTCATTGACACAACCATTTAAGGGAGGAACTGGGCTAAGGTATTTGTCAATGCCAATCAGCAGCGCGTATATGTTATGAGTCATGCCTATATTACCTTTGTTACTCTATTTTGGAGAGTAGAGCAATGGCTAAACCCTCTATATTTATATAGGGAGCATTGAAATTAACTTATGCACTCTTTCACTCGCGTTCCTCACCACTGTGCAATGTTGTGTACTTTGGTATCCTGTATTGCTAGAAGAAAAAGCTAAGTTCAGCTTTATCGAAAAGTTTTCCCCAAAAGGCGATGGGAAGGGAGTAGTCGTTATTTGTTGGTTGTTCTTTACTACTAACTACTACTAACTACTAACCACTCTCTATGAAAAAATTAGTTTTTCAGGACGGTTATGGAAGTTATTCCAGCAATAGATTTACTAGAGGGTCGCTGTGTGCGACTTTATCAAGGAGATTATGAACAATCGCAAGTCTTCAGCGATAACCCAGTTGAGGTTGCGGTGCAGTGGGTTGAACAGGGAGCCACCAGATTACACGTAGTCGATTTAGATGGGGCGAAAACAGGTAAATTAGTAAATTTGCCAGCAATTGAAGCAATAGCTCAAGACGTGTCGGTTCCCATTCAAGTTGGTGGGGGAGTGCGCGATCGCTCTCGTGTGCAACAGCTACTCAACATAGGCGTACAACGCGTTATTTTGGGAACTGTAGCCGTAGAACAACCCCAGCTTGTGCAACAACTTTGTCAAGAATTTCCAGAGCAGATTGTTATTGGTATTGATGCTCGTAATGGAATGGTAGCAACGCGCGGATGGCAAGAAACTTCGGAAGTTTTCGCAACTCAACTGGCTGTACAGATGCAAGAATTGGGAGCAGCAGCCATTATCTATACTGATATTCATCGTGATGGTACCCTTGAGGGACCGAATATAGAAGCTTTGCGATCGCTCGCGGCTACAATTTCCATTCCTATTATTGCTTCTGGTGGTGTCAGTTCTGTCACCGATTTGCTCAGTCTCTTGGCGCTAGAATCACAAGGCGTAACTGGTGTTATTGTTGGTCGTGCGCTATATACGGGAGATGTTTCTCTCAGAGAAGCATTGCGCGCTGTTGGTCAAGGGCGTATTCAGGATATTCCACCCGATATAGATTTTTCAGCGTTTGCCTAATGTTTTCTACTCTCTAGTTTAGAGACACGCCATAACGCGTTTCTTGTTCCAAATTTTTTACCGGCTTGCAGCCGGTTATTTTTTGAGATTTTCCGGATTGGTAATTTCCCGTCGTGTATCTCAAGTTGTAAGCAATCATCCAGTTCTGAATATGCTCGTCAACGAAGACAAGACTTGGGGGACAAGGAGGAAGAATGGAGAAAGAAGTCTTCATTCTTGCTTCTTCTTTTTGAAGACCTTTTCCTTCTTTGATAAAGTGCTTACAAAATAATATTTGTTTTAAATATTTCAATTTTCAATTTTGATTTTTATTGTTAATGGGTTTCCTCTCTTGTAGAGACGCAAAAATTAAGCGTCTCTATTTTTTTATAAGTATTTTATATTGTTTTTCTGAAATGAGCAATGGAGATGATGTAGATAAATTTGTACATTAAGTCAGAGAATAAAAATATGGCTACTCAAAAACAGGTTCCACAACCAAAAGATAGACCAAAAAAGACCGAACCAGGTCTTATCAATTCAGAAAAGAAAAAGCCAACTCCTTGAAAAATATCTAGTAAATGACAATTTTGGCTTATGAACAAAAGTCCTCTATAACGCATCGTCTCAGCTATACAAATAAAGCCTGCCTCAGAGGATGTTTGAGAAGTATTGTTTGAAACATATAGACCATTTAGATTCTTCCTTTACTCTTTTTGAAAAAGGGGATTTAAGGAGAGCGTCAATAAATTTTGGTAGACGATGACACTTTCCAAACATCTTCTAAGTCTAAGCCTGCGATACGCACTTGCTTTCGCAGGTTTCTTCATTGCGCGAACGCGATTTTGAGTTTTGAATTCCTCCGTGTCTCCTATGTCCTAAGCCCTTTGGGCACGCGGAGCGCAAGCGTTGCTCCTCCGAACGCGAGTGAGTGTCCGGAGGACAAAGACATAGAAGGCACGAACACGCACTTGCGCAGGGTTTAGGGGGTTGACGGATGATTCTGAGTTCTTTTTTGGTTATATCTATCAAGTTAATTGCTACATAGTAAAATTTTGGTTATAAATCCTGATGGTAAGTTTGCTTGATCATAGTTATTTTTGGTATTTTTAACGATTGAAAAGCAAATTTGTAAAAAAACAATTACTGGTTTTGTGTTGCATTGGTTTATAATAATATCAGTCCTGTTACGTATGTTACAAAATGTCCCAAAGTTAAATATCTTCAAGAAAGCGTAGATACACTGAAATTAAATAATCAATATTGATACAATCACAACCACGTAAATCTGTGATATCAATGTATACCAGCGAATCGACCAAGTATCCCCACACGGCGGAAATCGGACAAAGAAGCCGCATTTTGGTAGTAGAAGATGAGGAACTCATCCGAGAAATGCTTGTTCTAGCTTTGGAAGAGGAAGGTTATGGAGTGGTCACTGCCACTGATGGACGGTTAGCTGTAGAGTACCTGAAAAGTTATGAACCAAATTCAGGAGAGCTTTCCTTTGATCTGGTAATTCTTGATTTGATGCTGCCTCACATTAATGGATTAGATATCTGCCGCTTAATCCGATATCAAGGAAACCCAGTGCCAATTTTAATACTAAGTGCCAAAGGGAGTGAAACAGACCGCGTTCTGGGGCTAGAAGTGGGAGCAGATGACTACTTAACCAAACCCTTTAGTATGCGGGAGTTAGTGGCTCGTTGTCGCGCTTTGCTCCGTCGCCAACGCTTGAGCTGTTTGCCTCAGCTACCAGTACTCCAGTATAAAGATGTGACTTTGTATCCTCAAGAATGTCGGGTGCTAGTTCGTGGTCAAGAAGTGAATTTGTCACCAAAGGAGTTCCGACTACTAGAATTGTTTATGAGCTACGCCCGTAGAGTTTGGTCGCGGGAGCAATTGCTAGACCAAGTTTGGGGACCAGATTTTGTCGGAGACAGTAAAACTGTAGACGTACATATTCGCTGGCTACGCGAAAAATTAGAGATCGACCCCAGTCGTCCAGAATATATTGTGACCGTACGAGGTTTTGGCTATCGATTTGGATAGTTGTTAGTTTTTAGTTGTCAGAGAACAACTAAACAACTAGCAATGCTCATACTGGGATTTTTACTGGGTATAACGGTAGGCGCAAGTTTTTGGGTGTGGCAACAGGTTCAATTGAACCGCTACCTAGGGCAAGTATTGCGACCTTTAACCGCCCATTCTTCTGGCGTGGCGCTGCTCATTCCAGGTTTGCGACACAGAATAGGATTAATTATGCAGCAACGGCAACAATTGCAGCAGTTGCTCAAAACATACGAAGACCTGCTAGAGTTTGCGCCAGTAGGGTATTTGCAGGTTGACGAAGAAAATCAATTGCTCTGGTGTAATGAGCAGGCGCAAAAAATGTTGTATCTGCAAAGATGGCAACCTGGGCAGGTGCGTTTGTTGTTAGAGTTAATAAGATCCTATGAACTTGACCAGTTAATTGGGCAAACGCGCGATCGCCAAAAGTCACAAGTCAAGGAATGGGTGTTTCATCCTTCTTGCGAGAATGCAGCAGCTATGTCGGAGGTGAAATCTCTTATGTTGCAAGCAACAAGCTTACCCTTGCCTAAGGGACAAGTAGGAGTATTTATCGAAAACCGTCAGTCTGTGCTGGATATGAACCAAGCACGCGAGCGTGCTTTTTCTGACCTGGCGCACGAACTAAGAACTCCTTTGACCTCAATACGTCTGGTTGTCGAAACATTACAAGACCGTGTGAAACCACCTTTGGACCGTTGGGTTGACCGCCTCTTACAGGAGGTTGACAGATTGATTCACTTGGTGCAAAGTTGGTTGGATCTCACTCAATTAGAAACAAACCCTACTATTGAACTACATCGCCAAAGAGTGGAAGTGCGATCGCTAATAATGTCTGTGTGGGAGACTTTAGCACCCTTAGCGCAGCTACACCAAATTGAGATTGCCTATTCTGGTCCAGAAAATGTCTGGATTAACGCCGATAAATCTCGCATTTACCAAGTGTTTCTCAACTTACTGGATAACAGTATCAAATATAGTTCACCAAATACAACCATTTTCATTGAAGCAAAAATCGTTTCGGAACAGAAGGATCAAGAACCAGCACTACAAATTAACATTATTGACTCCGGTACGGGTTTTTCTCAAGCAGATTTACCTCATGTGTTTGAGCGATTTTATCGAGGGGATCAAGCACGCTCTCGTGTGACAACCTCAGAAAGTCATTCAACTACTACGGCAATTGTGGGTAGTGGTTTGGGTTTGGCAATTGTCCGGCAAATTGTTCTTGCCCACAGCGGTTCCATAAAAGCCATGAATCATCCAAAGACTGGGGGAGCATGGCTACAAGTTGAACTCCCTGGCGTTGTGGCAAATTCCTTGAGCCAGGATTATATTTGAAAATATCTTCACGTTTGAGACTACAAGAGTGAAAGTCCCCCTTTATAGTCCCAATCCTGAAAAACCCCAGCTAGCTCGCGAGATTAGGCGCTTAGAGCAGGATGTGTTGCGTATGGGTGCTCTGGTCGAACAATCATTTCGCCTGAGTCATCAAGCCTTGTTTGCTCGCAACTTGACAGCAGCTGAGGCACTTCCTCTTTTAGATAAAAAGATTGATCGCTTTTATAAACAAATAGAATTAGACTGTACGGCAATCATGACGCTGCAAGCTCCTACAGCTCAAGATTTGCGTTGTTTGAGTGCCTTTATGCAACTTGTGCGAGACCTCGAACGCATTGGTGATTATGCCAAGGATTTGGCTGAAATTGCCATTAAAATCTTTCCCTATCCGCCTCATTCCTGTTTACCAGAGATTGCAGTCATGTCTCACCATGCACAAGCAATGTTGGCAACGAGCTTAGTGGCGTTGGCAGATTTAGATGAAGTCAACGGGCGAAGTATAAAACGACTCGATGATGCGGTAGATAATGCTTATGAACGGCTTTATCAGACCTTAGCTCATCAACGGTATGACCAAGGTGTGGTTGAGCCTATTTTGCTGCTGGTACTGGCGATTCGTTGTTTGGAGCGCATGGCGGACCATGCGACCAACATCGGTCAACGTGTGGCATACATTGTGACTGGTCAACGGGGGTGACCAATTCAAAATTCAAAAATGAAATCTTTGATCCATTTCCAGGCGAGCAACCAGATGGATCAGATTGCTACAGATCAACAGCACTTTCTCAGTCAAATCACTCAACTGCAACTGAAAACATCCGAGTCATACACAAGCACAGCAAATAAAGTTTCAACGTTAGCGAGAAATGATCACAAAACTGGAGATTCACAAATGAATAAGATATACAAAGGAAGTTGTCATTGCGGTAAGGTTCGCTTTGAAACCGACATTGATTTGAGTGCGGGTACGGGCAAGTGCAACTGCTCAATTTGCACCAAGACGAGGATGTGGAATGTCACTCTCAAGCCAGATGCCTTTCGTTTGCTGGCTGGCAAAGCCGATCTAAGTGATTATCAATTTGGTTCCTACATTGTCCATCATCGGTTCTGCAAGCATTGTGGGGTACGCCCGTTTGGATATGGACACCTTGATGAATTGGGCGGAGATTTCTACTCTGTCAACCTTGCCTGCCTGGATGATGTGGATGACGAGGAACTCGCCAATGCGCCTGTTCGTTATACGGATGGACGCAATAACAATTGGGAATCACCACCCGCTGAAACCCGACACCTTTGAGGATAGCGATATTATTATCAGATTGAGCGCAAACTTCGTTTACGCTACAAACATACTACAATATAAAAAATACTCACACTCTAACAAGCTTCACATCATCAAGTAACCATTAAGTATAGCCATGCTAATAAAGTGAATCGCTTCGAAGCGCACATACAACACACAGTCACACACATACAGTGGGTATCAGTCATGCAATATCTTGCACAAGATTTAATGCTCCTTGCGCTCAACAATCAAACAGGAAAAATTCGGTTCTCTGCGTCGTCTGCTTTATCCTACAGTTTGATGGGAGCAGTGCTGCTGGATTTAGTGCTGCAAGGCAAACTAATAATCGATCACAACAGTTTGATTGTGGTGGACGCTAACACAACAGGCGATGATTTCTTTGATCAATGCCTTAACGAGGTTCTGACGGCTCAGCGTCCTAGAATGGTTAATTTTTGGGTGAAACATTGGGGCAGCAAGTATTCAGGGTTCCAGAAA
Source organism: Iphinoe sp. HA4291-MV1 (assembly GCA_019359415.1). GTDB lineage: Bacteria > Cyanobacteriota > Cyanobacteriia > Cyanobacteriales > Nostocaceae > Brasilonema. Next base: position 4,862 of record JAHHHH010000056.1, on the reverse strand, counting down.
GTAGTTTTGCAAAACTTAGTTGAGTTGGGTGTTCTGACGCAACAAGAACAGCGAGTGCTATGGATCTTCCGAGTTCAGCGATATTTTCTAACAGATGCATCGATTCAACGAGCAATCATTGATCGAGTTCGTGCAGCAGTTTTAGAAAATATCGGTCTTCATTCCCGCACGGCTGCACTGATGAGCCTGATTCAGGCATGTCAGCTAACCGATTCTTTATTTACGCCCGAAGAACGACGAAAAGCCCGTCCGCGTATTCAAGCAATTGCTAATGGAGAACTAGTAGGCAAGGCGGTTTCAGATACTGTTGCAGGTGTTCAGGCAGCTCTATCAGCGAGTATGACAGCCGCGATCGTTGCCTCTACTGCCAGTTCTTCCTCATCCAATAGCTAATTGGACAAAAGATTTTTTGTTAACTATGAAGCGGCAGTGTCACTCCCGGTTTACCCGTCGAATTGACTGCCCGTGCGCTTCCCAACTGGCGCGTCCGCGCCACGATTAGCGGCGTGGTTCCGGCTGCCAATGCGGCATCACGGCGGCAAATGGTACGGGTGCGGTTGCAGAATCCACCCCAGAACTTGTTGCCCAAGATGGCGATCGCCGCAGAACTACAGTTGCAGGTCAATCCATCCAGCTTTGTCGTAAAGCGCGATGCTCTAGTTCGGCGCGATGAAACCTGGCTGGTGTATACCGTTGTGAATGGCAAAGCAGCCCAGGTGCCAGTGAAACTCGTCGTTGATATGGGCGAAACAATGGCGATTTCTAGCAATCAGCTACAGAACGGGCAAGCCGTCGTGGTACCGAAAGGCTTAAGCGATCGCAATCTCACCCTCACCGATGTCACAGATACTCTGAGAACCAACAATCGCGATATTCGGGGCGGTCCCTTGGTGCTGGGAAAACGCGAATATCAGGTGCGGACGGTCAACCGGGCGCAAGAACTCAAGCAACTTGAAACCTTTGTGCTGCGGCGCGACGACGCAGGAACGGTGTATCTGGGCGATGTTGCTAACGTGGAAATGGGGCGCAAGTTCCAGGACAGCGCGTTTCTGTTCAACGATGCCCCCTCTGCCGGAGTTGGCATCATCCGTCGGGTGGGAGCGAATGTGCCGCAAGTGTCTAAGGGGTTTGCGGCGGGGATGGTGGTAGACAACGCGATCGCCTTCGCCCCATCTTCATGTCCGCAGGTACGAGCGTCCTGGGCATGATACCCCTGGCAATCTTTCCAGGACAGGGATCTGAACTGTATCAAGGACTGGGAATTGCTCTAACCAGAGGGTTAGCGTTTTCCACGATTCTGACTCCAACTGTGGTTCCAGCATTGATGGCGCTGTTGCACGATTTTGATCCTCATCAGTAGAAGGGAAAATTTGAATGAGCATGACAAGAGTTGGTCTGAATGCCGAGTGATTCAAACAAATTGTCAACGAGAAGCTAACGGGACTCGTAAAAACCAAGCGTCTCAAACCAGAAAATTTCTCATGAGTACTACAACAGGTGAAGAATTTTTACAATTTCGTCAGATTCCAGTTGGTTCTAATTGGCCTAGCAAAAATCCTGATGCTCCGCCCAAACCAGCAATTGTCGCAATCTTCAAATCCCAAGTAACTTGACAAATCACTCAGCTAAGGCTATTATTCTCTGCTGCTAGTTTCTATTTTTCTTCTCAAGAAAGTGAATTGTTATACACGTAATTCTGCTGTTTATAGCATTTCTCCATAAATCTTTAGAAAGAAAAACAACAAAAAGAATCGACTTTACACGAGAATGATTCTATATCAAAACAAGGACTGCATACTCTGAACACAACTTAACCGTGTTCTTTTCTCACACGCTCAAAACAAAGCTAATCTTTACACTGAGCCAGTGCTTACAGAAAAAGAGAGTCTGAATTATTTAGTTATTAATCAACTTTCCCTATTTTTTACAGTCAACTAGCGTAGTCGTCTTAGATTACCAGAGTCTTTAAATCCTGAAATCTATCTTTTGGTTGAGCTTGATGTCTAGGAGCACGGATATGATAACCTGAATCAATTTCGTTACGAGGTAAAGTTTGATGCCAAATCATCACCGATGGCTCCGACAACCTCTTAATCCATCGCTCAATTAGTTTCACTTTACAAAATCCCATGATGTATTCCACAAGTCGTTCTCATAATTCTGCCCAGTCTCATAATTCTTCCTCTACTGGACAACTGCCGCAACGACTATTTACACGCCGCGAAATCATTCCGGCGCGTAATGACGTATTGTGGCGGATTGAGCGTGGAGCAGTTCGCACTTTAACTTGGAGTGAAGACGGAGCGTATATCACTTTGGGTTACTGGGGAACTGGAGATTTAGTTGGTTATCCTTTGTCCAAAGTCAAGCCCTACCAAATTGAATGCCTAACTAGCGTAGAGGTGAGCGTAGTCCCACCTCATATGTGGAATCAGGATGTTAATGCTTTATTGACTCACATTCAACAAGCAGAAGAATTACTTAGCATCGTACACCGTAAACCCATTTCCTTGCGTTTATGGCAGTTCCTTGTCTGGTTGAGTGGAAAGTTCGGTCGTGATGTGGAGCAAGGAAAGCTCATCGACCTCAATGTTACTCATCAGGAAATGGCAGAAGTGTTAAATACAACACGAGTGACTGTAACTCGGCTGCTTCAACAGTTTGAGGAAGAAGGAACCCTACTACGTCACAAACGTCGTATAATTCTGCGTTTGTCAAATATAGTTTAAAGTAAAAAGAGTGGTGATTAACCTGTGTTAATCACCACTAAAATCTGGTACAATCCTGACAGAAAATCATTAGTAAATTCCCAATAAACTAAAATTATGTGCTTTAGGGAATTGTACCATGATTAAGTCGGTAGGTGTGAGTGAGACATAAATCATGAAGAAACTATCTAAAAACTTTCTAAAGCTAAGCCCTGTTGTTGTCGCGGCAACATTTTTCGCTGCAAATAGCGCTATGGCAGGAGAAATCAACGAACAGGTGACTTCTGTCTCTCAGTTGACAGCGCAATCTGACAACATTGGTCAAGTGACATCTGTTTCCCAGTTTTCTGATGTACAGCCAACAGACTGGGCATTCCAGGCATTGCAGTCTCTGGTAGAGCGCTACGGTTGTATTGCTGGTTATCCCAATGGTACCTATCGTGGTAACCGCGCTTTGACCCGTTATGAATTTGCAGCTGGTTTGAACGCTTGTTTGGATCGGGTGAATGAACTGATTGCAACAGCTACCGCCGACTTGGTCAGGAAAGAAGACTTAGCTACCTTGCAGCGTTTGCAAGAAGAGTTCTCTGCTGAGTTGGCTACCCTGCGCGGTCGTGTTGATGCCTTAGAAGCTCGTACTGCTGAGTTGGAAGCAAATCAATTCTCCACCACGACAAAACTGGTTGGGGAAGCAATTTTCAATGTATCTGATATTTTTGGTAGCGATGATCGGGCTGTTGCTTCTGGTGTCAACTCAGCAACGGCTCCCGAGTTGCAATCTAATACTATTTTCTCTAACCGAGTTCGTTTGAACTTGAACACCAGCTTCTTTGGCTCAGACCAATTGCAAACTCGTTTACAAGCTCGAAATACCACCCCATACGGTACGGGTGTCACGGGTACTAACATGACCCGCTTGAGCTTTGACGGGGATCGCGGTTCTGGCAGTGGTCGAGGTACTACTGTAGGATCCAACGACATCGAGATCGACAAACTCAACTATGCATTTAATCTAGGCAGCGCAGCGCGCATCAAGATTGATGCATTTGGTGCTGAATTATACGAAAACATCAACAATTTCAACCCAGATCTGGCTAGCTCTGGTAGAGGTGCTATTTCTCGCTATGGTCGTTTCAGTCCCATCTACCGCCAAGGTGCTGGTGGCTCAGGTGCAACACTGACCATAAATCCCAAAGGACCTATCACTGTATCAGCAGCTTACATAGCAGGTGCACCTGGTCTCACTGCAAATAACCCTAACGATGGGTTTGGTCTTTTCGATGGTAGCTATGCAGCTTTGGGTCAGATATCCTTCCAGCCCAATCAAGCATTCAACATCGGTTTGACCTACGCTCGCACCTATCAGAATAACGGAAATATCAGCCTCTTTGACTCCACTGGTAGTGTATATGCGAATGACCCCTTTGGCGGTGCTGCTCTAACTGCTGACAACTACGGCGTAGAAGCCACGTTCAGACTTGGTCCCAAGGTTACGATCGGTGGTTGGTATGGTTATAGTGAGGCAGAAGCTAAGGGCGGTACTGCAGATGGTAATAATGCATACTTCGACTACTGGGCTGGTACTGTCTCTTTCAAAGACTTTGGCAAACAAGGTAATGTGCTTGCTTTCATCTTTGGTCAACCACCTAAAGCAACCGGTAACGAATTCGTCCAAGCAAACGGCATTCGTCGTCAAGATAGAGACACATCATACCACCTAGAAGGATTGTACAGATTTCAAGTGACTGACAATATTGCTATCACCCCTGGTGTGTTGGTCATCTTAAACCCAGAACACAACGACAACAACGACACCATTTATGTAGGTACACTACGTACCACCTTTACCTTCTAAAATTAGTTCTACGGTAACTCTCACCCCTTGAGGGTGGGGTTATGTAATTAAAGCCTGCTTATGCAGGCTTTGTTTGTATTAGATTTCTTGCAAGAATCTGGTTTAAGAGTATTTGAAACCGCAGATGCACAAGAGATAAACGCAGATAGTTTGTGGAAAATTATGGGAAGTTTATAGAACTTACGCATTGACAGAACATTGATACTATGCAGTTAAGTTCAACTTCTGTGTTAGGTGTTCTAAAATAAAATCACGAGCCACTTGAAGAGATAAATTTCTTTGGAGTTCATACCAATTTT
>JAHHHH010000055.1 GCA_019359415.1 Iphinoe sp. HA4291-MV1 | reverse complement strand
TTATTGTTGTATGCATCAATTATTTTTTGGCGTAGATCCGTGGAGTAAGCTTTCATAGTGAAGTACTTGGTTATTGATATATTCAGATTCTCCCATACTGTATTTCACTCAACTGAGAACCGCTATAAAATAAATTTACACATTTGGGATGCTCCCTTTCTCCGGCGCGGGGTGAAAGCATCTCTCACATTTGGTAATCACCTTGTTATCCAACGTAGGCGTTATTAGTTGGCAACTGGCTTTAACCGTGCTAAATAAGAGCTTTGAGCAACCTCTGTTGTTTTGAGTAGATTTTATGGAGCAGAAGACACAAACAAAACCGGCACATGAGCCGAAACTTTTAGATTTGAGTTTGTAGTCTCTAGTCCTAGAGCAAAACCAAAATATGCAAAAGCTGCGCTAAGGGCATAGCCCCTAGTCGCAACCTAACTTATTCAATTTATTCAATCTTTAAGGTGTCCTAATGAAAGACATAAACAAACTATATCCTGCACTCAACAAAACACTCAAGTCTCCTAAAGGAATTTTGTTGACTTTAACGTTAACGAGCCTGTTATCAAGTGGACTGGGAGGAGTTGGAAACAATTCTGCTGCTGCTTCTAGCGTTGAACAGACTTCTAGCGTTAAACAGATTTCTAGTGTTGAACAGATTTCTGACGTTGAACAAACTTCTACCGTTGAACAAACTTCTACCGTTGAGCAGAGACAGGTAAATGGCAAGCAAACAATTCGAATATCTCAAAAGACAACCCAGATCTCAAACGTTCTGCCAAGACGCATAGCAAATGCAATTCTGCGCAATGCTTCCAAACGTTCTGGCGTACCAATCCGTGAGTTGCAGATTACCCAAGCGACAGCAAAAACCTTTAGCAATCCCTGCATCTTCAAATTTGGAGAAGTTTGTACACGGGAATTTAACCCCATTAAAGGTTGGGAAGTGGTTGTTCGCGTGCAAGATGATTCTTGGACTTATCACGTCAACGAATCTGGCTCACAAATTGTTTTAGATCCAAAGGTGGGTACATCACAACCAACCGCACTGCCAAAAGAAATCGAAAATACGATTTTGCGCGACGCCTCCAAGCGTTCCAGAATACCGGCTGCTGACTTAAAAATTACCAAAGTCACACCCAAAACCTTTGGTAATTCCTGCGAATTCAAATTTGGCGAAGTTTGCACCAAAGAATACAAACCCATTAAAGGCTGGGAAGTAGTTGTGCAAGTTGGCAGACAATCTTGGACATATCATGTCAACGAATCCGGTTCGGAACTCGTTCTAGATCCCAAAATCAGCGGGACGCTTAAAAATTAAACCTTCTCTTGCAGCCGCGATTTCGTCTATAAACCAATACACTTCAGTTAGGGAGATCCAAAAAATAAAATGTCCCGCCGTGTATTAAGTTAACGGGTTGGTGTAGAGGATCTGGGTTTGACGGCGGGACATTTTATTACGCTTAAGTGCCTTAGCGCAAAAAACATAAAATTATGTAGGTTGGGGAGCTAGCGCGAATGATGGCTTTCCCGACAGAGGCGACGGGCGTTCCCGCAGGCTCCACAAAGATCCTGCTGATAGATTGATTGTTGCTACTGCAAGGATCTATGATTTCTCTCTCGTTACAGCAGATACCGAAATTCTTGCTTATTCACTCATAAAAAATAAAGGTTTTAATGCCGAACTTCCTGCACTGCCCTTATGAAAATTATCGGCGCGGCTACTAAACAGGCGGTTGAATCAGTGGTTGCTAGTTCGGCGTCGCTATAACCAAATAGCTCAATTAATTGACGCCGAACAAGAAAGTTAATTCGACAATACCACCGAGCTTGTATCTTTCACTGTAGTCTTTGCTGATGAGTCCAGTAGTACGGTAGCTGGAAGTTCTGGAGTCTTCCATACAGAGCTAAACAGGATATCAAGAACATCAGCTTGACGAGCAAGTGCGATCGCACGATGGGTGATGATATCACCAGGACTCAGAATAATGTTGTCCTCCCGATCAAGGATAATTCGGTTCACTGGACGTCCCAAGGCTTGCTTCATCCGTCGTTCTTCCAGTAGCTGAACTGCCTGGTTACGTAAATGTTCAAACCTTTCTCTGAGCACTACCAACAAAGTATTTGCATTCTCCCGCATTTGAATGACACCATCCAAGACGAGCTCACCCGTGTCTGCAAACGTTCTGTTAGCATTGGAATAAGCTGCTTCAGTTGAGGTCAAACCAACAGCATTGAGTAAAGCCTGCTCCTGGCGATAAGCCCGCGCTCGCTCAATGACTTGTGGCGTCACAATTTGTCCTGGCGCAGCTACGACCAATGCTTCATTAGTTTGAACGATACGATGTACCCGCCGACCTAATGCTTGTTCAACCACATGACTGGCAAGGAAGCTGTTTGCTGAGTTGCTCAACTCGGCTGTTAAGCTGCCTCCAGCCGACCGAAAGAGTTGGTCAAGCACACCCTGACGTTCAGCTTGATCGGCAATCTCTAGCGTGACTAACTGACCTTGAGCAATGATCAACGTTCCATCTAGGGCAATGACATCATAATCAACCACTCTGTCAATGACAAGCGCCTTTTGCTCTTCTGGATCAACCACTGCATTTGTTAATCTAGCAGCAGCACTACGGGTCATTTCTCGCAGTCTTTCATTAGCAACGCCAGCTGTCTGTTGCAACCTTTCGCTGGTAACGTCTACAATTTCCTGGAATTGTACGTTGGTTGTGTTGGCTGTTTCTTGTATCTTGCGGTTTAACTCCGCCACAACACGACCTCCTGTTGCCCGGTAAAGTTGATCAAGCACACCAAGGCGCTCAGCTTCTTCTGCAACCAACAAGGTAACTGGCTGTCCCTGCACAACCAATAGTGTTCCATCCGGAGCAACTACATCCTGAACTACAACTTTACCAATCACGAACGCTTTCTGTGCAGCCGGATCAACTATCGTATTAGTAATGGAGGCAACAGTTGCCTGATTAACATCTTGTAGTCGCTTACTAACAGCATCTGTTGTTTCTTGCAACCTTTCTGTTGCAGTTTGAGTCGCTTCCTGAAGCTTCCTACCTGCCAAAGCAGTTGTAACCTGGAACGTGTCACCAGCTGCCTGAACAGCCCCCCGAATACCGCCAACTTGCTCCTGCATCAATTCGGCTGTTTCTATTGGTACGAATGCGACATCCTCACCAATTTTCAGGGTTTGAGGAGCAGGAACGAAGGAGCGACCAGAGTAGGCATCGGCAAACAAACCGCCGGAGACTTCGTAGCCCTCAACAGAGCCTGTCTGCTCGTCAAAGTAAAGGTCAACCATAGTACCTAGGTCGCGCCCATTGACTGTCAAAATCCGGGTTCCCCTGAGCACATTATTGCGCTTTACGATCGCTCTGATCTCAGGCACAGTTCTAACCTTCACAACCGCTGTTTGGGATGGTACAACGACTGCATTTGGACCGATCGCCTGTAGATTGTTGAATGGAATGACGCGGGTAGCGCGAAATAACCCTCCATCATCCACAACGAGTCCGAGAAGCTGATGGCTATCTTGATCAAAAATTAAATCTTGAATCCGCTCAATTTGTTCCCCGGTGTCATAGGTCACAACAACTTTACCGAGTAAATCGCTTCCTCTACGCATCTTTGAACCTCTAAGCACCTATCCGTTCATTATGTGGATGAGCAATACCAAAATCGGGAGGCAGGCTACTCTTGTTAAACTTGACTTTCGTCTGCTCAACCAAGTTCTGGATATTAATGACACCAGAGTACTGAAGTACTCCTCCTACCGCGATCGCAACAACAAAGACAGATAGCACATACAAACTATCGTTAGATCGCCGACCGACTAGTCTTGGCATGACATTGCTCCTTTGCTCCGAAATCAGGTGACAGGATGACTATCCACGAGAAGAAACACTCTTGTGAGTTATGAGAACTCTAATTTAGCCGACTCAAAGCATCGGATGATGTGTATAAAAGACCAACCACAATATATCTCACCGAACATGATGCGTTCGTGGTTGAGAGTGTATCTTTCAGACAATAATGGGTTTTGCCATCACCAATCCGTAGCGCAAGCCTGATCAATTATGAGCAGAAGGATTCAGGCAGTAGGTGATGGCTGGAACACTGTCAGATTCTATTCTTTGCTAGCCGAGTATTTTATTAGTCAAGCTATTATTCAAGCGCTTTCTTGACTTGATTTTTTACATCTTCAATTTTATCTTTTACGTTTTCAACAACGTGACGACCCTGAGCCTCACCTTGCTTTGCTTTGCCTTCCACTTGATCTTGTGTATTGCCAGTGATATCACCTACAACTTCTTGAATTTTGCCTTCAATGTTCTTAGCAGTTGCTTTGATGCGGTCTTCTAAACTCACAGAATTTCTCCTTGCTTACTTAAAGTATAGCAGTCCTATTTGAGTTGTAAAAATTATCAACCGCCAAGACGCCTTCGCCCAAAGGGCGACGCCAGAGGCGTTGGCGCAAGCCTGTCCGCAGGACTTACAAAGCAGCGTCTCCGCCAGGAGAAGAGCGCCAAGAAAAGAGAGAAGAGAGAATTTTACAAATGATTTAGGATTGCTATAGATTAGTACTACTAGCTATAAATTAGATTAGTATTATTAGCTACTACTTCCTCCTAAAGAATGAACTTTTGTGAAATTGGCTCTATCTTGAGCAGAAACTTACTCATACTTAAAGATTCTGATTAGATTTAGTGCACTAAGACTAACGCAGATACTTAGCGCGTTGCCCTACTCAGCCAACAAATTGATAGAAAAATAGCTAACAGTTGGAAAACTTATGCTTTTATGGATAATACTGTCTTCGTTAAGAGTACAAGAGTACTAAACAAGTTGATATGAGACTTCAGTGTAACCCTTACTACGAAACAAAATTTGGTGCGGCTTATTTGGGAAACAGCCTGGAATTAATGGCTCTTATCGATAGCGAAAGTATCGACCTGATTTGCACGTCTCCACCATTCGCACTAGTTCGTAAAAAAGAATATGGAAACGTTGATGCTGATGAATATGTGGAATGGTTTAAAGATTTTGCAGCACAATTTTACCGTATTCTCAAACCAACAGGCTCACTGGTTATTGATATTGGTGGCAGTTGGATTAAGGGGATGCCAGTTCGTTCTCTCTACCACTTTGAACTGGTTGTTGCTCTGTGCAAAGCAAAAGAAAAAGGCGGACTTGGGTTTTATCTGGCACAAGAATTATATTGGTATAATCCAGCCAAACTTCCCACTCCAGCTGAATGGGTGACAGTTCGCAGGGAAAGAGTCAAAGATTCGGTAAATACAGTTTGGTGGTTGTCAAAAGAACCTCATCCTAAAGCTAATAATAGAAGAGTTTTGAAGCCTTATAGCGATGCGATGAAAAATCTTCTTAAGAATGGATACAAGCCTAAAGTTAGACCATCTGGTCATGATATTTCCGATAAATTTGGGAACGACAGAGGAGGGGCTATTCCCCCCAATATTATTGATGGATGTTGCAGCACAAACAAAGAAGAAATAGGGCAACCGACTCTTTTAGAAGGAATTTTATTTGAAGATTTCATCCAACCTGTAAATGTGATTTCCGCCTCGAATACCGCTTCTAACGATTATTATCAACGGCGGTGCAAAGAAGAAGGTTTTAAACCACACCCGGCAAGATTCCCTCAAGCCTTACCAGAATTTGTCATCAACCTTTGTACGGAACCAGGCGATATTGTCTTAGATCCTTTCGCCGGTTCTAATATGACAGCTCGGGTTGCAGAAACCTTACAAAGACGTTGGTTAGCTTTTGAGATTGATGAAGACTACATCAAAGGCTCGAAATTGAGATTTGAAGAAAATGCTCCCTTGGTTGTTGAACCTCCAGCAGACTTACCACCCATCGAATCAGAAAATGCTGATAATAATCAACAGGCGGTACAGTTAGGATTGTTTGAACAAAGGGCTTCCAACTAAACTTTCAAGAAACACAGGGAACTCTTAACAGGGAAGAAGGGAAAGAGGTGTTTCTTTCATTCGTTGCGGGCGTGTAATCGCGCCCCTTGGGCGCTCAGATATTTGAAATGATGGAAGTATCCCGCTATTATATGATTTTGTTACCGAAGAAAGAACTCAGCAACTCAGTAGTCAGAACGGGCTTTGCCCCGCTACGCTAACAGCAATTTTTGAGAAACACGTAGGTTAATATCGGTATAAGTTCTGTACGACTGGCTCCCCAATTTCATTTGTGGGGAATTCTCTCGTTCTACGTTCTCTTGTTCTTCTTCAAAAAATTTCTCTGCTTTCCCAGCACCTGGTGCGGTTCGTTGCAAAATTCTTAGTTTATAATCATAGATTGTGTCGAATTAAAGCCAGCTCATGCCTAAACTCAAAACTCGTAAAGCAGCGGCAAAGAGATTCCGCGCCACAGGTAGCGGCAAAATCGTACGTCGCAAAGCTTTCAAAAACCACATACTACAGCACAAATCCTCCACTAGGAAACGTAGCCTGTCGAAAATGGTAGTTGTCAATGAGCGCGATGAAGAAAACGTGCGCCTCATGCTCCCTTATTTGTAATTTGTTAAGGAACTAAGACGATATGACACGGGTAAAACGCGGTAATGTTGCTCGCAAACGCCGCAAAAAAATTCTCAAGCTAGCGAAAGGTTTTCGCGGTTCCCACTCAACTTTGTTTAGAACCGCAAATCAAAGAGTCATGAAGGCGTTGCGGAATGCCTATCGCGATCGCAAAAAACGTAAACGCGATTTCCGCCGCCTCTGGATCACCCGCATCAACGCTGCTGCACGACAACATGGCTTGAGTTACAGCCAGTTGATAGGGAATTTGAAAAAAGTCGATGTCCAACTCAACCGCAAAATGTTGGCACAATTGGCAGTCCTCGATCCAGCAAGCTTTAGCAAAGTCGCTGAATTGGCAAGCCAATCTCAAGGATAAAGGTGGAAAAATAAAGGTGAAAACAAATGGATAACGGATGTAACAGATGGAAAGCAGCTTGTCCGTTACATCTGCTCATATCCGCTACCATTTTGTTCCTCTTGACTTTTTCTTTTGTCATAGCAGATACACAATTATCAGTATCTGCCGCAGAAATGCCCGAAATTCAACGGCGGGGCTACATAAAAATAGCCGTCAAAGATAACTTGCGTCCGTTAGGATTTAGAGATGTAAACGGCAATTTACAAGGCTTAGAAATCGATTTAGCAAAGGCATTGGCAGTAGACTTACTAGGCAAAGCAGATGCGGTGAAATTACAACCCGTTGCCAATCGCGATCGCTTATCTGCAGTTTTAGATAATAAAGTTGATATCGCGATCGCAAGAGTCACAGCAACTGCCTCACGTTCTCGCTTGGTAAGCTTCAGTGTTCCTTACTACTTTGATGGCACTGTATTAGTTACAAAAGATACTTTATTGCAACAGTTGAGCGATTTGGCAAAACGGAAAATTACCGTCCTCAAAAATTCCAGTACCATTGCCGACGTGCGCTATTATTTACCAAATGCCGAGTTAGTGGGAGTAGATTCTTATCAAGCAGCCTTCGCGCTGCTAGAAAACAATGCAGCAGATGCCTTTGCCGCAGATGCTAGCGTTCTTAGCGGTTGGGTGCAACAGTATCCTCAGTATCAGCTACTGCCAACCAAGCTATCAACCCAACCGTTATCTGTGGTTATGCCCAAGGGATTGCAGTACGATGAATTACGAAGGCGGATTAACGAAGCCATTGCCCGTTATATTAATTCTGGTTGGCTTAAGCAACGCGCTACATATTGGGGATTACGCTAAATTAGGAACTTCTAAGTTATGAATGATAAATTAAGTTTTTTATAATTATTAATTCATAATTTTCATTGTTCCCTCTCAGCTGATATATAGATAAGAAGAAACTTTTACTAAAGACAATGGATAGCAATCTAGCAATTATTTATCTGTCAATTTTAGTCGGTCTGCTTTTAATAGCAGTTGTCGCTATTTTTCGCCAGATCTTCAAAACTCGTAGAGTGGAAAGCTCTATGTCGAAGTTGCGAAAAAAGCTGACAAAAGAAAATGGTACAACTCAAGAATATTACGAGTTAGGCAGTATTTATTCTGAGAAAAAACTATTTTCTCAGGCGATAACTCTCTTTCAAAAAGCTATCAAAGCTGCTGAAGAGGAAAGAAAAGATGGCAAGGAAATAGAAGAAGGTCTAGCCTATATTTACAATGGATTGGGCTATGCTTATTTTGCTCAAGAACAGTATGACATAGCCATTCGTCAGTATAAAGAAGCCCTCAAATTAAAACCCGATTATGTGGTAGGGCTGAATAATCTTGGTCATGCATACGAGCGGAAAAAATTAAATGCTCAAGCTTTGCAAACTTATGAAGATGCTTTGAAAATTCAGCCAAATAATGGAACGGCGAAACGTCGTTCTGAATCTTTGCGACGTTTGGTTTCTGCGTGATTGATAAATCTTTTTCGTTTTCACATTTTACCTGGGAATCTCTTGGAGAGGCTAAGCCTCTCCAAAATGATTTTAGTGGTAATCGCTTGTAAATCACCTGTTAAGTAAAATAGCGATCGCGCCTCACTTGGTACGGTACTTGTCATCGGTATTAGATACAGCGTTGGTTTTTGAGTCCCCTTGCGGGGAAGTATTGAAAATTGACTCAACAATTCATAATACATGAATCAGCGAGTTTCAATCCCCTTGCGAGGAAGTTACTGAATTGTAGTCTACTATTCTCACTTTAAAGCTTATCTTATTAAGAATCAAGATACAACTTCTAGCTAAAAGTATTGTAAAGAAGCTGATTAGTATACTTGCTCAATACTGAGATTAATCTCTAAGCATAGTATATAAACTTACGATAAATTACGGACAAACCAGAATTTGTCTATTACAATCTAAATTAATGTTCAAAGGAAAAAGACATGGAAATGCCAGACGGATGAAATCAGTAAATTGACGCAACTATTCAGCATACGTGAGACTAGCGATTTTAGAAATAAGGAAAGCCAATGACGGTATATTTTTACGGAAACACTCCAGGAAAACACTCAACAAGACCAAATTCCTGGCTAGCGTTAGATTGTAAGAATCAGAGCAACGCTTTTTTCCAAGTGAGCGGACAGTCATTCAAGTGGGTAACCATACCAAAAATTCCACAAGCAGCGCAGACTAAAAGCATAGAATTTATTATCTTGCCACCAGTCGCGTCGATACAAGTGCTACCTCAAAATCAGGAATCCCTCACCTCAAACCAGGATTCCTCAATGAATAAGATTTATGCTGTTAACTCAGTTGCAAAATCAACTGAGAATGTTTTGACACGCTTAATTGAAGCTTTATCCAAGAATCTAGAGTTGAATCTAGACTTTGCTCTAGTTTGCAAACGCCTTGGCTTGGAGTGGAAATGGAAAGCCGGGTTAAAGTTATGACAGATTTCCAGGAGAGGGTTTTGATTTAGTTGAAGTCAAAACTTGTTAATAATTATCTGAGTGAGACTAAAGCCGAATAACACTCTAAGCGGATTTTCTGCTGGTGGAAAACGCCTATTCCACCAGTATGACATAATAGCAGTCGATAAAAAGTTACTTGGAATTATGAGTGTACTCACGCCCGTATTATGTCTCAACTGAAATAGCTGAAATTTTTAAAGAGTAAATTATGACAAATTCTCAACACAGCATCATAACGGCAATTAGCTGGTGTTTGGCTTGGGGAGACGAGCGAGAACCCAAGTTTGATATAGCTATTTTAAAGCAAATGCGACAGGCGATAAATGATGGGAAAGATGTTCCAGAAGAAGTGCGTCCCCTTGTCGAACAAGTTCAAAAACTACAAGGAATTGATAAAGATTATTTTCCGGCAACTCTAGATGAATTAAAGAGTAAGTATTCTGAATTATGGAATCAGACTACCCGCATTGGCTTAGTTTATGGTGGTGCGACTAAGATTAAACAGTATGTTTTTGAAGCGGCGAAACTTCCAGACATTCGAGGTGCTTCTGCACTACTTGATAGAATTAACTTAGTTGACTTACCTGCTTTCTTTGGTAAATATGAAAAAGATGTACCGAAGTCAATTTCAATATCTTTATGGCTGAAAAAACACTTTCCCGAATTAGAACGTGCCTTAATTCCAGAACTCATTATCTATTCTACTGGTGGTAATATTCTAGCTTTTTGTCCGACTGCTTTTGTTGATGATTTTGCTAATGCTATTGAAAAACGTTACACAGAAGAAACTTTAACAGCTAATTCCTGTGCAGTTGGTGCTAAATATAAGCTATTAGAAATCAGGTTTGGCTTGCTACCACATCAGATTGACAAAACTTTCTGGTTGGATAAGTATATCGAGAATCAAAAACATCCACTGATACAAGCATATTTCGACCAACCTGATGTAACTGAACCAGAACAAGCTTTTAAAAACCGTAAAAGTTTTAACGAATTGGTTGGTGAGTTAACCTCTTTATTCAATCAACGACGCTGCGGTAATGATTTTGCAGACGAACGTCCTAGTCGTCGTTATCCGCCAATGTTTGAAACACATCCTTATTTAATTAGAGATGAGGGGGATAGACGTTCTGCGGTAATGAAAGCTGAAGGACTTCCTAATGCACCTTGGTTTTCAGAAGCATTAGCACGCAAACGCATTGTAGGACAAATTGCTAAACGAGATGATAGTCCTAAAGGTTGGTACGAGAAAGTTGGTTTTGATTGGCAGCCTAAACAAATCTATATTCCCAGTTGGGTGCAAAAATTTGAGAAGTTTTTGGATGAAAATGGATTAGGCAATCAGTATTATACTCAACCTTCAAAGCCTGAAGAAGCACGTTCTGTAAGAGAAATTGGCAATGCAAGTACACCCAACGGATTTGTTGCCTATATTTATGCTGATGGTAATAATATGGGTGGGTACATTCAGAAAATAAAAACTCCACAAGAATATCAGCAATTTAGTAAAGATATTTTTAGCGCTACTGAACAGTCAGTTTATAAAGCATTAGTACAACATCTACGCCCCCATCAACTCAAGAATTTGACTGATAAAGATAATGAAAATCGTAATGGCTGCTGGATTCATCCCTTTGAGATTTTAACTATTGGCGGCGATGATGTGATGCTGATTGTTCCAGCAGAGAAAGCACTAGCTATTGCTCAAACCATCGGCGAAGAGTTTGAAAGCAGGCTTGCTAAATTAGAAAACTACCAGATTCCACAGCGTTGCTTATTGTATCATCGCTACCATCCACAATCAGCACTACCATCTCAATGTCAATTAAGTATGTCCACTGGAGTGCTGATTACCGCTGAAGATACACCAATTTACTATGCAGAAAAGCTCACGACTCAGCTATTAAAATCTGCCAAAAACTACGCAAAAAACTTAAAAAAAGATGGATATCATGGCGGGACGGTAGATTTCTTGATCATGAAAGCTGTCACAATGATTTCTTCCAATATAAATGAATTCCGTTCTCAAGGATTAACCAAATCTGGACTGGGACAGCAAAAACTCAAACTATATGCTGCACCTTACACCTTACATGAATTGGGCGGACTTTTGGAAACTGCTAAAGCACTAAAAGCAGCAGAGTTTCCCAAGTCCCAACTCTACCAAATCCGCAGCTTGCTAGAACGGGGTAAACAGACAGCGATACTCAATTATCGCTACTTCCGAGTGCGATTGGCTGACAAGCAAGCGCAGGAATTACTCAAAAAACAGTTTGAAGAAGCATGGTGTCAGCCGAAAGATCCAAAGAATAATGGTAATCTTGCACCTTGGATGTCTTTGAAAGAAGACAAAGAAGATGCTGAGGAGAAAGTTACTTACGAAACTATCTGGCGAGAGTTGGTAGATTTATATCCATTCATTGAAAAAGCACAGAACCCATCAACTCGTTCCGAATCACAGCAACAGACGGTGCAATCATGATTTCCTTGCAGAGTTTACCTGAAAATCAAGTCACAAGAATTTCCTTAACAGCAGTGATTGATACTGCGTTATGTGTCGGCGCAGGTGGTTCTGATGGTTCTCTTGCAGATAAACCCATTGTCCGCAATGCGAGAAGACAATTAATAATTCCTGCTTCGCAACTCAAGGGGAGACTGCGCCATGAATGCGAAAAGCTGGCTAGGGGATTAGGATGGCAAATTTTTGAATCACCTGGTGCGGAAACACTGTGTCCTAAAGAAGAACAAGTCGAAAGTCAGTTTCGAGAAACATACCAAGTTACAGGTTACAAAGGTCATCACTGCCGAATTTCTCAGATATTTGGCAATCCCATACTGCCATCACGAATTATAGTCGATGACTTGATTTGTGATCTAGAAGCAGAGGATTTACCAGAAGTGCTACGCCCTGGTGTCACTATAAACCGCCGTCGTCGCATAGCAGAAGACAAAAAACTCTACTTTCTAGAGACTTCCC
The DNA here is from genome assembly GCA_019359415.1 of Iphinoe sp. HA4291-MV1. Classification (GTDB taxonomy): domain Bacteria; phylum Cyanobacteriota; class Cyanobacteriia; order Cyanobacteriales; family Nostocaceae; genus Brasilonema. The sequence goes on along the minus strand of JAHHHH010000055.1, from coordinate 38,372 downwards.
CAGCTAATAGTCAATTGGAATTTACAGGGAAAATTCATCTACTGCCAGACTGTCCCGAATACGCCAGACCACTAATTTTAGCAGGCTTGCGACATATCCACGCCCTCGGTGGTAGTAAATCTGTTGGGTTGGGTTGGTTGAGATGGAAAGAACTCGAAACACTCCCAAAAGATGATTCTCTCTGGGAGAAACTACTACCGGAGGCTAAGTACAGGTGTTAGTTACATTCGTAATTTTTTTCAACGCAGAGGAACACGCATAGGCGCTTCGCCTTCCCGCAGGGTAGGAACGCAGAGTCTCGCCAGATTTAATCAGTTACAAATTAATGAAATGCTGTATGAGTCATGAAGCTAATTAAATTGAAGATTACAACTTTGTCTCCATTGGCGATCGCAGCTAAAAAAGCTGGTTCTGTGAGTGAAGCTGAAGATCATATTCCCGGTTCTGTGATTCGAGGAGCGATCGCATCTCAAATTCTACAACTCTCCAACCAGGAAACACCACGGATAGCAGAACAAAATTTAGCCACGGGTGGCGGTGATTTTGAAGCACTATTTTTAAGTGATGAACCTGCCATTTTCCAAAATGCTTATCCAGCCGTAGCTAAAATGGCAGATGAGTTTAATTTTACTCAAAAGAAGCCAGACTTAATTTCCGAGGTTGTGACTGATGAAGTCATGGTTCTACCCGCAACAGCCGTTAGTTCTAAAACAAACCCAGGTTTTAAACCCAAATATAACGGAGTTTTTGATACTCTGATTGACCGCTTCTGCGCAGATGCATATAATTTTCCTTACGATCCGAGCGATCCAAAATCTCTAGAAGACAAAACAGATGCGCGGGTTGAACCTTTTGGTGGCTTCTACAGCAAAACTAACAAGAAAATTAACGATAGTGAAATTAAATATAAATATCGCAGTCATTCTACTAGCACTCGCTTCCTGACAAGAGTGGGAATTAACCGCCGACGCGCTACATCTGAGGATGATATCCTCTACAGTCTTGAAGTTTTCAACGAGTCATTTTTAGAAAATCCTCAAGCAGTTTTTAAAAACTGGCGTCCTGTAGTTTACCGAAGTTCAGTTCTAGTTAAAGACGCAAAATTAGCCAAGTCTCTCGAAAATTTCATCAATCAAAAATTTCATCTCTTTCGTTTAGGTGGAGCAACTTCGCGGGGTTTGGGGAAAGTTGAAATTAAAGCAGAAATTGAAGATGCTTCAGCAGATGTTGAGGCGAGAATCGCTGAATTTCAAAATAAACTTCAGGAACGCTGGAAACTTTGGTCAGTCTTTGGTAAGCCAGAAAAAAATCTATTAGAACGTACCTATTTTACCCTTGACCTGCAAGCCGATGCTATCCTCACAGAAAACTGGCGACGCACTACAGTGATTTCACCACAAATGCTATGTCAAGCTGTGGAATTAGATGATGAATTTTCACAACTTCGCAAAGAAGAACAGGAGGATTTTCTGAAATTGGAAGTAGCTTACAGTAGCTATAACTATCGTTCTGGCTGGAATGCAGCTTGGGGGTTAATGAAAGATATAGAATTAGTGACAAATCGAGGTGCTGTCTATTTATTTAGTACAAATCAACGAGATTTATGGATGGATAAATTAAAGCAATTGGAATGGAAAGGAGTAGGCGATCGCACTTGTGAAGGCTTCGGTCAAATCCAAATTTGCAATCCATTTCATCGTGTCATGCGAGAGGAGGCGGTATGAGTTTACCTATAGAATCAAAAACAGAGTTACAAATTCAAAAAGAAATTCGTCACGTTGAGGATGAGCTAGTTATATGGATTCAGGAAGCTTTAGACAAAGCAAAATATGGAGACTTAGAAGAATCTCAATTTCGTAACTTGGTACGTGTCTCTGATACGACTGAAAGCGCAGAAGTAATTAAAAACTTCATTCGTTATCAAGTAGGTAGGGATAAAAAATGGGGAAGAGGTAAAGAATCACTGGCTGAAAAAATTATTGAAGATATTGATGGCAATATCAAGAAAACCGCTCAAATAATTGCTGAGTGTACCCAAACCGACTTTAAACCGATTTGGCTAGAATTGATTCGTCGTTATTTAGGTTATGGTGCGCGTCATTTGAAATACAAGCGCGACGGTGTAGCATGATAATAGGATATTGCTTTCAGAACCAGATAAAAATTACTTTTGGATTTTCCGGAATACCATTATGAGAAATACTCTGATTTGTACAGTGGGCACAAGCATTTTTAGTAATTTGAAATTTACTGATGAAGAGGCGCTCAAGCAAGCTTTTGAAGAAAAAAACTGGCAGAAGCTAACGTTACTACTTTTAGAGAAAGTAAATACTCATCGTATATGTGGTGCAGAAATTAATTCTATTGCCAGAATATGTGAAAAAGGATTTTTATCTTCCTTTGAAAGATTGATATTTTTGGTTTCTGATACAGAAGATGGTAAACAAACTGGTGAAATATTGAAATTGTATTATAATAATTACCGTAATCCATTACAGTTTAAAAACGTTATATGTCATGTACTGCAAGGACTACGAGACGATGATGTAAAATCATTTAAGCAAGAAGGTCTAAAAAGTCTTGTCCGCGAAATCAGTACTGAAGCTAGAAAATTTTCTTCTGAACAGATTGCGATTAATGCTACGGGTGGCTACAAGGCACAAATATCATTTGCTGGGATGATTGGACAAGCTTTAGGAATTCCAGTTTATTACTTGTTTGAAAAATTTTCTGAAGTAATTGAACTACCACCACAGCCTGTTGCTCTCGACCTTGGTTTTTGGTTGAATCACTACCCATTATTTGAGTTTTTAGAGACTGAACAAACAGTACCGAAAGCAGAAATTGAAGAAATTCTTTCAGAAAAAATTACGAAATCAGAAATTAACCAACTTCTTGATGGAGATTATATAAGGTCACTCATAGTTCACGAATTGATAGATGACATATCTTATATAACTCTTTCAGAAATGGGTGTTTTATTTAACGAACGTTCGCGCTTGGAATTTGCAAAGCAAGAAACTACTCTACTCTCACTAATTCCCCAAGATACAAGTGAAGCTAAAAAGAAAGAAATTAATCTGAGAGATGACCACGGTAAAGATGAATTGCAAGCTTTTGCAGATAAAATTTGTCGTTCTCCATATGTCAAGAAGGTAATAAATTCCCTCCCATTTAATCCAAAACATAAAAATCCTATTCGTCGAGTCAAACCTAATGGGATTATAGAATTTGTTCTCACATGGACAGATAAAGGACTTGGCTTATGTATTGAAACTACGGGTAGAAATTTCGCTGAAGCTAACACTATCGCTATTCATTTAAGAGAAAAATATTCCAAATAAGAAGTGAGCTATGTTTGACATTTTTAAAAACCGCCTAACAATCACAGGCACACTAACTACAATAACAGCATTACGTATTAGTGCAGGACGTTCCACCGAACCAATTGGTTCTGATTTACCTGTCATCAAAGACGCTTTAGGTAGACCATTAATACCAGGTTCTAGCTTCAAAGGCGCAATGCGATCGCGCTTAGAAAGTTTCCTCCGTGGTATCAACCCAAGTTTTGCTGCTAATCCTGCTATCGAAGCAGAATGGTCAATCACAAACGAACGTCTCAATGGTAAAAATGGTATCAAAGAAGAAGTCGAAGAAAAACTTAAGCAGTATCCAGAGAAGGAACGCAACGCGAAAAGAGATGAACTACTGACAAAAAAGATTATCGATGAAACTGACTTAATTTCTCATCTTTTTGGTTCTCCCTGGTTAGCCAGTAAATTTCAAGTCCGCGATTTAACCATAGTACCTGACACCTGGTTTGGACAATACCAAGAAAGAGATGGTGTCGCCATTGATCGAGATACAGAAACCGCCGCAGACGGTAAACTGTATGATTTCCAAGTCGTTCCTGCTGGGACACAGTTTGACTTTCAGGCTGTGGTAGAAAATGCTGAAGAATGGGAATTAGGATTGTTGATGATTGGTTTGCACCAGTTTGAAACAGAACAGGTACCTTTGGGTGGTGGGCGATCACGCGGATTGGGTGTTGTTAAACTGGACATTAACGATATGCTTTGGTTTGACTATCCCGAAGACCAACCGCAGTTATTACTAGATTATCTCAAAAAATTGGTTATGGGAGATAAGAGTGCTTATGAAGATGCACGGGATTTTAAAGACGATTGGGTACAAAAGTTAATTGAACATCTTGAGAGTAAAGCATCTCATAAAAAGAACACTGAAGCGAAGAGGTAAATATGTCTTTCAGCAGTTACAAAACTATTGGTGAAGTTCTCAAAGCATTTCAAGTTATCTACACCGAAGCTAATTTCGTAGGGGAAGTTGAATTTAATATCCCTGATTACTTCCGGGAAGATTTAGAAACCATGATGCGGGATGGTGTAGTTGATAGTTCAGAGTTTGCTATTTGTGAAAATCTGATTTATCCGGTCCTCAAAGAGATTTGGAAATGCTACCGTAGTAAGTTCATTTTATGGAGTCATCACTCACTCAACTACGACGAAAAATTATCAGGATTTCCTGAGTATATTTTAGCGAAACGTTCTCCTTTAGGAAAAGTTGTTTTTGACAAACCATACTTCATATTGGTAGAAGCCAAGCAAGATAACTTTGAAACTGGATGGGCACAATGTTTAGCAGAAATGATAGCAGCACAGCGGCTTAATGACGAATTTAAAATAACTATATTTGGAATTGTGTCTAATGGTGACCGTTGGCAATTTGGGAAGCTAGAAGCACAAGTGTTTACGAGAAACATCACGTTTTACACAATTCAAGAAATAGATAAACTCTTTGCTGTCGTCAATTATGTCTTTCAACAGTGTGAATTGCAGCTCAACAATCTGGTAGCTGCTTAATATTCCAGATCTTACCAACTAAATTTAGTCATGCATAAAAGATTTGTTAATAACTGCACGATTGATATAACTCTCATTCCTGATGGTCCAATTCTCATCAAATCTGGTAAAGAAGGTGCAGATCCAACTAAGCCGGATATGGAATTTGTGGAAACTTATCATGCTGGAGGACGTTCTATATATTTACCGGGAAGCAGTTTAAAAGGAGCAATCCGCGCTCATGCAGAACGAATTGTTAGAACTATAGGGAGTGAAAAACGTCCACCAGAAAATACTCAAAAACTTTGGTCTAGTAATCTATTAGACGAAAGAGACAAACAGAATAATCCGAATTTTTATCTTGAAGATTGGAAAAACCGTGAAAAAAAGAAGAAGTTAGAGGAGCGACATCCTCATCCAGGGGCAGAATTATATAAACAATCATGCTTTATCTCCCAAATGTTTGGCAATACTTCCATCGCCAGCCGAGTCAGAATAGAAGATGCTTATCCTGATAAATCTCAACCTCTAAAAATTGAAGAACGCAACGGGGTAGCAATTGACCGGGTATTTGGTTCTGTCGCAGTGGGTCCATTCAACTATCAAGTTTGCACTGCTGGCGAATTCCATACTAAAATTCATTTAAAAAACTTTACTCTTGCACAGTTAGGTTTAATTGGTTTAGTGTTGCGAGATTTAGATGATGGTTGGTTTGGCTTGGGTTTTGCTAAATCTCGCGGTTTGGGTACGGTACAGTTGAAGTTAAATCAAGCTGTCGTCCAATATCCTGGATGTATTTTATCGGAAGATAAACAACAAATTTGTGCTTTGGGTAGTGAGAAAAAATGGTCTAAGACTTTCCTCTTAGGTGCAGGAGAATTTTTAGAACCTCAAGAAGCACAATTATATGGCTTTCCCACACAAGATCATCAAGATACACCAGCTGCAGCCCAAGAAATGGATTTGGGTTTTGGAGTGCAACTCACCTGGCGAGAAGGTACAGTCAAAGATTTGTTTGAGCGTTCTGTCAAATCTTGGAGTCGTTTACTGGTGGGGGCAAAATGAAACCTTTTGTTGGTTATAAAAAAGAACTTTTATCAGTACCTCAACTGCTAGAATTCATTCCAAAATTCATAAGTGAACCTAGCTATTATTTCTTACGTTGGACTCATAAAGTCAGTGGAATTTTAGAAAAACCACCCATAAATGATGACTTTCCCATGATTGAGGGACAAATGTTTAATCATAAATCTGAACTGCGGTGGAAGCACAAGCGCCAAAATACTTATGAAGTGTTGCTGCTCACAATTGCTGACAACCATGATGAGTTTATCCCAGTCAAAGAAACAATTAACAAAGAAGAAAAAGAACCTTGGCGGATAAACCCTAATAATCCTCCTTATGCATATCCCGCTTATGGATATCGTCCGGATACAACTCGTTTTCCCAAAAAACTCATTTTTCCCGACAGCTTAGATATTCGACTTCAAGAAGAAGAAATTAAGGAAGAAAAAAACAATAAGCCAAAATTAGCTCAACGTTATTTTATTGATAATCAAACCTCAACTGTGCAATTTATCGCCCTTACTGTGGAGGTAACGCAACCATGACTGGAAATCGTCCGCAACGACCTCAACAACCAAACAGACCTAACCGTCCTAGCAGTGCTAGTTCATCAAATCCTGAACTTGCACCAAAACCTTATGCATTCGTCTCCTTTCCCAAGGAACGTCCTAACCTACAGCGTCCTGTTGGACATCATAAATATTTGAGCGATCGCCTACACGGTACTTTATATCTTACCCTAAAAGTGCAGACATCTCTCCACGTCTCCACAGGTGTAGTTGTCATGGGTAGTGACATTGGCAGTCGCATTCCCCTCATTAAAACAATGATACAAGGTGTTAACCAAAAGCTTACAATTGGTGGCAGTTCTCTCAAAGGCTGCATCCGGTCTGTTTATGAAGCGATTACCAACAGTACTCTAGCGGTCATTACCTCCAAGTATAGGAGTCAGATACCTACCGAACGCCTACCTTGTCGCAACAAAGAACAACTTTGTCCAGCCAGTCGGGTTTTTGGTGCGTTAGATTGGCAAGGATTACTTGATTTCAACGATGCTAAGTGTGAAAGCATGGGCTTTTCCACCGGATTTATGCCTTCCTTATATCGTCCTCGTCCAGATGAAAGCAGCGCATACTTTATTCAAGGCAGAGTTGCAGGTCGGAAGTTTTACTACCATACTATCAGGGCAATTGATAAAGGACAAAATGCTGGCATTCCTGTACAGCAAGCCGCAAGAGAGTATACTTTCACAACCCAGTTGCACTTCAAGAATTTACTACCAGAAGAGTTAGGAACTTTGTTAATTGTCTTAGGACAAGACTCCAAAAATCCCATCGCCTTAAAGGTGGGAGGCGGGAAACCGATTGGTATGGGAACAATGACAGTCACTGTGGAAAAAATCTTACAAGCACAAAACCTGAAACAGCGCTACTCGTCTTATAATCTCAATGATTCTGACGAGATGACAGGAGAAAAATTACAACAATTTATACAAAAAAATATTCAAACGGCACACTCGCGCCTGATTCAAAAACCCCAACTAGAGGAACTCACAGCCGTACTGCGCTATCCAACCGACCGCGAACCCCCATCAGGAATGTACTAATTATGACTATGGTTGAATGTTCCTCGGAATTATTGACAGATGCAGAGTGGGATATTGCTCATGCGATCGCTCAAACCCTAGTAAAAGAAAATACAGACGTTAACGAATTGGGGAAAGCAGTTGCTTATCTGCGTACTGTTGTTAACAAACCAGATGCAAATTCTCAGTTTTTCAAGTATTTAAAAACCTTGGTAAGTCATGGTAAACAAATTGGACACAGTGGCAGAACTTCAGATTATTACCGCAGTATCGAGAAAGCTTGTAGTAATTCTCTCAAAAGTGTTGCAGATTCCTACACCATTCTGCAAATTTTAGGTTGGGTATCTCGCCTGATGCGTTACTACAAAGACGCTGGTGTACCAATTGGAGAAATTGCAATTACCACCCCGTCCCCTGTAGAGTCAACACGTCAAACAGAAATTGCCAAAGTCGTGCGATCGCGTTCACGGAGTGTCCCGAAGGGAAGCGGGCGCTCTGCGCCATCGCAAGAGTTTCACATTGACCAAATATTAGAGGCAAAAGTTACCAAAATCAATGGTAACAAGGTCACTTATGAAATTCTGGGGACAATTAAGCTAACCGAGAAGGAACCCAAGAAAGCTAGTGTTCTTCAGGAAGGACAGACGGTTCAGGTGAAAATTGTATCTCTCAAGGAAGACGGGAGTCTTAAAAGTGTTAAATGTGTATAAAAGATTTACTTGTATATTAAAACAAACTTTATGTTTCAGTATAATTAAGGTAGAAATTACAAAGGAATAATGCTTTATGAATGAATCAAGGTCAAACTTTGCAGTACTAGACTCGTATTCAGCATCGACGCACTGTCAATCGTTTCAAAAACAATATAGTTCTGTTACTCAGTTTCAAGTAACACCTAAACTTCCTGCTACTCCGCCTATAGCCCAAATTTTCAAAGCTACGTCCATTCTAAAAACGTAGTTTGCTAATTGTAGAAGTTGTTTAGAGTATGGGTAAGCCCTACTCGAAGTAGGGCTATCATACAATGTGGGAGATAGCAAATTGCAATTCGGCATTGCCTACCTACAGCATTTTTGCTCTCCAGTTCACAGACAAAAGGAAAATCAAGAGCAATGTATGAGTGAGCAAAGTAATGGCAAAGTGTACTTAGTCACTGGTGTACGTGTAGCAGTCGATGAAGAACAGCGAATTTTAATAGCAGGAATGCTGTCAGAAAGCCCATTCACAGATGGTGAACAAGAATCAGCATTAACAGCAAATCCGATAAATTTTGCATTTACTCGACAACACGCTGCCTTTTTGAGAAACCATCTAAATGAATTTTTAAAGGAAGAGGAATGATTTCAAGCAGGAACTTTACACAGAATAATTCACGATTTTCCAATACGATTTGGGAGAAGAAAGATTCTTCATCAAATTTACGCTTAGTTAGCTTGCATGGTTCAGCTAATCCTGATGTAGTGATTAGAATACAAGAATTGGCACAGAAATTAGCTAATTTAGACAATGTAAAAAGAGTAAGGGCTGTAGCCCCAAGGTTCCCAAACCTTCATGATATTGACTTTGAAATAGAGTTACAGCCAGAAACTAAATTATCCTATGAAGCCTGGGAGCAGCTGCAAAATGTAGTAATTGAATGTGAATGGAAGTTACGGGATGATAGTAGTGAAAAGTGGTATTTTGATGCTGAAGTAGTAAGTAAGCTTTCTCCACTTCAAGACACTACTGCCAAGGTAATTGCTGATTTTCATGACAGACAACTTGTAGAGGTACGCAAACAAACTAGGTCAAGTTCTCGTCTCAAAGTTGTACATTGATGACTTCTACCCAAGTTTTGATACAGAAATGACTTGTGAGCGTCACCTAGAACAAGCTGAAAGCAACGAACGAGCTGCACACAGTGTTGAGCATGATTATCCAGATTGGGCTGTAACCATGTGCTTTTATGCAGCGCTGCATTGGGTAGAATATTACGCTGGTGTTAGAGGGTATGATATCAGGAGTGAATATCCACATCCCTCTCCCCACAGCTCTCGCGGGAAATATGTTAAAGATCTTGCCGATAGATTACGTAAACCAAATTTACGTACAGCTTATCAGTACTTAGAAAGGGAGAGTCGTAAAGCCAGATATTTAGAAAATCCGAAAGATCAAACACCTCTACCTGATAATGCGAATATATATTACACTACAAATATATTGGAAGTTACGCAATCCTTCAATAATCTTGAAAAAATTAAAAGGATACTTGATTGCTAACTTTTTACACCCCGCAAGGGGACGGAAACTAACATCCGTCATATGCTGACTAACAGTCAAGTACTGTTACCAGACTGACTCCAAACAGAGACGGAAACATTAATCCGTGAGATGTTGGATGATTGATTTAATCAATCTCTCATCTCTCTTCCCCGCAAGGGGATGACAGTAAAGATTTTTGTAAACGAATTCGATCCACCGTCTTATCAGTAAAAGCACAACAATTGTGTGGTATCCTGCGGATCGCAATAAAGGCATTCAAACCGAGTGAAATTATATTTTTGAGAGATTTCTTGTAAAGTTTGTTGAGTTTCAGGAAAATCACTCGATAACATATGGTTTTCAACCATCGAATACTCTTGAGGGGTAAGTAGAGACCAATGTTTCTGTATACCTTCTAGGTAACGTCTAATATAACTTTCGCGGTCTTCTTCTTCTTGACGAACAATATCGATGAGAATAAAAATACCACCTGATGCAAGGAGGCTCTTAAGCTGACCAATAAAACAATCCTTTTGCTCAAGATGGAGGTGGTGGAGAGCAAAAGACATTAGAATAGCATCGAATCTATCCTGCTGACCTTGCACCAATTGAGAAACTAATTCAGAGAAATTGCCTTGGGTAAAAGTTGTATCGCACTGTATGATTGCCATGTTTTGTTTAGCAATCTCCAGTGCTGGTATGGAAAGATCTACGCCCTGATAAGAGACAATATTAGTATCTAATAAAACTTGAGCAGTAAAGCTGGCATCGCCACACCCAAGGTCGAGCATTTTAAAGGGTTTTTGAAAGTAGCTAACGAGTAATTCATGCAGTATGCAGTAAATCTCGCCGTGTCCCATGTAATTATTATTGAGCACTTTCTGATAGACTTTCCACTGCTCGCCAAAGTACTCTTGTGAACCGAGGGATGCCTGTTCACTACTTTTGGGTTGTATTATACTTGACATATTGCTTAAACAAGCGTGCTATTTCTTGTATTATCACAAAAATCACTAGTTATAAGAAATTTGCCTAAAAATTAAGATTCGTATCAGTTTGACAACATCAATGTTGTTTAAGTCAGAAGCCCAATCTCAATTAGTAAGGAGGTTTCAGCGATCGCAATTCTATTAAAATTCCATCAGCCCCACTTTTTGGGGACCACAAGTTCTGAGAAAATCAGAAACGATTTAAAAAACAAGCACTCATAGTCTACCTCTCATCAGATATAGTTCGTTTAAACAAGGGAGAACACAAACATGAAATTGGCTTACTGGATGTATGCAGGTCCCGCCCACATTGGTACTCTGCGGATCGCCAGTTCTTTTAAAAATGTTCATGCCATTATGCACGCGCCCTTGGGTGATGACTACTTCAACGTCATGCGCTCTATGCTAGAGCGGGAGAGGAATTTCACACCAGTGACAGCCAGTATCGTTGATCGCAACGTTTTGGCACGCGGCTCACAAGAAAAAGTGGTGGACAACATCACCCGCAAAGACACAGAAGAACAGCCAGATTTGATTGTTCTGACTCCCACCTGCACTTCCAGCATTTTGCAAGAAGACTTAGCAAACTTTGTGGAAAGGGCATCTCTGGAGGCAAAAGCCGATGTGCTGCTGGCGGATGTGAACCACTACCGCGTTAATGAACTCCAAGCAGCCGATCGCACTCTGCAACAAATCGTTCAATACTACATCGAGAAAGCACGCAAGAAAGGCGAACTCCCTGAAGGCAAAACAGAAAAGCCCTCCGTCAACATCATCGGTATTTCCACCCTCGGTTTCCATAACCAGCACGATTGCACAGAACTCAAGCGGTTGATGGCTGACTTGGGTATTGAGGTGAACGCCGTGATTCCGGAAGGTGCTTCTGTTCACGAGTTGAAGAACCTGCCCCGCGCTTGGTTTAACCTCGCGCCTTATCGGGAACTCGGTGTTATGGCAGTTCGTTACCTTGAAGAAGAATTCGGGATGCCATACATAGATATTACCCCAATGGGTGTCGTCGAAAATGCTCGTTGCATCCGTAAAATTCAGCAGGTGATTAACGCTCAAGGCGCGGATGTTGATTACGAAGACTTTATCAACGAGCAAACCCTGTATGTATCACAGGCTGCATGGTTCTCTCGTTCCATTGACTGTCAGAACTTGACTGGTAAGAAAGCCGTTGTGTTTGGTGATAGCACTCACGCTGCTGCCATGACCAAGATTCTGGCACGGGAAATGGGCATTCACGTTGTTTGGGCTGGAACTTACTGCAAGTACGATGCTGACTGGTTCCGTGAGCAAGTCAGCGAATACTGCGATGAGGTGCTAATTACCGACGATCATGGTGCAATTGGAGATGCGATCGCCCGCGTCGAACCCTCTGCTATCTTCGGTACTCAAATGGAACGCCACGTTGGTAAGCGTCTGGATATCCCTTGCGGTGTGATTGCTGCACCCATCCACATCCAGAACTTCCCCATTGGTTACAAACCATTCATGGGTTACGAAGGAACAAATCAGGTTGCAGATTTAGTTTACAATTCCTTCACCTTGGGAATGGAAGACCATCTCTTGGAAATCTTTGGTGGACACGACACTAAGGAAGTCATTACCAAGGGCATTTCTGCTGATTCTGATTTGGCATGGACTAAGGATGCTCAAGCAGAATTGAATAAGATTCCTGGCTTTGTGCGCGGTAAAGTCAAACGCAACACCGAGAAATTTGCTCGCGAGCGGAATTTCAGTCAAATTACCGTGGAAGTGATGTACGCTGCGAAAGAATCCGTAGGCGCATAGTTTGTAGAGACGTTGCATTGCAACGTCTCTATATGCACTCTCTTCGTACCTCCCCTAAATCGACGCACGTAGCTTATCTTTTATTTATAAACACGCTCTTAGACCTCGCTCAGCCCCAGCCTACGCCTCATTTCCGTACTGGAGATACCACCCTCGGCACGTCGTCGTGCCCGCGATCGCTCAATCAGCTCAATAAATTTAGGATTACTACTTAGCGACACGGTTTCAAGATCAGCATTCTCCAACGTGATTAATGCAGCAATGGGTTGACCGTTACTTGTAATGATGACTGGCTGTCCAACACGATAGCTTGCTGTCGAGCACTCAGGTATCGCAAGTGCGTTTCTGATTCTGGCGAATATTCTATCCGGTAAACCACTTATCATAATTTTGCGTAAGTCCTATCAAACTTTGATAAACCATCGTCGCTGATACATCAAATAAGCAACTGCCACCCAAAGTAACACAGTAACAATGGCGAAAAATAAAGAACCATTCACCGCACCAGCCCAAAATGCAAAGACATTCTGGTAAATCCAATCATAAGTGTTGGGAGCATTTTCCCCAGAACCAACTTTAGTTCTCACCAAAATTTTAATCAGCAGTACAGAAGCAACAAAAAGGGAGATGGCATTTAATCCCAGCACTTCAAAAGGTTTACCCCAACGCCGTACCCGTCGCACTTCAATAATTTCGTAACAAGCTGCTAGTAACAATAATGCCCAACCACTAGTAAAAATGACATAAGAACTCGTCCATAGCTTTTTGTTAATCGGGAATGTCCAGCCCCATGCCCAACCAATAATTAAGCAACCAATACCAAATAATACTAAACCTATGCTTGTACGAGATTTGATTGGCTGATTGCGTATCCATTGTCCAGCAAAATAGCCAGCCAGTACATTGACAATAGCGGGAATAGTACTAAAAAGTCCTTCTGGATCTCCTAGATTATTAAAACCATCGCCCTTATAAAGATGTGCTTGAGGAATAATTAAACGGTCTATGTAAGCACCCAAATTCCCCTTTTGCGTCAGCACTCCAGCGCCATAACCAGGAACTGGTACGTACATCATGGTTAACCAGTAGCCGATGAGTAACACCCCTGCCAATATCCATTGTCCTTTACGTGGAAGGTTGAGGACAGCAACGGAAGCAAGCAAATATGTTAGGCTGATGCGTTGCAACACTCCCATAATGCGGATAGTACTCAAATCAAAAGTCCAGGAACCTTTATTCCAAAAGCCATTGAGTAATAACCCTAATGCAAATAAAATCGCAGCGCGACGCAAGATACGCCAGTAAACAGGCGCTGTGGGTTTGTTGTCACCAGTGTACTTTGACAAGGAGAAAGTCATCGCTACACCAACAATAAACAGAAAGAAAGGAAAGACTAAATCAGTTGGGGTACAGCCGTGCCAATCTGCGTGGAGTAGTGGAGGATAGACATGAGGTTCGGCAACACTCGCCATGTTGACAAGAATCATGGCTGCAATAGTTATGCCGCGAAAAACATCAAGTGAAGTCAGACGCATAGAGAGAATTTTGTTTTAGAAACTCTAAGCTAGCTTGCCTAGTAGAGGTAATCATTTTCCACAGGTTAATTTTTGCAGGTTGATGCATTAACAATGCAAGTCGATTGGGGAGCATTCCAATGCATGCAAAAAAGACTGTAGTGGGAGCCGGAAAGCTCCCTACTTTATTACCAAGCGGGCTGTCCGGCCCGCACTACAAAATAAAATAAATTTTAAATTTACACATTTGGGATGCTCCCGTCGATTGTGCAATTAATTCTCTACTTACCAAGCTGAAAGATTTGCTTGGCGGTTAAGACAAGTTCTGGGAATGTCGGTGATTGAATATGTTCCCCGGAGGGGTTGCCGGAGGCATCATCTCCCCGAAACTGAGTCACTTGATACTCACCTTCAACCAGCTGGTACACAGAGATAGTCGGCTGCTTGGGGTTGCCAATAAACGCCCGTCCGCCTAATGCTGCATAATCCACAATCCAGTACTCAGGGATACCCATTTCCTCATAGTCAGCAAGCTTTTTGTGATAATCATCACGCCAGTTGGTGCTTACTACCTCAATAACTAAGGGAATTGATGCTGCGTTCGATACAGTTGACTGTTTTTTCCACAGAGCTTCATTTATGAGATTGGGACGATTTAATAACAGCACATCTGGTGAATAAGCTGATTTCCCCTCAGGAGCTACTCCGGTCTTGGGGTCTCCCCAAGTAGAGGATGTGGCGTTCGGTTTAATGAACGCGGTTTTGGGGATGAAGTAAGGAAGATTTAAGCGTCGGTATTCTGCGACTATTTCTCCAACCAAAAATCCAATTACCTCTTCATGATCGCCTGTAGGTGGTGGCATTTCAATAATGACTCCATCATGTAGTTCATAGCGTCGTTGCGGTTTCTCTGGATACCAGGCAATAAATTCATCGAAGGTTACTTGTTTGGTTAAGGCTTGGGTCATTTGTCCTCCTTGTCTTTGGGTGAGGGCGCGATCGCCGAATTATTCACTCTGATCTGTGAGATTATGAGTGGAACTCCAGTTTTTGTTGGGACGCGGATTCCATTGCAGACCTTTTTTGACTACCTGGAAGGTGAAGCAGGCTTAGCGGAATTCTTAGAAGATTTCCCACATTTACAGGTTCAGGTACTGCAAGTTCTCGAAGTCATTGCAAAAGCAATGCTAGCTCAGGAGCGAACAGCCCGTGCGCACTCTGCTTGATTGAGTCTCGCAATACTAGTTTGGCAAATAAGGTTAGCTGGTGGAAGTATTCATCCTACATTACAGACTAAAATAAGATTTTATTAAGAAATACTACAAATACCCATGACAGTCAAAGTAGGAGACACAGCCCCCGATTTCACATTGCCCTCCCAGAACGGGACACCTGTAAGCCTCAGAGATTTTCGTGGCAAAGCAGTTGTCCTGTACTTTTACCCCAAAGACGACACACCAGGATGTACAGCGCAATCGTGTGCCTTTCGCGACCAGTACGAAGTTTTCAAAACAGCTGGAGCAGAAGTGATTGGTGTGAGTGGTGACTCACCCGAATCTCACCAGAAATTTGCCGCCAAGTACCAATTGCCTTTTACCCTTTTAAGTGATAAAGGCGATCAAGTGCGGAAGCAATACGGTGCAACCGCAGCCTTCGGTTTGATTCCTGGTCGCGTGACTTATATTATTGATAACCAAGGAGTTGTGCGGTATGTGTTTGACTCAATGTTTAACTTCAAAGGTCACGTTGAAGAAGCATTCAAAACGTTGCAACAATTGCCAACAGCTTGAATCAGTTATCAGTTGTCAGATAACTGATAACTGTTAATAGGGTGAGTGAAGCGATCGCTCCACTTACCTTAGTTCCTTCTACACTTTATTCTGGAAAGACTTCTCCGGCATAGGAATATAACCATTGGCTGTCTTGCCGTTCTTGCCGTTGGTGTGATTATTACCATTTCGTGGTTGAATCACACCATAACCGCCGTGATTCCGTTCGTAAATGACATTGATTTCGCCAGTGTCCACATTGCGGAACATATAAAAGTCGTGTCCTACCAATTGCAGCTGTTCTAAAGCGTCTGCAACGGTCATAGGAGGCATGGCAAAATATTTACAACGAACGACTTCTTCAGGCAATTCGGGAGTGCGATCGCCAATTAAATCTGTGACAACCGACTCTTGAACAACTCCTTCAATTGTTGTTTGGGCATGTGTTTTCTTTTCTTGACGCCGCTCTTTATATTTACGCAGCCGACGGGCGATTTTGTCTGCCACGAGATCTATGCTGGCGTAGAGGTTCTCGCTACTCTCCTCAGCACGGATCACACTGCCATTGGCATAAATAGTGACTTCAGCCGATTGTTTGGGATTAATTCGGGGATTACGAGCCACGCTTAGATGGACATCCACTTCATTGGTGATGTTTTGATAATGATTTGCCGCCTTTTCAATCTTTTGATGCACGTAATCCCTAATTGCATCGGTGATTTCAATATTTTTGCCGTGGATGACAAGCTTCATGTAAACTCTCCCGCTTAACGTTTTATGTGAATTTGGTTTTGGATGAAAAGGAGATGCGGTAAGGTCTATGACTGCCGTTAGAATCAATCGTGAACGGATTTAGACTTACTACCGTTTGCGTAGTGTGCCAGGAGGGCATAGTTAGGGTACTACGTTTTACGCGATCAGTAGAAGTTGTAGCAGCTTAACAGGAAACCGCTTTGCGTCTGTTGACTTTTTGCTGGTAAGACGCCGACTCTAAGCCCACTGAATCTGAGTTGTTGCGACGTTTCGCCTATATTTACCTAAGATGAATTTCTGCTGTGATTCCAATTGGTTGAAAAGCAACTGAATGTCCACGCAGATATCTTAGGTTTTCTGCTATATAGAACTTATCCGTAGTTATCCATGACAACTACTTTGTCTACTTCCTGCTTCTACCAAGAGAGACGGCTCTTACTTGTCCACAGGCGTAACTTCGGAGCTAGCCGATCCTAAGTACGTCCACTCGAAAATTCTCTAATGAGATTTGGTGTTAGTCGGCTTGTTTTTGCCATTTTGACTCACTTTAAGTAAGTGTAGCAAATAAATTTGCTACTTATTCAAGCTCCTTCAGGAGGCTTAATTGTTTTCTCTAAAAAACACAAGTCTTTTTCCACTTCTTAATCTTGTCTTTTATGTCAACTATTGTTTCGGGGTCATCAGCCAGTACATTCATTACTATTTTCTTGGCGTGACGGTTACTGCAGAGAATTCCTCCCAACTCCATTGAGGTTATATATTCAAAACTAGCATCTTGTATTTTGCAAAGCCAATTCCCTTGACTTTCCTTTAAAATCCTTTGCATAGCTTGACATTTTTGGACTTCTATTAGTGATGTGAGATACATTTTGCTCCCTATTCAGGTTGACTTTTTTTCTTATTTGTAATATGTCTTTGCACAAACGCCGATGTTTGCTATATAACCAAGGAATGATGCCATACTTAGATGCGCTTATATGGCAGCGCACTCTCCTCGCTGAGCGCATCAAAAATCCTGGCACAGAAGATGTGCTAATCTTACTAGAACATCCGCCCGTCTACACTTTAGGGCAAGGAGCTAGTTCAGAATTTCTGAAATTTGACCATACCAAAAGTATGTATGAAGTCCATCGAGTTGAACGAGGTGGCGAAGTCACATACCATTGTCCTGGTCAACTGGTAGGATATCCAATTTTAAATTTGCAACATTATCGTAAAGACCTCCACTGGTATTTACGTCACTTAGAAGAAGTATTAATTCGTACACTAAAAATTTACGGATTACAGGGAGAACGCAATCTTGGTTTCACGGGTGTTTGGTTAGAAGGGCGTAAAGTTGCTGCTATTGGTATTAAAGTCAGCCGTTGGATAACCATGCACGGCTTTGCATTAAATGTCTGTCCTGATATGACAGGATTTGAGCGCATCGTACCCTGCGGTATTGCTGATAAACCCGTAGGCAGTTTAGCTCAATGGATTCCTGATATCACTTGCTTAGAGGTACGCTCTCATGTGGCAAAGTGCTTTGCAGAAGTTTTTGAGGTTGAACTGGTTATTGGTAAGGATGGCGAGATGTTCAACAAAACAGATACCGTAGAATAGATATCCTAGCGCGAGGTGAGATATGGCAATTCTACAAATGGAAGATGGGACACAATACACTGATTTGCAAGATATTTCCCGCGAATTGGCACCCCTAAACATCCAACTTAATCGCTGGGTTGTGGGAGAGAGTCAACAGTTGCGTCAATTGCTAGCACAAGACAGCCTTCACGAAGAAGAAAAAGAACAAATCTTAAAATCTCTGGATCGATATTTTGAGCAACTGCAACAAACAGCAGGCTATCAAACCCGCGATTTAATTGTCCTGCATCCAGGTATCCCTAATCTTGATGCAATGCTGACAAAATTTGATAAAATCCATACTCATTCAGAAGATGAAGTACGCTACATAGTTGATGGAGAAGGCATTTTTGGTTTTGTACGACCTGATGGTAGTCAAGTAGAACTGACAGTACAGCCAGAAGAATACATCAATGTGCCTGCGGGAACCGAACACTGGTTTTATCTAACTCCAGCACGGCGAATTAAAGCAGTACGGTATTTTACTGGAAGTGAGGGCTGGACTCCTGAATATACGGGGCGAGAAATTCGCACTCGTCAGGCGCTCACTCAAGTATAGATGGGGAAACAATGAATAGTCCAACGCTAAGTGATCCTCGTCTGGAAGTGATTTCAGCAGCACGTTACTTTTACCAACAAGGATGGATGGTGGGGACTGCAGGAAATCTCTCAGTTCGTTTACCTGATGGTAGCTTCTGGATTACAGCGAGTGGTCGGTCTAAAGGAGAACTAGAAGTTGGTGATTTTGTACGTATTTATCCAAGTGGCAAGGTAGAGCAACCTTCGCCCGATTTGAAGCCCTCTGCTGAAACTGCCATTCACCAGGTTCTTTATACTCTATTTCCAGACGCGACAAGTTGCTACCATGTTCACTCAGTAGAAGCAAATTTGGTTTCTCGCTTTGTTAAAGGGGACACTTTACCTTTACCACCGTTGGAAATGCTCAAAGGGTTGGGAGTTTGGGAAGAGAACCCTGATTGTGCTATGCCTATCTTCGCCAACCATTCACAGGTTTCCTGCATTGCGGATGAGATTAAAGAGCGCTTTACAACAAATCTCCCACAATTAAGCGCTTTACTTATCCGCGATCACGGTGTTACTGTTTGGGCATCTTCTTGCAAAACCGCCCGTCATTATATTGAGTTAGTGGAATATATTTTCCGCTATATGGTTGCAGCTAAAGGTGTGGGTGTTTGGGAATCTGAGAAAAGTCATTAGTCATTAGTCATTAGTAAGGGTTTGAGAGGCTTTTACCTTTCTTAACATAGTTCTGTTTATTTCTACCTATCTACTTATATACTAAAAACGGGTTAGAGCTTTACTTTTAAAATCGCTAAGAGATTAACAGGCAAAACTTTCTTTGCAAAGGCAAAAGTCCAGCAATCAGCCGTTTTTAGTATATCTAAACGCAAGTCGGTGCATTGTTAATGCATCGACTCGCATTGTTAATGCATCGGCTTGCATTGTTAATGTATCGGGTTACATTGTTAATGCATCGACTCGCATTGTTAATGTATCGGCTTGTATTGTTAATGCATCGGCTTGTATTGTTAATGTATCGGGTTACATTGTTAATGCATCGGCTTGCATTGTTAATGTATCGGGTTACATTGTTAATGTATCGACTCACATTGTTAATGTATCGGGTTACATTGTTAATGCATCGGCTTGCATTGTTATAGCAGTGGACAGAAATCTTAGAGGATGTTTGGGAGCATCCCAATTTTGCAAAAATACCTGGCGATTAGAAATCGCGGCTACACAGGCGTTCGCGCAGTGTCCCGCAGGGAAGTCCGCCTGCGCGGACTAATTAGAGCCTGCGGAGCATGGCTTTGTTTGTGAGCCAGTGACTTCGGTGTCTGTTAGCGCAGCGGCACGTTCGCCTTTGGCGTCGCCCCTTCTCCCAAAGGGAGACGCTGCGCGAAGGGCGAAGTGCGGGCAATTTGCACATTTGGGATGCTCCCGATCAAATCGTTCATCAAATGCGAGAAGAAAGAAATCAAGAGATGATGAGCTTAACACTATAATTCATCATTATCTTTTTAGGGACTACTGTTTTTTCTAATGTTGATTCCGAATGCAGAGAATGCAGTTGTTGATATTCGTAAACTGCGTGATTACTGCTTAAATCTAGAGCATGATGACGGAAAACACAAAGCTCGGCTCTTCTCATCGAAACTGGGTATGACGGCTGATGATGCTGAACAATTGCGTCAAATTCTTCTAGAAATTGTCAAAACTCATTCGGCTCGACTGGGAAGACAGGATGAGTTTGGACAACGCTACACTTTAGATTTCCAAATGAAATGGCAAGATAGAAGTGCAATCATCCGGAGTGGCTGGATTATCGAACATGATTCTGAAATTCCGAGATTAACGACTTGCTATCCTCTGTAATACTTGGAGGTGAGATGAGATGACAACCAATTCAGTCAAATTGCTTGATGTGGTAGCCTTGACGGTAGACCTTCCCGAATATAATTTGTGGCGTGGACAAGTTGGTACGGTGGTCGAGATGTTGGCGGGTGGTAGTGCTTTTGAAGTTGAGTTTAGTCACCGCAACGGACGCACTTATGAATCAATTGGTTTGCGTCCAAATCAGATTATGGTATTGTACTTTGAGCGAGTCTCGCCTGATGCAAAATCTGAAATGGTGAAAGCTTGAAGCTGGGCGTTTGGCGCAGTTGGACTAGAGAGCCGGTCCACTAATATATGTTGACAAAAACGAAAATATGTGGCTCATTACAAAACACCAATTTTAAGCTAAATATTGAGGCGATAGTTTTTGGCGATCGCCTTAAACTTCGGTCTCAAAACTTCGTTAATGCCACATGCATATTCTGCATTTTTCGTCAAGTCATTACACTGGACTGGCGCTCTAGCTGTGGTAACTATACTTCGTACGGGTACAGATTGCGCTTTGAACCCAAGGTTAGTAGCTTGAGTGAGTATCGTTCTTGGCTTAATTAGAGAAGCTCAGTTTTTGACCGTGCAAAGTATAAGTACAGCATTTCATATCATGTCCGCTCAATTACTTATAATTCGTCATTGGTTCTGAGATTGCTGAGTCCCAAAGGGACATGCTGCGCGAACGCTTCATTTCATTACGTATGCCCTCTGGGCACGCTGCGCGAACGCAATGACAACTAATCATCCGGACTTGATATCATTAATACGAGCGCGAATTCTCCGCGTCCCCACCGTCCCTTGCGCGTGCCTGTAGGGCAAGCTTTGAGTCTCCTCCGGAGACGCTACGCGAACGGAGGAAACCTCCGCTCAAACTTCTCTCTGCGCTTACCTGGTGCGCCCCTACCCTGCGGGTAGGCGAACGCGAGTGCGTGTCGCTTTGCGACTCAGCGCCTATGCGTTTAAATTTCAACCCTCAATTCGCCACAATTTTACGCAAAGCTGTACTAAGACTGGCGATTGTCGCGTAAGAATTGCAAATTTTCACGGAAAATGATTGTGTTGGGATGATTGACTCCTAAGCTGCGTTCAGCAATTTCCAAAGCTTTGATGTAGAGTGGTTCTGCTTCAGTGTACCGTCCTTGGGAATCGTAGAGTCCTGCCAAGTTGTTGTAACTGGAGGCGATCGACGGGTGCTCATCTAAGGGCAGGCGTTGTCTTAGTTCCAAAGCTTTGATGTAGAGTGGTTCTGCTTCAGTGTACCGTCCTTGGGAATCGTAGAGTCCTGCCAAAGGGTACTGAATAAATTTGTTACTTACAAAGCGTAAACCATTTGAACAGTCCGCTATAACAAAATTGGTATGCGGCAATCTTCACTACTGGATCAAATTTCTAAATCGGACCTCCGGGTACTGTTCCATAGGGAGGAACATTAGGATTAGCTTCTGATTTGAAAATAGCACCCGTTGATATCCTTGCACGAAAATTTTGGTATGCATTATTCTGTGTAGCTCTCGGAAGGTTTTCAACAGCAATCCATGTTTCCCACGATTGTTCCAATTCTAATCTCACAGGCAATAATCTTGAAGGGTGAATCAATGGAATAAAGTGTTTTTCTTCATCTTCGTACCATACATGAGTTACTTCTAGTGCCCTATTCGGCGACAGATTAGTTAGATTAACGAAGTAGCATTCAATCATGCTTTTGACAAACATAGCTCGATGCACTCGTAGCTTTAAAATTCGTTCAGAGTCGCTCAAAACTTGTGAGAATAAATTATCATCTCTTGGCTCAGAAGGATACGAAATATGATTTGGGGGATTTGACTTTGCCCGTTCCCGTTCGGGCGACTGCAGTCAAGTATTGTAATTATGGGTGTGAGTCCCACCGATGTTTGTTGTCCCTTTTTCAGTTTCAACTCTCGTTTGGTAGCCGGTGCTGCTGTCATAATTATTTTGGGTCATGTTGCTGTTGTCTTGCAACTTTCCTGCATTAATCTCTTGAGCAAGTGCTTGCACTTGTGCAGCAAACTCTGGATCATCATCCATAGAATCTTGCAAGTACACTGCTAGACGCTCTAACTCAGACTTGTTTCCTTGTTCAACCACAGTTAGCGCTTTTTCTGCTTTGGGATTTCCCCGCAACTTCTCCCAAATCTTTTTGCGCAACTCATCCATCTTGGCGAGGGCTGCTTCTGTGAATTTCTCGATTGTTTTCTCAAAAGCTTTGGTGAAAGCAAGAGTGGCGATCGCACCAGCAGTGAGTGGCTCCATATGCTACCTCGTAAGCGCGGTATTTTATTTATGACTACATCGTTCTTGTTCTCAATTCCGCAATCTTGTTCTTAATTGTGCGATCTTGTTCTTAATTGTGCGATCGCTGACAGACTAAAACTGTCCCTCGTTCCCCACGCGTAATCCTCAGTTCCTCATCAAGATAGAGAATTTCTAAACGACCTTTTGGTGAACGATTCATTAGTTTTACCAAGGACGGGAAGTCCCGCCCAGAAATCTGCCTGAGAAAAACCAGAAGAATTTTCGTCGAAATCCGTGAAGTTAATAAAATTAAATCGTAGGGTGCGTTATCGCTTTAGGCGTAACGCACCATCGGCAATTGAAGGTGCGCGATTCCTTCGGCATAACACACGCTACGTCAAGTTTATACTTAATTCATATGGAATAATTAACAATCAGCAATTAACAACTTACTTGCATAACAAATGACTAATCAAACTATTCGCGTTGTTGCCCGGATTGTTGCTTTACCTGAAAAAGTAGAAGCTGTTAAAGCTTTACTGTTGGCAATTATTGAACCAACTCGGCAAGAAGTAGACTGTATAAAGTACGAATTGCTACAAAATGAGTCTGACCCAACAGATTTCACTTTTGTCGAGGAATGGGCTTCTCATGATGCTTTGGATGCTCATTTAGCCACAGCCCATATTGAAGAAGCAGTCGCTAAATTTGAGGGTTTGCTTGCGACTGCACCTGATATCCGTCGCTACAGTCTTTTGGCTTAGGTGGGATAACACTACTGTTAAATTTAAATGAATAACTTAAAAAAGTATGAAAAAGTCCGATAAAGTCATATTTGAATATGACTTTATCGTTTTTTTATAAATGAATGTTGAAGAAGCAATAGCTATTTTAGATACATTTCTGGAGCAACGCTTAAATAATCTACAGGAAGTAGTATTTCGCCAAGCCTGGGAAGGGCAAACTTACCAAGAGATAGCAGAAAATGCTGGTTATGACGCCAATTACGTAAAAGACGTAGGTTCTAAGTTATGGAGGTTACTTTCACAAGCTTTAGAGGAGGAGGTAACAAAAAGCAATTTTCGGTCAGTTCTCAGGCGGCGAGCGGAAAGTGAGATTTTTAAAAGACACAATATCAAGGAAGCGCTGAAGCATGACCAGCAATTAGGTGGTCAAAGGGAACCCCAAGTTCCTTTTGAGGCTAAGGGGAGTTCAGAGTTTCCTTTCGCAACGAAGGAGCTGGGAGTTCGAGAATATACACTTCCTAATCCTGACTTCCTAGAAACTCCTGGTGGTCCTGTACCGCTTAATTCTTTCTTTTACATCGAGCATACCCCAATTGAAGAACGTACTTATGTCGAAATCAGTAAACCAGGAAGTATAATCCGCATTCGAGCACCTGGGCAAATGGGCAAAACCTCCCTACTTCACAGAATTATGGCTCATGCAAGACTTGTTGGTTTACGCACAGTGCTATTAAGTTTACAGCGAGCAGATAGCACCATTTTTACAAGCTTGGACAAATTCTTAAGATGGTTTTGTGCCACTGTTAGCCGACAATTGAACATAGAGCCAAGACTGGATGATTATTGGGATGAAGATATTGGTAGTAAAGTGAGCTGCACATTATACTTCCAGGGGTACTTACTCCAGCAAATCGACTCTCCAGTCGTCTTAGCTTTGGATGAGGTGAATCGGATTTTTGAGTATCCAGACATTTCAGGAGACTTTTTACCATTGCTGCGCTCTTGGTATGAGGACGCAGCCGAACTAGAAATTTGGCAAAAACTCCGACTGGTCGTTGTTCATGCGACTGAAGCTTATATCCCATTAGATATCAATCAATCTCCTTTCAATGTTGGTCTCTCGATTCGGTTACCAGAATTTAGTTTAGAGCAAGTGCAGGATTTGGCAGTGCGTCATGGCTTAGATTGGGCAGAAGGTGCGGTAGGTGCTAAAAAACTGGCTCCTCTCATTGCTATGATTGGTGGTCATCCATTTCTCGTACGTGTCGCACTCTATCACTTGGCAAGACGAGAAGTTAGTCTAGAGCAGCTATTGCAACAAGCTCCTACCATTGGCGGAATTTATAGCAATCACTTGCGACATCACTTGGCAAATCTTCAAGAACACCCCAAATTGGCAGAAGCACTCAAACGGGTTGTCACAGGTCCAGCAAGTGTGCAATTAGAAGCAATCACTGCTTACAAATTAGAAAGCATGGGTTTGGTGAAGCTTGAGGGAAATCAAGCAATACCAAGTTGTGAATTATATCGACTTTATTTCCGTGAGCAATTGGGCTAATTCTCAGTGACATTCTCCCCACCGCATGGCGGATGGGGAATTACGGCGATAGGTTAAAAATAATAGATGAAGAAATCAAGCTTCGGAACGGTAGTTTTGAATGCAATTGCACAAACCACAAAATGCCGTGAAAAGTCAGATCGCCTGATTTGTGCAAGAGACTCCATGAGCTAATGGTAAATAACTTCTCAGCATCTTCTCAGGCAACTTCTCATCTGTTTTTAATGTTGGTCTAAGAAATTACTCTTATAGTGTCAGTACAACAGTAAAAAATAACCTATGAAAGTCACCAAAATCCTCTTTAGTCAAGTATTGGTTAGCATTTCAGTTTTCGGACTTGGAATTATCGCTGCACCAGTGGCATTAAAGGCAGAATCAACCATGCCACCAGGCTATACTCTTAGCAAAACTCCGCTTAAAGGGCAGCATTGCTATTACCATGGCGGTAATCGCGTCAATTACTATTGCTATACTCACAAATTGGAACCCTCTGCCATGAAACCTGGTGACTCGATGTCCAAACCGGGTGACTCAATGTCCAAACCGGGTGACTCAATGTCCAAACCGGGTGACTCGATGTCCAAACCGGGTGACTCGATGTCCAAACCGGGTGACTCGATGTCCAAACCGGGTGACTCAATGTCCAAACCGGGTGACTCGATGTCCAAACCGGGTGACTCAATGTCCAAACCGGGTGACTCGATGTCGCCAGGTAAGTGAAGTTTCGTAATAGCCACTTTCATGTGGTTTATTGATAAATTAGGATTCGCGAAATTCTTCTTTTGAAAAAAATCTTTTCAGAAAAATGCAAATCCTACAACAGCCAGAAATTATAGCACTATACCAGCAAAATTCCGAACGGTACTAGTCTTTATTTATACTAGTACCTCTTCCCCTTCTATGGAATTTTCAATGAATAAGAACTTGTTACGGCGACGCCAGTTGCTATCTTGCTTTGGGATTGGAGCTATGCTAGCAAGTGCAGAAACAATCCTTGACCTAGCCTTTGGAAGAACTGATAGCTCAACTTCCTTAAATGCTATTGCTGCTCAACCTTCAACTAAGGCTTTACCCGAGTTTCAGGGCATAAATCAGTGGCTAAATTCTGCTCCCCTAACGACTCAAAACCTCAAGGGGAAAATTGTACTCATTCATTTCTGGACTTTTGGGTGCATCAATTGTCAGCGAACTCTCCCCTATGTTGTTCGTTGGCATCGACAATTTGTAGCGCAAGGACTCAAGGTGATTGGGGTTCACACTCCTGAGTTTGCATTCGAGCGGGACGTAAACAATGTCAAAAGAGCGTTGAAGCAACACCAAATTACCTATCCGGTTCCCTTAGATAACGACTATAAAACCTGGAACGCCTTTAACAACCAGTATTGGCCTCATCTATTTTTGGCAAACCGTCAGGGGTTCATACAATATGACCATATAGGGGAAGGAGCTTATGAGAAAACTGAGCAGACAATCCGTCAGTTATTAGGGTGAGCCAATGGCTATATCTGCTCTATCGGCAGGGCTGGCACTACTGGGTGGATTTTTGACCCTCGCTTCGCCCTGTGTTCTACCTATCCTGCCCGTGCTAGTCGGTCGCTCCCTTCAGTCTCATCATTATGGTCCCGTAGCTTTAGCCGCAGGGTTGGTTGGAGGATTTGCTGTAGCAGGTAGTCTTTTGGGAGTGACGGCGAGCTGGTTTACAGGATTAGCTAGTGGGCTGCGAACTGTAGCGATTTTCCTGCTCTTATTCATGGGGATTCTAGCGGTTTTTCCCAAGTGGAGTTACCGTTTGTTCAGTTACTTAAGAGTAGGTAAAGGAACTAGAAAGCCTTTGCATATGGGATTAAGGGGAGAGTTTTGGCTGGGAACTCAGCTTGGCTTGCTGTGGACGCCCTGTGCAGGACCTGTTTTAGGAAGCATTCTAGTTTTGGCAGCAGTTAAACATCAGATTGCAGATGCTTTTGTTTTACTCATAGTCTATGGTGTGGGGGCAGCATTACCTTTGATTGCACTCGCCTACGGAGGTCGCCGTTTAGCTCAAAAGCTGCTGAGTTTGCGGTCTCACAGTATGGTTTTGCAAAGAGTGGGGGGTGTCATGGTAGTGGCTGGTGCGATCGCAATTCTCTTAGGTTGGGATGTCCAGGTACAACTTTGGCTAGCCCCATTTTTTCCCCGTTTGCCACTATAAAGTCACAATACATTTTTAATCATAGACCTCTGTAGAGAGAAAATCGCTATGAATGCGTCTACTCCTTCTAAAAAGTCCCGATCTCGATCGCAACCAAGCCAAGCTCTTTTAGCCAAGATATTTCACTGGGTTAACATCATTAGCTTGCTGTTAATGATGACCAGTGGGCTACAAATATACAATGCTAATCCAGTCTTCGGTGGGCGGGGAGGTTGGCAATTTCCGTCGCTGTTTTTGCTGGGAGGGTGGCTAGCTGGCGGTAGACACTGGCATTTTGCTGCTATGTGGCTGTTTGCACTGAATTTACTCTGGTACGGGCTATACATTTTTATCACTCAACGTTGGAAACGTCGATTTGTTGGTGTTAATGACCTCAAAGCAGTGCAAGTGGGTCAAAACCCCAAGCGCAAAATATATGCTTGGCACCGATTTGTCTACACTGCTATCATTCCAATTCTTTTGCTTGCCATACTGAGCGGGATAGGGATGTATAAACCTGCTCAGTTCCATTGGATCATTAACTTACTTGGTAGTTGGCAAGCTCTGCGAGTGGTTCATTTTGCAACCATCCCATTGGTAGCTATATTTGCGATTTTCCACTTGTTGTTAGGACTTAAGGTAGGAGGTTCTCGGTTAATCAACTCCATGTTCTGGTAGAGGTAATTCATGAATCCAATTCAACGTCCTCATCGACTATTAAACCGCCGTCAACTACTCCAGTTATCTGGACTTTCTGGAGCAGGTTTGCTTATGTCCGGTTGTGCGTCCGGTCTGTTTGAAAATATTGTGGGGAAAACCTTTGAGCCTCTCAACCAGAGTGTAGAAGCTTTACTACTGAATCCACAAAAGCCTGTTCCTGAATTTCCCACCAGTGCAATTGAGCCTAATGCCCTGCTGGTCAATACGTTTGACTTCACTCCCCAGATTGACCCGGTAACATTTCGGCTAACTATTGATGGTGAAGTTAACAATCCGATGCAGTTAAGTATGAAGGATATTCAGAAACTGCCTCTGACTTCGATGACAATTCGTCACATTTGTGTTGAGGGTTGGTCAGCAATCGTGCAATGGGGGGGCGTGCGACTACGAGACTTATTGTCCTTAGTTCAACCCAAAGCGAATGTCCGCTTTGTTTACTTCAAATCTGCTGACGGCTACTACGAAAGCTGGGATATTGCTTCATCTGTCCATCCCCAGACTCTTATGGCTTATCAAAAAAATGGTCAACCCTTGTCTGCTGAGAATGGTGCACCTATACGTCTGGCTTCTCCCATCAAACTAGGTTATAAACAAAGTAAGTGGGTTACTCGGATTACAATGGTTAATCATCTAACACCCTCTAGGGGCTATTGGGAAGACCAAGGCTATGAGTGGTTTGCCGGACTGTAAGCGTCTCAGTTGCACTTGAAGCACAAAATTCACGCATCGGACACTTCGAGGGGAGTTCTTTAACCCTTCTTGTACGAGTGTCCTTTCAAAATGAAGAAAACCACTGATAGCAAGTCGTCTAGCCCTTAGCAGTATGCACTTCTTTTAGCGCGACAGTTTATGAGCAAGTACGAATATCAAGTCGGTGGTAGTCTCAAAACCGATGCTCCCTGCTATGTAGAGCGCCAAGCTGATGTTGAACTCTATGATGCCTTGATGAGGGGAGAGTTTTGTTTTGTGTTTAGTTCCCGACAGATGGGCAAGTCTAGCTTACGTTTACGCACAAGACATCGATTGGAACAAGCAGGTTTCAGATGTGCTTCTGTTGACATGACTCGCATTGGTAGCGGAGATATCACCCCGACTCAGTGGTATAAGGGGGTGATTGTTGATTTATTAAGAGGTTTCAATCTTTTTGGAGAAGTTAATATCAAAACTTGGTGGAGTGAGCGAGAAGATTTGTCTCCACTCCAGCGATTGAGTCAGTTTATTGAAGATATTTTATTAGTCAAAATCAAGAGCGAGAAAATCGTTATTTTTATTGATGAAATTGATAGTGTTATCAGCCTAAATTTCTCAGTTGGTAATTTTTTTGCTCTGATTCGGTCTTGTTATAATCAACGTGCAGAAAATCCAGAATACAACCGTCTAACTTGGGCACTATTCGGTGTAGCAACGCCTTCAGATTTAATTGCAGATCAAAACTCTACCCCATTTAATATTGGTAGATCTATTAACCTGCAAGGTTTTAAGTTATCAGAAATTCAACCACTAGCCGCAGGGTTAGAGGGTAAAGTGGCTAATCCTATGGCAGCTCTGAAAGAAATCTTGGCATGGACAGGTGGTCAGCCGTTTCTGACTCAGAAGCTGTGTCATATTGTAGTGCAGGAAAGAAACTACGAGAGCAATGGCTTACAGGATTCCGGAAGCCAGGAAACTGAAAGTCGCTATAAGTTGGATTACCATTTACCCATTGTTAATTATCATCTTATTAGTATCTATTACCAATTTCCATCATTCGTTTTAGAAAAACTGGTGCAAACGCACGTTATTGAAAATTGGGAAGCGAATGATGAGCCAGAGCATTTAAAGACAATTCGCGATCGCCTACTGAGAAACGAGCTGCGTGCTGGTGGGCTACTGCAACTCTATCAACAAATATTACAAGGGATTGAAGTACCTACGGACGACTCTCAAGAGCAAATTGAGCTGCTGTTATCAGGGTTAGTGGATAAGCAGCAAGGACAACTGAAGGTAAAAAACCGCATTTATCAAGAGATTTTTAACCAAGCATGGATAGAAAAACAATTAGCGAAATTGCGACCCTACTCCCAAACATTGGATGCTTGGGTTACCTCAGAACGCCGTGACTCTTCACGGCTATTGCGTGGACAAGCCTTGCATGAAGCGCAAGCTTGGTCAGTTGGCAAAAGCTTGAGCGATTTGGACTATCAGTTTTTAGCAGCTAGTCAAGAATTTGATAGGCACGAAGTTGAAACAAGATTGGAAGCAGAACGTAAAAAGGAAGTGGAAGCCCGACTGGTTCAAGAACAAAAGGTTGCCAAACTCCAAAGATTATTTTTGGGCGCTGTCAGTTTGGTATTGGCGATCGCTTTAAGTTTGGGGGTGACAACTTTCTTCTTGTACCGCAAAGCTGCTGAGCGAACTCGAAGCAATTGCTTTATTCTTTTACCTTTAACAGCAAGAAGGCTCACACTGTACCTGTACCCAGGTCAGTGTTGAGATGAATTGCTCGTGAGTTGACGACAGTCCTCTGACCAATGCGATAGCGAGGGAAGAGGACATGGAGGAAACGAACAAAATATTTGTTTTTTGATAGCACTATTATCAAGATATATGTTACCATGAATATATAAATACGGTAAGGTCGATACCATGTACAGAGCGGTCAAAGTTAGAATTTATCCCACGGATGAGCAAGAATCGTACTTGGCTCAATGTTTTGGCAATACTCGATGGCTGTGGAATTATATGCTTAACGCCACGACTACTGCGTATAAAGAAACGGGTAAAGGTCTTTCTAAAGCTTCAATGGATAAATTGCTTCCTGGTTTGAAAAAAGAATATGAATGGTTGGGACTTGCTTATAGCCAGGTTCTACAACGGGTAACATTCAATCTTTCAAGTGCGTTTGTCAATTTTTTTGAGGGACGTGCTAAATATCCTAATTTCAAATCTAAGCATGGTAAGCAATCGATTCAGTATCCCCAAAATATAAAATTAATTTCCAAGGATTCTGTCATTAAATTTCCTGGTAGTTTGGGGATAGTCAAAGCCGTGTTTCACAGAGAACTGCCTGACGCAAAATTCACGACTGTAACAATATCAAGAAATACAGATGGTAAGTACTATGCGTCTATTCTTTTTAACCACGCCACTTCCGACAACGGGGGGAACCCCCGCAACGGAGTGGCTCAGGAAGACAAACCAGTAATTGCAGTTAGAGATGCAATTGGCGTTGACCTCGGATTGAAAAACTTTGCTATAACTTCGGAAGGCTCAAAATATAACCTACCTAAAAAACAATTAGCTAAGTTAGAGAAGAATAAAAAACGTAAACAAAGTAAACTGGCTAGAAAGACAGATAAAACATCTAACAAGCGACGCAAAGCTAAACGTTTAGTTGCAAGGATATCTAGCAAAATAGCTAGGGTAAGAGAAGACTTTCTACACAAGCTATCTCGCAAAATAGCATACGAAAACCAAGTTATTTGTGTAGAAAATTTAGCAGTTAAGAACATGGTTAAAAACCCTAATTTGGCTAAATCCATCAGTGACCAAGGATGGGGAATGTTTCAAACCATGCTCAAATATAAAGCTGAGAGATTTGGTCACAATTATCAAGAAATAGGTAGATTTTTCCCATCATCTCAGCTTTGTAGCGAAACTCTACTACCAATTCCAATGTTGCAGAATGGTTATGATTCATTGGGTGTAAGGTTTGTAGATTGTCCACACTGCCAGAAACAGCATGATAGAGACATCAACGCTGCAATAAATATTAGAAATGAAGGTTTGCGAATTCTGGTGAGCCAGTACGGTCTTGGGGTCTCCCCAGGTGAAGTAACTGGCGTTGGCGCAGCCTCTCCGGAGGAGACACTCGTAAGAGCGTTAGGAACTAGCGCTTCTGCCCTTGGAGGGGATGTAAGACCAAAGTCTTCAGGACGTAAAAAATCAATGAAGATTGAGGCAATCCCCATTGAATTGGGAAGCCCACACCCTATCTGTACTCAGATGGGTGTTGGGTAGTTCACTGAATATGAGTGAGCTTTTCTAAATATGGTACATAGAACAAAAGCTAGTCAACAACTACGACACAACCGTCGCTTGGGGTTAAGTCGTCGCTCTGTGCTCATAGCATTCATACTTAGTTTTATCATCTTTTCTTGCACTCACACCTCTCAATCAAACATATCCTCAGTCAGCGAATCCTCTACTGATAGTAAAGTACTGAAGATTTGGTGGGATAAAGGTTCTAATTTAGAAGAGGATGAAGCGCTCAAGCAGCTCATTAGCAACTGGGAACAACGAAGTGGTAAAAAAGCTAAGCTGACTTTGTATACCAACGATGAATTACCAGAAAAGACTAAGAGGGCAATTCAGGCGAACAATCTGCCTGATATCGTGATGAGTAGCAGTGCTGAAAGGGAACTGATACCGCGTCTTGCTTGGGACGGGAAACTGGCAGATGTCTCAGATGTCATTGAGTCGGTCAAAAGTCTTTATTCTGGTGCTGTACTGGAAGCCGTTTATTTTTATAACAACGTTGATAAAAAGCGGAGTTACTATGCAGTTCCAATTAATCAGTTAACAATTTACATCCACTACTGGCGCGACATACTAAAGCAAGTCGGTCGGAGTGACAAGGATATCCCGAAAGATTGGGATGCCTTTTGGGAGTTTTGGAAACAAGTACAGGATAAACTACAGGCACAGCAAAAACAGGATAAAAAACAAAAGATTTACGGGTTAGGCTTTCCTTATTCAGTTGGTGCTGCAGATACCTACTACATATTTGAACAGATTTTAGAAGCCTACGATGTCCAAATTGTAGACTCCAAGGGTCAACTTCGCTTTGATGACCCTAAAGTACGACAGGGAATTATTAATAGCTTAGATTGGTATGCAAAATTTTATCAGCAAGGCTACGTTCCACCAAACGCAGTCAATTGGTTAAATCCAGATAACAATCGTAACTTGCTTAACCGTGCTGTGGTCATGACACCTAATACCACTCTT
Source organism: Iphinoe sp. HA4291-MV1 (assembly GCA_019359415.1). Classification (GTDB taxonomy): domain Bacteria; phylum Cyanobacteriota; class Cyanobacteriia; order Cyanobacteriales; family Nostocaceae; genus Brasilonema. The sequence goes on along the minus strand of JAHHHH010000055.1, from coordinate 5,335 downwards.
TCGATTCCTGCTGCTGTGCGCCAAGACCCTGAAACTTATCGTAACAAACTTGGCACTGTAGAGTATCCAAATAAACCCAATGGCAAACCGATGCGTTACTTAGTCGCGGTTAATGCAGCAATCGTGTTTACGGAATCTCATCACCAGAAAACAGCTAAGGACTTTCTCACATTTTTAGTTCAACCAGGAACAGTAGGAAAATACATCAAATCTGCTGGAGGTCGATATTTACCAGTCATGAAGCCAGTTTGGAAAGACCCCTTTTGGACAAACCCAGCCGATCCACATCTTTCAACTGCTTCTAAGACACTCATCGAAGGTTCAACACGCCCATTTTATATTGTCCAAAACCCTGCATACACTGTAGTTTTGCAGGAAAATGTCTGGGGTAAAGCCCTCAATCGCATAGTTGCAGATGGCATATCTCCAGAGCAAGCAGCTGATGAAGCGATCGCACGAATTAAGCAAATATTCGAGCAATGGCAGTAGTTTACAATATGGTATCCAGAAAAAAAGCCAGTCAAAACAAGTAATCTTTTTACTTTTTTTGACATTTACTCCTCTATCCAAGCGCTAATAAACTCTACTTGGTTTTCCATTTCCTCTGCTGATTTAGCTGCAACCAATCTCAAAATACCGCGCATTAGTTTTCCGATTGAGTAACTTTGCTGCTGTACTAAAATCATCCCGGAGTGAGGTTGTTCTTGAGTCGAAAAAGATGTGTGTAAACGATAGAAATCCTGAATGTTAGAACTGTACAAAACGCGACCTTGCGACCTTGCTCAAATTAATTGTTCTTCATCAGGATATCTCAATCGGTTTACACTTAAAGTTGTGATGACATCTACACCACGATTTTGCAGAGCCAGTACTAATGCAATATCACCAGAATCCTCGTCCATGTACAAGCGAATTTGACTCACGGCTGTCTGCTAGCCTTATGTAATGCCTGCTATACAGAACTTGACTAAACTTGTTCAAAGCTAGCCATTCAACTAAAGTTTCCTTCAGAGGGTCTGCTTCTTGCTTCTACCAAGGGAGTCGGCTCCTACTTGTCCACAAGCGTAAATTCGGGTGTAGCCCACCCTATTTTTTTTTGACTTGGAGCAATTTTTCTTGAAGCTTTTAGCTATTGTTCATCCATTATTTTCAGCAAATTTAACGAATCGTGGTCTCCCGTTCGACCTTTTTACAGGCTTGCTAGTTTTGAATCAGCTGTGGTTTACAAACCAGATGATTTTGGGCTTTGGTTTTCAGCCACTAAACTAAAGTATCAGAAAACTACAACTGTGTCAAACTTCTCTTTCTGACTAATTATGAAAAAGTTTACTAAAGTATTTGGCTATTTAGTCAAGCTCTATACGGTCAGCTTCTGCTTCTTGCTCGGCAATGTCAGCATCAATTTCTTCTCGATTGATATGATAATACGTCAAAGCTGCGTAAACCTGTGCTATCGTCAAATGCCCAATCCTAGCGGCAATTTCTTCTGCCCTAAGACCTTGTTTATACCAAATAGCAATTCGTCGTACTGTTACACCAGTTCCAGCAATAAGAGGACAGCCCCCATGAATTCCAGGATGACTGTCGATGAGAGTGCCAATATCAGTGAGAGTATTAGACATAATGTTAAATGACCAATGATTCCTTGATGGTACAAGCCCCCGGATAAATCCTGTGGAACCAATTCCATTATCTAAAATCCACTCATTCCCAAGCAAGCGGATTGATCCTTGGGGTCAATTCCATTATCCAAAATCTAAAATCCAAAATTGTCTGACTTTGACTTTTGGATTCCACGCGACTCTACACATAGAATGGTCCTTGCTTCAGCCAGGAGAGTGTTATTTTCAAAGAAACTACTTGTAACTCTATGAAGTTCTGGAATCAGCACCTAACCACTAAAGTTGCTAGTTCATTCTTACTTCTGTCCTTGGTAACTGTTGGTGTGGTGGGGGGAGTTGCTTTTGTCAGAGCTAGGGATGCTTTGAAACAGGCTGCTTTTGAGCGACTTCGTGCTGCTGCTAGTCTTAAAGAGCAAGAAATTACCCGTTGGTTTGAAGACCGACAACGGGACTTTCTCTTAATCACTCAGTTTCCTGACTCACAAAGAAATCTTAAGATACTTTTAAATTCTAAAGACTCTGATGTAAATAATCGTAATGCTTATAAAGTTCTCTCAGATTTCCTAAGAAATATAGCTAAAACTCAGCTAAGTTTCAGAGAGATTTACATTCTTGACCGCAGCAATCGGATTATTTTATCTACTGACAAGCAGCGTGAAGGTCAATATGAAATTTTAGCCAATATTACCTATATTGAACAGATTCAGCAGGGAGACTCCTTTGCCCCCATTTTCTATGTCTCGCCTGTTACTGGTAAGCCATCGGTCACTTTCGCAACACCTCTACGTGACGCTTCTGGGGTACGCCAAGGTATTCTGTTAGCTGATTTAAACTTATACCGAATTGACCAGATTATCCGGGAACGTACGGGTTTAGGTAAGAGTGGAGAAACTTACTTAGTTGGTTCTTTGGTGACTAAAAACTCCTTTATTTCCAAAAAAGAAGATAATAAACAAGATTTCCCTGATGGTGTCAGCAGCAAAGGCATTGATGCAGCAATGAGTGGAATCAGTGGCGAAGGACTCTATCATAACTACACTGGAGCACCTGTCATTGGAGTGTACCGCTGGCTCAATGACCAAGACCTTGCCCTCATGGTAGAAATGGAACAGGAAGAAGCGTTTGCGCCAGCTCACCGATTGGCAGGGACGATTATGCTAGTGGGATCGGTGTCAGCCGGATTTCTACTGATTGGAGTGTTGTGGCTGACGAAACAGTTGAAAATTTCTCGCGAGCAGTTAGAGAATTATAGCCGTAGATTGGAACAAAAAGCTCAGGAAGCTGAGGCGGCAAATCGTGCTAAAAGCGAATTTCTGGCTAACATGAGTCACGAACTCCGCACTCCTCTTAACGCGATTCTCGGCTTCACTCAACTGATGACTCGCGATCGCTCTTTGAATCCTTTACAGATGGAACATTTGGAAATTATTAGTCGCAGTGGCGAGCACTTGTTGACCTTAATTAATGACGTATTGTCAATGTCGAAAATTGAGGCAGGCAGAACAACATTAAATGAAAATAATTTTGATTTATACCATCTGCTTGACTCCCTCGAAGAGATGTTCCAACTCAAAGCAGACTCTAAGGGCTTACAGTTGATAGTTGAGCGCACCCCTGAAATTCCCAAATATGTGCGAACAGACGAAAGTAAATTACGTCAAGTCTTGATTAACCTCCTTGGTAACGCCATCAAATTTACCCAAGAAGGCGGTGTTGCTTTGCGAGTTAGGAAGAAGGAAGAAACTAAACTACAGCAGCAAGAAACATCAAGACAAAATTCCCAGACTTCAAATCATAGCCTTCAGCCATATTCTTTCCTTCACTTTGAGGTTGAAGATAGTGGTTCTGGCATAGCACCCGCTGAGATGGAAAGGTTATTTAAACCCTTTATTCAAACAGAAACAGGTCGGAAATCTCAGCAAGGAACTGGTTTGGGTTTAACTATTAGTCAACAATTTGTACACCTGATGGGAGGGGATATCACTGTTAACAGTACTTTAGGTCAAGGAACGATTTTTTCTTTCGATATTCAATTTAGCTTAGCAGAAGGAGCTGAGACTCAAACTCAACAGCAAAAGCGACGGGTCATTGCTCTAGAACCTCACCAACCAAAGTATCGTATCTTGATAGTGGAAGACAAATGGGAAAATCGTCTACTTTTGGTCAAGATGCTGGCGACGCTTGGCTTTGAGGTACGAGAAGCCGAAAATGGTCAAGAAGGAATCACTCTGTGGGAAACCTGGGAACCTCATCTGATTCTGATGGATATGCGGATGCCAGTTATGGATGGGTATGAAGCTACTAAACAGATAAAATCTCATCTCAGGGGACAAGCTACCATTATCATTGCTCTCACCGCTAGTGCTTTTGATGAGGAGCGAGCTGTTGTTTTATCTGCGGGTTGCGATGACTTTGTACGCAAGCCCTTCCGAGAGGAAGTTATCTTGGAAAAAATGGCTCACTATCTAGGGGTGCGTTATGTCTATGCAGATAGCAATCAATCATCAACGCCTAGCAGTTCGCAAGCAGAAAAAGCCGAAAACTACGTGCTGAATCATGAAAGCTTAAATATTATGCCTGCTGAGTGGGTAGCACAGCTACATCAAGCGGCTCTATGCACCGATGAGAAGGAGATTTTTAGCCTGCTAGAGCAGATTCCAGAGGAATCAGCCCTCTTGGCAAATGTACTGGCTGATTTAGTCAATAATTTTCGCATTGATAAGATCATCGATTTAACTCAACCAGATTCAGAATGAATGAAAATCAAGCTCAGCAGCCTAAAGCAAACATTTTAGTTGTTGATGATACACCGGACAATCTGCGACTTTTATCTGCCATGCTGACTCAGTTGGGGTATGAAGTTCGCAGAGTGATTAACGGGCAAACAGCTTTAAAGACAGCGGAAGCTGCCCCACCTGACCTGATTTTGCTCGACATCATGATGCCAGACATGAACGGTTATGAAGTTTGCCAACGCCTGAAAGCTTCTTCTCTGACTCGCGATATTCCGGTGATTTTTATTAGCGCTTTAGATGAGGTTCTCGACAAAGTCAAAGCTTTTGCTGTTGGTGGAGTAGATTATATCACAAAACCGTTTAGCGAAGAAGAGGTTTTTGCTCGTGTAGAAAATAACTTAACTATTCGGAGACTGCAAAAGCAACTGACTGAGCAAAATAAACAGCTGCAACAGGAAATTAGCGAACGGCAAAAAGCAGAGACAGAACTGCGGCTTTCCCAGTTTTATCTAGACATATTTAAGGATTCTGTCTTTTTTGTAAGTTCAGATGCCCGATTTGTCTACGTAAATGAAGCAGCTTGTCGTACTTTAGGCTACTCCCGCGAACAACTGCTCACCATGACTGTTCACGATATCGACCCAAATTTTTCAGCAGCAAGTAATTGGCTGTCACGTATTCAAGAACTTAAGCAACAAGGCTCTTATACCTTTGAAACTACTCACATAACTCAAGATGGTCGGGAAATAAGCGTGGAAGTCAGTGGCAATTATTTGGAGTTTAACGCTCAGGAATACTTTTGTAGCAGTGTTCGCTATCTCTCTAATCGCTAATATAACTTAACTTGTCACCCAGGGTAAGCGCATCTAATTTTGTGCTTAAGAATACAGACTAATTTGCTAAAGTATAGAGCGGTGTATCGAATTTGAGCATGAAATGTGTTAGATAGTACGCTAATTAACAAAGCGTTCAATGATA
>JAHHHH010000054.1 GCA_019359415.1 Iphinoe sp. HA4291-MV1 | reverse complement strand
AAAACCCGCATCGAAGATTTCATCAACTACTTTAATCGCACTATGGCGAAACCATTTAAGTGGACTTATAAGGGCAAGGTTTTGGCTGCTTAATGGTAACTCTATTTCCGCCGTGTTGTACTAGTCTTTCCTTCACTAGAAGTACCAAGGATTACGGAAAAAGCTTAAAAATAAAAAAGAAGCTCTGTTTAATGGAGGCTTCAAAAGCGCGATCGCCTAAACCAACTTTCAGTGGCGATCGCCTATGGCGGGCGCTCCGCGCCATCGCACTCATCTTTTCCTCAATTCAATTTAGAACCTCAATTCAATTTAGAAAATTTGATTCCACCTTTAATTTTTTGATTTACCAAATGTAAGTTTTGAGACAACTTAATAGCCTGTACCCCAGGCTGCTCCGACAACTGAGAAATTGCATTTGGTGATAGGGTTGCTGTGAAAATATCCTTTCCAGGACTAACATCTGGAACTCCTAAATTTTCTAACACAGCAGTTGTACCCGTGGAGTCTGCATCTGGTGTGGTATGAATAAAAACATTCAAACTAGGCTCTTGTGGGTTGTCAACGTCGTTAAGTGCTACTGCAAGGGCGGTATCCAGCTTTTGATAATTCATAAAAACCTTCCAGTAAGTCAACAAGGATAGGCAAAATAACTTACCTTACCATTAACCTACCAGATTTATTAAGTTGTCGTTACCTATCTTTATACGGACTTTCAAGAAACACAAGGAACTCTTAACAGGGAAGAAGGGAAAGAGGTGTTTCTTTCATTCGTTGCGGGCGTGTAATCGCGCCCCTTGAGCGCTCACATCTCGTATCAACAAAAATTGATGGTATTTAGTCACTCAGTATTCAACAAAACAGGCACTGTTAGGGACTTGGACTTTAAATTCTCACACAAAGTCCCAAATATTCAATGTAAGTTGCTAGTTAGTACCCCTAAACAGTATCTATGTTGATACAAAAAAACGTTTTAAAGTACTGCTAAATACCAATAAATTAAATTTTGTACTTAAATCAAGGTACTTTTTGATAACTAGCAACTTTGATAACTAGCAACTTGGGTTATTCATTATTGCATAAAGTCTTTAGCTGCAAGGGTTTCATAATATTCTCTGGAAAGAGTTATGAAATAGCACTACAGCGCACTCTCACAATCATACGTCAAGCTAACAATATTCAGATATTTTAGAATCAATAAAATGTTTACTTAATAAGCACATAGTGCTGTATGATAAATAATAAAAATTGGTACTTGCTAATAAGTTTACATATGCTGTATCATTAACCGCAATACAACAGTGTTTCAGAAAACCCTCGGGAACATGTCGTGCAAATCATTTCCCGGTAAAATATTCTATTTAAGGTAAGTTGAGAAATCAAATCTTAGCTTTTATAGAGCATAAGGATGTAAACCATTTGTTCAGGCGCATTCACCCTGATGAAAATCCTTTTGTGAGTGAATTTACTCGTAGATATACAAGAATGTTTAGGTACGAGGGCTACAAGGATGTTCAGTTTGAACTTAAGCTTGCAGTTGTCATTGAGTACACTAGGAGTTTTGAAGAAGAATTCAGTATTCAGCAAGTCCTGAGCGGAGGCGGAGCGTCTCCGCCTCCGCTCAGAATCAATTAGTGGGGGATTCAGACCCGCCACGTTATTGTTGACCACTAAATCTTTGATTTAGTGGGGGACTTAAACCCGATTATTCAACCGAGCGTCGCACGCAATTCTATTCTGTTAGCGCAGCGGGACGCAGTCCATTCTGGACCCCTACTCTTGAATTCTTTCTTGTTAAGTCTAAATATAGAAAAGCCCTAAGTTTGCTCAAAAGCTATTTTTCTAGCCTTTTTGAATAAATGACAAAACCCATATAATTTACGAAAAGAATTTAGTTATGAATCAACTCTTAGAGGAAATTTATTCAACCAAGTCTGTTAAGGATATGGAAGGAAATTCAATAAATCCTTTCCCTACTGCGACTCCTTATGATATTGGTATAGTTCTCAAGAATTTTATTCAAAAATACAATCTGGAAAGAACGCTAGAAGTTGGCATGGCTTACGGCTTGTCTACTCTGTTTATTTGTCAAGCACACCAGGACAAAGGTACAGGAATCCATACTGCCATTGACCCAATGCAAAATAGTATGTGGAAATCTATTGGATTACTGAATGTTAAAAAAGCAAATTTGGCAGACAATTTACGCTTTTTTGAGTCCTGTTCTCATGAAGTTTTACCTCAGCTTTTAGCCAAAAGAGAAAAACTCGATTTTGCTTTCATTGATGGCTCACATCATTTCGACTACACTTTAGTAGATTTCTTCTACATTGACAAATTATTACAAGTAGGAGGGTATGTCGTTTTTGACGATATATGGATGCCTGGAGTTAGAAAAGTCGTGTCTTATGTCTTAAGAAACAGAGATTATGAGTTGGTGAAAATTGATATGAAAACCAGTATTTGGAAAGGTTTAGCAAAATCTACAAAACGTTTTCTTCAAAATCCCTTGGAACAAGATTACGGAAGGATAAGATTTATCTTCAGTAATATTTGTGTACTTAGGAAAATATCCGAAGATAATCGTAATTGGGATTACCATCGCTCATTTTAAGCGAAGATTAAAAGTATTAAGCTATCTCTGATTGACAAGAGATCGCGTTAACAATATTCTCATCTCAAAGGATTTTTGGAGAGACTATGATTATAGATTTCTCTGTTGGTTATTAACAGCAATTTGAGTTCAAAATTCAGATATTCCTGGTTTTAGTTATCTTTATCTATCTTTATCTATATGTTCAAAAACTCGTCACAAAGCAGGCGTCGTTTTTTGTACATTGGTCTATCAGGTTTAGCAGGGGCTACTGCAGTCGCAGTGGGAAAAAATAGTTACCCAATGTACTTGAGCAATGCATTAGACAACCCGAAAAGAGATTTTCAAGTAGCTGGTGGGCAAGCTTCCTTGAAGAAACGTGCAGCAGCTAAAGGATTAATTTACGGAACAGCCTGTGGGAAGGATGTTCTTGCATCAGACAAAAATTTACGGGCTAGTATTGTTCGGGAGTGCAGCATCTTGGCACCGGAGAACGAACTCAAGTGGCAATTTGTGCGACCTCGTCCAGACGTGTTTGACTTTAGCAGAGCAGATTGGATGGCGGCATTTGCCCGCGCTCACAATATGCTTTTTCGAGGACATACTTTAGTGTGGCATGAGCAACTACCTGAGTGGTTTAAAGAAGTCGTTAACCGCCAAAATGCAGAAAAATTTTTGGTGGAACATATTACAACTGTGACCAAACACTACGCTGGTCAAATACACTCTTGGGATGTGGTCAATGAGGCTATTAAACCAGATGATGGACTAAAAGCAGGCTTGCGACAAAGTCCGTGGCTCAAGTTATTAGGTCCAGATTACATAGAGCTTGCCTATCGCCTTGCAGCGCAAGCCGACCCCAAAGCTATGCTGATGTACAACGAGAATGGGTTGGAGCATAACACCCCTGAAGATGAAGTCAAAAGAACTGCTGTTCTGAAACTGCTAGAACGTTTGAAATCTAGAGGAACACCGATTCATGCCTTGGGTATTCAATCTCACCTGTTAGGTCACGCTTCCTTAAATCCCAAAAAACTACGGAATTTTCTGTCTAACGTAGCTAGTCTTGGTCTCAAAATTCTCGTTACCGAACTAGACGTAAGAGATCAGCAATTACCTTCAGACCCCATTGTGCGCGATCGCATTGTCGCCGCTATGTACGAAGACTATCTTTCTGTGGTGCTAGATCAGCGAGCAGTCATTGCGGTCTCGACTTGGGGATTGAGCGACAGACACTCTTGGCTTGCAATGTTTACTCCCCGCTCAGATAAAGCGCCAGTGCGTCCTTTACCACTAGACTCAAACTTCAAACCCAAGTTGGTATGGAATGCTATGGCAAGAGCGTTTGATCAAGCTCCGAAACGTTGACCACTCGCTACTCAAACATTCACGCATTCAAAAAAGAATTTTGAATTTAACTGATGGCTGATGACTGATTGAAGTAGTGAAGCTTTTCGCATTTGCGAATTGAAAACTTATTACCTAATTCGATCCAAATTAGAGAAAAGATGCTTGCCAATCCACTAATTGTAGTGATTCGACCTCAAGGTTGTCTAAATGCCACAAATGCATTGGACTTTGAGCGGGAGTTAATAACAGCAGTCGGACAACACCATTGTTCTACCTTGTTAGTTAATTTAGAGCAAGTAGAATCTTTAGACAGTGCTGGATTGATGGCCTTGATGGCTGGTTTAAAAAAGGCTCAACGCTTAGGGCGGCGCTTGAGTCTTTGCTCTGTTCCGCCCACAATTAAAATCATTTTTGAACTTACCCAACTTGATCAGGCATTTGAGATATTTGAATGTCAATCTGTTTTTATGCGCGCTTACTGTCTAAAGCTATGAGTATCGGTGAGAACGACTTCAATAATGATAGGAGGAACTATCTAAATGCAAAATTTTGATGAGATATCCTTACTTGGAACTAGGTTTCATAAAATCAAAGTTAATGAACTCATCGACTACGCTATCCAAGCAGCAAAACTTCCGAAAAAAACAATCATAGGTCATGTCAATACTCGGGCAATGAATTTTGCCTATGAACTGCCTTGGTATAGAGAGTTTCTCAACAAATCTGATTTAGTTTTCTGCGATGGCTTTGGTGTTCTGTTAGGAGCAAAACTCTGTGGTTGCTGTGTGAATTCATCTCATCGCATGACCTGTCCAGATTACATAGAAGATTTTGCCAAAGTTTGCGAGCGGGAAAATGTTTCCTTGTTCCTACTTGCTGGTCAGCCAGGAACCGTAGATAAAGCGATCGCTAAGCTAAAAGTGATTGCACCAAATTTAAGAGTGCAAGGACATCACGGTTATTTTGACAAGTCTGGTGAGGAAAATGAATTAGTCATCCAAGAAATCAATAAATTTAAGCCAGATATCTTGTATATCGGCTTTGGAATGCCGTTACAAGAACATTGGATTTTGAATAATTCAGAGCGAATAGAGACAAAAGTTTTTCTGCCTTTGGGTGCATGTCTTGATTTTTATACTGACACTGTTTACAGAGGTCCGCGCTGGATGACTGATCGCGGTCTCGAGTGGTTAACAAGATTGGTCACGCAACCAAAACGTTTGTGGCATCGTTATGTGGTTGGCAATCCACTGTTTTTTTATCGGATCCTACAAGAACAGTTGACAAAACTTTTGACCAAACTTCTGAGAAAGCGCTCTCGACCATCCTCGCAATACTAAGCTAGTGCACTTACATACTGCACTTTTTGTCGTTAAGGTTTTCAAGAGTCAGTGTGTAAGTTAAATGGGTAATAAATTTAACTATTACATGTTTATTTGTACAATATAAATACAGAGGTAATGGGAATGGTGGCATCTGAATCTTTAACATCTGAATCTCTATTAATTTCAGGGTTTAAACCAGATTTAAGGTCAGCGAGTGGCACAAGGATATACAAAGGATTAACTACCAAATTTCTGCGGGTAGGAACACTTATGGTGCTAGATGTCATTTCTTTGACCTTAGCATGGAAGTTAGCAATCATTTATGGCACTCCATTAGAATCGCCTTGGACACAAAAAGTATCTTTTCAACTGCTCGTTCTGGCAGTTGAAATAGGCATGATTGCGATCGGAGGACTATACAGATCAGGTAGCAATCGTCGTAACTATCCTGGTCTCATCAAAGCAGTCACGCTGTCAGAACTTTTACTCTTGCTCATTGCCTTTCTCTACGAGCCAGATAGTTATGTCTCGCGCTCAACTTTTCTACTGTTTTGGTTGTTCTGTGTCGTTTTCATCTGTACTGCTCACTTTAGCTGTGATGTAGCTATTAGACTGCTTCGTAGTAGAGGAGCAATGCGCCATTCCGTTTTTCTCATTACTGACCCGGAAGACAAAGAAAGCCATCTTCAGATAATACAGAAAGAGAATTGCTACACTGTGCAGAAAATTGCTGACTCTAGCAGTTTAGATCCGATGAACCGAGAGACAACCTTTGAAGATCTATGCAAACAGGGCATAGAAGAAGCTTTTGTTTCTTGGAATGCTATCAAGGACCGTCTATATGTTTGCTGGTGTTTCCAAACAGTTGGCATTACTCTACGAATACTGCCAACTCAACAAGGTGAAGTTCGTCACCCCAAATCCGTATTTTGGACGATTGGTGAAGTCACTTGTATGACAATTCCAGCACCAGTCATCCCAGGCAGTGATTTTTGGGTAAAGCGGAGTTTTGACCTTTGTTGTTCAATCGTACTGTTACTTTTGCTGTCTCCTGTCTATGTGGTGATAGCCACACTGATTAAGTTAGATTCTTCAGGAGCAGTCTTCTTCCGGCAAAATCGAGCTGGTTTGCATGGTAAGAGTTTCAAGATTTGGAAATTCCGCACAATGGTTGCCGATGCGGAAAATTTGCAGGCAAAGCTAGAAGCAAAGAATGAAATCAAGGATGGGGTTCTTTTTAAGATGAAAGACGACCCTCGCATCACACAGTTAGGTAAATTCCTGCGCCGTTACAGTCTAGACGAATTGCCGCAACTGTTTAATGTTCTCCTTGGAGAGATGAGTCTAGTTGGTCCTCGTCCTCTCCCTATGAGGGATGTAGAAAGATTCCAAACAAAGCATTTTATCCGACAAGAAGTTCTACCTGGCATTACCGGATTGTGGCAGGTGTCTGGTCGCTCCGATATCGATAATTTTGAAGATGGGGTGAAATTAGATATCGCTTATATAGAGAATTGGTCTTTATGGCTGGATCTACAAATTTTGCTGAAAACTCTCAAGGTTGTCTTTAATAAGGCAGGTGCTTACTAAGGGAGATCTTTAAAAATAAAATACCAGCCTTTGTTGGTTATTGTTGGTTAATTCATCAGCACACACAGATACTCATTGTAATAAGGCTCGCTCCGTAGGTTACGGTGTACACACAAGTCATCGAATGACTCAAAACTCTCTGGTGAACCTCAAAGAGCTCTATCGGGCATCCCTCTCCTTGTTAAGGAGAGGGAAAGATTTTAGCGCACCCTAAAGCGAGGGTGAGGTTTTGAGTGAGATGTGTGTACACCGTAGGCTCCGTAGGGCGGTAAACTTTACAGTTTCTTTAAATAGAATTCCTGATTTCTACTTGAAATTACTGAAGAAATAAAGTTATATTTAAGGGTGTAATTAAGACAAATGAATTGAAGAAGAAGTCAAAAGTCAGAATTCAATCAGTGGAGGATTCACACCCTTCAAAAGTCTTGTGGACCAGGCTCATCATTCGCGCAGCGTATGCATTGGCTCACCGTTCCGATAGGAGAAGGAGAAGATTCAGTGGGGACTGAACCCTTAAGTCAACCGAGCGTCGCACAGTCGTCATTCTGACTCCTGAACCCCTACTCGGTGACTATTTCTTTGTTCAGTGTAAAGACGTAAAGACAAATGACGGTGACGGGGCGACTACCATCTCATATCTAAAAGAAATGGGATGGCAGTTGCCTTATTGTAAAAGTCGTTAGCAATAATGATGCAATTTATGTTGTCATTATTATGTGCTAATTAAGTTGAGAAATACTGAGCCTTGTCTTTGTATTAACGTAAATTGCTAGTTAATGCCCATAAACGGTATTATTAAGATACAAAATTTCCATTTTTAAGTAATGCCAAATACAAAAAAACAAATTTTGTACTTAGAAAAAGACACTTGTTTGATAACTACCAACTTAAGTTATTAAAAAGCCATAAAAATCATTTTTTGATTTGTTAATTTGTTAAGAAGATAACCTATACTATGAAGCTAAGATATTTGTATCAAATCTCATTATTGGCTCCAACTTCGTACTGAACTATGAATTAGGAAACTTGTATGGAGACTAGAGGCTATCAAGAAGAAGTAGAGATTCAAAAATACTGGCTAGTTCTGAAACACCGTTGGCCAATTGTAGTAGGAGTTTTTCTCGCTTTAGTAGGATTATCGTCGTTTGTTATATTCCTGCAAAAACCTGAATATCAGGCGAGTGGAATGCTTCTTTTTAGATCAGATCGAACCTCATCGTTGACAAAAGTGGGAGAAAAAATAGGAGATCTAGAATCCTTAATGCGCGAAGGGAATCCGCTAGAAACACAAGCTGTCATTTTGAAATCTTATCCAATTTTAAAAGAGGTTATTGATACTCTAGAATTAAAAGATAAAAAAGGAAATATCCTTGAGCCAGAGTTACTTAAAATCAAGGTTGAACCAATTGTAGGTACAGACATACTCAAGGTTTCCTACGCATCAGAAAACCCTGAATTGGCAGCATCAGTAGTCAACCAGGTGATGAAATCGTACGTAGAAAACAACATTCAGTTCAATCGAACTCAAGTCTTTGCCGCTGGTAAATTTATCAAAAAGCAATTGCCACACACTCGAGTAGAATTAAACCGGGCAGCAGAGGCATTGCGTCAGTTTAAAACTCAGAATAAGATTATTGAGCTTCCAGAAGAGGCGAGTGCTGCGATTCAAAATGTGGCTCAGATAGATGGGGAGATAAATGAAGCTCGGGCTGCGCTAGCAGATGTGAGTGCTCAAGAAGAAAAAATGCGCAGTCAACTAAATTTGGCTGGAAAGCAGGCTGTAGAAATTACTTCCATAAGTCAGATACCTGGTGTGCAAGAAGTTTTAGGTGAGTTACAGAAGGTACAAACTAAGCTAGCAAATGAAAAAGCACGTTACACCATTGAACATCCAGCGATCGCTGAATTAAAGAATAAGGAAGTCACTTTAAATGCTTTATTACAGCAGCGGATTGAGCAGGTTTTAGGAACTCAAGGAGTTGAGCAGGTTTTAGGAAAGCAACAAAACGTTCCTCCCGGTAAGTTGCAAATAGGGAAAATCAAAGAAGAACTGACGAGTAAATATGCATTCGTACAAGCGCGACACCAGGGTTTGGAAAGCAAAATACAAGCATTGTCTAATATCCGAGCAACTTATCAGCAGAGGCTTTCTACTCTGCCAAATTTAGAGAAAAAGCAAGGAGATTTAGAGCAAAGATTGACTATCGCACAAAAGAACTACGAAAATCTTGTCAGCAGACAACAGGAAATCGAAGTAGCAGAAAAGCAAACTGTTGGTAATGCTAAGGAGATTCAACCTGCTCAAGTTCCCAAAAAACCATTTCTCTCCAAAATGACACTCCTCTTAGCAGGAGGTGGCATATTTGTCGGATTACTACTGGGTGTAGCAGCTGCATTCGGTGTAGACTTAGTAGATAGAACTTTGAAAACGGTTAAGGAAGCAGAGACACTTTTTGGTTACACATTACTGGGGCTAATTCCTAAGTTTGGCTCGAAGAACACATCCGCTCCTGTCAAATTGATGTCAGAAAAAGTCTCTGATCGAGTTATTGTCGCAACCTCTCCTCGCTCAATAGTTCATGAAGCTTATCAAATGCTTCAGGCAAACTTAAAGTTCATTAGCCATAGAGAAGTTCGCACAATTGTGGTGACAAGTTCTGTACCTGGAGAAGGAAAATCAGAAGTTTCTGCCAATTTAGCTGCAGTACTGGCTCAAGCAGGACGGCGAGTTCTCTTAGTCGATGCAGATATGCGTAAACCATCACAACATCACCTGTGGGGTCTAATAAACTCAGTCGGTTTAAGCAACGTCATTGTTGATCAGGATGAATTTTCGCAAACAGTGCAAACAGTGACAAAACATTTATCCGTTCTCACAGCTGGAGTTCTACCTCCTAATCCCCTGGCTTTGATCGACTCTGATCGCATGGCTTCTGTGATCAAAACGTTCTCTGACAACTACGATTACATCGTATTTGATACTCCTCCTTTAGTAGGAGCTGCTGATGCAGCAGTTTTAGGAAGAATGGCAGATGGAATTTTGCTAGTCGTTCGACCAAGTGTTGTGGATTCAGTAAGCGCTACCGCAGCGAAATCTTTGCTGAAACGTTCTGAGGCGAGAATTTTGGGAATGATTGCCAACGCTGTGAACGTGAAGCAGGAACTTGGTCGCCACTACTTTTACTATTCCAAACCTCGAGGGGAGCAGAGTGTCGCAGAAACTGAAATAGAGACTGAGCAATGGACATACAAATAGATTATGACCATAAATAACATCGATTCACAACTACTCCCTCAAAAAACCGTCGCATTTCGAGAGCGATCGCACTGTTCCAGCAGGAGCAACAGCAGTTGGCATACCTGCAAAAATCATCCTTCCTTCAAAAGTTGGCAATTCACATCTTTGAGGTAACAATGCCATGTCCATTAGCCAATTTATGGCTTTGTGTACTGATGTTGTTCTATTAATAGGTGCATCAGGTTTATTTATTGTCTGCCTATTTTTTCTTATTGAGTGTACTGCTGCTCTGTTGGCTATGACCTCTTCTCCAAATAGAAGTCATTGCCAAGATACCAAAGTTACTGTCTTAGTACCTGCCCACAATGAAGAGATTGTTATTGGTTCAACAATAGAAAAACTACTCCCAGCGTTAAGAAGACAGGACTGTTTGGTTGTCATTGCTGACAATTGCAGTGACGCAACAGCAGAGATTGCTCGTGCAAAAGGTGCTATGGTTATCGAGCGTCACGACCTTGAGCGCAAAGGCAAGGGATACGCTATAGATTATGGCTTACAGTTTATTGAGTCAGATCCTCCTGATGTGGTTGTGATTGTTGATGCTGACTGTACAGTCGATGAGAGTGCGATTGAGCAGCTACAAGAGTGTGCGTTAGCGAAGCTTTCCGAAGGAATCGCAACAGGGCGACCTGTCCAAGCTACCTACTTGATGGTAAGACCAAAAAACTCTCAATCCTCAAAAGACGTTGTTTCACAATTTTCTAATATCGTCAGAAATCTCGTTCGTCCCCGTGGATTAGCCCGCTTGGGACAATCCTGTCCGTTACTTGGTACAGGTATGGCTTTCCCTTGGTCAGTCATTCGCTCAGTTAATGTCGCCAATGGTCACCTCCTTGAAGACTTAAAACTAGGCTTGGATTTGACCATAGCCGGACACAGACCAGTGTTTTGCCCAGAAGCAAAAGTCACTGGGTATTTGCCACAGCAGTCACAGGCTGCCAAAAGTCAGAAAACTCGTTGGGAACACGGTCATTTACAAATCATGCAGACCTATATCCCCATCCTGCTTAAAGAAGCAGTCTATCAGAAAAGGTTCGACTTGTTGGTGAGCGTTCTGGATTTGTGTGTACCACCTCTATCTCTGCTTGTTGTTATTTGGTTAGTACTCATGGCAGTAACTCTGCTGTTTGCAGTCTTAGGAGTATCATCAATACCAGCAGCGATCGTTGCGACAGCGGGACTTTGTTTCCTTATTGCAATTCTGATAGCTTGGACTAAGTTCGCTCGAAAAGACCTTCCTCTGCACGAACTTTTAACTGTTCCTTTTTACGTTCTCTGGAAAATTCCAGTTTATCTCAAGTTTTTAGTGAAGCCTCAAAACGTATGGATTCGTACGGAAAGGGACAAGATATCGTGAAACTTTATTAACCAAAATAACCTAATCTTTTTTTTAATCAATAATGATTTGACATCTGTGGATTTGTGGAGAATCAGTATGACAGCAATCATTAAAAAAATATACGATTATCGACGTCATGACTCGTTAGCTATCAAGCTCAGAAGAAAACGATTTGCTTTATTTAAATCTCTTCTTGACTCTCTCCCAACACCTATCAAAATACTCGATGTAGGAGGAAGAATAGATTTGTGGCAAAATACAGATCTTTGGGATGTAGTTGACAAAGATATAGAAATTACTATCATAAACCTGGATTTTGAAATAGATAATTCAGTCTATTCAAATATTAAACAAGTGAGTGGTGATGCTAGAAATATGCAACAGTTCCGAGACAAAGAATTTGATGTTGTTTTTTCCAATTCTGTCATTGAACATGTAGGAAGTTTTCAAGATCAGCTTCAAATGTCTCGTGAGGTAATGCGAGTAGGTAAAAGATACTTTATTCAGACGCCTAATCTTTATTTTCCAATTGAACCTCATTTTATTTTTCCTTTCTTTCAATTTCTTCCTGTAGGACTGAGAGTATTTCTCCTCAACCATTTTGACCTTGGCTGGATTCAAAAAATTCCTGATAAGGAGAAAGCGAAAGAGATGGTTACTGGTATTAGATTGCTGAGCAAGATGGAGTTAGCCAAGCTGTTTCCAAAATCAAATATGTATGAGGAAAAGTTTTTGGGCTTAACTAAGTCTTTTACAGCGTATGATGGGTGGGATATTTAGTCACAATTTTCATGATAATTTACACAAATATACCTGTTTTTTTAATTTTGTGTTTGATATAACCGCATTTTCATGCAAAAACTGTTTTTTTGATCAGATATGTGTAAGTCTTTTTAATCCTGGTTTTAATAGCGTCTACTTGCTTAACATCAAAGAATTAAAGCAAAATCCACGTATAGCAAGATATAGTTGTGAATAAATCTCTAAGACTTGCCGAGAAAGGTTTTATTATTTTAGGCTTAACTTTCTTCTCCGGGGTATTTGGTATACACTCTCTCGGTCTTTTGCTGCCAAATGCCGTTATCACATTAATCAGATTCTTTATTTGGGGAACGTCAAGTGTTCTCGTTTGCATCTTCTGGAAAAGTACGATAATTACAGCTAGTCGAAACATATTACTTTGTATATTCACGGCATTAGCCCTGCTATCATTTACCTGGTCAGAATTTCTAGATTTTACGTTATTTAATAGCAGAGATATCTTGATGATGACCTCGTTTGGCTTATATTTTGCAACACGATTTAACTTAAAAGAGCAGGTACAACTCGTTGCCATTACTTTACTGATAGGGAGTTTTCTCAGTACAATTGCTGCCCTTGGATTACCTTCTATTGGTATACATCAAGTAAGTGGAGCAGATGGAATAGAAGTTGATCTAGGAGCATGGAAAGGAGTATATGGACACAAAAATACTCTTGGTAGCATGATGGTTTTAAACTCATTAGTATTTTTTACATTACCAGAAGAAAATTCAATTTTCTATAAGTGGGCTGGTTTTAGTTTTCCGCTGTTCCTGATGCTACTTTCAACTTCAAAAACTTCTCTTGTTATCTTTTGTCTGCTTTTATTCATAATGGTGTACTATAAAAACTTTCGGTGGCAGGGAAAGATAAGCGTAATTTTCATAGACATTGGAATTCTGATTCTGGGATGTGTCGCTCTACTAGTTTGCACTTATTGGGTAGAACTCTTAACTGGTTTAGGAAAAGACCCAACTTTAACTGGACGGACGCCCTTGTGGGGTGCTGCGCTAGCTAGATTAATGGAAAGACCATTATTGGGTTATGGGTATCGTGCATTTTGGGCACCTAAAAGTCCGTATGCAGTCGAAGCAGGTCAAGCAATAGGATCTGGCTGGATTCCACCTCATGGTCATAATGGCTTGCTTGATTTAGCGCTTGATTTTGGCTTGATTGGTTTATCACTTTTTTTAATAAGTTTTTTCACAACCTTTGCTAAGACATTGAAACAAGCTTACGCAAATAAAAACCCAGAGGAGCTTTGGCCCTTAGCTTATCTCACCTTCCTAGCAATGAATAACGTGACAGAGAGTTGTTTGCTGTATCTAGCTAACATATACTGGGTGTTGTTTATAACAGTTGTTTTTACTGTAAATGTAAATCAAAAAAGCAAATTCAAAAAATTAATAATCTAAGAAAGAAAAGGTATTTGCGTGTTGAATATTACGGGAGGTATTGCTTTGCAGTCTATTGGAGTTGTTGTTATCGGGCGCAACGAAGGAAATCGTCTGGAAGCGTGCTTGCTATCAGTGATAGGGGAAGGAAGAAGCGTAGTTTATGTTGATTCTGGCTCGATAGATGGTAGTGTGGCATTAGCGCATTCCCTTGGTGTCCATGTAGTGGAACTGGATTTATCTGTTCCTTTCACTGCAGCCCGTGCTAGGAATACAGGATTTGAATACCTATTGCGAGTCAAACCAGAGGTTGAATTTGTCCAGTTTGTGGATGGAGATTGTCGGGTTGTAGAGGGATGGTTGGAAAGTGCCACGCGTGAATTGGTTTCTCAGCCTGATGTTGTCGTGGTATGTGGGCGGCGTCGCGAAGAATTCCCTAATAACTCTATTTATAACCGTCTGTGTGATGTTGAGTGGAATACTCCTGTTGGTGAAGCTAAAGCTTGCGGTGGTGACGCCATGATGCGGGTGACTGCATTCAAAAAGGTAGGAGGGTTCAATCCGACATTGATTGCAGGAGAAGAACCAGAACTTTGCGTGCGACTGCGTCGGGCTGGTGGCAAAATTTTACGTATCGATGCAGAGATGACATTACACGATGCCCAAATCATACGTTTTGGTCAGTGGTGGAAGCGGGAGATTCGCAATGGTCATGCTTATGCTGAGGGGGCTTGGCTACACGGTCGTAGTCCCGAACGACATTGGGTGAGAGAAAGTTTGAGGAGTTGGTTCTGGGCTTTGCTTTTGCCTTTGTTAACGGTTGCGAGTTTATCGCCAACTAGGGGGATAAGCATACTGTTACTGTTAATGGCTTATGTCTTTTTAGCTTATCGAGTGTATCGCTTGACGCACAAACGAGGGCATCAATCAACGGATGCTCTTCTTTACGCTGTGTTTGGTGTGTTAGAAAAATACCCAAAATTCCTGGGTCAAATCCAATTTCTCATTTCTAAGTTATTAAAACGACAGCCCACCTTAGTGGAATACAAAAGTGTAGTGAGAGCTAGTTGAGACAATTCTTCTTTTAGATAAAGGTTCCATTATTCAACCAAAAATTTTAAGGATAATTATGGCAATACAAACAGCAAAAGTTTCTCAGAATTTAAAATACTACTCACACCCAAAACACCAGCAAGATAGATGGGTCATTGAAAAGGTATTTGGCGGTAAGCGTGACGGGTTTTTCGTTGATGCAGGCGCTGGAGCTGATGGTATTGATCATTCCAACAGCTACGCCTTGGAGTCACAGCTTGGCTGGAAAGGGATTTGCGTCGAACCACACCCCCAAGACTACGAAAAGGTCAAACAGAACCGCTCTTGCTACGTTGAAAATGTCGCCCTATGGAATGAGCCAACTGAACTGACATTTACCCTGAATCTAAATATCTCCGGTACCAGTGGTGTACTTGAAGAAATGAACACGTATAACCGCAACTACTTTTACCCAGAGGGCACTCCCTGCCAGGAAATCAAGGTTAAAGCGATGCCCTTGGCTGACGTCCTTAGAAAGTACAACGCGCCCAAGTACATCGACTATCTGAGCATGGATATTGAAGGTTCAGAATACCGTGCTCTGAAAAACTTTCCGTTTCACGAGTACAGCTTTGGGTGCATGACCATTGAGAAGTCTTCAGCGAAGGTGCTGTCACTACGCAAGCTTTTGCTAACCAACGGCTACAAGCTGGTTAACGTCAAGGGACCAGATGATTTTTGGGTGCATCCCTCCTTGGAGTACTACCTGCCTATGGGCAAAAGACTCAGGGTTGCTATGCGTGAGTGGGTACAGACAATAATTCGAGTTATTTTACGCGGGGAAGCTTAACCACGCTTGTCTGCTAGTCGAAGACTGGCTAATAGCTAATGGTATTAGAGTAGATATTACCAGGAGATAAGTATCAATGGTAACAAAACTTAAATCAGCAGTCATAGGCACAGGAGCAATCTCCAAAGAGCATCTCAATTTTCTTTCTAAATCTGAACGCGCACATCTAGCGAGTGTTTGCGACCTTTCCAAAGCCTCTGCTAAGTATGCAGCGCAACGGTTTGGTGCAGACTCAAGCTACACCGATTACCGCCAGATGCTGGATGAGGCAAAACCTGATATTGTACATATTCTGACTCCACCTCATACACACAAGCCGATTGCCAAAGACTGCTTAGAAGCCGGTGTACACGTGTTCTGCGAAAAGCCTATTACACCGACCTACGATGAATTTAAAGAACTTTGGACTTTTGCACAGTCTTGCGATCGCTGGCTGATTGAAAACCAGAACTACTGCTTTAACGAACCAATCCTCGCTATTGAAAAATTAGTTGCAGATGGGACTCTTGGTGAAGTGCAGGAAGTTGAAGTTCGGATCATGCTTCCAATTCGCGATGGTGGACCATTTGCAGACGAAAATTTGCCGAATCCTATTCATAAAATGCCCGCAGGGGTCGTTCATGATTTCATGACACACTTGTGTTCCGTGACTGTGCGCTTTTTACCCGATTTTGAGCGCGTCAGCGCTGCATGGAGCAATCACGGCGGTGGAGACTTGTTCCGATATGATGACCTTGATGCGATTGTCATCGGAGGTTCAGCACATGCTCGGATTCGATTCAGTTGTCACACACCACCCAAGTCTTTTGCTGTGACGGTGCGAGGTTCAAAAGGTTATGCACAAACTGATTTGTTTCAGCCGCATTTACGTTGTGTCATACCCCGCGCGGGAGAACTCTTATCTCCACTGATTAATCATTTTGTGAATGGATGTGATTTCATTGGAGCATCATTTACTAACTTTCGTCACAAAATTATGCAACAAACGGCGTATGAAGGTATCAATCGGCTTTTAGACAAAACCTATGAAGCACTCATCGAAGGCAAAGCGCCACCAATCAGTTTTGAAGATATGGAGCGTACACATCAATTAGTTAACGCCTTATTGTTGGAGGTTAATCGACTATGAAGTTATTGATAACAGGTGCGTCCGGTTTTCTCGGAAAGTATGTTGTTGCGGAAGCACTGCGACGAGGACATAAAGTACGCGCAGTTGTGCGACCATCTAGTGATGAAAAGTGTCTAGCATGGCACAATCACCCAGATGTAGAACTTATCCGTATCGATTTGCGACGCAAAGATGGTATTGTTGATGCCCTTCTGGGTATGGACGCGGTCATCCATTTGGCAGCTGCAAAAGTTGGTGACTTTTACACACGATTTGCTGGCACAGTTATTGCCACCGAAAACCTACTCAATGCGATGATGGAAGCGAATGTGCTGCGGCTGGTTGATATTAGCACCTTCTCGGTGTACGATTATCTTCGCACGAAAACTGGCGCAACAGTTACTGAAGATACACTCATAGAGTGCGATCCTCTTGAACGGGATGAATACGCCCAAACCAAGCTCATTCAGGAAGAACTTGTTCACGAATTTAAGCAAAATGACAAGGCACAAGTGACGATTATTCGTCCTGGATTGGTCTATGGACGAGATAACCTCTGGAGTACCCTGCTTGGAGGAAAACTAACTGACAATTTATGGTTGCGCATCGGGGCTTATGCAACGATGCCATTGACATATGTCGAAAACTGTGCTATTGCAATTGTCAGTGCTGCGGAGCGTGATGAGGCAATTGGTCAAACCCTGAATATTGTTGATGATGACTTGCCTACCCAAAGAGCATACGTCAAGAAATTAGTTAAACACAAATACCCTTTGCCCCGCATGATTCATATCAATTGGACACTCATGCGCGCGATCGCCTGGATATTCTGGAAGTACAATAAAAAAGTGCTTCATGGTCAAGCAAAGCTACCTGGCATATTCAACCCAGTGATATTAGATGCTAGGTTTAAGCATTTTCGCTACAGTAATGTCCATGCAAAAAAAGTTTTGAACTGGAACCCCAAATACTCACTAGATACTGCACTTGAGCGCACCTTCAGCAATGCTGAATTGTTGGAGGTATCGCAGCCGACACCCTCCTTGCAACCTTTAGGAGGTTGAATCTATGCGTATTGCTTACCTAACTGGTGAATATCCCAGAGCAACAGATACTTTCATCCAGCGAGAAGTCACAACCTTGCGAGAAATGGGTGTGGACGTCCACACATTCTCTGTTCGGCGAACAGGGGATGAACATATGGTGGGAGAAGAACAGAAACTAGAGCGCGATCGCACTTTCTACATTCTTCCCCCCAATCCCATTCATTTACTACTGGCGCACCTGAGTCTATTATTTGCTTCCCCAAAAAGATACTTACAAGCAATTAAGCTTGCATTATCAACCAGTCAACCTGGATTGCGAGGTGCACTCTATCAATTCTTTTATTTTTTGGAAGCAGGTATCCTTGCCAAACAAATCAAAAAAAGGCAAATTGTACATCTACACAACCATATTGTAGAAGCTAGTGGAACTGTTGCCATGCTCGCCGCCCAGATGGGCGGTTTTACTTATAGCTTCACCTTGCACGGTCCGTACATCTTCTTCCGTCCATATCAATGGCGACTCGACGAGAAAATCAAGCGATCGCTGTTTGTATGTTGTATCAGCTACTACGCTCGCAGTCAAGGAATGATATTTGCACCCACTGACAAATGGAATCGAATGCATATCATTCATTGCGGTATTGACCCAGCTTTATTTGATGTCGTTTCCCACAACGAGTTCGGAAAACGCTTGCTTTTTATAGGACGATTAGCTGCGGCGAAAGGTTTACCTATTCTACTAGAAAGCCTTGCGACTTTGAAGCGATTGCATCCAAATATATTATTAACAGTCGTAGGTGACGGTCCAGACCGTCAGAAGTTAGAACAGATGACGACTACGTTGAGATTGAGTCAAAATGTCAATTTCGTCGGCTATAAGTCCCAAGCTGAAGTACGCAATTATGTTCAGCAAACCGATGTTTTCGTTATGTCCAGCTTTGCTGAAGGAATACCAGTCGTCTTGATGGAAGCAATGGCGGCTGGTGTACCTGTGGTCGCCACCCAGATTGCTGGTATAAGTGAGTTGGTAGAAGATGGTGTCAACGGCTATCTTGTTCCACCCGGAGACACTGTTTCTTTGACAGAGTGCATCGCAAAATTATTGGGTGACGATGAAATGAGAGCAGCATTTGGCACAGCAGGAAGAGCCAAAGTAGAAAAAGACTTCAACATACACCATGAAGTTGCACGACTGCATCGGCTCATCAGTCATAGCTTACAGGGAAAGGTCGAACCTATTCGTCCCGATTACCAACAACAGATTGAGAAAATTAGCCTAAAACACATCTAAGTTGCACAATCCTTACAACACTTCTAAATGAATTGTTAAATCTTCTGTTAAGAGTTCTCTATTAAGAACTCCCTCTCCTTACCTGTGTGGATTGCTATAGGACTCCTATTTGATTTTTGAAAAAAACTCAGTACACCTCAAAGAGCCTTCTTTCCTGTTAAGAGTTCCCTGTTCCCTTCCTACGCAGATAATTTCAGAAATCAAACCGGATTGCTATATGGAATAGATTATCAGAAAAAGTCTACCAACAGCCTCTAAGTTTTTAAAATGAACAAACAAAACGATGAAGCTTCTGCATCAGAAGTCCTACAAAATTACGAAACCTCCGTATCAGAGGTCGTAAAAATTATTGAAACTGCACCAGATAATACACCAATCCTAGTAGATTTAGATGAAACTATCTTCCTCCGCAATTCAACAGAAGAGTATTTAAATACCTTATATCCTCGTATCTTTGGGTGGTTATTGCTCACCTTGTTGAATTTTCTCAAACCCTGGAATTGGTTACCAGGGGAAATTAAAGGAGAGGTGTCACGAGATTGGATGCGGGTTTTCATCGCAACTCTGCTTTTTCCCTGGACTTTAATTTTATGGCAATGGCGAGCCAAACAGCTAGCTCAAGCTTATGGAAACACTACCCTAATCCAGGCACTTACTAAGAAGGAAAACTCACGTGTCATACTTGTCACCCTAGGATTTGGTTTAATTGTTCGTTTGATCGCCAAACACCTACCTATAACTTTCGATGATATCATAGCTTGTCGATTTTGGAGCGGAGCTATAGACCGACAGCAAGGAAAAAATTCCTTGGTCATAGCATCATTGGGTAAGGATGAAGTAGCCCGTGCGATCGCAGTCACGGATTCAACGAATGACAACCCATTACTTGCATCTGTGGCAATTCCATGCTTAGTTCTGTGGTCAGAAGCAAAGTATGTTCCGGCGATGTCTGATATGGCTGATATTTATATTCCGTTTCTGTATCTAGAGCGAGCGAAGCGACCAGGTCAGAAATTTTTTGTCAACGTGATCATATATGATGATTTTCTGGTCTTGATACTAGCTGCGAGTTGGCTAAATAGCCAGCCCATTCTTCATGCAATCAGTATGCTATTTTTAATGCTTTCTTTCTGGTGCATCTATGAACTAGGCTACATAGAAAATGACATAATTGCTGAACGGTTTGAGAAAAAACCAAAGCTCTCAGAAACTTACCAACGCTACAAGAACCGAATCAGTGTATGGCATGCTTGGCTTTGGACTGTATTTTTCGCTGTTCCGGGGATAATTATTCTGGTATTGACTAAAGTTGTCTTCAGTGATACAAGTTTTGGTTCTGAAGTCATTACCCTCGACCTGCTAAGAACAGCTTTGACTAACATGGCACTCTGGATAAGTTTACTCCTAGTTGTACGGGTCAGTTTTTTTGCTTACAACTATGTTGATAAGCAAACACGAACTTGGCTTTACTTTATATTGCAAGCTTACAAGTGCTTTGGCTTTCTGGTAGTCACAAAAATCAATGCGATCGGAGCAATGCTATTTGTCGCACAAGTGATTTCTCGCTGGATACCTTATTTTGTTTATCGTTTTGCCAAAAATGACTGGACAGAAGAATTACCGTATCAACTGCTCCGTATCCTTCTGTTTGGATTTCTTGTTATTGCCCTCACTTTAGGGACTCAAGATATTTCTATATTAGTCAATTGGCAGACTCTGGTAATTTTTATCTGGTGTGTCTACCGGGGACGCCCTCACTTTATGAAAGTAGTGCGTCAAGTGCATCTAATTTCCAAAGATCAATGGGATATTGAAGTTAAGACTACCACAGAATAAAATCAGAGTCTGCCAACACAACAGCAAAATAGGGCACGTTGTCAAGTGAACGCTAAAACTGCTGTTGCGTATCTAATGAAGATTGGTACGGAGTGTCGTCAAGGGCGAACACATGATTCATATTCTCATTCAGCAACGCCAATTTATTTCTGTTGAAACTATGGCATCTCTAAAACAACTTGCTATCCGTGGTGCAATCTGGACAATTCTCGGTTTTGGAGGCATTCAAATCTTACGGTTTGGGAATAATTTAGTTCTGACTCGCCTGCTACAACCAGAATTTTTTGGTTTGATGGCTTTAGTCACGACTCTCAGAATTGGTCTAGAACTCTTTTCAGATATTGGTATTGCTCAAAATATAATCAACAGTAAACGAGGTGATGAACCTACTTTTTTAAATACTGCTTGGACTATACAAGTTATTCGTGGTGTGCTTATTTGGCTTCTTTGCGTACCTATTAGCTTTCCAGTGACAAAATTCTATCATGAGCCACGCTTGCTGTGGCTCATTCCTATTGTTCTGCTGTCCGTAGTTATTGATGGATTTAGCTCTACGAGCATACATACTCTACATCGACGAATGGAATTGGGTAAACTTGCTCTGTATGAATTCACATTGCAAGCATGCTTTTTTTCCACCTTAATTGTTTTAGTTTGGTTCTATCCAGAAATCTGGACTTTAGCTGTTGGAACTGTGATATCGGCAATATTCAAATTAATCAGCAGCTATTGGTTAATCCCAAAATATTCTAACCACTTTGAGTGGGACACAGATGCTGTTAAAGAAATTCTGTCTTTCGGAAAATGGATGTTTATTGCATCCACACTCATGTTCGCTGCTGAACAAGCTGACCGCTTGGTTTTGGCCAAGATATTTTCGTTTGAATTATTAGGTGTTTATACAATAGCTTATACCTTGGCAAATATTCCTAAAGAAATTATTAAACAAATTAGTTATAAAGTTATTTTTCCTGCAGTTTCCCAACAAGTTGATTTACCAAGAACAAGTTTGCGAGCAAAAATTATCCGCCAACGGCGACTCATATTGATAGGGTGTGCAGTTCTATTAGCAATTCTAGTGACGATTGGTGATCTAGTGGTTGCGATACTTTACGACAAAAGGTATGCTGATGCAACTTGGATGATGCCAATTTTGTGCAGTGGAATCTGGTTTTCCCTTCTATTTTATACTATTAGCCCTGCTCTATTAGCAATTCGTAAACCTTTATATTCTGCCCAAAGTAATTTTGCTCGGTTTGCAGTCATTACTCTAGGTGTACCTTTTGCAAATGCAAATTTCGGCATTTTAGGAGCAATTGTTGTCATTTCATTCAGCGATTTGCCTTTGTATATAGTCAATCTTTATGGACTATGGCGTGAAAAACTCTCTTGTTTTGTCCAAGATATTCAAACTACTGTCTTTTTTATCGCTATACTTGCTTTATGTTTAGTCATTCGTCATTCTTTGGGGTTTGGATTACCAGTTCAACTATTAACCCAATTTGCAAATCGTTAGGCTGCGTAAGTTATAAATCAAGTTGTGTCGTGTACAGGTTAGATTAAACGATATAAAAATTATTTAATAATATACACATTTGCTGACAAAGTACCTTGGAGAAAACCCTCGATTTTTGGTTACGGTTTTGCGGTATTTTATACAATAATCATTGTGACCAAATGAGTATGATGAAATATCACATAGCTTTATGCCCTTCATGTGACCTAGAAGCGATCGCCCGAGCTGCTCAAGCAGGAAAAAATCCCAGACATACAACCTGGGATTTGAGTCAGCTTTTAGGAGCAAGTATTCATCAACCGGTAGATGAACCAGTGTTACCTATAGATAAAATACGTGCCAGGATTATCGGTCATCCTAAACATTGGTCTTTAGCACGCCAGTTGTCTTTACAGCTTCAAAAGGATGATGTCATATATTGCACTGGTGAACATATAGGCTTTCCAATTGCTGCACTTTGCAGTGCTAAACGGAAGCGACCCAAAATTATTGTTTTTGTTCACAACATTAACCGACTACGAGCTTGTCTGGCGTTGAAACTGTTTGACCTAGCAAACCGGATTGATTTGTTTGTAACAACCACTCCTGCTCAGGCTGAATTCCTTCAACACTACCTGCACTTGGGCGAAAACCAAATCTATCAAGTTTCTTCACTACCTATAGATCTGTCCTTCTTTACACCAGGACCGAGTTTATTAAATAAGTCGCGTCCAGTGATTGGTAGTGGAGGTTTGGAGAAACGGGATTATCGAACTCTCGCTAATGCAACTCAAGACTTGAATGTTGATGTGAAGGTTTGCGCTTTCTCGCCCAGCACAACTGCATTAAAACGATCATTTCCAAAAGTTACACCAAATAATATGTCGTTTCGCTTCTACGACTGGTGCGAGTTATTGCAGCTTTACCGCGATTCCGACGTCATTGTCTTAAGCCTTTTTGAGAATAACTATCAAGCTGGACTCACTACTCTGTTTGAAGCGATGGCGTGTCGGCGACCTGTAGTAGTTACTCACTCGCCAGGAATTATTGCTGATCTGATTGACTCAGGTATCGTAACTGGTGTGAATCCCTGTGACCCCATCGGGCTGAAGCAAGCAATCCAGAGCCTCTTAAATAATTCTCAAAAAGCTGAAATCCAGGCTCATAGAGGTTATGAACTGGTACACAACCAATACAATCATAGTAAGTATATGCAAGCTTTGGTAACAAAACTTATCTCTACATTTGGCAGCATAAATAACTCATCATTTTCTATATTATAGATTACAGAGATAAATAAAAGGATTCTGGACAACCCTCACGAATAAAGAAGAAGGCAGAACGGGATGAAGGGAGAATCCCACAGCTTGAAGCCGTGGAAGCGTCAACCCGATTCGCTTGTGTTACAATCAACGAGCACTTTCTCCAGAATATGAGAAGTTTTTACAACCGGGTGATGAGTTAAATAGATATGAGTAGGTTTGTGTGAGCGGTTGCTAAACCCTCTGATTTGATTCGATATCGCCGGCGTTGCGGAACTTAGCAAAAGCCGTGGATAGATGGAGTAAGAGCGAGTCTGGATTTCCACAAACGCTCTTGTTAATTAACGACATGCGGTTTGAGTAAGTTTTGCGTTGCACATCCGCTAAAATCACTAAGACAATCGCCAACCAAATCCTTTTATTGGTTCATTGTTCATAAGCGTGTTTAAGCTAAGGTAATAAATGAATCCTCAACCAGAAGAAGACTTGAAGCGTCGCCTCGAAAAATTAGAGGCAGAGATAAATACACCGTCTGTGATTATTCCACAGTCACAAAAAAGAGTAAAGTCCTCTCAGTCTGATTTTCCAAGCTCGGACTCTTACTTAGTGCAATTTTTGACCTGGTTTCACAATTTGTCTAGAGTGAGAAAGCTAGTAGTTTCTGGTGTAGTTTTGCTATTGGGTTTTACCATACTACAAGCAGTACTTAAACTCGTAACTGTTGCGATCAGTTTGGCACTATTGGCAATCTTAGTGTACGTTGGATACAAATTTTTGGTAGCCAGTCACTCTCAAAATCAGTAGTAGTTTATTTTTCAACTTACACGCCTAGTGACGTAGAAATAATAAAGTTAAAGGGAATTATCCAATGGCGACCCCAATTGTGAGGAGAAGTAACCAATCTAGTCAAGCCAAAAAACCTGAAAAATCCAATCCACTGTCCTTCGCAACTAGGCGCACTGCTGCTTGGGCAGCGGAAATCACACTGGTGGTTGCGAGTGGACTGGTGCTTTTCGGGATGGGTGCATATGCCAATTCTAGAAGCGATTTAAATCGAGTACCACTCAACCCCATCTTAGTACAAACGGAACGTGCGATCGCCCGTCCATTAGCTCTGCCTGTCAGCTATGGTACCCGAAACGTAGCATGGCCCACGAATTTCTTATGGACAATAGCCTTGCTAACACCTCTGACACTCTCAGGTTGGCAGTTGTATTTACTCGCTAAAACTGGTAGCACACTGGCAAAACATCGATTTGGAATTAAAGTTGTCAACGCTGAAGGTAAACCACCCGGTTTCGGAGCCGTTTTGGTACGAGAAGGACTTGGTCGTTGGGGTTTGCCTATGTCCGTTACCTATTTTCTCTGGCGCAACAGCTTCTTGTTTCCTAGTTTAGGTGCTTTTACCAGCTTGGCAACTATCATGTTTGTGTTAGAAGCGATAGGCTTCTCTTGGCAGCAAAACCGTCGCGCATTGCATGACAAATTTGCAGGGATCTACACTGTAGATGCTACCAAACCATTGACACTGCAGTCCCAAGGTGATGCAAAGGGGAGTCAGTCTCAGTTGAGTGAGCCAGATGAGGAAGCTGCGATCGCATCAATTGTGATCACTCCAGAACAGCCAAGCCAGCAACCCAGGCTATGGCAGTGGTTACCGCAAAATTCAAATCAGAGAATGATTGGAATCGCACTCCTCAGTATGAGTGCAATATTAGCAACTTTAGTAGGTGCTCAAATTTACATTCAAACACTGCAAAATCAGCGAATCACTGAGCAGCGCAACAGCCAGCAGTTTCTTGCACTGATCAAACAGTTAAATCCTAACTCTACTGCAACAAACGAGGAACGCCAGAAAGCAATTTTGGCGATGGGTACTCTCAATGACCCTCAAGCAACCCAATACCTTGTCGATTTGCTGTCTAAGGAAACCAATCCAATTTTAGTTGAAACGATTCAGCAAGCTTTGGTAAACGTTGGACCTGATGCCATCCCCAATTTAAAACGTATAAATCAGCTCCTAACTGGCGAGTTAGAGCCTGGAAGGGGTAGCACAGCCTTACCACAAGAAGTGCTACAAAAGCAGTTGCAAGCAAACCAGTATGCAATTAGTAAGATTTTGGCTGTTTACAACGGTCAAAACAATGGTTTGGACCTTAGCAATGTCCACTTGGGTCAGAACGGTTCTGAGCAAAGCTCCTTCAACTTGGTATTAGATAAAATTGATTTATGGGGAATTAAGTTCAAATCCGCAAACCTATCCTTTGGCAGTTTTAAGGGGAGTCGCTTTCGGGGAGCAGGCGATGATGGTCGATGGGATACCTATGACGATTGGATTGCGGATTTAAGTCAAGCACGAATGACGCAAGCGAATCTCGCGGAAGCTAACCTCAGCCGTGTCCTCATGATCCGTACAGATTTGAGCCGCGCCACTCTCAACAAAGCTAACTTATCCAACGCACGTTTAACTGGTGCTAACCTCAGTAGCGCTCAGCTAGAGGGAGCTGATTTACAGGGTGCTGTTTTAGAAAATGTGAGTTTGACAGGAGCCGACTTGAGTAATGCACACCTGAAAGATGCGGATCTGTACGCCGCTCGTTTAGGTCGCGTCATTGCAGTAGGAACGCAATTGTCATTTGCCAACTTAACCAAAACCGACTGGCAAGGAGCAGATCTCACAGGAGCTTATTTGGATCATGCCAATCTCAGCAATGCCAACCTGAACGCAACTCGCCTTGCTAATGCTATTTTACGCTCTGCCAATATGGAAAATGCCAACTTGCGAAATGCCGACTTGAGCCTTGCAGATTTACGAGAGGCGAATCTCACCGGAGCTGATTTTCAAGGAGCAGTTCTTTCGCCTAGCAAACAAAACCAAACAGAGCAATTTGTGCAAACTCCAGCGATCGGGGCGCAATCTGCGGTTGTGGAGGGAGTCGATTTCACTCAAGTCAAAAATTTGGATGCCAAGCAAATAGCTTACATTTGTACTCAAGGAGGTCTTCATCATCGTTGCCCCTAGAGGTAGAGTTTTCAGCATTTTTCTTATAAAATCTACGATAATTAAACTAGGAATTTTGTGAGGAGCGGGGAAATGAAGCGTCTTAAGTACTTAGTATCAGTTGTTTTAGCTGGTTCACTTTTAAGTTTTGCTCAATTTACCCAACCAGCACAAGCTCAAGTAGCATATGGTAGTTATGTTGGTGTTGGTCCGGCAGTTGGTTTTGCAGATGGTGCCCGAGTCGGAGGAGTTATTGCTGGTCGCTATAAGCTTCTTGAGGTTCCCGTTTCTTTTCGTGCTCAGGCTTTCATTGGTTCAAATGTTGCCCTTGTGCCTACAGTTTCCTACGACTACCCCATCAACTGGCAAACTGATGCCTATATAGGAGCTGGACTTGTTCTCGCTGGCGGTGACACACCTTCTCCAGTTGGGAATAGAATTGGCTTTGCCCTGCAACCAGGAATTGATTACGTTGTCCCAAATAGTAATACTGTGATTTTTGGTAACGCTATCATTGCCTTTGATGCTGTCCGCGATGGTGGGACAGCTTTCTCCTTGCAAGGTGGAGTTGGTTTGAGATTCTAATTCATTAGACGCTGGCAAAAACTAGGCGATTGCCAAAGGGGTAAGTGGGCTGAGCGCTCGCCCAATCGCAAAAAAAGTGAATCTATGTGGTAATTCTGTATTCTGAATTCCTCTCATTATTGTTTTTCTTCTTCCTGATTAGTATCGTCACTGGGGTTTTTCAGTTCCTCCTTAAAACCTCGCAGAGTTTTGCCCAGTGCGCTGCCTAATTCCGGAATTTTTTTTGGTCCAAAAATGAGAAGAGCGACCAGAACAATAACACCGACTTCCGTCCATCCTAATCCAAACATAAGCCTCTGCTCCATAAAACTCATACAACGCCGGACTTGTCCGGACATTGAGATATACTTCCTGCTTCACTGGGGCGTGTTGGTGGTGCATGAAACCATCAGCAGGTTTATGGGGTCAAGCGGACCCCAGTTAGTCTGAGGAGTTGTGCATAAATATAAACAAGTGTGTTTACATTACCACCAATTTCACACATTTCAAGCCAGAATTTCAATTTTTTTATTTACATCAGCAAAACGTCTTCCTGATTCCTAAGATATATTACAATAAATAAATTTTCTTGTCTTATAAGATGACTTTCAAGACAAAGCATAGTAGAAAATAAAGAAAACATTAAATTTTCAGGTGTCTTAATTTGTCCATTCTAAGTCAAATAATTTTCACTGCTATCTTTAATAAGAATCACGCACGCTCGGAGTCGTATTTCCATGCAACTACTTCCGCGACCTCAGCATAATAACCAACGCCACTTAAAGTTGGAGCTTGAGCCACCGTTGAATGTGACACAGCTTTCTGTGTTTGAAAAACCAGATATTGCAAGTGCAAATACCTTACGACCGTGTCACCAGAACAATCTAGACAAGAAGCGACACCAACGTATTGCCATTTTTATTGATGGCGCAAACTTGTTTTACGCAGCAATGCACCTCAATATTGAAATTGATTACACCAAACTACTGCAATATCTAACAAAGAAGCGTCAGTTGCTTAGGGCTTACTTTTACACAGGTATTGATTACACAAATGAAAAACAGCAAGGCTTTCTGCTCTGGATGAGTCGCAATGGTTACCGTGTGGTAAGTAAAGAACTCATTGCGCTCCCTAATGGCTCTAAAAAAGCGAATTTGGATATAGAGATTGCTGTTGATATGATGACCTTAGCAAGGTACTGCGATACTTTAGTTCTGTTGAGTGGAGATGGCGACCTTGCTTATGCTGTTGATAACATTACCTACCGAGGAATCCAAGTAGAAGTTGTTGGTTTAGGTTCTATGACCAGTGAAAGTCTGATTAGAGTTGCTGACTCTTATATTGACCTTGAACTTATCAAACAAGATATTCAAAAAAAGAGTGTAGGTTGGGTGGAACGGAGTAAAATCCAACGCCAAGCGTAATGGTCATGGGTTTGTTCCTCAACCCAATGGGTGTGGTCATAAGTAGTTGGTTAGCAAGGGGCAATGGGCAATGGGCAATGGGCAATGGGCAATGGGCAAGGGGCAATGGGCAATGGGCAAGGGGCATTGTCCATTCCTTCACCAACAGATTTTGACCACACCCCAACCCAATTGACGCCCCAACCACACCACATATCCTGTTGAAAAATTCTCTTAACAAGCCTTTTTGCCCGTTCTTTGGGTACAATACCAGACCATAGTAGATGACCGGGATTTGAGGTAATTGATTGGATTTGCTGCTTCTTATTATCTAAGCCAAGACAGTAAAAACCTTCCTTTTCCATCCAAAAGCGATCATTAAAGCATTGATAAAGTTCTTCTGCTTTTTGACGTAGCTTTTGGGCTTGCTCTTTTTCTCCCCACACTTCATAAATGAAAGCTGCCTTTAGCCAAGCATCATAGGCGTAGCCTTGTACCTCACACAAAGCAATTGGCGGCTCAACTAACTTACCATTCGGATAAACCATTGATTCACCCGAATCTTTCCAGCCTTGATTGCGTAATCCGTGGGTAGAACGAGTTAAATACTCAACAAACCCATCTCCATCAAAATCGCCATATTTATCAATCCACTTGAGTGCCTTTTCTAGTGGCGATCGCTTCTAACTATTGGAGTAATGAATATCTATATCTATAGAGCTAGAAAAATTTCATTCTAATTTCATTATTTTATGAAATCTTTAGAGCATGAAGGCAGCAGCGCTTCTTTCCTAGTAGGAGAAAAATTTCATTCTAATTTTATTTTTGATGCAAGCTTATTTATAGAAGACTTTAATTGCTCACAAGCAACGGTTTACCTAGCTAATCTACAGGTTCAGATAAGAAAGTATAGCTGTATACATTTATTGATTATTTTTTTTTGTGATAAAATTTAATATCTAATAAAAAACATAGCTAGCAAAAAGAAATTATTTTTATCTAAATCATTCCTAAGATAGAGTCTTGTTGCTCTATTTTTTAGGATCTATTTTTTAAGAAATAGTTTAGTAGAAATGCTATGTTTTTGGGAGCAGCTGTAAAAGTAAAAATATACAAAAAATTTAATACTGAATAGTATTCTTACCAGAAGAAATAATGACAGCGTCTGGATACCTTAAGGAGAAAGCGATGCCCGCTCTGTCTCTTAATAGCCAAAATCTACCGTACCCCGACCCTCTACACCCCATCATTGTCCACTTTGTGATCGCGATGGTGTTCTTTTCTTTCTTTTGCGATGTGCTAGGCTATTTCACCCGCAACGTGCGTTTGTTTGAGGTCAGTTTCTGGAATATGTTTGTTGCTTCAGGAGCAATTTTTCTAGCGGTTATCTTTGGTCAGTTTGAAGCAGGTTTGGCACAAGTCTACGAAGCAGTCCAGCCAACACTGAATTTTCATACAGTTATGGGTTGGTCGCTGGCGGCGATTGTTGCCGCCATCACAGCTTGGCGTTTCGTGATTCGCAATCGCAATCCTTTGAAGGTACCGCCTGCTTACCTAGGTGTAGCAACGTTTTTGATTTGCCTGGTGTTCTTGCAAGTGTATTTGGGAAGCAAGCTGTTTTGGGTATACGGGCTGCACGTGGAGCCTGTCGTTGAAGCAATGAAGCAGGGGGTCTGACCATGAACTCGCAACTTATTGACTCTTTGGGGTTGAAGCTGGGTGCTAACGGACTGCCCTACGAAATTCCAATGCATCCAAAGCTAGTGCATCTGACTTTGGGTTTGTTCATTATTGCCATATTATTTGATATAGCAGGAGCGCTTTTTCCCTTAGAAAAACCAATCTTCAAATTTTTGGGTCTTACAGCCATCCGTTCTGGCTTCTTCGATGTCGGCTGGTACAACCTGCTGGCGGCGGCAACTGTCACCTTTTTTACCGTTGCAGCTGGCTTTTTCGAGTTGCTACTGGCAAACCCACCAATTGATCAAAAGAGTGATTGGGGGTTGAGCGCGCCTTTGACGATGCTTTTGCATGGTTTGGGTGGTGTTTTGTTGTTGGGGATCATTGTTGCCATGACCGTGTGGAGAGGCTTGCAACGCTACCATTGGCGCAAGGAAGCCTCCAGGCAAGTGCAGTGGATTTACTTATTAGCAGGTATTGCAATGCTGGGTATCTTGTATATCCACGGAACATTAGGGGGGCATATGGGAAGCGAGTTTGGCATTCACAATACCGCTGCGGGCTTGCTCCGACAGGGCGAAAACCCTAACTTGCTGCTCAAATAATTAAACGAGAAGCATTCTGAGTTTATGTTTAGATTTTTAGAATATTTACTAATCGCTGGTTATATTGCGGTGCTGCTAGTCATCAGCCATTGGATTGGGCAGCAGGCGTATTCTTGGATGCCTCCTGAAGCTACAGCAGA
Source organism: Iphinoe sp. HA4291-MV1 (assembly GCA_019359415.1). Classification (GTDB taxonomy): domain Bacteria; phylum Cyanobacteriota; class Cyanobacteriia; order Cyanobacteriales; family Nostocaceae; genus Brasilonema. The sequence goes on along the minus strand of JAHHHH010000054.1, from coordinate 20,472 downwards.
AGCGCAAAAGATAGATGCTTTGTTTAGCTTCTTAGTCTCGGTTGGAGCATTTATTTTGCTTGGGCTTGTTGGTATGATGGTGTACTCGGTACTTTTCTTTCGAGCATCTAAGCATGACTACAGCGAGGGACATCCCTCTAGAGGTGATGTGAGGCTAGAAATCTTGTGGACGGCAACTCCAACTCTGCTGGTAATGTGGATTGCTTTCCAAGGCTTCAATATTTATCAGCAATTAAATATATTAGGTTTGGGGCAAATCGTGCATTTGCATATGCCTCTAGAATCTGAACCAGCCTACGCCGCACCAGTTAGCAACGACCCCAAAGGGACTACTGAAACTATTGGTGTTTTCGTTAAGCAGTGGGATTGGTCTTTCCACTATCCAAATAATGTCACTAGTAATGAATTACACCTGCCAGTTAATTGCAGCACCCGCTTAAATATGCACGCCCAAGATGTGCTCCACAGTTTTTACGTCCCTGAGTTCCGCTTACAGCAGTATATTGTCCCCGGACGCAATATTGATATTGTGCTAACGCCGATTCGCACAGGTAAATACCATTTAAAAGACTCTCTATTCAGTGGTACTTACTTTGCTTTGATGGATGCAAATGTATACGTTGAATCCCCTCAAGCTTATAACCAGTGGCTTGCCCAGGTGGCTCTCGAACCAACGACTACAAAAAATCAGGCAGTTGCTGAGTATATCCAGCCAGCAAAGACATTGTTTAAGAGCGGTTGGTACACTGTTGCACCCTCAAAGTCTCCCGTGATTACAGTTGAAAGGATGGTAAGTAATGACACATGACTCTATAGAAAGTATCAGCGGGGATAGAGAGCCTGAAAATTTCCATAACGAGTCTGATAATAACTGGCGGCGATACTTTAGCTTCAGCACAGATCATAAGGTCATTGGCGTTCAGTATATGGTGACGACCTTCATTTTCTTCCTGATTGGCGGGCTGTTGGCGATGCTCATCCGTGCCGAACTGCTCACCCCCGAATCAAATGTGGTTGACCGCCCACTCTACAACGCCTTATTCACTATGCACGGGACAATCATGATTTTTCTGTGGATTATCCCGTTCAATGCAGGTATTTCTAACTACTTAGTGCCGCTTATGATTGGGGCGCGGGACATGGCGTTTCCCCTGCTCAACGCCATCTCTTTTTGGATAATTCCACCAGCAAGTATTTTGCTACTGTCTAGCTTCTTGCTGCCCAACGGTCCCGCTCAGGCAGGTTGGTGGTCTTATCCACCAATTAGTCTCCAAATTCCCCCAGGTCAACCGATTAATGGTGAGTTGTTTTGGATTGTGAGTTTAGTACTGATAGGCATCTCTTCAATTATGGGGGCTGTCAACTTTGTTACTACCATCTTTTGGATGCGCTCTCCGGGAATGACGTTTTTTCGTATGCCCGTCTTTGTTTGGTCGGTTCTCAGCGCACAGTTATTGCAACTAATTAATTTGCCTTCCCTAACTGGCGCATTGACGCTGCTATTGTTTGACCTCGCTTTTGGGACACATTTCTTCAAGCCCCTAGAGAATGGCGACCCTATAATTTACCAGCATTTATTCTGGTTCTACTCCCACCCAGCAGTTTATATCATGGCGCTACCAGCCTTCGGTATTTTTGCGGAGGTTCTCCCCGCCTTTTCTCGCAATCCCCTGTTTGGCTATCGGTCATTAGCGATCGCCACGTTAGGTATTGCTTTGATCAGCATCTTCGTTTGGGTGCATCATATGTTTACTAGCGCCACTCCTGACTGGATGCGGATGTTATTCATGGTTACCTCAATGTTGGTTGCCGTGCCTACTGGTGTCAAGGCATTTGGCTGGACTGCGACAATTTGGAAGAGTAAGTTGCACCTAGAGACACCAATGCTATTTGCTATGGGAGGTGCAGCAATGTTTCTTTTCGGCGGTGTCACTGGTGTGATGCTCGCCGCAACGCCGTTTGACATTCACGTCCACAACACCTACTTTGTGGTAGGGCACTTCCACTACATTGTCTTCAACACCATCACGATGGCAATTTTCGCAGCCATTTACTTCTGGTTTCCCAAGATAACTGGACGGATGTATGCTGAAGGCTGGGGTAAACTGCATTTCTGGTTGACTTTTATTGGTGCCAACCTCACCTTTTTCCCCATGCACCCACTGGGTTTACAGGGAATGGTACGCCGAATTTCCTCCTACGACCCACAGTATCAGGGGTGGAACGTCATCGCTAGCCTTGGAGGATTCTTGCTGGGAGTATCCACGCTGCCCTTTATTGCTAATATGGTGGGTTCCTGGTTATACGGACCGAAGGCAGTAAACAATCCTTGGCACGCTACTGGACTGGAATGGACAACCTCCTCACCACCACCACGAGAGAATTTTGAGGAGATTCCGGTTGTGAGAAGACCTCCCTACGACTACGGCGATCCAAAATACTCAGTAGTGGAACCTACTGAAGAGGCAGAGGGGCACAGAGGCAGAGGAGCAGGGGAGAGATGATAGCCATTCACTCGGAACTCAACACTATCCAATACCCAATCTCATTTGAATTATGAACCGTCGCGTCATCCATATAGATGAAAGTCCTTTCCGTTTTGAGCAGTGGCGGCGACACCTGCCAAATTGGCTCTTGCGGTTTTTACCAAGCGGTGGCGGAAATGCTGAAGACCATCATGGCAAGGGGATGTTCGGGTTTACCGTGTTTCTGTTGTCGGAGAGCATAATCTTTTTGAGTTTTATCTTTACATACGTCGCTCTACGATTGACACACTCAAGAAATTGGCTACCACCGGGTGTTTCGGGACCAGAACTGTCTACCTTTGTAATTATTAATACGGTAGTTTTGCTTTCCAGCAGCTTTGTCATCCAACCAGCAGAAAATGCTCTTAAACGTCGCAAATTTAATAGATTTCGCTGGCTTTGGCTGTTAACGATCGCTATGGGAACTTACTTTTTAATTGGTCAAGGAATTGAGTGGAGCAAACTCGATTTTGGGTTAAGTACGGGGCTAGTTGGTTCAACATTCTACGTGCTGACAGGTTTTCACAGTTTACACGTTCTAACTGGTGTTCTTCTACAGATAACCATGCTTATCCGCTCCTTCAGTCGAGGTAATTACAACAAAAGTCACTTCGGTGTCAGTGCAACCACTTTGTTTTGGCACTTTGTTGATGGGGTTTGGGTGATTCTGTTTTCAATTCTCTACCTTTGGCAGGCATAAAAACAATAAAAACATTTAGAAATTAAAAGTTTTTTAAGGAGTAGTTTGATGAATCTATTATTACAAGAATTGCCAGCATCAGAGCTTTCTCCAAAAACAATTCAGGAAAGTCCGCCACCAGGTACAGCACAAGATCCGCTAATTGCACATGGTTTACAGAAAGAGCAGTATGTTGGCATTATTGGGCTAGCGACACCCTCGTTGTCGCTGTTGGATTTATTAGTCGTAGAGTCGAATACACTATTTTATTTCGCTATTTTTCTCAGCACCATTTTAATTGCTTTGTTTTTATTCATATAGCAAAGTCATCATTATTTAGCACATCCTGATTTCACATGAGTTTGGAGATATTTTATGAACAGCCAAGTTTATCAAACTGTGATTGTTGGTGGTGGCTTTACTGGGCTTTTCACAGCCCTGTACCTAGCTCACGAACACTATCCTCGCTCTGTTATCTTGATTGATAAAAATGAACGCTTTTGCTTTAAGCCTTTACTCTATGAGTATTTCAGTGGTGAGATGGACAGCTTTCAGGTAGTACCGCGTTTTGCGGAATTACTTAAGGGTAGCGGTGTTATCTTTGTGCAAGATACTGTGCAATCGATAGACCTGCATCAACGGGAAGTCAAATTATCTTCGGGAAATTCTTACAACTATAGCAATTTAGTATTAGCATTGGGTAGCGTCACTGGCTATCATCACGTTGAAGGTGCTCAAGAAAACAGCTTACCTTTTTGGACACAAGCAGATGCGATCGCTATTGACCGTCATTTGCGCGACTGCTTGCAACGAGCCGCGCAAACTGAAGATCCAGAACAACGTCGGAAATTATTAACAGTAGTCGTAGTTGGTGGTGGTGCTTCTGGTGTGGAAATGGCAGCTACCTTAGGCGATTTTCTTCCACATTGGTATAGCGCTTTGGGAGGCAATTCTGATGAAATTCGTGTGATCCTACTCAATCATGGTCAAAAAATCCTCGAAGGCGATATTAACGATCCACTACGCCTAATTGCGGAGAAAGAATTACAAAAACGCACTGTACCAATTGAAATCCTCATGGGAGCAGAAGCTACTGCTGTTCAGCCTAACACAATTGAATATAAAAGCAATAATCAAGTTAAGACACTGCCAACATGCACCACAATCTGGACGGCTGGTACCTCTAGCCATCCACTGATTCAAGATTTACCAATTCCCAAAGAACATCGGGATCATCATAACCGTCCCCTAGTCACTCCCACTATGCAATTGTTCGACTTTCCAGAAGTTTTTGCAGGCGGTGATTGTGCAGCAGTTCAGAATAATTCACTACCACCTACAGCGCAAGTAGCTTATCAACAAGGAGCTAACATTGCTCGAAATTTGAAAGCATTAGCGTTGGGAGAAGAACCCAAACCTGCCAAGGTTAACATTCGTGGAACCCTCTTGAAATTGGGAATAAATGATGCTGCTGCTAACTTATTTAATATTTTTGAAGTTGCAGGTGAACTTGCGCACTTAATCCGTCAAGGCACTTATTTAACGTTATTACCAACGCCAATTCATGATTTCAAAGCCACGACTGAATGGCTGGATGAAGAGATTTTTCACCATCACCTCGACCCTCACGATGTGGGCAAAAAAGTGGTGCAAGCAGTGGAATTGGTTGGTGCAGGAGTTATTGGGGTTATAGTTGCAAGAAAATTATTGAAAATGTTGGGAGATGATGAGAAAAATCTGAAATAACATGAGAAGGAGTCAGAAGACAGAACTGGTGAATTCAGTTGGGACCCCACGAATGAATCCGGGGGTTTCAAGTACGATGCTGTGCCTTTCTACTCCTCCATGCAGGAGTGCAGGGGCAATAAATGCTCGACTCATCCGCCACTCGTACACTCGTCATTCTGACGAATGACGACTGACACCTTCGTTCTTTTTGGTAAAAATAGAAGTTGAGCGCGAACGATAAGCAGTGCCCACCCTACAAAAATTGCAATAAGGCAACTAGTGCAAGATGTGAGCGCCCCACGAGGGGGAAGTCAAAAGTCAAAATGATAAACAGATAACCATAACAAGCAAATCTAGCTCCATCGACAGATATTCCCCCAAGAGCAAGTAAAGTTAGGATAGCCAAGGCGATCGCTGTGACTGTTATGCTAGACCTCTGGTACAAAAGTGCTGTTATCTATTGCATCGATGTAGAAACGTTTATGGATGGTAACGGCGATGGGATAGGAGACTTTGAGGGACTGATTGATCGCTTAGATTATATTGCGGGTTTAGGCATTAACTGTATCTGGCTTATGCCGTTTTATCCCACCCCAAACCGAGATAATGGCTATGACATTACAGATTACTACAATGTAGATCCGCATTTGGGAACATTAGGAGACTTTGTTGAGTTTCTACGTCAGGCAAACGATCGCGGTATGCGCGTTATTATTGACTTAGTAATTAATCACACCTCAATTGACCATCCTTGGTTTAAAGCTGCTTGCAAAGATAAGCATTCTAAATACCGGGACTATTATGTGTGGTCAGAGGAAAAACCTGCTGATGCAGAAGAAGGGATTATTTTCCCTGGCTATCAAGAGAGTACCTGGACATATAACGAGGAAGCTGGAGCCTATTACTTTCACCGTTTCTTTGAGCACCAGGCAGACTTGAATATTGGTAATCCTCAAGTTCGGGAAGAATTCTACAAAATCATGGGATTTTGGCTACAACTGGGGATTTCTGGCTTTCGAGTTGATGCGGCTCCGTTCTTAATTGAGCTAAAGGGTATTGAAAAACAAGCAGATATTAAAGACCCTTATCGTTATCTCAAACAGATGCGGAACTTTCTTTCCTGGCGACGAGGAGATGCCATCATTCTGGCAGAAGCGAATGTGCCAATGGAGGATGTACCGAAATATTTCGACGATGGCGATAAATTGCAAATGCTGTTTAGCTTCATCGTCAATCAGTATCTCATGCTTGCCTTGGCTCGTGAAGCAGTGGCTCCTCTTATACAAGGATTGAAAGCACCACCAGAGATTCCAGAGATTTGTCAGTGGGCACACTTTATCCGCAATCACGATGAACTGTCGTTGGACAAGCTCTCCCAGGAGGAACAGGAAGAGATATTGACCAAATTTCATCAGGATAAAGATCAGGTGTGGATTTATGATCGCGGTATTCGGCGTCGCTTTCCACCTTTAGTTCAAGGTGACGAGCGTCGTATCCGCCTTGCTTACAGCCTCATGTTTACTATGCCAGGAACACCAGTCCTAAAGGCGGGTGAAGAAATTGGCATGGGAGATGACTTATCGCTGAAACAACGTGACGCCAGTCGCACCCCAATGCAATGGTCAGGAGAGTCGAATGGAGGGTTCTCGACCGCTCCTAGCGATAAACTTATTCTCCCCGTCATCAAGGAGGGGGAATATGGCTACCCACACCTGAATGTTATCGCTCAACGAAGAGATCCTAACTCACTTTTAAACTGGATGGAACGAGCAATTCGGATGCTTAAAGAATGTCCAGAGTTCGGTTGGGGAAGTTGGGAACTGATTGAGACAGATAATTCAGGAGTGTTAGCTCTGCGCTACCAGTGGCGCGATGGAACGGTTGTTGCGCTTCATAATCTGGCGTCATATGCTTGCACAGTAACTCTAAAGCTAGATGGCGATCGCGTACCCGAAGGGAGCGCTTTGCGCTCAGCGCGTCCTACGCCCGAGGCACTTCGTGCCTCTCCTGAAGGGAGTTCAGGGAGCCAATCGGAGATTGATTGGGCGTATACGGACGAGCACGAATCCCGTTGGATTGATTTACTTGGAGATCAGCCCTATGAGCCGATCAAACACCCCGAACGCGGCATACAGCTTGAGGGTTACGGCTACCGCTGGGTGCGCGTTGGTAGGGAACACCTTTGATTTATCGCTCAACAGAACAGTTGTCATCGAAAAATATGGGTTTGAAACCCCGTCATGCCCGCGAAGTGAAGGACGGCTTTACAAAATCTAGTAAGTTACAATCAACCGTTTGATCTACGAATTAGCTGAATTTTGCTAGATGCTATCTGCCCTAACCGTTTCCAGTTAGCATCGCTGACAGATATCTGTTTTTCGGTATCGCCACTGACGTAACCGATGCCCTTCGGAGATTTAACCAAGTCACCGTCACCCTTTCTCAATCCGTGGCGGGTAACAGTGCCGCCGTACCTACGCCTCACTCCACCCTTGGCGGGAACCGCCAGATGCAGTTGACGCCGTGAAACGGGAGGGCGACGGATAACGGCAAATGGCGCACGAGTTACTGTTACCGTACCCACCCATCCTTGAGAGGTACGACTTTTGACTCCATACTGAGTAAAAGCACTACACGCTATCGCAACCCCATCCACAGCGTGAGTTGCTGGGATTGCATCACCTTTGGAGTGTTTTTGTTTGTGCAATCGGAGTTATTGACGTTGAAACCGTGGGAAGTGCATAGCGGTAGCGTAAAGGTTTCAGAACTCAGCCAGAATGCTTAGCTTTCTTCCGCAAGAAAATTCTACGAAACTTAGGTTGACTAAGCTGTTTCCGCAATGCTTCCATGTAAGTGTAGAACACTGGAGTCAGGTAGAGAGTTAATATCTGAGAGAACACCAATCCGCCGACAATCGCAATCCCCAAAGGACGACGTGCTTCAGAACCGGAACCTGTCCCCAAAGCAATTGGTAGTGTCCCCATCAAAGCTGCCATCGTCGTCATCATAATTGGACGGAAGCGAACTAGGCAAGCTTCATAAATGGCATCAAAAGAATTTTTTCCTTCTCGTCGCTGCGCTTCGATGGCGAAGTCTACCAACATGATGCCATTTTTCTTGACGATACCCACCAGCAGGATAAGACCAATGAAAGAGTAGAGATTCAATTCGACATTGAAAATGTATAGCGTCAATAATGCTCCAAAACCAGCGGAAGGCAAACCAGAAAGAATGGTTATGGGGTGAATGAAATCCTCATAGAGGATACCCAAAATCAGATAAATCACGACAATTGACACAAGCAACAGCCAGCCTAAATCGTTGAAGGATTGTTTGAAGGCTTGCGCCGATCCCTGAAAGCTGGTAGTGATAGTTGAAGGTAGAGTTTCACGCGCTAGTTCATTGATAGCTTGTGTTGCTTGATCCAGAGACATTCCTGATCCTAAGTCAAAGGAAATCGTGGCAGAGGGGATTTGAGAGAGGTGAGTCACAGTCAGAGGACCAACCCCTTGACTAATGTTAGCAATCGTGCTTAGGGGAACCTGTTGTCCGTTGCTGGCTCGAATATAAAGCAACGATAGAGCATTGGGATCACGCTGGAACTGCGGTTGCAGTTCTAAAATCACGTAAAACTGATCGTTTGGGGTATAAATTTTTGAAACTTGGCTGGAACCATACGCATCGCTGAGTGTTCTTTCGATTTGTTCTGCTGTAATGCCGAGAGTTGCTACTTTTTTGTGGTCAATATTGACTTGTAACTGTGGAGTGCCCAGTTGTAAGTCGCTGTCAACACCCTGAAGTCCTGGTATTGCTTTGACTTTTTCTGCAAATATGGGAGTATATTTTTGCAGGTCTTGCAGGTTGAGGCTCTGTAACGTGAACTGGTACGTTGAATTGGTTTGTTGAGCGCCGATGGGAATAGCAGGTGGCGATCGCAACAAAGTTTTGATACCAGGTACGCGTGCTAGCTTGGGGCGTAGTCTTTGAATGATTTGGTCGGAATTGACACGGCGTTGGGAACGCGGCTTCAGGCGAATCGTAATTCGTCCAGAGTTAACCGCCGCATTAGGTCCACTCGCACCTACAATTGAGTCAATTGCTTCTATGTCGGGGTCTTTGCGGATGATGTCAACAACCGCCTGCTGATGACGCAACATCTCATCAAAAGAGATATCTTGTGCTGCTCGCGTGTTTGCCATGATTTGTCCGGTGTCTTCTGTGGGGATAAATCCTTTAGGAACGACGGTGAACAGGTAAAATGTCAGTAGTAAGAGAATGCCAGAACCAATGAGCGTCATGCTACGGTATTTCAAGACTGGCTTGAGACTCCACTCATAGCTTTGCAACATGACATCAAAAACACGCTCTGAAGCTCTATACAGACGGCTTTGATGTTGATGATGATGGGGTGGACGGATAAATCGACTGCACAGCATTGGGGTGAGGCTAAGGGATACGAATCCCGATACCAAAATGGCAACGGCGATCGTCACAGCAAATTCATGAAACAACCGACCAATCAATCCATTCATGAACATAATAGGGATGAACACCGCCACCAGCGATAACGTCATCGACAAAATCGTGAAGCTGATTTCTCTTGACCCCTTCAACGCAGCTTCCAAAGGACGCTCACCCATTTCTCGGTGACGGACGATATTTTCCAGCACAACGACTGCATCATCAACAACAAAGCCGACTGAGAGCGTCAACGCCATCAGTGAGAGGTTATCCAAGGAATAGCCCAACAAATACATCGCGGCAAACGTGCCGATGAGTGCCACGGGGAGTGCTAGACTGGGAATGATTGTGGCAGAGATATCGCGCAAGAACAGGAAGATAACCAGGACAACCAAACAAACTGAAAGAAATAAGGTAAATTTTACATCATCAACAGAAGCCCGGATGGATTGAGAGCGATCATACATGATGCCCATCTCAATCGATTTGGGAACTTGTTCGCGCAGCGTCGGCAGAAGTTGCTTGATGGCATCAACGATTTCTACGGTGTTGGCATCCGGTTGAGGCTGCACGGCGAGAACAATAGAATGAATACCGTTGTAGAGATTTAAGACTTTGTTGTTCTGTACGCTATCAATCACCTGCCCCAAATCCTGGAGTCGTACTGGTGCGCCATTTTTGTAGGTGACAATGAGCGATCGCCACTCAGCAGCATTGGTGAGTTGACCATTTGCCTGAATCACGTAGCTTTTGTCTTTGCCCGAAAGACTACCCGTGGGTAAGTTTACATTTCCTTGCCCAATTGCAGTTCTTACCTGATCCAGTCCAATCCCCCGTGTTGCCAACTCTCGCGGGTCAAGCTGAATACGAACAGCATACTGTTGCTGACCATACACTTGTACTTGAGCAACACCATCAATCATAGAAATTGGCTGACCGACTGTAATCTCCGCGTATTCGTCCACTGTTGAGATAGGGAGTGTTTTGGAATACATATAGAGGTAGAGAATCGATGCAACCGACGGGTTGACTTTGCGGTAGGTAGGTGGTTTGGGCATACCTGCAGGCAATTGTCCCGCTGCTGCTGAGATTGCCGCCTGGACATCTTTGGCAACATCATTCACCCTACGGCTGAAGTCGAATTGCAGGGAGATATTAGTGCTACCCGTTGAGCTGGTGGAGTTAAAAGAATTAAGTCCGGCAATACTGGTAAACTGTCGCTCTAGAGGCGCGGCGACAGAGGACGCCATCGTTTCAGGTGTCGCACCAGGTAAGCTGGCAGAGACGGAAATGAAAGGATATTCGACGTTAGGCAAGGCACTAATTGGCAACAATGCATAACTCATGAGACCGAAGATGACGATACCCATCATCACCAAAGTCGTCATGACGGGGCGGCGAATGAAGAGTTCTGAAAGGTTCATGAGCTTAAGTCTCCCAAAAATGTTCGTTGATGCGATCGCCCTTGGCGGGCACTCCGTGCCATCGCGTATGCCTGCGGCACGCCTTACGGCGAACGCGTAGCGTGTCCGGAGGACTCAGCGGGCGCTGGAGCGCCATCGCCTTTGGCGCGCTCAAGAGGATGTCAACAGGAATTCGATGGGGGATAGTTAGACTGTGCTACGGGTGGCTGTTGGGATTTTCAATCACCAATCCCTCACTGACCCCTGCCGCATTCAACTCATTGTCTGCGGACACAAAGGTCATGGCAGTTAATCCATTGGCAATGCAGAGGGTGTTGACTACCCGACCAACTGCGAGTTGAATTGCGTCATAACCTCGCAATCCGTAGGTTTCAGCGAATACCATCCCAGAATTGATAATACTTTCTGTGATTTCAACAATTTGGTAGTCTCTATGCAAATCGCTTCTCAACTGATTGCATATTACCCTTGCATCCACAAGATTGATACTTCCACCCCGCGATCGCCGCGTGATTGCAGCAGTAATTTCTACACCCGTGATTGCAGCAATAAAGACTTCATTGTTTAACACCGGATCAAACAATTCCAAGACCCAAGTTGACCCAGTTTCGCTGATGTAACGCTTGACTAATGCGCTACTGTCCATGAAGTAAACTGCCATCTAACGGCGTTCCGCGATTATTGTTTCAGAAACGGGCTTTCCTTCGACCTGAATGAGTCTTCGCTCAGCGATTGGATCATAGGAGGGACGTTTAATCTGCTTGACTAAACCAGCATCAATCAGAGCTTGGTGAAATGCTGCTTGCTTGTCAGTTCTTTCTTTCTGGGCAAGATACCTTTGAATTGTCTGATGAAGCTGCTGAAGTTCTTCAAGTTCAAGTGTCTCAAGTTGATTTAGTATTTGCTTAAGAGTTTCCTGTGCCATAATTTTCTCCTTTTTATAGATTATTGTGTCTACCGATTCTATTTGCTGAAAGCTTCATATAATTGTTGCTGGGCTAACAAGCGAGAACGAATCAGGCTCAAATCAGGTTGAACACTGGACACACGTTGACGAACCGATTCAGCTAACTGCTCACGTTGACGTTTTGCCCCACATCCAAGATTTAGTCGTAAATCCTTCATCACTCTAACGGCTTTCCGCGATTATTGTTTCAGAAACGGGCTTTCCTTCGACCTGAATGAGTCTTCGCTCAGGGATTGGATCGTTAAGAGCGGGGCAGGTATTCGGTTAACCAAGCATGAATGAGATCAATCACACGAGTGATGTGATCGAGGAAACTGTGGTTCGCTCCGTGAATGACTTCAATATGAGATCTTTGTGGCAGGTAGTGCAACCCTTGACGTGAACGCTCCAGTAATTGCCGCTCTTCTTCGTCGTTGTCCCCATGAATGATCAGGACGGGACACTTAATACTGCCTAGTAGCTTTTGCTGATCAATCTCCGCGAAGTCCTTTAGCATCTGGGACTCCACGATGACTTCTTGCCGATATCCCACGTTCTGCTTTATGGTGAGAAACCCTGTTTCTGCAAGCTCACGGAGCTGTTCAGGCGAATAGTATTGATCCCACTTGTGATACATTGGTCCAGTAAGGGCACCTGTCAGAATCATTGTTGTCACTTCTGACGAATAAGCTCGTAAGCAGATCAGGCTTCCTAAACTGTGCCCTAGGAGCGCTATTTGGTGTAAATCTCTGGATTTTACGTATGCAATAGCAGCCCTAAGATCGTCCACCTGCTTAGCAGTCGTGAGACTGTCATTATCACTTTCTCCACAACCCCTGAAGTCAAAGGCAAGAGCGTTGTATCCAAACTCATTCAAGGCTCGTGCAATGCGGTCGAACCTTCCCCTCGATGACTTATCGCTCGTAAACCCGTGAGCCATCACAACGACAGCAGCGGAGTCGGACGGAAAGAAATTTCCAACTAAGCGCAGTCCTTGAGAATTTCGGAAACTGATGTACTGCATTGATTGGTACTGTGATGGAAACAAAGAACTGAAAGTGAGAAGTTGTTTCTTAACTGCTTTGTTGTTTTTATTTTTACTTACCTCCTGAAAACGAGAAAACGCGACGGAACTTCACCTGGCTGAGTTGTTTCCGCCAAGCTTCCATATATGTAAAAAATACTGGTGTTAAATAAAGCGTTAATATCTGAGAAAATACTAAACCGCCCACAACGGCAATTCCCAAAGGACGACGAGATTCAGAACCTGCACCATAACCTAGGGCGATCGGCAATGTTCCCATGAGAGCCGCCATTGTCGTCATCATGATTGGACGGAATCGAATCAGACACGCTTCATAGATGGCATCAAATGGGCTTTTCCCGTCGTTTCGCTGTGCTTCAATGGCGAAGTCTACCATCATAATGCCGTTTTTCTTGACGATACCTACCAAGAGGATGATGCCGATGAATGAATAAACATTCAATTCGACATGAAAAATTAATAGCGTTAATAAAGCACCAAATCCAGCCGAAGGTAAACCAGAAAGAATGGTCAGAGGATGTATAAAATCTTCGTAGAGAATACCGAGGACAAGATAAATGACTAAGATAGCGATGAGGAGCAACAGTCCTAAACTCGGCAGTGAAGATTGAAACACCTGACCTGCTCCCTGGAAGCTTGTCGTGATATTATTGGGAATAACTTGATGAACAAGGTCTTCCACGGTTTGCGTGGCTGCTCCTAGTGATGTTCCGGGTGATAGGTTAAAGGAAATCGTAGCAGCATTCATCCGACCAAAGTGATTTACCATCAGCGGTCCAACACCCTGAGATAATGTAGCAAAGGTACTGAGAGGAACTGCCTGCCCACTAGTAGAATTCGTGTTAGAGTTGGTGCTGGTACTCGTAGTGTCAGTACTAGAGTTGGTGCTAGTGTCAGTACTGGAGTTGCTGCTGGTGTTAATGTAGAGTTTCATCAAGGCATTGGGATCTTGCTGATACTGCGGTTCTAGTTCTAGGATGACTTCGTACTGATCACTCGCAGCGTAGATGGTTGAGACTTGATAAGCGCCGTAAGCATTTCTCAAGGTATTTTCGATTTGTTCGGCGGTTATGCCAAGGGCTGAGGCTTTATCGCGATCAATATCAATCTTTATTTGGGGTGATATTTGCAAGTCGCTGTTAACATCTTGAAGTTCCGGGAGCGCTTTCATTTTGGCGACGAGTTGCGGAACGTATTGTTCGAGAGCTTGGACATCGGTACTCTGGAGCGCCAGCTGATATAGTCCTGTGCTCTGCTGTGTTCCAATGGGAATAGCCGGAGGATTTTGTAAGAACACTTGAATACCCGGAACAGTCGCCAGCTTGGTTCGTAACACTTGGATGATTTGCTCTGCACTGAGGTTGCGTTGCGTCCGCTCCTTCAGGCGAATGAACATGTTACCAGAATTACCTGCAACTGCTGCCCCGCTTCCGCTCGCACTGGAACCAGGACCAATGTTAGAATTCACTGCATCTACATTCGGGTCTTGGCGGATGAGATTAACTACATCTTGCTGGTGACGCACCAAGTTATCGAAAGAAGCATCCTGCGCTGCTTGTGTCGTTGCGATGATTTCTCCAGTGTCTTCGCTGGGAATGAAACCTTTGGGAACCACCACAAACAGATAAACGGTGACGATGAAAAGTACACCAGACAGAATCATTGTGGTGCGGTGGTACTTTAAAGCTTTTTTAAGACTCCAATCGTAGAGATTTAAGAAGCGATCAAACGCATACTCTGAGGCTTGATACAGACGGCTTTGATGTTCGTGATTTGGTGGACGGAGAAAGCGACTGCATAGCATTGGGGTGAGCGACAGGGAGACAAACCCGGATACCAAAATTGCAACGGCGATCGTCACTGCAAATTCGTGGAAGAGTCGTCCTAACACCCCACCCATGAACAGCATCGGGATGAATACTGCCACCAGCGAGAGTGTCATCGACAAGATGGTGAAACTGATTTCTCTAGAACCATTTAAGGCGGCTTCTAAAGAACGTTCACCCATCTCCATATGACGAACAATATTTTCCAGCATGACGATCGCATCATCAACGACGAAACCTACCGAAAGTGTCAACGCCATCATTGATAAGTTATCCAGCGAGTAGCCCAGCAAGTACATCGCTGCGAAAGTCGCAATCAGCGATACGGGCAATGCTAAACTGGGAATCACTGTCGCTGAGAGATTCCGCAAAAACAGGAAGATAACTAGGATAACCAGGCAGATGGTTAGGATCAGGGTAAATTTGACATCATCCACTGAATCTCGAATTGACTGTGACGCATCGTAGAAAATACCGATTTCCACTGATTTTGGAATCTGGTCTTTCAACTTCGGCAGCGCTTGCTTGATTGTGTCTACAACCTGCACTGTGTTTGTACCCGGTTGCCGTTGAATTGTCAAAATAATGGCGCGGGTGTCGTTATACCAGCTTGCCACTTTGTCGTTTTGCACACTGTCAACGATTCGACCGAGTTGTTCAAGGTATACTGGCGCACCATTGCGGTAGGCGACAATGAGTGATCGATATGCAGCGGCATCTTCTAACTGACCATTTGCTTGCACCGTAAAGTTTTTATGATTGCCTGAAAGACTGCCTGTAGGCAAATTTACGTTACCTTGTTGTATCGCAGTTTGCACCTGATCTAGTCCAATCTGCTGACTTGCCAATTTCTCAGGATCAAGTTGAATGCGAGCAGCATACTTTTGGGAACCGTAAACCTGTACTTGAGCAACGCCGTTGGTTGTAGACAGCTTTTGAGCTAAGTAGGTTTGAGCATAGTTGTCTACCTTGGAAAGTGGCAGAGTCGGGGAGTACATGTATAAGTAAAGAATTGGCTGATCGGCTGGGTTGACTTTGCTGTAGGAGGGAGGATTTGGTAAGTCGTTAGGAATTTGCCCAGACGCTGCCGAAATTGCCGCTTCCACATCCTGAGCAGCATCATCAATACTACGGCTCAGGTTAAACTGGAGTGTAATTTGGGTACTGCCCAATGTACTCGTCGAGTTCAGCGAATCGAGTCCGGCAATGCTAGAAAATTGCTTCTCCAAAGGACGAGCAACAGATGATGCCATTGTTTCAGGACTAGCCCCTGGTCGTGTCGCCGATACCTGAATTGTGGGATAATCGACGTTGGGCAAATCGCTGATCGGCAGCAAGCGATAGCTCATGAGACCGAAGATGAGGATACCCACCATGACCAAAGTCGTCATGATGGGACGACGAATAAATAGTTCTGATAGATTCATGAAGCGCCTCCTGCTGATTTTATGGCAGGCTTGATGCGTATTTTGTTACCAGAAATCAGATTCGCTTGACCATCGAGCACAACTTTTTGTCCGGGTTGCAGCCCTTTCTCAATAACGTTTAGCTCATTCACTGTGCTGCTGACGGTTACAGGGACATTTTCCACCGTCATGTCGGGCTTGACAACGAAGACAAATTGACCATTGGGTCCATTCTGAACTGCTTGCGAGGGAACAACAGTTGCATTTGGTTTCGTTGTCAGTGTTAATGTTGTGTTCACGAATTGACCAGGCCACAGTTGCCCTTGAGCGTTGTCAAAGTTACTTATAAGTTGAATAGTTCCGGTGGTGTTATCGACCGTGTTATTTACAAATGTTAAAACACCTTGTATTGGAGGAGTTTTGCTGTTGGGGAAGGTGACATTTACCGTCAGCTTGTTATCCTTCATGTACTTTTGAATCTCCAGCAGCTGTGTTTCTGGAACAGAGAAGGAAACCTGAATCGGTCGAATCTGGCTAATTTTGACGAGTGGATTTGTGCTATTATTGGTTTGAACTACGTTGCCTTGAGTCACCAGAATATCTCCAGCACGACCATCAATCGGTGCGTAAATTTTTGTGTAGGATAGTTGCACTTGAGCGTTTTTTAATGCACCTTCATCTGAAGTGACAACTGCCTCTGCATTCTTAATCGCCGCTTGATCGCCCTTCACAACTTCCTGAGCATTGGCGATCGCCACTTGATCTCCCTTCACGACTTCCTGAGCATTAGCGATCGCCTCTCTATCTGAGCGAAGGGTTGCTGCGCTCGCTTGGCTGTTGGTAGAGTATTGCTGAGCTTGATCCTGGCTGATAGCACCTTGCTTGTATAACTTACTATAACGATTGCTCTGTGCTTGTGCGTATTGTGCTTGTGCTTCATCTTTTGCCAAAGTTGCCTGCGCTTGTCGCACTAGTCCTTGGTCTTTGGCTAAGGTCGCTCTAGCTTGCTGTACCAGCCCTTGGTCTTTGGCTAAGGTCGCTCTAGCTTGCTGTACCTGTGCCAAGTCTCTCGCCACAGTCCCCTTAGCTTGTTGGATGGCAGCGATTTGTGGTTGGTCATCCAGTGTAAATAGGAGTTGTGCTTTCTTCACCTCCTGACCCTTTTTGAAAAAAACTCCGGTAATTTTTCCACCAACCTGGGGTGTAACCGATACGGTAGATTCCGCTTGAACATTACCAATTGCTTGCAATTGCACCGGAACTGTTTTTTGGCTGACTGTGGCAACGGTCACAGGAGTTATCATAGACTGCCCTTGACGTCCCGACCTTTGAGATCTTTCAGTTCTGTTGGGTTTGTTAACGGTACGGAGACCAAAAAAACCCAGCGTAGCAAACAACATCAGACCGAGTAAAACGAAACCAATCCGCTTGGTGGATGGAGGATTTTGCTTGAATTCTTCGTGATTCTCCGCTGAACTCTCCTTGGGAATGTTATCGAGCACAAGAGCCTCCAATTGGTTTTAGTTTATGGTTGATGGTGAAATCTCCGCATTCACTATGTTAATTTTAGAAATTGACACGAATGTTTACATGAAGCAAGATTCCTAAACTACTCAGTCAGAAATTACTAAAATTGGTATGACTTTTTTCCTAGTCTACACAGAGCAAATCAGTAGGAAAAACTCTATCAATACTAATGACAGATTCGTTAAACAAAAGGAAGAAAAGATTTGCAACACTCTACCCCTTCTAAAATCAGGATAATGTCGCCAGTGTTGTTGCTTTGACCGTTCGTTTCAGACAGTCCTATGCTTCGCCCGTCCTACCAATCGTTTCGTCTATTGCTTTATCTGGAGTGGCTGTTGTTAGCCACAGCAGTGTTTATGGAAGTTATGTTGCCGTTCCAGTTGTCCTGGCAGTTACTGCTGCGAGTTCTCATGATTGCTGCTTTCGGTTTGATGGGCTTAAGACTGCCAACTCAAAAGTTGGGAGTAAAATTGTTTTACACTGCTCTAGAATTCGGCTTAATTTTGCTGGCAGCGACTCAAGCAGGCTTATCCACTCGCTCCGTTTTCTTACTGTGTCTGGTGCTGGTGATGCGGAGTTGCTTGGTATTTCGGCGAAAGGGACAGTTGGTTGTGTTGAGCTTAGCTTTCCTGTGCTATGGAACACTTCTTTTGTCAAAACCCATCATCCCTGAGAAGTTTAAAGTCGCTGTATGGGATTGGCGATTGAGTTCTGTGTTGTTGTTTAGCTTGACACTGGTATTTGCTTTACTGTTGATTAACGCCCTGCTTGCAGAACGGCAAAGTCGAGAGCAGTTGGAAATCGTTCATCAGGAACTAGAAATGACCCATGAGCAACTGCGACAGTATGCACTGCGAATTGAAGACCAAGCAACTTTGCAGGAACGTAACCGCATTGCTCGCGAAATTCACGATGGACTCGGACACACCCTAGCCGCCCAAACCATTCAAATGAATAACGCTCTGCTGTTCTGGCAATCGAATGACGACAAGGCACTGACCTTTGTGAAACAAGCAAAGCAACTAGGGGCTGAGGCGTTGCTGGAAATCCGGCGATCAGTTTCAGTCTTGCGCTCAAACCCGCTGCACGGGCAATCACTTGAATCAGTCATTGAAAAGCTGCTGAAGGACTTTCAGCACACCACAGGGATTGAACTGTCTAGCAAAATTTACTTACCATTATCCTTATCCACAGAAGTCAACACAACTGTTTACCGGATTGTGCAAGAATCGCTGACGAATATCTACAAACATTCTCAAGCAAAAGCTGTGAGCGTTCAGCTACAACAGCAGACTGGGATGCTTCATCTTTCCATTGAGGACAATGGTAAAGGGTTTAACCCAACTCAAAATACAACCGGGTTTGGACTGCAAGGGATGCGAGAACGCGCACTGGCGTTGGGTGGTCAGTTTCATCTGAACAGTCAACCAGCAAAAGGTTGCCGGATCTGTGTTTCTTTTCCACTATCAAACTTGTTAATATAACTTATTATTAATATGATTCGGATCTTGTTAGTCGATGATCAACTTATCATCCGTCAAGGACTTAAGAGTCTGCTAGAGTCCAATTGCGATATGCAAGTTATTGGTGAGGCGGAAAATGGGCAACGGGCACTCGAAGAGATCCCCACGCTGAAGCCCGATGTTGTGCTAATGGATATCCGGATGCCCGTGATGGATGGAGTTGCTGCCACTGGTGCGATCGCTCAAAACTATCCCGATACTAAAGTGCTGGTGTTGACGACTTTCGATGATGATGAGTACGTCTCGCAAGCCATGCGGCTAGGTGCTAAGGGCTATTTACTCAAGGACACTGAGCCAGATGAACTGGCGCTAGCTATTCGAGCCGTCTACAAGGGACATACTCAACTCGGTCCGGGGTTGTTTGAAAAAGCGCTCATGCCCGTCGCACAGCCAACTTCGTCTGTTGAACAACCTCCAGAATTGGCGCAACTCACACCCAGAGAATTGGAAGTGTTGCGTTTAATGGCTTCTGGAGCCAATAACCGTGAGATTGCCCAATCGCTTTTTCTCTCAGAGAACACTGTTAAGAATTATGTGAGTAATATTCTCAGTCGCTTAAACTTGCGCGATCGCACTCAGGCAGCTCTGCTTGCTCATTCTCTGTTTAAGTAGTTTTTGTCTCCAATGGAGGTTGCAATTGCATGATAAATTTGATAGCATAATTTTTCGGGTGACTAGCTCAACGGTAGAGCAGTGGACTCTTAATCCATTGGTTGCGGGTTCGAATCCCTCGTCACCCATTGTTTCAGGAGTTAAGTTTTGAACTAGCCAGTGAAACCTCAAAAAGCTGAAAGACCAACAGCCGGATTTGTTTAATCCCGGTAGAGAAAGTGTTTTATGTTGCTATGGTATGGGAAAAAACGAACGCTCTCACTTATGGAATTTGACTGAGAAAAGACGATGGCGCAGCGCAGTGCCAAAGGGCGATTGCGCTGGATCGCACTGCCAAAGGCAATCGCATCTCTTGATAAAGGTAAACCTGTGATTCCTGTATGATTGGACGTAATATATCAGCAGTTGCGCTTACAGCAGTTTTCAATTGGGTAGAATACAGGTTGATTGTAAGGGTACAGCATGCTGTGCTCCTACCATCGCTCTTTGTAGTCTATGCAAATGAAAAGCGCTGTAAGTTGAAAGATTTTGCAGCGAAGTAAATAACTATGAGCAATGAAGCTAATACCTGTCGTAAGTATGTTGAGCCAAAGTTAGAGGAGGCGGGGTGGGAGACACAACCCCATGATTACTACGAGCAGTATTACGAGTCGTGAAGCGTAAAGCCCCCGTACTTCAGTCGGGGGATATAAGCGAACGGGATGAATTTATTCATCCGTGATGCGGATCATTAATATACTCCAAGACTTTCTGTGTGCTGACCTTCCCAG
>JAHHHH010000053.1 GCA_019359415.1 Iphinoe sp. HA4291-MV1 | reverse complement strand
GTAAGTGTTTTTGGTGCTAATCGTACCACGTTCTCGTTCCTTTTATGCGCCCTAACTACAATTTTTCTGTGTTGACTCCAGTCTCGCATATTATGGGTACATTATTTCCGCCGTGTTGTACTAGTACTGTGTTGGGTATAAAGTAACTTGAGTTCGACGGCTTGAAAATGGCACAAAAAAAGCTGAGACTGTCATAAAAGCAAAAATAAACAAGGTGTCTGGTGCAATGTCCAATGTCCACGCTTTGTATCTCGGCTTGACCAAGCCCGCAACGGGAGCGGGTATAGGGGTAAAGGGGTGTAGGGGTAATTAGCCCCGAAAAAAAAGACTTGCCTGCTCTGCCTCCTGCTGTTTTTTAGTTCGTCGAACTCACGTTAACTGCTAGTTTCTCCCCTACTTGGTGAACATTGATAAGATTTTTTCTATGTAAGTTATGACTGCACTAATGGGATGAAGTACTTATACCGTTGCTATAGGACTCCTATTTGATTTTTGCGAAGCTAGGTACACCTCAAAGAGCCTTCTTTCCTGTTAAGAGTTCCCTGTTAAGAGTTCCCTCCCTACGCAGATAATTTCACCAAATCAAACCGGATTCCTATATATGAAGATGCGCTTTATTATAGCGCCTCTTATCCGGATGAAGTACACATTCATCTGCGTACCCCTTTAGGGAAGCAAGCTACGTCTGCGTTCATCTGCGTACCCCTTTGGGGAAGCAAGCTACGTCTGCGGTTCCTTAATTCTTCTTAGCAAAACCGTTAAAAATTATAAAAATTATGAGGAGTCGTGCTTTTTTCTTTATCCCGCATATGCAAGAATAATAAATTAAAGAAATATTAAAAAACTATTTTCGTAAACTCCTCCATACTGCAAATAAGCTTAGCTTTCTATCCACAGGAGCTACTGAATATAAACATATTTATTATATTTTTTTGTTAGTTACAAAAGAGCGATAGATACGGGTATCGATAAATCAGGGCTGAGTATACTTGGCTTTCGGTGCTAGGGAACTTTTTCTACCAGTGTGATTGCAGTAGAGAACACCTAGTAGAGTCGGGGTAACACAAGACAGGGACTCTCGCATGAGTATCAATCCATCAGAATCAACCGCAGAGCTAACAGAATCACCGTCTTTTTTGGAGCTACCAGCAGATAGAGATGAGACTGGTACTAGTACCAATATTATCGAGTACAAGCAACCAGACGAAGGGTTGCAGCATAAAATAGGACGGGAGCAATTGCTAGGAGCAACAGCTCAACGTATTCGTCAATCTCTGAATTTAGAGATAATTCTCAATCAGACAGTAACGGAACTTCGGCAGTTGTTGGCGTGCGATCGCGTCATTATCAACCGCTTTGAGCCAAATGGAACTGGAGTTATCGTTGTAGAATCAACTGTTACATCCGGTTGCCCACTTCTAGGAACCATCATTAAAGATCCCTGTTTTACAGAAAAACATATAGAGCGCTACAAGCGAGGTTATATTCAAGCGGTGAAGGATATTCTAGCAGCAGGGCTAGCTCCGTGTGACATCAATTTACTTGCTTCTATGCAAGTCAGAGCTAAGTTGGTGGTTCCAATTTTACTCGCACAAGATTTGTGGGGTTTGTTGATAGCCCAGCAGTGTCATCAACCGCGTCAATGGCAACAAACAGAAATTGATTTACTTAAGCAACTGGCAGATCAATTAGGAATTGCTGTTCAACAAGCAAAATTGCAGAAGCAGATAGAGTGTCTAAAAGTTCAGCAACAGTTGCAGGTGCAACAACAAACTGCCCAGTTGCAGTACCTTCTCAACTTTGAACCCATCGCTCGATGTATAACTGAACAAATCCGTGACAATCTTGATGAAACTCAGGTGCTGCAAGCAGCGATGCAGAAATTAGCACAGGTTCTACAAGCAGACTGCTGTCAAATTGAACTGTATAGCGATCACCAAACAATTGTAACTATTGCTTACGAGTACACCACTACCCTACCTCAATGTCAAGGATTGACAAAACGGATTGCAGACTTTCCAGAAATTTATCAGCCACTGTTGCAAAAACAACCCATGCAATTAATGGAAATTGTTCCTGGATGGAACCCAAAGTTGAGTGTTGTTGCACAGGTAGCTTATCCAATTTTCGATGCTCAAGGAGTTTTAGGAAATATTTGGGTGAAAAGACAAACACAAGTGGCGTTTAATGAATTTGAGGTGAAGCTCGTACAGCAAGTGGCAAATGAATGTGCGATCGCTCTACGTAGAGCCAGACTTTGTGAAGTTATCCAAACACAGGCTAGTGAGCTAGAAACACTCAAACACCTAAAACACGAATTCCTGAGAACCCTTTCCCATGAACTGCGAACACCAATAACTAGTATTAACCTCGCCGCCCAAACTTTAGAAAGTGTTCTCAAGCAAGAAGGACTATTTGATATAGAAATAGTACCGCAACTATTACATATCCTTCATAAGGAGTGTCGGCGAGAAAGCAAACTAATCAATGACCTGCTCACACTCACATATCTCGAAGCAGATACTGAACTTTTAACTTTAATCGTGATTGACTTACAAACTTGGCTTCCCTCTATTGTAGAACCTTTTCGAGAAATTGCTAGCTGTCAGCAGCAGCAGCTACACTTAAATGTTGCCGATGAACTCCCACCTTTGGAAACAGATATCACTGATTTGGAGCGTATCATAACTGAGCTGCTGAATAATGCTTGCAAATTTACTCCTGCGGGGGAATCAATCACAGTTTCGGTTTCCAAAGTTGCAGATACAGTCGTTCTTAGCATCAGCAATTCCGGAGTTGAGATACCGAGCCACGAACTATCACACATCTTCGACCCATTTTACCGCATCCCCAACAATGACCCTTGGAAATATGGCGGTACAGGATTGGGGCTGGCATTGGTGCGAAAACTTGTGAAGCACATAGGAGCCTCAATTCATGTCCAAAGTGTGTCTGGTGAAACCATATTCTCTGTAAAGTTTCCGCAGTTTTTCGGTGTAGCCGTGGCATAACTCGCTCCCAGGATAAACCTAGAAACACTGAAAATAGGGAATGGGGCATAAGGAAAAAACCCAATTCCCAATTCTCATTTTGAGTTTTCTTGTGTTTTAGTTTGTAGAATTCAAGCTGATTAAGTATATAGGTTGCATTATTTTTCTTGAGCAAATGAATAATAGAGCGAGCGGTAAATGACTTAAAATAGCCTATTTCCTTAGACAAACTTGCGTCCTATCTTTAACCTTGTCATTGTAATGAGGCAGCAGCCCACAGGAATGCATTCCCAGGCTTAGCCTGGGAACGAGAATTCTTCTCTTTCGAAAGTGATAAAAGAAGGATAAGCACTTGTTGCTATCACGCAAACGTAGATAATGAATAAGGACAAATAGCCTAAGATAGTTCTATGGAAATCAAAGAAATTTTACAAATTCTCCCAAAATTAACTGCCAGTGAACGCTTAGTAATAGCTGAAGCCGCACTAAAACTGAATCGCCAAGAACGAACGTCACTCAGCATAGATCAGCAAAAGCAGCAATTGGCAGCAGCAAGAACACCCATCACAGACTTTGAGGGAGAAGACTTCGACTATACAGATGACGACCAAGATAATTTAGATACCCATGTTTAAAGGTCCAGTCTGGTTAATCAACCCAGATCCCTACAGCAGATACAAAAAATCAACAAAACTCGTCCAACTGTCATTTCTCTCAAGCATTGGCTATTGTACTGAGTCTTTCATTAGGTTGCCGACACCCAAGTTTATTAGGCAAACTATAAAGAAATATTTAGTCAATCTAAAGCGTATAGCTAGTATACATAAATGGCAAAAACTATGCTCCCAGAGGGATGGCGCAAAACATTCCACAGTGTACGAGTTCGTCTTTTAGTCTGGTACTTTTTGTTAACAGCTTGTACAGCGACGTTTTCTATTCAAGCAACTCGCCAGATATATTACGATGACTTAAAAGCACGAGCTGATGCCTCTCTCATTAAGGAGGTAGAACGATTTCAGTTACTGGCAAGGAAACATAGCGAAAAAAAATCAACTCCGACAAACACTACTAAGCTGTTCGATAAATTTTTATCTCACTATGCTCCTACGCGCAACGAGTATATCATCACTCTTATCAACGACAAAATCTACAAATACAGCCCAATTTTACCCACAGATTTGCTAGAGCAGTGTCCAACCCTATTACGGCAATGGACTCAGTTGAAGATGCCGAAAAGCGGTTATACACAAACTTCTACATTAAGAATTCGCTATGTGGCTCAACCAGTTAATGTGGGTGGAGAACGTGGTACTCTCATCGCAATTCATGATGCATCGGCTGCTTTCCAAGCAGGTACAAATGCTATTTCCCTAGTCATGCAGGTAACGCTCATTGTCCTGCTCATCTTTTTCTTACTAGCGTGGGTGACTGCTGGTAGAGTCTTGTATCCTCTGCGACTACTGACTAAAGCTGCTCATTCCATTACTGGGTCAGATATGACACAACGTATCCCAGTAAAAGGCTCGGATGAAATTGCTGAGTTGACAAAAACTTTTAATGAAATGCTGGATCGACTTCAGTTCGCCTTTGATAGCCAGCAGAAGTTTCTCAATGATGCTAGTCATGAACTGCGGACTCCTATCACGGTTATTCAGGGACATTTGGAGATGCTACAGTTTTGCCCAGAAAGACAGCAGCAGGTCACTATTGCCTTAGTTATGGATGAATTAGACCGTATGTGTCGTCTGGTGAACGACTTGCTGCTATTGGCAAGGACAAAACACCCAGATTTTCTGAGACTTAAGCCAGAGGAATTGGACTGGCTAACGGAAGAAATTTACCAGAAAGCTCGCTTCGGTGCAAACCGGGATTGGCAGTTGGAAGTTAAAGGGTTCAGTCCAATTATGGTTGATCGTCAACGGTTAACTCAAGCAGTGATGAATTTAGTTCTGAATGCAGTTCGTCATACTCGTAATGGTGATACCATTACACTTGGCTCATGTATCAAAGGGGACTATGCCTACATTTGGGTAAGTGATACTGGAGAAGGAATTGCCCCTGAAGACCAAAAACGTATTTTCGAGCGTTTTGTACAGGCGACGAAAGGTGACCAACAGCTTGAAGGGCACGGCTTGGGACTTGCAATTGTGCAAGCGATCGCTCAAGCTCATGATGGATGGATCGAGCTTTCTAGTCGTCTGGGTCATGGGTCTACGTTTACTATTGTGATTCCCCTAGCTTCTTGTGTTGACGCTGTCATTCATGAATCGGATTCTCATCGCCGAAGACAATTCTCGCATTACCGCCTTTCTAGAAACCGGGTTGCAGGCGCACGGCTTTACAACGGCCATCGCCATTAACGCTAATCAAGTCGTGAGTGTAACGAGTAGTAAAGAGTTTGACCTGCTGATTTTAGATTTAGGGCTACCAGATAGAGATGGTTTAGATCTGCTGCAAGAGTTGCGAGGAAGGGGAGAAACTCTACCAATCATTGTCCTGACTGCCCGTGATGGTGTGGATGATACGGTTGCAGGATTAGAAAGTGGTGCCGATGATTACATTACCAAGCCGTTTCGTTTTGAGGAATTACTGGCGCGTATCCGAGTGCAGTTGCGGAATCGTAACGTACCAAGAGTCAAAGAGGAAACAACCCTCAGAGTGGGTGACATTGCTTTAGATTTGTTAACACGAGAGGTTTGGGTAGGCGACAGATTAGTTGAACTTTCCACCCGTGAGTTTATTTTGGCAGAAGTGTTTTTGCGTCATCCCATGCAAGTTATGAGTCGAGAACAATTGCTTAATCGCATCTGGGGTTATGACTACGATCCTGGGTCAAATATTGTTGATGTTTATATTGGTCACTTGCGAAAGAAGTTGGGAAGCGACAGGATTCAGACAATTAGGGGAATTGGTTATCGTTTGCGAACGTGAAGTGTGGAGACTCATGGGCAATGGGCAATGGGCAATGGGAATTGGGCAAGGGGCAAGGGGCAAGGGGACAAGAGTTTTGTCATCGAAGATTGACATTACCACCATTATTCAGGTGCGGGACTCGCTTATAACAAGCTAAAATGTCAGTAAAGCATAACTTTGTGATCCCCAAATGGCTAATAAATTCGTGAAAAGCTCAAAAATGCGTCCGAGAACCCCTTGATCCCAACGGAGAGTTATTTGTTAATATTCAGTAACAAAGGCTGCCTCTGCTCCCCAATAAAAAGTGCTGATTTTGGCATGACAGGGAATTGAAAGAGAGTCAGCCACAATTTAAAAACACACTAGAAAACATAAAAAACTAGTTTATCTGGGATCTATGGTTATTTATCAGCCACTTAGCAATCAGGGGACATCATAAACCTTTCAAACTACTGGAGGCCAAATTCATGGCAAAAGAACGCCCACCTTTAGAAGAGATGACATTGCGCCAACTACGTAAAGTAGCTAGCGAGTTTAGCATCTCTCGTTACAGCCGAATGCGTAAATCGCAACTGCTGGCATCTATTCAAGAAATTCAACGCAGCAAAGTTTCTCTCAGCCAATCTCGTTCAATGGAGGCACAGGAAACCGTGGAAGCAGCAAAGTTTGAGTTAGGTCAAGTCGATCGTACTGGCGGTACTCTCGCTGATGTTGATGAAGGACTAACGGATCTCCCTGAAGGCTACGGAGAAAGCCGTATTGTTCTCTTACCCCGCGATCCACAGTGGGCTTATACCTACTGGGATGTTCCCAAGGAGCACAAAGAAGAACTGCGCAGGCAAGGGGGACAACAGTTGGCACTGCGTATTTATGATGTCACCGACATCAACATAGAGTACCAAAGTCCTCACAGCATTCAAGAATATCCTTGCGACGAACTTGCACGGGAATGGTATCTACCAGTTCCAGTGAGCGATCGCGATTATGTCATCGACATCGGTTACCGTTGTGCTGATGGTCGCTGGTTAATCCTAGCTCGTTCTACACCTGTCCACGTTCCTCCTGTCTATCCTTCTGACTGGATTGAAGATGTCTTCATCACCGTAAACTTTGATGAAGATTTGCGTGACAAAACCGTTTACGAACTGGTTCCTCCCACCAAGAAAGTCGCAGCGGCTGCTGCTGGCGACAACGCCATCTACGACCAAATCTTTGGGATGGCAGAATCTGCAGAAGCCATGCGCGTTGCTGGTTCTCTGTTTGGTTCCATGCAGCACGTTCCTGGTTCCGTTACTCCAGAACAAGCCATCAGCTCCTACGTCTTCCCCTCTGGCGTAGGTATGTGGGCAGTTCCAACTGTGTCTGGTTTAACCATGTCCGGTGTCGGCTTCTCTGCTTCTGCGATACCTGTACGTCCACGCAAGTTCTGGTTAATTGCTGATGCTGAGTTGATTGTTTACGGCGCAACTGAACCTGATGCGACTGTTACAATTGGCGGTCATCCAATTAAGCTGAATCCAGACGGTACCTTCCGCTTCCAGATGTCCTTCCAGGATGGTTTAATTGACTATCCGATTATAGCTGTTGCTGCTGATGGTGAACAAACACGCTCAATTCACATGAAGTTTAATCGTGAGACACCATCACGCAATACCAATACAAAGGAAGAAGCTGTTTTAGAATGGTTCTCTTAATGTTGAAATTTTGAATGTTTGATTTTGGATGAGCCTCATTAACCTCCGCTGCAGTTGTGTTGTGGCGGAGATTTTGTATTTAACCAGTTTGGCTGAAAAATTTGGAAGGAGCAGACTAGGGTTCAGTGCGCGCCCTACTGCCCAAACTCATCATATCTAATGCCGTTGAAACTGCTTCATCGTTGCCAAATCTGCGTTTGTTGCCCACCAGACACCAACATCTGTCCATTCGGACTAAAGCTGAAATTATCATTACCAGTAGGAATGTCCCGAACCGTCTGTCCCTGCTGTACGTCCCAAAGTTTAATGACAGATTGGTAAACTTGGTTTGGAATGGTTGACGATAACGTTACCCCAATGGCGAGAGTTTGTCCATCAGGACTAAATACCAAACCAGAGAGGGGGGTATTTGTACTAGACGTACCCACATTGGTCAGCGTACGGTTAAGCTGATGGGTTTGCAAATTCCAGAACCTCACAGTGTTGTCCTTGCTGTTGCTAGTTAGAATACGTCCATCGGGACTGAAAGCGAGCGATCGCACCTCACCTTGATGCCCTTTCAGCGTCAGCATCCGTATCCCAGTGCGGATATTCCAAAGCTTCACGCTATAGTCAGCATTACCTGTTGCCAAAATCTGCCCATCGGGACTCAGTGCCTTTACACCACTTTTTGGCAAGGTCTGGATTAGTTGTCCGGTTCTGACATCCCACAAGCTAACACCGCCGCCAGTAAGACTCACTAGGCGTTGTCCGTCTTGGCTGAAGACAAGTTTTGTATCCCAGCCCCCTCCCGTAGACAATCTGAGTGTGCGAATCAGTTGTCCCCTCTTGAGGTTCCACAGCTTGATGGTTTGGTCAGAACTGCTACTGGCAAGGCGTTGCCCGTCGGGGCTGATAGCAATCGCATGCACCGCATAGCGATGACCTTGTAGCGTCCGGAGTTCACGTTGGGTGTTGACATCCCAAACTTTTATGGTGGAGTTGGACAGACCAGCAACAAGATTCTGTCCATCAGGTGTAAAGGCGATCGCATGCACTATATCCCCTATAAGCCCACCATTACCTGGTTCTTGTAGCTTACCTGGAAACGTAAATTCGGTTGCCGTGCCTTGTACCAAGGTTGCAAATTTGGTACCGGATTGCAAATTCCAAAGTGTGAGGGTGCTGTTGTTGGGACTACCACCACTAGCCCGTTCATAGCTATAGCTGCTGATTGCCAGTATTTCACTGTTGGGGCTGATTGCTTGCGCTATAGTGTAAATACCTTCGTGGCTGTTTGGATAGAGTTTCTTTAAATCTAGTCGGTGAAGCAATCGAGCGTTTTTCCAACCATTTGTTGAAGCACTCTGACCGGAAGCGCTTGATGGGCGTGGTTGAGGTGTTGAATCGACCGTAGGGGGTATTGATGTTGCTGGGATCAAATGGGCAATGGTCGTTAAGAAGACGGAAGATATTAGTACACCAATGGTAACTGCTATAGATGTGAATCGCATTATTGGTCACTTTGGTTCTAGCTTTTACTCCTCTTTCATGGTGGCACAGAAGGTAGAAAATGATACCTTGTCCTACAAAGAAGGAGTGCAAGCAGTTCATATCGTTTCCGGTTGAAAGCCAGAATCTCCTCGTGCTTCGATGATAAACATTTTCTTACTTAAAATAGAAATAGGTAAATTTGTAGAATGACCAAACACTGGTTGTGACAACATCTGCTCAAACAGTACCACTCGTCAAAGAACCGGAACGTCTAGAGCGCCGACTACAAGAAATTCCACCAGAAGCTGGAGTTTATTTGATGCGGGATGGAAGCGATCGCATCATCTACATAGGGAAATCGCGGAAGTTGCGATCGCGTGTTCGTTCTTATTTCCGAGACTCACAAAGACTCAGCGAACGTATCGCCACAATGGTTAAGCAGGTGACAGAAATTGAATTTATTGTCACCGATACAGAAACCGAAGCTCTTGCATTAGAAGCCAATCTTGTCAAGCAGCATCAGCCATATTTTAACGTATTACTCAAGGATGACAAAAAATATCCTTACGTTTGTATTACATGGTCAGAAGATTATCCGCGTATTTTTATCACTCGCAAACGTCAAATAGGTAAAGAAAAAGATAAATTCTATGGACCTTATACCGATTCTCGCCTACTGCGGGAGATATTGCGCTTGTGCAAGCGTATCTTCCCTTTGAGACAACGCCCTCAACCATTGTTCAAAGATCGTCCTTGCTTGAATTACGATTTAGGACGCTGTCCGGGTGTATGTCAGAAGCTGATTTCACCAGAGGAATACCGCAAAACTGTGCAAAAAGTGGCGATGGTTTTCCAAGGTCGAAGTCAGGAATTGATAGATATCCTAACCGAGCAAATGCAAAAATCAGCCGAGGCGTTGAACTTTGAGTCAGCAGCACGGATTCGTGATCAAATTGCTGGGTTAAAGTCACTGACTGCTGACCAAAAAGTGTCTTTAAGCGATGATACAGTTTCCCGCGATGCAATTGCGCTCTTTTGTGATGAACAACTCGCCTGCATTCAATTATTTCAGATTCGTGCTGGACAATTGGTAGGACGCTTGGCATTTGTCGCGGATGCTCATGCTGAACCGGGTGCTATCTTACAAAGAGTGTTGGAAGAGCATTACCAAACTGCTGATTCGGTAGAAATTCCCACAGAGATTTTGGTACAACACGAATTGCCAGATGGGGAGATATTAGCGGACGTCCTAACTCAGCGCAAGGGAAGAAAAGTGACGATTTTGACTCCTCAGCGACAAGTCAAGGCAGAATTGATTGAGATGGTGGAGCGAAATGCTCAATACGAATTGCAACGAATGCAAAAATTGAGCGATCGCAACCAACAAGCGATACAAGACTTAGCCGCCATTCTCGATTTACCCGATTTACCCCACCGAATTGAGGGTTATGACATTTCCCATATCCAGGGTTCAAACGCCGTTGCTTCTCAAGTCGTGTTTATTGACGGTTTACCCGCCAAGCAGCACTATCGCCATTACAAAATCAAAAATCCTACAGTGACAACAGGACACTCAGATGATTTTGCTAGTCTTGCTGAAGTCATCCAACGTCGCTTTCGCAAGTATATTGAAGATCCGCAACTATCGCGAGTGGGAAATCCTGATTGGCCTGACCTCATTATGATAGACGGTGGTAAAGGTCAGTTGTCATCTGTGGTCGCAGTCTTACAAGAAATGAATTTATTGGAAGACTTGCGAGTCATTAGTTTGGCAAAACAGCGAGAAGAAATCTTTCTACCAGGAGAGTCCCAACCACTGGAAACTGACGCAGAACAACCGGGAGTGCAACTTTTGCGGCGCTTACGAGATGAGGCGCATCGGTTCGCTGTAAGTTTCCACAGACAGCAGCGCAGTGATAAATTGAAGCGATCGCGTTTAGATGAAATTCCCGGTTTGGGACACCATCGACAAAAGCAGCTTTTAGGGCATTTTCGCTCAGTTGATTATATTCGACAAGCAACACCCGCACAAATTGCTGAAGTTCCAGGTATTGGTCCTCGCTTAGCTCAAGAAATCTATAATTATTTCCATCCTTCTTGAAGAGATGTAAAAAGTAAAAAGAAAGACAAGGTCACTCGCTTCTCAAACATTCAAAATTCAAAATTCATAAGGTAGCTCCCACTACCGTTTTTTGCAAAATTGGGATGCTCCCAGGCGTATGAGCATGCGTGTGAACAAAAACCTTACATTATTATATACAACCACTCAAAAAAACATCATGAGCAGAATGTCCAAAGAGAGAATGGAAAGGGCCTTGGAACAACTCAAGACCATTTCTGAAGAAGATTACGCGAAGGTCAAGGCCCTAGCCGCCATCGTCAAGCCGCTCCGAAGCGTACTCCATAAGACACCTGACGATTATGGGATGACTGGGTGGCGAGACATCTATTTCCCATCGGATGACGGCACTCCCCTGGAAGGCTGGTATATCCCCGCCAAAGGAGGAGACAGTAACAAGCTCGTTGTTTTCAATCACGCTCTGCCGATGTGTCGTGCAGGTTTCCAGGGGCACTTTGGAGCCCCATGGAGCAATTTTGATGCTGTTGAAATCGATTTCGTCATCCAGATGAAACATCTGACCGACGCTGGATACAATGTGCTCGCCTACGATATTAGAAACCACGGCACCAGCAGCGCCGCGAACGGCGGCATCTGTGGTATCGGCCGCTGGGAGTGGCGGGACTGCGTGGGGGTTAAAAAGTATGTGGACAGCCAAAGAGCGCTCAGCAAAATGAAAGTTGGGCTATACAGCCAGTGCATGGGAGGCAACTCGCAATACGAAGCCATCTACAGGCGGCCAGATCTGTTTGAAAATGTTTCGTGCATGTGCAGTCCGATGGTTGTTTCCACGGCGGCAATCTTTAGTGCGTTCTCGGAATTACAAGGAATCAGCCAATATCAGGAGCTCATTGATTTTGAATTGATTAAAATGGGTGCCTTCACGACCGCCGAAATGACTCCCCAACTTTTTGCCTCGGGAGTGAAGATGCCCGTGCTCATGATCCAAGTGCTGGAGGATTCCTGGACGAGGAATCCTGAAGACGCACAAAAGACCTTCGATCTGCTGGCAAGCAAAGAAAAGGAACTGTTTTGGATCGAGAACACCACGAGACGTTTTAAAGATGGTTACAATTACTTCGGAAGGCATCCGGAAAAAGTCATCGCCTTCTTCGACAAGCACATGAAGTGATCTTTTGCCTGCGACTCTGGCGTTAGCTCGTGCTTCATGTATTCGCGCTCTCCCATTCGGACATGAGTCATAGACCCAGAGCCAATTCGACCGAACGCCTAGGGCGTGTTTTCAAACTATAACCACAACAGAATGGAGGCGATTGCCTACGGCAGAGCTAAGCGCCAGAGGCGCACGCTACGCGAACGCTTAACGTAATCATAGCAGTATAATTTACGGCTAACTTTCGCAGCCATGCCGCCGTGTTTTGAAAAATGGTGTCAACGGTTTGATCAAGCTTTGACATTTTATCTTAGTTTTTTGTGCATATACTTTTATTCTTTGGCATCAACTGACAAGGGGCTTGAGACGAAGATGGGCAAACAAACCTTTGAATACCTTTACAACCCCTTCTCTGCGAAACGCTCCGCGAACGGGGTAGGGAACAGCTCATGTGGGAACGCTTAACAGTGAACAGTAAATAGGGAACAGGGGAGCAGGGGAGAAGAATAATTTTTGCCCATTGCCCATTGATAACTGATAACTGATAACTGAATCAAGGCGTCCCAATACTGCTCGGTTAAGAATAGTTGAGGTGCCAGAAACCCGGTTTCTTAAAGAAACCGGGTTTCTAATTTTTGCTTATCCGAGCAGTATTGCAAGGCGTCCTTGTTCCAATCCCACTATTTGCGCGTGGGTTTCCCTGTTCCCTATTCCCTGTTAAGCGTTCCCTCTGAATGTAGACGCGCTAGCGGCTTCTCGAAGAGTAGCTTTGGAAGCTTTTAGAACAGCTATGTCTTATCGTTTCTTTGATTGGTTGACCCATAATCGTGACGTATTTGCCGCGCCTCAAGCTAGTTTGGGCTTAATTTTTGTTTAAGTCCCATTAGTAAAAAGAAAGTGGTATGTAATGGATAACTGGGGAAAACTCATTATCCATTACTAAGAACCAGGTTAGTAAACCTAAGCAATCGCGTTAATCTTCATAAGTGGAATTTTTTCTCGTGATTTCCAGCTCATTATTAATACTTAATAAAGGTTAACAAAAGCTAAAAGTTCACATTTTGTTATTAATCCTAAAGGTACAGTTAGTTTCTGTCTAACACTTTCTGGATCTGCCTAGAAATTACGGTCACTGGTTTATAGATTTATCTGCTGAAGTTTACTCTTCAAGGAATTTTGGACGCTTTGAGAGCCGCTGTTGGCGAGATACAGCAATTTCAGTTACTAAAACATTCTATAACTACAAATAGATCAGTCTCAACGTCTTAATCATTGGGATCATGGAATTTAGAATTAGAGTTAAATGATAATAGATAATTTATATATCTACAGTTGGATAGCATTTACCTTCAGAACAAGGATAATTAAGAAAAATATAAATGAGAAAGAACCGCCAATTTTGTGTTAGGTTTAGGCGATAATAATTTATCGCTTGTGGAATTTCGTAAATCTTCTAGATTTACAGGTTAAGGGTGGGTTTTTTGAAATAAACTTGAAATTCAAAGGTTTAAAATGCAGATAGTACAAAAAATTCGCTGCTCAAACTGTGGTAGCGAAGGTGAAAGGTATTATTTATCTGATAGTCAACTAACTCGGACACAATGCCCAACCTGTGACTACTTAATGATTAGTTGCACGCGTACTGGCAAAGTGATTGAAGCTTATGCCCCAGGTATTCTTGCACGGTGTTAGTTGAGTGTTGAAAGAAGGAGTGGGAGCATCTTGCTCCCTGATTAAAGTGAGCTATAGCGATAGCGTGTTCTCTCTACTTACTTGCTCGCAGTTGTCCGCAAGCAGCATCAGCTTCTAAACCACGCGAGTAGCGAACGCTAACCGCAATTTGTTGCTGTTTGAGGACTTTGACAAAAGCTTGAATTCGATTTTGGTTAGGGCGTTTGTAGTCTGCTTCTGTGATGGGATTGTACGGAATCAAATTAACATGACTCTGGAATCCTCGTAGGCATCGTGCTAATTCCAGTGCGTGTTCTGGCAAATCGTTGACACCAGCAAGGAGAATGTATTCAAAACTCACGCGACGTCCAGTCATTTTTACATACTCCCGACATTCAGCAAGCAAATCTTCTATAGGATAGGCGTGGGCGTTGGGAATGAGTTGTTCTCGCAGTGCTTGGTTGGGAGCATGGAGACTTACAGCAAGAGTGACTTGCAACTGGTGTTGAGCAAACTGGCGGATGCGATCGCGTATCCCAACAGTAGAGACAGTTAGGTTGCGCTGTCCAATACCCACATCTTGATTTAAAGATTTAATAGCTCCTATAAGATTATCTGTATTCAATAACGGTTCACCCATGCCCATAAATACCACATGGCTTACCCGCCGCTGAAAATCTTCCTGAACCGTCAACACCTGATCAACAATTTCATAACGTGCAAGATTGCGTTTGTAGCCTCCTTTACCCGTGGCGCAGAAATCACACGCCATTGGACAACCCACCTGAGTTGAAACGCAAACCGTTAAACGCTTTTCTGTAGGGATACCCACACATTCAATAATTTGACTATCTGCGAGTTGCAAAAGATATTTGACAGTATCATCAGGGGCGACAGAGCGGTAGTGTATGTTTGAGCGCCCGATAGGAACTTCTGCAACCTCTTTTCGCCAATCTTTGGGAAAGACAGAGATATCCGAGAGCGATCGCACTCCCTTTTGATAGATCCACTCGTACAGTTGCTTTCCCCTGTAAGCTGGTTGTCCCTGATCATGTACCCAAGCTGTTAATTCCTCTAAACCGGCTCCTACAAGCGGTGGAATAGAGATATTCGGTTGTTGAACAACACTAGTTTTGGGGGAGGGAAGTACAGAGACAGATTTAGCAGACATGGTAGTTAAGAAATTCGCCTTGAATCTTTATGTTAGGCTATGACTACTCTCATTGCCTGGGTTTGTTGTTGCAGTTTTCAATATCTGAGCTTGGTTATCCTTTAAATTTAAAGAGGGTTGCCACAGATATTCTCGCAAGTTAATTTTTCCTTGTAAACTGAATTCTATTCCTTCTTGCTCAAGGAGCGATCGCTGCAAAGAATCTGCTCCGTATCGCGAAGAAGATTGGGAGATCTCGCCTTTGGCATTAATAACTCGATACCAGGGGATGTCGGACGAGCCTATGTCCACACGGTAGAGAGCATAACCTACCAGACGCGCTTTCCCATACAGGTTTGCTAAATCAGCTACCTGTCCATAGGTTGCTACTCTCCCCTTAGGAATCTGACGCACTATTTGATAAATACTGTTGTAAGTAGACACTAGTGCTAAGCGATTCTAAATTTAACTTACATATTCTATCGTGTTGGCTGTTGATTGTTTTTATTAATTGTTTATATCAACCAATGTCCAGGATGGCGTTTTCTAGATATAGATACTTCTACAAGCTTTGAGAAGTTTATGAACAATAAAAATGAATTTAAAACTAATAATATCAGGGTAAGCGCATCTCAAATGGGATTGACAAAACATACACTTAATGCATTAACGATAAAATAAGGATTTAGGGTTCGATTGATTTCTACGGGCTAATAGCGATGCCTCCGGCAAGCCGCAAAGCGTCTAGCGCAATATATGGCTCAAGCGCTATGTTTGATAATAGGTGGATTTTAGCTGCTTTCTTTCTTTTTGAAGCATTGATAGATACATTTCCAAGACAACTGGTACGCAATTTGTCTAGTCAAATTATTGGGTTATATAAGTTAGATGTGGGTAATAATCAGTGAGACTGGCGAAACAGATGACTGTGTTCGGGATGATATAAACGAGAGCGTGCTGATACTTGTGAGAGTGCAGGACTCACTACATAAAGTGTGGTGCGAATTAGCTTTTCTTCGTGAGTACAATTTGCCATTTGATTGAGGGGAACAATCCTAATTTTTTCATTACTCCACCCTAACCGATAGCAAATAGCCACTGGTGTTTCGGCACAGTAGTGTTCCAGCAGTTTGGCTTGGGCTGCTTCAACGTGACGCGCACTCAGATATAAACATAGACTAGCCTGATGAGCTGCTAGAGTAGCTAATTCTTCTCTTTCGGGAACCTCTGTGCGTCCGCTGATGCGCGTGAGTATAATTGTTTGGACTAAACCGGGAACAGTGAGTTCTATTTTGAGTTTAGCAGCTGCAGCTTGAAAGGCACTAATACCTGGTATAACTTCAAAAGGGATTTCTGCTTCTGCCAAAAGGTGCATTTGCTCGTGGATAGCGCTATAAAGACTGGGGTCACCAGAATGGAGGCGAACGACAGATTTGTGCGATCGCACCCGTTCTATCATGATTTGTAAAATCTCCTCCAAAGTCTTGTTCGCAGAGGGAATAATTTCTGCATCCTCACGGCAAAGCTCTAAAATCTGTTGTGGCACTAAAGAATCAGCAAATAAAATCACGTCGGCACATTGGAGCAGTTTCTGCGCTTTAACGGTCAATAGCTCTGGGTCTCCGGGACCCGCACCTACGATGTACACGGCAGATTCAAGAGATGTATGATTCTTTTTATCATTTATTAGGTTAGTAGATTTGCGCATACAGAAACACATAGCAATTTATCAAAAAATTTTTTTTGGCATTTTCTCAGTATCTTTCCGGATAGAACCCCTCCCTCTAGAAGAGTGTATTGGTAGATGCACCCTGGTTAAGCCCTGGAGAACCCTCTGGGGCATTTTTTATTTTTAGTCATGAGTCATTAGTGAGTTGAAGGAGGGGAGCCAGTCCGCCCTTGGCGTTTTCCCTCTCAGTAGCCCAGATGCACTCGCGTTTCGTAGGTAACTGGCGAGATCGAAGGGCTGGGACGACCTCTACGATGGATTTTGGGAGAAAACTAGTTAATCAAGGCTAGGCGAGAAAACGCCCAGAAAAATTAGCCAGCCCCGGAACGCTTCGCTCCAATTCAAAATGCAAAATTTAAAATGGAGTATAAAACTGAAGAGAGAGGTTATTTCCTTGCAGAGTATTACACAAAAAAGAACAAATTAGCTTTCTTAGAAACGGAAACAACTGTAGAATTTCTTGTAAATTACGTTTGTCGTAGATGGAAGGATGAGCTTAATTCTGCTGGAGCAGATGTTGTTTTCTTAGAGGATGTTTGAAAAGTATTGGGCGAATATAATTCGCTACTATACAAACAAAGTCCCTTCTCCTGTCACCAGACGCACTCGCGTTCGGGTTCGCCAGTCGCCTGCGGAACGCGAGTGCGTCTGGGCTATTGAGAGGGAAACCCTACCAAGAGCGCTGGACTCACCGCCTGCGCGGAAAACACGCAAAATCAGGTGTTTTAAACCCACGGAGGTGGGTTTTGCCTGTGTAGCCGAGCCAGTGCGTTGCGGAGAGCAGCGCCTTGCGGAGAGAAGTTTGAGCGGAGGTTTCCTCCGCTCAAAGCTTCGGGGGGTTCCCCCCGTTGTGGCGACTGCGGGGGGTTCCCCCGGTTGTAGCAACTGGCGTGCGACTTCTAGTCGCTTGGGCAAGTAAAATATATTGGACTTTTCAAACAACCTCTTAAGCGAAGGTCTATCAAAGGGTGGATATGTAGATTTAAGAAGAAGAGTTTCTGTATGAAGTTTGTACTTTTGTTGGAATTTTAAGAATTGATTGAAAATGACTATGCAACTACATAAAATAAAAACTATTCCCATACATGAAACATTTCAAGAAACAATCCAAGGAGAGGGTTATTGGTCTGGTACTCCTGTAGATTTTATTCGATTAGCAGGATGCCCAGTTGGTTGTAGTTGGTGTGATACTGGATATAGCGATGGAGGAAAAGGATTGCCCAGGATAGAGCGTTCCTTGGAGGATTTAATTTCAGAACTGAAATCTCCAAGAGTCGTCATTTCTGGGGGAGAACCTTTTATCCATGCTAGTCTTTCAGATATAGTCAAATCTATTGATTCAACAGGTCGTCAAGTTTCAATAGAAACTTCTGGAGCATTTTGGCAAGATATACCGGCTTCGGCATGGGTAACCTTAAGTCCTAAAGAACATATGAATCCTCGTTATCCAGTTCATCCTAACATTTTGAAGCGAGCCAATGAAGTCAAAATTGTTATAGCTGATGGTCAAGAATTAGAGTTTTACAGGAAAAGCCTACCTTATGGACCATCTCTTGTATTTCTTCAACCAGAATGGTCTGAACGTGAAAAAACTCTTCCGATGACTTTGAAGCTTCTAAAACAATATCCTACGTATAGATTGTCTCTTCAACTTCATAAGATGATTGGTGTATTATGAAGTCTTTTTCTGAAAGGAAACAAATTGATATAGCATTCCTAAATAATTCGTGAGATAAAGAAACCCGGTATCTGGGAGATACCGGGTTTTGTGAGGCTCAGTATTTTCTTTTACCTCCTCTGTCTATCTCCTTGGAAGGTGGAAAGGACATCTGGTAAAGGGCGTTTGGCTATGTAAAGCCAACCTAACCCAGCTAAACCAAAGACTATTCCCAATAAACTTACGACTTGTGCTATTCGTAGAGGTCCAAGCATCAAACTATCCGTCCGAAGACCTTCTATCCATAGGCGTCCTAAACTGTAAGCTGCCAAATAAACTAGAGACAGTGTACCTGTTTTTAAAGCTTGTTTGCTCGACAAACCTCTAAAAAATAAAGTGATCAGCAAGGTGAATACCATAACATCCCACAAAGATTCATAGAGAAAAGTGGGATGGAAGTACTCAAAATTAGCCAGTTCTGGGGGACGGTGTTCAGGTGGAATATATAACTTCCAAGGTAAATTAGTAGGACGCCCAAAAGCTTCAGAGTTGAAGAAATTGCCCCAACGTCCAATTGCTTGACCTAAAATCAGCGAAGGAGAAACCAAGTCAGCCAATTGCCAGAAAGAAATCTGCTTAATTCTGGCGAATATTAATGCTGCGACAATACCACCGATAATTGCTCCATGAATCGCTATGCCTCCTTGCCAAATAGCAATGATGCGTTCTGGATGCAGAGCATATTCTGACCATTGAAACAAAACGTAATATAAGCGTGCAGTTGGAATTGCCGCAATAACCAGCCAAATTGATAAATCGCTGATTAACTCTGGATTAACGTTACGGCGCTTTGCTAAGAATTGGGAAAGCGTAACGCCAATCAATACTGCTGTAGCAATCAAAAAGCCATACCAGCGGATAGTTAATGGTCCTATTTTTACCAGAATCGGTCCTGGAGAAGTAAATTGAAATGCCAAGGGCAAGATAGAAAGATCCAGTGCCATGTAAAAGTACCTAGAAAACTATAAAAAGCTAATGTACATTTGACGTATTTATAGCAGTTTGCATTTGGGTGCAATACATCCTCGAATGAAGTAAGCTGGGCAATGCCCACCATATAGTAGATGTGTATTTCAGTCAATTGAAAAGCGCTATAATCCAAAATCTAAGATTCCGACTCTTGACCAAAGAAGTAGTCAGGAGCCAGGAGTCAGAATGAAGGACAGTGCGAGTGCCTCCTGACTTGAGGCGGCATACGCCCCCACTAATTGCATTCTGACTTCTGACTTCTGAATTCTGAATTCTTCTTCATTGACACCTCAAAAATTGTTACAAAAGCCATAGCATTGATTTTAAGTCGCCGTAAGCTAAGGAGGCAGCATAGGCAGTGTATTTCTCAAAAATTTTACTTTCAGAGTAAATAAACAAGACTATGTATGGCAGTCGGTGCAGCAGAGTTTACCAAAGACCAACATCCTGAATTTCTAAATGAAAACTTGCACTTTGCCACAAATAACCAGTGGTTAGATATAATCACCTAAATAACTTTGAGGCATCTGTGATTGTGATTGCCATTTATCCAGGAAGCTTCGATCCTATTACTTTAGGACACCTTGACATTATCCAACGCGGCAGTCGGTTGTTTGCCCAAGTGATTGTCGCCGTATTGCGAAATCCTAACAAAACTCCACTGTTTACAGTGCAAAAACGACTAGAACAGATTCGTCTGTGTACAAAACATCTCGCTAACGTAGAGGTAGACGCTTTTGCCGGTTTGACCGTAAACTATGCCCAAGAGCGGGGAGCACAAGTGCTACTGCGGGGTCTACGAGCAATTTCTGACTTTGAAGTAGAACTTCAGATGGCTCATACAAATAAAACTCTTTCTCATGAAATAGAAACCGTTTTCTTTGCAACGTCAAATGAGTATAGTTTTTTAAGTAGTAGTGTGGTAAAAGAGATTGCTAAGTTTGGTGGCTCTGTCGATCATCTTGTTCCCCCGCACGTTGCCCTGGATATTTACCAATGCTACGCCCAAAACCATCCGGTATCGAACTAAATCAAAACGGAAGCAATCCCCCATTGCAAGAGTTTCCCGAAGAAATCTCCTACAACGGAGATACTACGCGAGCAACAAGCGTAGACATTCAGCAGGAACTCAACCGCTTGGAGGAAATGATTGTTGCTGGTTTCAACATTCCATTGACGCGACGCACGATAGTCGATGAAGACAAGCTGCTCGATCAGCTTGATGAGATACGGCTTTCTTTGCCTGAAGCTTTTGAGGAAGCAACAGCAATCATGCAACAAAAGGAGGAAATTCTCCTGCAAGCAGAAGAATACGGGCAACAAATTGTTGATGCAGCGCAAACCAAGCGATCGCAAATTTTGGATGAAAGCGATATCATCAGACAAGCAGAACGAGAAGCTGGTGAATTGCGGCGACAAGTTCAACAAGAATGTGAGAAAATGCTGCAAGAAACTCTTGAAGAAATTGACCGCAAACG
Source organism: Iphinoe sp. HA4291-MV1 (assembly GCA_019359415.1). Lineage (GTDB taxonomy): Bacteria > Cyanobacteriota > Cyanobacteriia > Cyanobacteriales > Nostocaceae > Brasilonema. Next base: position 31,112 of record JAHHHH010000053.1, on the reverse strand, counting down.
ACGCGCCTGTCAGCAAGAAATAGAGGAAATGCGGCGTCAGGCAGTTGCAGAAGCCGAAGCTGTTGAACAGGGGGCTGATGAATACGCTGATGGCGTCCTAGAAAATATTGAACAGAATCTTCTGGATATGTTGCGTATCATCCGCAACGGACGCCAACAATTACTACCAGACTCCTCTAATGAGGATTATTCTCAATTTCCTAAAAAAAAATAGAATAATTGTAAACTCTAGTTTCTTTATCTCCCAGCTTTCAGGTGTCACAACCCAACCATGCCCTACTACCAGGATGAGCAGACTATTGCTACTGTTGAAGAGGCGTTACAACAGTTAACAGTTAGCGATCTCAAACAACTTGCTGGACTGCTGACGACAAATAGTAAACCAACCCGCAAATCAGAACTTGTCGATTTTGTCAAGTACCATTTGGTAGGAGACAACCTCCGGCATTTATGGCTGCAACTGGATCGCTTACAGCAAGCAGCAGTTGCCCAAACGATTTATGAAACGGATGGTTGCTTTAATGCGGCTCGTTTTTATGCTAAATATCTCCAAGCTCCGAACTGGGGTACAGCAGATAAATATGGTTATAACCGTGAACCATCGCTGCTGTGCTTGTTCATTTACAGGGTGATCATACCGGATGATTTACAAGAACGCCTTAGAGCATTTGTCCCGCCGCCAGAAGAAGTCAAGTTGAAAACCTTTGACAAGTGTCCAGAGGTATTCCGACTGCAATGGCGAGAATGGAACTGGGAAAGCGGAAAGCGAGAAACTCACGAAAAAGAGATTCCAATAAAGCCGTGTGAGATGGAAATTGCCGCACAACAAGATTTACTAGCGGTGCTGCGGTTGGTTAATGCTGGTAAAGTAGCAGTCAGCGACAAGACGGGACATCCAAGCAATGCCACCATGAATGCTATTGCTACTGTACTTGTTGGAAGTGACTATTACAATGATGCCGAAATCTCTGACGAAGAGGAAAAAACTGGTTTTATAAAACCCTTTGCTTGGATAATGCTGGTACAAGCCGCTGGGTTGGCGGAACTTTCTGGTAAGCGGCTTGTTTTAACAAAAGCTGGACAAAAGGCACTCACCGTCCCACCATCTCAAACAATCCGTCATATTTGGAAAAAATGGGTCAAAACCAAACTTATCGATGAATTTCGGCGAATTGACAATATCAAAGGGCAAACAGGCAAAGGTAAGCAAGGATTTACAGCCGTAGACGGACGCAGAGAAGTTATTGCCCAAGCCTTGGCAGAGTGTCCTGTAGGTTGCTGGATCGTGAGTGATGAATTTTTTCGCTACATGATTGCTCAAGGCTACGATTTCCAGGTAACTCGTAACCCTTGGAACTTGTATATTTGTGACTCCCACTATGGTAGCTTAGCCAATCTTGGCAGTGATGACTGGGGCATTCTTCAAGGACGGTACATCTTGTGTCTGCTGTTTGAGTACGTCGCTACCTTGGGAATGATCAATATCGCCTATATTCACCCCACTGGTGTCCGTCCTGATTATACAGATTTATGGGGTACGGATGACTTACCATTTTTAAGCCGTTATGACGGGTTGGGGTGTTTGCAGTTAACCCCCTTGGGAGCCTATTGCCTTGGTATCACAGAAAATTATACCCCTCCTCCCTTAGAAGTTCGTTCTGTGTTCCGAGTCCTGCCAAATTTAGAGATAGCGGCTATCGGTGAACCGTTAACAGCAGCAGATACGCTCGTGCTGGATACTTACACGGAAAAGATTTCCGATGCAGTCTGGCGGTTGGAGCGAGCAAAGTTGCTGAATGCCATTGAAGAAAATCATAATATTGCCCAATTGCGAGAGTTTTTGCAAGCGCGGAGTGGCAATGAATTGCCGGAGACAGTCAATCAATTTCTAGCAGATGTAGAGGAAAGAGGACAAAGTTTACAGGATAGGGGACAAGCAAGGTTAATCGAATGTGCTGATACTGCTTTGGCTGTCTTGATTGCGAATGATTCGAGAACGAAGAAGTTATGTTTTTTAGCTGGAGAAAAGCATCTTGTTGTACCAGTAGAATCTGAAAACAAGTTCCGCAATGCAGTGAAAAAATTGGGTTACAGCATCCCATTAGGGAGTTAGTGATACATAATACCAATTCTCTGTAAACTTGCACTCAATACTTACTCTTTCACTCTTGGCGTACTTGACGTCTTCTCTTCTCCAAAGGGAGACGCTGCGCGTTCGCCTTTGGCGTCGCCCCTTCTCCAAAGGGAGACGCTGCGCGAAGGGCGAAGGCGGTTCGTTTAATAAATATTAAGAAATAAAAAGCATAGACATAGCAAGCAATGTCATACATCCCAGAAAATGCCCTGATTGTGCAAAGCGATCGCACTATTCTCCTAGAAGTCCATTCTCCCACAGCCGAAAAAGCACTCGTAGCGATCGCACCGTTCACTGAACTCATCAAAAGTCCTGAACATATCCACACCTACCGCATCACACCATTAAGTATCTGGAATGCAAGAGCAGCTGGGATGGCGGTTGAGGCGATGGTTGAGGCGTTGCATCAATACGCCAAATATCCTATTCCGGAAGCGGTAGAACAGGAAATCATCACTCTGGGATCTAGATATGGACTGACAATAATTGAGCGAGGCGAAAACAGTCTCATTCTACGAGTTGGCGATCGCCCCTTAGCAGAACTTTTATCACGAGATAAACACGTAGCGCCACTACTAGGCAAGCGACTTTCTGAGCTTTGCTTTGAATTCGACGCTGGCTTTCGAGGACTTTTGAAACAAGCATTGCTAGCTGCTGGCTACCCTGCTGAGGATATTGCAGGCTATGTGACAGGTGATGCTTTGTCTATCAAGTTCAGTGAAACGACGCGCTCTGGGACAAAATTTCTTCTGCGGGATTATCAGCAAAAAGCAGCCGAAGCATTTCACCAGTCGGGAAGAGTGCAAGGGGGTAGTGGTGTGATTGTATTACCTTGCGGTGCAGGTAAGACGGTTGTGGGCATGGCGGCTATGGCGGCGGTGCAAGAAAGTACCCTCGTCCTAACGACTAGCCTAACTTCTGTACGCCAGTGGCGACGGGAATTGTTAGATAAAACAGATTTATTAGAAGATGCGATCGCAGAATATAGTGGTGAAGTCAAAGCCACAGGACCAGTCACGCTCTCAACTTACCAAATTCTCACATATCGCTCCAACCGAGAAGAAGATTTCCCTCATTTTGACTTGTTTCGTGCTCGTTCCTGGGGACTTATTATCTACGATGAAGTCCACCTCCTCCCTGCACCTGTTTTTCGCATCACCGCTGAATTGCAAGCACGCAGACGCTTAGGGCTAACCGCTACACTGATTCGCGAAGATGGGCGAGAGGGAGATGTCTTTGCACTCATTGGTCCTAAGCGTTATGATGTGCCTTGGCGAGAACTTGAAGGACAAGGCTTTATCGCAACTGCCAATTGTTCTGAGATTCGCATAGTCCAAGACGAAGAACGACAGATGGAGTATGCTCTTGCACCCAGACGCAACCAGTTCCGCGTTGCTGCAGAAAATCCCCGAAAAGTAGAAGTCGTCAAAGATTTACTAGAGCGGAATTTGGGACATCGCATTTTGATTATTGGCGAGTTTCTCTCACAGCTAGAAACTCTAGCACAACTGACTGGACTCCCTTTAATTACTGGCAAAACCAAACAAAAAGAACGAGAGCAACTTTATCAAGCTTTTCGGGATGGTAAATTAGCGGGATTGGTTTTGTCGCGAGTCGGGAACTTTGCGATCGACTTGCCCGATGCAAATATTCTTATACAAGTGTCGGGCAAATACGGTTCCCGTCAAGAAGAAGCACAGCGTCTTGGTAGGATTTTGCGTCCCAAGTCAGATAACCAGCAAGCACATTTTTATACCTTAGTCTCTTTACGAACTTGTGAGGAAGAGTTCGCCCGTCATCGACAATTATTTCTCACTGAGCAGGGTTATAGTTACCAAATCGAAGTTTGGGATTAACTGGATGAATTTATGGTTATTCTTCACAATGTATACGTAAAATCTTCTACCAACATACCTGGAACCATACTGCCTCCAAGTTGACGACTCTCGTAGGTTCCGACTTCGGGCACAAATTCTTGGAAATTGGTCAAATATACGAGATTTTCTCCCCAAAATCGATAAAGAGTTTCATCAAAACGCAAATTCTCGATAGGAGCAGCAATTTCACCACCTTCTACCCAAAAACAAGCATAACGCGTCATACCTGTAATTCGACCTGTGGGGCGATCGCTCCAATTCAAGTAATGTAAATTAGAGACATACAAACCTCTATCTAAACTAGGAAGAATTTCCTCAAATCTTAAATTTCCCGAACTGACTTCTGGCGCACGTAAAGCTTCATAACTATTAGCGCTATTACTATTTTTGTGATACTCTTTTGCTGTACGAGAATTCACTAGCGTATTGACCAATACTCCTTTTTCTATCACAGGTAATTCTGGCGCAGCCATTTCTCCCAATTCATTAAATCGCGGTACTAACCCTCGTTGAAAGTTTTCTTTTACACTAAATGCCACAGACAACTGCTTTTCTTTGCGCCACAGTAATGCTAAAGCACTACCTCCCTGTTGTAAATCAGCTTCACTCACACCTCCCCAAGAAAGCATAGCCAATAAATCAGCAACTGCTGCTGGTGCAAAGTAGGTTTTGTACTGCCCTCGTGGCAATTCTTTTATTGGACGAGACAGCAATTGTAGTTGTCTTTTCGCATTGCTAATTTTCGCTATATAAGCTTCATGATTCCACTCACTACCAGCAAAATTTCCTTTAACAGCTTGTCCAACAGTAGTGAATATAGAATAGTCTAACGAAAAAGTATCGGTACTAAACCAGTGCTTTTGACCATTGGAATCGGCATAAGCTTTAATAACAACTCCCCCAGCGTATATCCCCGCAAAATCTAATTCAGCAACCTGTTCTAGCACCGTTGGTACGACTATTTCATCAGCTAATAGATTCCCAAAATGAACTTCTCGACTGGTATTTGTTCCTGATGGTAATACTAAATATGGATCTAGAGGTAATTGGGGAAGTTCTTCTCGTAGTTCTTGTAATGCTTTGTACGCCAACTGCCAATCTACTTCCCTATCTCCGGTGAAGGGAAACTGCCGAAAACTACTGCGCTGATTTTGCATCAAAGTTAGTTCAATCGAACCATCAGCGACACAGCCTGTTTGTCGCACCTTGGCATGATTGAAACGAGTAAATTGACTACGTTCACTGCTAAGTTTTATAGTGAATTGTTCACTTTCTTCTTTCTTATTTAGAAGAGTTTCAATCAGTTGGTTAAAGCTGACTTCTAAGGCAGATAGTTCTTCGTGTTTCATGGACATTGCAAATCAATAGGGCAATGGGCAATGGGCAATGGGCAATGGGGAGATGGAAAGCGCTTGGGTTGCAGAGGAAGAAAGAGTTAATGGACAATTATTTCTTTCCCCTTGTCCCCCCATCCCCTTGTCCTCTTCAAGTCCCGCCGCCAAAAACTTCAACGTTAGCAAATACACAAATGGGTGAACCGTGACCTACCCAAATTGCTTGGTTTGGTTCTCCTTTGCCACAATAAGGAGTGCCGTACATTTCCCAAGTTGAGGAGTTTCCGACTTTGATTAAGCTGTGCCAAAACTCTGGAGTTGTGGCTCGATAGTTGGGATTGCGGAGGGTTTTGGTGAGTTTACCGTCTGAAATCAATTTAGCGTACTCGCAACCAAACTGAAATTTATAGCGGCGGTCATCAATTGACCAAGAGCGATTGGATTCCATGTAAACACCATGTTCGATACCAGCGATAATTTCCTCAAAAGAGCCTTCTCCGGGTTCTAAATTCAAGTTTCCTATACGGTCAATTGCCGGTCGATTCCAAGAGCAAGCACGGGCACATGCGACTCCTGGTACGCCTGCTCTTGCTTGGCTTTCCAGACTGCCCAAACCTTTTAGGAGAAGACCTTCTTTAATTAAATACTCCCGTGTTGCTACAGCACCCGTATCATCGAAGCCATAACTAGCAAATTCACCAAGTACGGTGGGGTCAAAGGTAATGTTCATCCGGGGAGAACCATACACTAAAGTGCCGAAATCACTCTTATTGACAAAGCTACCTCCAGCGTAATTGCGCTCATCGCCCAAAATTCGGTCAATTTCTACGGGATGCCCAACACTTTCGTGGATTTGCAGCATCATTTGGTCTGGGGCTAATACTAATGAAGTGCGAGTCGTTGGGCATTCTTCTGCTGTCAACAGTTCTACTGCTTGTTCGCCAATTTCCTGCACCCGAACCCACAAGTCCTCTTCTTGGAAAAGTTCCAGTCCACCTTGGTAACTGTTTGCTTGCCAGCCGTTATTCGTGCGTTGCTGGACAACTGCCCCATCTTGTGCTGTAGCTCCGTAATGAGTGCCGAAAAACATGAATTTTTGATAAACTTCCGAACCGTTGCTGCTGACAAACCAAGTCTCTCTCTCGCTTGTCGTGGCGTTGGCTAGAGTTTGTACTATTTGCTCAGAGATTCTGAGGGTATGGCAGACACGGACAAGTAAATCGTTGATTTCCCCTGGACTCAAAGCATCAAAAGGTTGAAGAAACGGCGAGATATATTGACCAACAACTTTAGGGCGCTCACTTTGAGCCTTAAACGGATGTATCCACCACTCACTAGCAGCAAGTGCTTGTGTATATGCTTTTTGGGCAGCGGCTTGTAAGTCTTGCGTAGCGAGCGAATTTGTAGCTGCATACCCAATACAGCCGTTGACCATGACTTCCAGCATGAACCCCATTGTAGAGGATTTGCCGTTACTTTGGGGTATGCCGTCACGGACATGACAGGTATATGAAGTTTCCTTGACGACTCTAATACCAAGCCAATCAGCAGGTATATTTATTTGAGCGATCGCTTTTGTCAACTCAGACCACATAACAGTTCAAAATTTAAAGTTCGATAAGTAAGCAGGCGTAATTAAATATTGATAGAAATCACATTGCGTAACGCAAGGTAACTATGAATGAGCTAACCTTACTGTGTTCTTGATAGATGTAAGCAAAATTAACTTATGCACTTTTGGGATAGAAATAGGTAAAATTTGAATTCTCAACTGCGGTGCCATCTGGTACCTTCACGACTATCAATTAAGGTAATACCTTGTGCTTGTAGTTCGTTGCGAATGCGATCGCCTTCAGCAAAATTCTTGGCTTTACGTGCTTGTTCCCTTTGCTGAATTTTCAGCTCAATTTCTCCATCGCTTATACTACTACTTTGTGGTGTTTCCACTTCTAGCTTGGCATCTATTCCTAGAACTTGAGCTAAGGTGACTAATGTGTACCACTTGCTTTGTAGTTCTGCGGTTGGTATCTCAGTTTTTCCCTCATGGACTAAAACATTTCCCTCCCGTTGTAGTTCCTTGGCTAATTCAAACAACACAGCCAACCCAGCAGGAAAATTAAAGTCATCATTGACAGCTTCTTGAAAGCGTTCAACAATTTCTGTGTTTAGCATTCCCCCTGTTTCCTCCTTGAGAGCAACAGGGATGACAGTAGGGGTTGTAAAGCCAAGTTGTTTACCGTATTGGTAGCCGAAGAGTAAACCTTCTTTTAGCGTTTGCAAGCCGTTTGTTGCTGCAGCGATCGCTTCATTAGTAAAATCAATAGGCTTGCGGTAATGTGCCTGCAGAACAAACAACCGTACTGCCATTGGATCAACTCCTCGATCCAGTAATTCTCGAATCGTGATAAAATTGCCCAAAGACTTGGACATTTTTTCACCATCCACTTTCACCATGCCGTTGTGCATCCAGTAACGCGCTAGTGGTTTTCCTGTGACAGCTTCTGACTGAGCGATTTCATTTTCATGGTGAGGGAAAATTAAGTCAGAGCCACCAGTGTGGATATCAATTGTCTCACCCAAGCGTTCGTCGCCTTGCGACGTGCCGAAGGCTTCGCGCACCATTGCCGAGCATTCAATATGCCACCCCGGACGACCTTTGCCCCAAGGTGATTCCCAAGCGGGTTCCTCTGGTTTTGCTGCTTTCCACAATGCAAAGTCAAATGGGTCTTTTTTCTTCTGATACTCTGGATCGTTCACATTCACCCGTTCGCTTGCACCAGCTTGCATATCTTCTAACTTGCGTCCGGAAAGTTTCCCATACTCAGAAAACTGGCGTACTGCATAGTAAACATCGCCCTGAGCAGGGTAGGCAAAGCCTTTATTTTCCAACTCATGAATGAGCCGCACAATACCATTCATCGTATGAGTTGCACGAGGATATTCATCAGCATCTTTGATTCCCAGCCGCCTCATATCTTCAAAATACGCTTTGATATAGCGCTCAGAGACAGCTTCCATTGATGAATGTTCTTGCCGTGCTCGATTTAGTATCTTGTCATCAACATCAGTAAAATTCTGGACAAAGCGCACTTCATAGCCAAGAAATTGCAGGTATCGACGCACGACATCCCAAATAATGCATGCTCTGGCATGACCCAAATGGCAATAGTCGTACACTGTCACGCCGCAGTAATACATCTTAACCTTTCCAGGTTCGACAGTTTCAAAGGATTCTTGGCGACGAGTGAGTGTATTGTAAACAGTTAGGGGCATAACCAAGCAACACTGAGATAGAGATAAGTAATAATAGGGGAGGGCGACTGGGATGAAATACCAGCATCCCTATGCTAGTGTTTTCTTTACTCTTTGCGCTACATTCTTCTATTTTGACTTTTTGACAGCAGCGCTATGCAAGCAGTTACTTCCGAATCGCAATCAATGGATGCACCGAAACAAGGACTACCAGTAACAATTATTACTGGATTTCTTGGTAGCGGTAAGACGACTTTACTTAATCATATCTTGAGCAATCAACAGGGTCTGAAAACCGCTGTTTTAGTGAATGAATTTGGCGAAATTGGCATCGATAACGAGTTAATTGTCTCCACTAACGATGATGATAATATGGTGGAGTTGAGTAACGGTTGTATCTGCTGCACCATTAATAATGACCTAGTAGATGCCGTTTACAAAGTTTTGGAACGCCAAGACAAAATAGATTATCTCGTTGTGGAAACAACCGGACTGGCAGATCCACTACCTGTTGCTCTCACATTTCTTGGCACAGAGTTACGCGACTTAACCCGTCTGGATTCAATTATTACGGTAGTAGACGCGGCGAATTACAGCCTGGATTTATTCAATTCTCAGGCGGCTTACAGCCAGATTGCCTATGGTGACGTAATTCTGCTGAATAAAACTGATTTGGTTTCTCAAGCAGAGTTAGAGAAGCTGGAAGTAAAAATTCAGGAGGTCAAGGAAGGGGCGAGAATTCTGTGCACAACAAACGCACAAGTACCTTTACCCTTAATTCTCAGCATCGGCTTGTTTGAATCAGACAAGTATTTCGCTGATACTGTCAGTGAGCATAGTCATGAGCATGAACATCACCATCATGACCATGATCACGACCATGACCATTCTGAATGTGCTCATGACCATCATCATGACCATGAACATCACCATCATCACTCCAATCACTTAGAAAATGATGGTTTCACTTCGCTATCTTTCCAAAGTGACAAGCCTTTTGCTATTAGAAAGTTTCAACATTTCCTTGATAATCAGCTACCTGAAACAATCTTCCGAGCAAAAGGGATAATGTGGTTTGATGAAAGCCCTAAACGTCATATTTTCCATCTTTGCGGTAAACGTTTTACCCTAGATGATGATGAGTGGAAAGGAGAGAAGAAAAACCAGTTAGTGTTGATTGGTCAGAATCTAGATCGTGAGACTTTGCTACAACAACTGGAAAGTTGTGTTTGTCTTCCTTCAACGACTCGTGGTCAAGGGTTTGGGAAATAGCTTTTAGGAGTACCCAGCAAGGAAATTCGAGAATTAATCCGAAACCCAGCGCCGTACCGCGTCAGCAGTCGGCGCTGGGTACTTCACCAGTCAGCAATACCAAGACTATACTTGCTGACAAATGGTGATAAAGGACTGTATCTTTATTTACATATTAAATAGGTGAAAAATTATCTTCAAAAATTATTTGAATGCTTTTATATTTAAGTACTATAATACAGTCAAATACTAACTAGCAATATTTTTTTATTTTCTTATGAGGTTCAGGATTTGTTAATTCAAATGATGTAGTTAATATTACTAATTAGTTGTTAGAAAGAACAGCACCACCATGAAAGCTAAATTATTTGCAAATATGCTAGCTGCTAGTGCGATCGCATTAGGCAGCATTGTTGCTGTGAGCCACTCTAGCTATGCTCAAGTAACTACGTACTCTTGTGGTATAAACAAGGACGGCATACCAACAACATATGCCCGTAATGCAACAGGGAGGAAAATTCCTGTCATTAGCTGGCAAAGAAATTGGAGCAGTAAATTTTCCCCGAAAGCACGCTGTGAGGCTGTCTCTGCCAGATTTCAAAGTGCCTCTGTTGATGGTGTGCTAAATTACCTCACAATTGGGACAATCAATGGTCAAAAGGTTTTGTGCGCTGCCAGTCGATACGGTGGCACTTGTAGCCAATTGCTCCTCACACTGAGAGCAGATGACGATGCTAGCCAGGTGATTGAAAATCTTAGGCAAATGGGTTACACCGCTAGCGGTCCGATTGTTCAATCTGAGGATGGCTCTGGTAAAATTTACATCGATATGAATCAGTTACTAAGAGAAGAACCCGCTGACGCTGAGTAAGGTAACGCTTCGGCGCAACGCCTGATTTTTAAGGAGGATTAGGGAGGATATTTGCGCGATCGCGCTCAATTTTAGATCTCCCAACCCCCTTCAAAAGCTTGCTTCCAATAAAGTTGCACATGGAGTAAGGTATTCTGGTTTTAACAGTTCCGCCAAGAAGTTCTCACCGATACCAAAGGTTTGGTGGGGAGACGCCAGTCGTCTACGGAAGGGGGTCCAGTGCTGTAAGTCCTGCGGAGGCTTGTGCCAACGCGTTAGCGTCTGGTGTTGGCGCAGCCTCTGGGATAGGAGAAGGAGAAGACGGGTTTCCCGTCTCTTTCGCTTTTAATTGTACATAGGAAAGCAGTCCACGTTCCTGCCCTGCTTTCCTCCCCACATGGAACAAAGAGGAGTGTGGGGTCGCCAGCAGGTTTTGAAGATGAATTGTCGGTTACTGGCTTTGGTAGTTTGGATGGGCACGTTATGGATGCTGCCAGTACAAAGTCTTCCTCTCAGTATTTCTACCCCCAGACTTTTGGTAAAACAGCAAGTCTCGCAGTTGTCCCAAGAGCAACTACAGAAGCTAGCTCAGTCTATCACTGTCAAAATTATCTCTGGAGAAAAGGGCGGTTCCGGGATATTGATTCAGAAGGAAGGTCAACTGTACACAGTTCTGACCAGTCAGCATGTCCTCGAAGCAGGCAAACCCCATCTCATTCATACACCCGATGGTCAGAATTATCCAGCGGAGTTAGTCAAGGGAGTTAATTATGATAACAAGGATTTGGTTCTATTGCAGTTTCGTGCTAATGGTAACTATACCGTAGCCTCCTTGGGAAATTCATCAACCTTAAAAGAAGGTGATGAAGTGTTTGCTGCTGGGTTTCCGTATGAGGATTCGTCTGGCTCAAAGCAACTGATCACAAGAGGTGGACGTATTTCTCTGTTGCTAGAACGCTCTTTGAAGGGGGGATACCGGATTGGATACACCAATGAAATTGAAAAGGGTATGAGCGGCGGACCTGTGCTCAATAGTGAGGGTAAGGTTATCGGTATCAATGGCATTCATGCTCAACCTCTGTGGGGTGATCCGTATGTGTATGAGGACGGTTCTCAGCCTAATGATGCTTTACGCGAGCGGATGAGACGATCTAGTTGGGGAGTTCCCGTTGAGACATTATCCCAGTTCGATCCCCCAATTATTCCACCAGAGATCCCGCAAGCAAGGAACACAGTGACCAAAGCAACATCCAATTCTACTCCTTTGGTAGCAACTCTGGTAGACAAAATTGCCAAAGACATTACGGTATTAATCACTTGGCAAAGCAGTCATGGGTCGGGGGTACTTGTCAGCAAGCAAGGTAACACATATTACGTCCTCACGGCTGGTCATGTCGTCCGAGGTAAGAACGACTTGAAAATCATTACCCCGGATGGTCAGCAGTATTCAGTAAATACGAGTACGGTAAAAACCTGGGAAGGAACAGATTTAGCGCTGTTGCAGTTCACCAGCAACCAAACTTACCAAGTGGCTACCTTAGCTGATTATGACTTAGAAAATGAAGACAGAGTGGTTTTTGTCTCTGGAATGCCCGCATCAAAAGAAGATATCACACAACCAAATCGTCAGTTTAATGCGGGATTGCTCTACGGTGGGGGAGTAGAGCGTGCAAAGGATTCTCGTTCTTTTGCCTTCGGTTATGAACTGGTTTATACCAATTCTACTGACAAAGGTATGAGTGGCAGCCCAGTGTTAGATAGCTTAGGTCGAGTCATTGGGATTCATACAGCAGCCGAAGGAGAACCAACGTTAATTGAACAGAAAACTGGTGAGAAACGTGAAATCCAACTAGGTTACAGTTTGGGTGTGCCTATTCGTACTTTTTTGGCACTGGTACAACAGGAAAAATTAGGACTCAACCTCAGAAAACACACCACTTTGCCACCGCGATTGAGCGATCCACAGCAAGATGCAATTATCACATCTGCTCTCAATTTAGCATCACCAGAAAACAGTTCTGATGAATTTGAGTGGCTCAGTTATGGAAATAAACTACTGCGATCGCAAAAATATGAAAAAGCGGTAGATGCTTTTGAGCGAGCCATTCAAATCAAGCCAGACTTATATCAAGCTTGGTATGCACGCGGACGCTCCCAGCGTTTACAGCAAAAATATAAAGAAGCAGTTGAATCTTTCAACAAAGCAACAGCATATAATCCAACATACGATCCAGCTTGGCGTGAGCTTGGCGATACGCTTTTCGCCTTGAATCGATACGAAGAAGCACGCCAAGCTCTGGAAAAGGTGATTTCACTAAAGCCAGATGAGTTTATGGCTTATCGAGGACTATGTAATGTTTTGAGTGAGTTAGGGAATTACCCAAAAGCAATTAAAGCTTGCGACCAAGCTCTGAAAATCAATCCCCAGCCTTTGCAATACATTCTTCGGGGTGAGATCCATACTAGTATGGGGGACACCACCGAAGCAATTAAAGATTTCAACCAAGCTTTGCGCCTTCAACCCGACAATCCCTTTGCATATCGACGACGAGGTGTCGCCAGGTCTAGCGAAGAAAATTATACCACAGCGCTCGAAGATTTAAACAAAGCTATCACCCTTCAACCAGACAATGCTTATGCCTACGTTGACAGGGGAAGTGTCCACGCTATGATGGGAAACCAAAAGGCATTCACAGAAGATTTCAATAAAGCTTTGCGCCTTCAGCCTGACTCGGCTGCTATTTATAACAAGCGAGGTACTGCTCGCTCTATTCTGCAAGATGACAAAGGAGCAATTGAGGATTACACCGCAGCGATTCGTTTTGCTCCTGAATCAGCTTATATTTACTACAAAAAGCTGGGCGATGTCCGAACAGCCCAGAAAGACTACAAAACAGCAATTGAAAACTATACCGAAGCAATACGCCTAGAACCTAACTATGCCCCCGCTTACGTTGGTCGGGGGACAGTCTATGCTATAATGGGTTCCCAAAAAGGATTTACAGAAGATTTCGACACAGCTTTGCGCCTTCAGCCTGATAACGCCTGGTTCTACAGTTACCGGGGAGATGCTCGATTTCTCCTGAAAGACAAAGCGGGAGCAATTGGAGATTACAACAAAACTATCAGCCTTTTTCCTCAACTGGCACATTTATATTATACGTTCCGGGGGAACGCCAGACAGGAACAGAAAGACTATCAAGGAGCGATCGCAGATTACAACGAAGCGATTCGCCTCAAGCCAGATTTTGCTTTAGCTTACAACAATCGGGGTTTAGCGCGTGTACAAGAGGAAGGTATAGAAGGAGCGATCGCTCCAACACATCAATCTATTCGCCCCAACTCCAACATTCCTACTGTGTTATATATTATTCTAGAGTCTGTGCCGAATACACAGACTCAGAAAGATTATAGAAAAGCGATCGCAGATTTTACAGAAGCGATTGCTCTAAAGCCAGAGCTTGCGCTAGCTTACAACAACCGGGGTTTAGCGCGTTTGCGAAAGAAAGACGACGAAGGAGCAAGGGAGGATTTCAAGCAAGCGATTCGCTTCAAGCCGGATCTTGCGGAAGCTTATAATAAAGGAGATTTTGCACGTCTTATTCAGAAGAATTAGGGCGTTGCTGAATTGAGGAATGAATTGCCCTCACCCAAAGGGCTACGGTGTACACACAAGTCATCGAATTGCTCAAAAATCCTTCGGAACCTCACCCTGCCCTTCGGGCATCCCTCTCCGCGAGTTCGGAGAGGGAAAGATTTTAGCGCAAGCTAAAAGCGAGGGTGAGGTTTTGAGTGAGATGTGTGTACACCGTAGCCCAAAGCGAGAGGGACTGGATTTTGACTCCCTTCTCCCTTTGGGAGAAGGGTTGGGGATGAGGGTAATTCATTAATACGTTTCACGCTGTTTGAAGAAGCTGGATTAGCAATCGATAGTAGCGATCGCGTTGTTTGGCGATATGCTCAGATGAATCAAATGATTCTTTTGACAGCCAACCGGAGTAGTTGCCTTCCGAGATGGATGTCGTTAGATCACAATAAGTTGTCGTTAGGAATGCACAAGTTGTCGTTAGATCACAACAAGCTGTCGTTAGGAATGCACAAGTTGTCGTTAGATCACAACAAGCTGTCGTTAGGAATGCACAAGTTGTCGTTAGATCACAACAAGCTGTCGTTAGATCAAAACAAGTTGTCGTTAGATCCTAATAATACGAAGTTGCCAAACGATAGTAAGAAATCGTTGCAGTGGTGTGGATTACGGTTCATTGGTTTGAACGTGATTGTTGACACGTATGGGCATGCCGTGCCCCTACTCCGTGGTACATTTACTTGAAAAACGCTGTAACCCAAAGTTCAGAGCTTGAAGTTCCGAGTTCAAAGCTCGAAATTCCAAGTTTTCAGTTGAAGATTACACTGCTTAGCGTACAATAATCGGGGTTTGACACGTGTGTAACAAGAAGGTATAGAAGGAGCGATCGCCTAGTTTTTGAGAAATTTCTAGTGCCTCCTGTTCAATATCGTAAACTATAGCAATCTGCGCATCATTCGTAAAAGGCGAGAAACCCGGTATCTCAAAGATACCGGGTTTCTAGAGATTCGCAATTTTTACAAATCAAATAGGATTGCTATAGTAAACGAAGTTGGTTTTGTTGAGTCAGAAATTGGTAGCGAAGCCTTCGGCACGTCGCAAGGCGACGATCGCTCGCCAAGAATGAAAGAGTAAGTATTAAGTGCAAGTTTACAGAGAATGGGTATGAGTCGGAAAACGCTATAGTATCGTAATTAGGAATACAAAAACCAACAACAATGGAAACAAAAACAATTACAAT
Organism: Iphinoe sp. HA4291-MV1; assembly: GCA_019359415.1. GTDB lineage: Bacteria > Cyanobacteriota > Cyanobacteriia > Cyanobacteriales > Nostocaceae > Brasilonema. Next base: position 15,588 of record JAHHHH010000053.1, on the reverse strand, counting down.
CCGCGTTAACGCGCTCAGCTGCTCGTATCTTTGAAACAGCCTCAGAAGAAGAGCGCCGCAAATTGGAAGCATTGCTTAGCCTGAAACTTAGTGAAGTGACTCGCGAAAAGAGAACTCTTGAAGAAGTCATGAGTGAGATCAGCCACAAAGCACAACAGCGATAGCATAACCTGTTGGCAACACCACAGCCTCAATCTTAAGGAGAAATTTAAGCGCAATAGAGAGGATCGTTCAATGCTACTCTTGAAGAGACAAGAGCAAAATCTTATGTCTTTGACGACCTTATCTGAAATATAGCTTCAATTAATAGGTCCCCGCATGGTCACCACTGCAGAAAAAACAAACACTGGTTACATTACCCAAATCATTGGTCCGATTGTAGATGTGAAATTCCCTAGCGGTAAAATGCCGCCTATTTACAACGCTTTGACCATCAAAGGCACTAACGAAGCCGGACAAGAAGTCTCAGTTACTACCGAAGTGCAGCAGCTGCTAGGTGACAACCAAGTCCGAACTGTTGCCATGAATTCTACCGATGGCTTAGTGCGTAGTATGGAAGTTGTTGATACTGGCGCTCCCATCAGTGTGCCTGTTGGTAAAGCCACGCTGGGTAGGATTTTCAACGTCCTCGGCGAACCTGTGGACAACAAGGGACCTGTCGATTATGAGGAAAAATTCCCCATTCACCGCCCTGCTCCCAAACTCACTGAACTCGAAACCAAGCCCTCTGTGTTTGAAACCGGGATTAAAGTTGTTGATCTGCTGACTCCCTATCGGCGCGGTGGTAAGATTGGTCTGTTTGGCGGTGCTGGTGTCGGCAAGACCGTCATCATGTTGGAGTTGATTAATAACATCGCTACAGAGCACGGTGGACTGTCGGTGTTCGGTGGAGTGGGTGAACGTACCCGTGAAGGCAATGACCTCTATAACGAAATGATTGAATCTGGAGTGATCAACAAAGATAACCCCAGTGAGTCGAAGATTGCCCTAGTATACGGTCAGATGAATGAGCCACCCGGAGCGAGAATGCGGGTTGGTCTTTCGGCACTGACAATGGCAGAATACTTCCGCGATGTGAACAAGCAAGATGTGCTGCTGTTTATCGACAACATCTTCCGATTTGTACAAGCAGGTTCAGAAGTGTCAGCTTTGTTGGGACGGATGCCTTCTGCAGTAGGATATCAGCCAACACTGGGAACCGACGTAGGTGAACTGCAAGAGCGCATCACTTCCACCAACGAAGGGTCAATTACTTCTATTCAAGCAGTATACGTACCTGCAGACGACCTGACCGACCCCGCACCTGCAACTACCTTCGCTCACTTAGATGGAACAACAGTGCTATCGCGGGGTTTGGCTGCTAAGGGAATTTATCCTGCTGTAGATCCGCTAGGCTCTACTTCCACCATGTTGCAACCCAACATTGTTGGCGACGAACACTATAACACTGCTCGTGCTGTACAATCAACTCTTCAGCGTTACAAGGAACTGCAAGACATCATCGCCATTCTCGGTTTGGATGAGTTGTCTGAAGACGACCGTCTCACTGTAGCGCGTGCACGTAAAATTGAGCGTTTCTTGTCTCAGCCGTTCTCTGTGGCGGAAGTGTTCACCGGCTCTCCTGGTAAGTATGTGAAGCGGGAAGAAACTATCAAAGGCTTCCAGAGGATTCTTGCTGGAGAGTTGGATGATCTGCCAGAGCAGGCTTTCTACATGGTCGGCAATATTGATGAAGCGATCGCCAAAGCCGAAAAACTCAAAGGCTAGTATTCAGTAAACAGTCATCAGTGAACAGTGAGACCACAGTGCGCGTTGGGGGTTTCCCTCTCCTAAGGGAGACGCTACGCGAACCGCAGGCAACTGGCGAACCCGAAGGGTTATCAGGATAAGTATGATAGCTGTTTACTGATACTTGATGAACAATAACTGATAACTGATAACTGATAACTGACAAATGACATTGACTGTTCGTGTAATTTCCCCAGATAAAACAGTATGGGATGCCCCAGCTGAAGAAGTCATTTTGCCCAGCACTACTGGTCAACTCGGTGTCCTCACAGGACACGCACCACTGTTAACCGCCCTAGATACGGGTGTCATGCGAGTACGTCCTAGTAAAAATCAGGCTTGGGTAGCTATTGCCCTGTTGGGTGGCTTTGCCGAAGTTGAACAAAATGAACTCACAATTCTAGTAAATAGTGCGGAGCGGGGTGACACAATTAACATAGACGAAGCCCGTGCTGCTTTTAATGAAGCAGAAACCCGTTTGAATCAAGTACAAGCAGGAGAGCGCCAAGCCCAAATCCAAGCAAACCAAGCATACAAACGCGCTCGCGCTCGTTTTCAAGCCGCTGGCGGTATGGTGTAGCCGCTTGTAGGTAGGGTATATGCCCTACCTATAATTGTTCTGTGACTGGATTTCATTTGCTGAACTCAGCCAATTTCGCTTGGGTGTGGTCAAAACCTGTTGGTAAAGGAATAGACAAGAAGACAAAGCAATTCAAAATTCGCTCAATTTCTCGCTGTGCGAATTGGAGCAAAGCGAGCGGGATGATAGGACAAGGAGACAATGCCCATTGCCCATTGGGAACAGGGTATTGGATTCTTAATTTTGAATTTTGAATTTTGAATTCCCCGGAGGGGTGCCCATTGCCCATTGCCCATGTACCTGAGAACCCTTCACCTTCGACAATTTCGCAACTACAAAGAGCAGCAGGTTGAGTTTACTGCTCCCAAAACAATTTTGGTAGGCAATAATGCTCAGGGCAAGTCCAATTTATTGGAGGCGGTGGAATTGCTGGCGACATTGCGATCGCACAGAATGGCACGCGATCGCGATTTCATCCAAGATGGAGAAATAGCAGCCATGCTTGTTGCCACTGTAGAACGGCAAACTGGCGTCAGCGATTTAACTCTCACCTTGCGTCGAAATGGTCGTCGCACCGTTGCTTTAAATGGCGAGACTCTGCGGCGTCAAATGGACTTTCTTGGTGTTCTTAATGCAGTACAATTCTCTAGTTTAGATTTAGATCTCGTGCGTGGCGGTCCTGAAAGTCGCCGCAACTGGCTTGATACTCTGTTAATCCAACTCGAACCTGTCTATGCTCATATCTTACAGCAATACAATCAGGTTTTGCGGCAGCGCAATGCCTTCTTGAAAAGCACTTTGCAACATCAGTCGCCTCAACAGGAACAACCTGTGCAAGTGCAAAGCTTTTCAACCCAAACTCCACAACATTCTGAGTTAGATATTTGGAATGCACAGTTGGCTACCATGGGGACACGGGTAATTCGACGACGCGATCGCGCCATACAGCGACTAGCCCCTATTGCCAGTGCTTGGCATGCTAGTATCAGTGGTCGTACAGAAATTCTAGAACTCAAGTACTCACCCAATGTCGCTTTAGAGCAGAATCACCCAGAACAAATACAGCAGGCTTTTTTAGACAAAATACAGCAGCGTGCTGTTGCGGAGTTGCACCAAGGCACAACCCTTGTTGGTCCTCATCGCGACGAAATAGAATTGACAATTAATCAAACTCCTGCTCGTCAATACGGTTCTCAAGGTCAGCAGCGAACTCTGGTACTAGCCTTAAAATTAGCAGAATTGCAACTCATAGAAGAAGTGGTTGGCGAACCACCCCTGCTACTACTTGATGATGTCTTAGCTGAACTTGACCCATCCCGACAAAATCAGTTACTCAATGCTATTCAAGACCGCTTTCAGACCCTGATTACGACAACTCACTTGGGTTCTTTTGATTCCCAGTGGCTGAATTCCTCTCAAATTCTTTCTGTTAATTCTGGTAAAATATCGAAAGAAGTTATTGATTATTAGCTTAATTGAATCTCAATCTATATCCGTTTCAATATCACCGTTCAATTCCAATTCTTGCAGTGCCACTTTAGTTTCTTCAATCTTCTGAGTAGAAACATCCCCTCAACGGAAACGGATACTTTTATAGTCAATCTCAAATCTTTATTTAATTTCTTTAACTCTATTATGGCTATCCTACTTGAACTAGAACCTGAAATTGAATCACGCTTGATAGCTCAAGCCGCAGCTCAAGGAACATCCGTTGAAGTATTGTTGAAAACTTTAGTCGAAAGCTTGCTCGCATCCTCATCGCAACCCACATCCCTGACAATATCGCCTCAAGAACGAGCGGAAAGATTTGTAAATTGGGCTAGAAGCCACTCATCAATAAAAGCGCCACCTCTTTGTGATGATGCAATTAGCCGCGAAAGTATCTACACCAGAGAAGATGATATGCTATGAGCTACCTGGTTGATACAAATGTTTTGTTGCGGAGTGCTCAAGAGACTCATTCGATGCATAAATCTTCCGTTCAAGCAGTGAGAATTTTGTTAGAGCAAGGGAAGAGGCTTTGCATCATACCGCAAAATTTGATTGAATTTTGGGTGGTTGCAACTCGTCCAGTAGAAGTTAATGGATTAGGTTTATCGGTTGCTGATGCTTTAAACGAACTAGAGCAACTTAAGAATTGTTTCGTGCTTTTACCAGATACAGCATCAATTTTTCCAGTTTGGGAAAGTCTCATCACTAAATATAAAGTCACCGGGAAACCTTCTCATGATGCTCGATTAGTTGCGGCGATGATAGCTCATAATCTAACTCATCTGCTAACGTTTAACACAAGTGATTTTAGAAAGTTTTCTGAAATAACCGCACTCTTACCTCATAGCTTTTTATAACAAAGACTTTAAGCATACAGCAGCAATTCCTGAGTCACCAAGTCAGATCGCGTAGCGTCTCCCCTTCGCCCTTCGCCCTTGTCTGCGACAAGGGAGAAGTCAGAAGTAAAAAGGTCTTTCTGTCCGGCTTTTAGATCTCAGCATTATACTTCATTTACTTGCAATGTGCTGTAAATTAGTCTTAATAATATTAAGACAATTAATCTTCTTCACTGCTGGTAGTAAAGTCTACTTGCTCGTAAAGGTCGCTCAGTTGAATTTGAAAATCAACTGTTTGAAGTGATAAAGTTGCAGATTCACCTTCCAGTTCAGTAAATAACCATTGACCTTCTGCAGTTTTTACATACTGCATAACATGATGGTGATATTGGTCGATTAAAATATATTCCTTAAATTCAGGAATAGAGCGATAATATAAAAACTTATCTCCTTGGTCATAATTCTTAGTAGATTTAGATAAAACTTCTGCAATCAGCAAAGGATTCATGACGGTAGTTGTATTTGTTCCCGTATAAACAGGTTGTCCTTGAATTACCATCACATCCGGATAGGTATGCTGACGATAACGGGGTATCCATAAACGCACATCACCAATATAAACTCGATAATTTTGCCCTTTCAATGCAAATTTTAAGGAAGCTGCTAAACTCAGTGCAATTTCATTATGATTTGTAGTTCCTCCAGTCATTGGAACGATTTCTCCATCGCGGTATTCGCTTTTATATTCTGCTTTTTCTTCAAGTTCTAAATATTCTTCAGGTGTGTAGTAGCGTTTTTTTGTTTCTAATTGCATAAAGATACCACCTATTCTTGTGCAGCTAAAGTTTTTTGGGCAGAAACGTGATAATGCTCAATCTTCACCAACGGCTCCCATCCTAATCGTACTGGGTCTTCTATAGGATAAACCTCTGGGGTAGAAGCACAGTTAAGAATCATCAATTGATAACTAATCTCACCTTTCAAATCCTTTAAAAACATTTAGAACTAACAAAGACAACAAAGCCGCAATTAATCCTAGCTGCCACAAACCACATCCAGCAGCAACTCCCAAAGCAGCACAAACCCAAATGGCAGCTGCCGAGGTGAGTCCCCGAATATCAGTTCGCGCTGATTCTTGGGAAGATTGACGTACAATTTCCCCTGCACCAAGAAATCCCACACCAGCAGCAATGCCCTGAATCACTCGCGAGAGAGCATCGGCATTTGGTTGATGTGTACCTGTTGCTAGGGGTATGAGGGTGAACAGGGCTGCACCAAAACTCACTAGCATATGAGTTCGCAAACCAGCTGGTTTGTGTCTAATTTCGCGTTCTATACCAATGATTGCCCCAACGAGTAAAGCAAGGCACAACCTAAAGGTGATGTTCAACCAATCATTAGCCGCAAGATAGTAAGTGGTAAGCAATGCTCAATCCTTGTTAATTCTTCATGGAGATTAATATACAATCACTGATAGACATCTATTGCATCGAAAACTTATTTATTTCCATCGTTGTATTTTCAGTAGATGGAAATTTGTGAAGCCTTGGCTACTTATACGATGACGACAATTCCGTTACCTTAGCAACTGACAACAGATAACATAGATAACAAAGTAATTGAGTGGACAAACTCTACTGGCTTGATCAAATTAAACTACAAGACCGCGCCAAAGTTGGCGACAAAGCATTTTATTTAAGCAGAATTATGCAGCGCGGTTATCCTGTGGTGCCTGGTTTTGTCGTTTCAGCAGAAGTTTTGCAAGAATTTTTAGAAACTCTTAAGAGTTCGGAGGCGTTAGTCGCTGACTTACCCCATTCTTCTCTACATTTAGATGTCAATAATTGGCGTCAACTTCAGCAGGTTGCTGGACGCTTGCGCCAAGAAGTTAATGCTGCTCATTTGCCACCGCAGTTGCTAAGTAAAATTGTCGATGCAGCGAAAGAGTTGAAATCTGCATATCTGATTTTTCGACCAACTTTTGTGGTACCTACTATAAGGCATGGGGTAGACAAAACATCTGGATTGCTAGAGTCCCAAGTATGTCGATGTGATGAAGAAGCGATCGCTTTGGCATTGAAGCGCACCTGGAGCCAGATGTTTCGTGCTAAAAGCTTATTTTACTGGCAATGGGCAGGAATTAACCTGCAACAAATTAATTTGGGCGTTTTGGTACAACCTTTCAAGAATGCGATCGCCAGCGGCTTACTCAATACCAACTCCTCGGAATGGGAGATTTTAGCGACATGGGGATTAGGAGTCTCAATGACTCAAGGTGAAGTCTTGCCAGATGTTTACTACATCGATCCGGAAACTGGTACTGTAAAAGAGCAGCAACTGGGCGATAAGATGCTAGCTTACCATCTTAATGATGGAGCGCCTGTAGCTGCTTTGCAAACCGTGCCTGCTGCTTCAGCACTTACCTCAAATGACTCAAGTCTTGTTGCTTACCTGTTGGAAGAAGACCAACAAAAACAGTATGCTTTGCCAGAGGAATATCTGCAACAACTCATTCAACTGGCAAGTCAACTTGTCAAAGAAATTAGTATAAATTTTACCTTTGAGTGGAGCATCTCTGGTGACGCAACGAAGACGCTTTACCTCACGCAAATTAGTACACCTCCCACAATTTCTAATTTCCACTTCATCAAAGGATTGGGAGCATCGACGGGGCGTGTGACAGCAACTGCTCATATTATTGTGAATTCACAACAAAAACCAGAGCAATTACCCAACAGAGTCATTTTAGTCGCACCAACAATAGCACCTGATTGGTTACCGCTACTGCAACAAGCTGGTGGTATTATCACTGAGCAAGGAGGTGTCACTAGCCACGCTGCTATTCTTGCTAGAGAATTGGGAATACCAGCAGTTGTGAATGTAGCATCTGCTACGTCTATACTTCAAAATGGTGAAAAATTATTTATAGATGGCGACAAGGGAGAAATTTATCGTCTCACAAGAGAAGCTGAGGAAGCCAGAGAGATAGGAAAAGGGGAGAACCCCCCTGTGCAGAGGAGTCGCTCCACCAAGTCGCTTAACCCGACGCCAGATGCTATCTCCTACGGAGAGGCTCTTGCAACAACAGAGCTGCCCTCCGCAACACACTTGCTCCCCACAGCGCTAGCTTCTCCGTTGTTCGCCTTTGGCGTCTCCCCTTGGGAGAAGAGAGTGTCCGTAGACAAACAGACAATGAGAGGACAAAACAATTCAAAATTCAAAATTCAAAATTCAAAATTAGAAGTCTCTCCCCCATCTCCCCCTCTCCCCCCAACCCCAAAGGGGACCCCAAAGCCCCCCATCCCTCCATCACGCGTGAGTCTGTTGATTGCTACCCAACTGCTGGTGAACTTGAGCCAGCCTAGCTTGATAGAGCAAGTGCAAAGTTTACCTGTGGATGGTGTGGGATTATTGCGCTCAGAACTGATGGCTCTGAATATACTGGAGGGAAAACACCCGAGTACTTGGCTGCAAGAGGGACACCGAACCAAATTGTTGGAGCGTTGGCGTGAGCAGATTATGCAGTTCGCCCGCGCCTTTGCGCCAAAACCTATTTTTTATCGGTCTTTGGATTGGCGCTCCCATGAACTGCTATCTTCGAATCATGATATACAATCTTCAACACAATCGATGCTGGGGGAACGTGGCACCTTCAGCTATTTGAAAAATCCCGCAGTTTTTGAGTTAGAACTGGCTGCTTTGGCAGATGTACAAAAAGCAGGATACAGTAATATCCACCTACTGTTACCTTTTGTTCGCACAGTGGAAGAGTTTTCCTTTTGCCATCGAAAAGTTGAGCAAGCAAGGTTAAATCAAGTACCACAGTTTCAATTGTGGATTATGGCAGAAGTGCCAAGCGTGTTGTTTTTACTGCCAGAATATGTAAAAGCGGGTGTACAGGGAATTTCAATTGGTACCAATGACTTAACTCAACTTCTGCTGGGAGTGGATAGAGAGCAAGGACAACTCGCAGAAGTGTTTGATGAATGTCATCCAGTCGTGATGGGTGCTGTCGCTCAGCTCATTCAAATGGCAAAAAGTGCAGAAATTCCTTGTTCTATTTGCGGTCAAGCACCAGCACTGTATCCTGAAATTATTGAGCAACTGGTGCAATGGGGCATCACTTCTATTTCCGTTGAACCAGAAGCTGTTGAGCGGACATATTTGGCGATCGCTCGTGCTGAACAACGGATAATCTTAGAAGCAGCACGGCGTCAACTCAATCAGCAGTAGTCTAGATTAGACTTGCCGTCAAATCAGTGAAAACGTATCAAATCGTACTAAATACCAACGTCCTACTCGCGGGTTTACTGCCATTGGAAGAGATGGGAGTGCAGAAGTAGAGGCAAATAATTTCAGACTTCAGAAACAGCTAAATTTGATATTATATTTCATATTACAGCACATTGCAAGTAAATGAAGTACAGTACTGAGGTCTAAAAGGCAGACTCTAAGCCCTTTTTACTTCTCCCAAAGGGAGACGCTACGCGATCTGACGACTGACGACTGACGCCTCTATTCTGCTGTATGATTCTGCATCCGCTTTCAGATTTTATTCTCCAATTCATTCTAGAATTTTCTTACCTCAAGAGTGCAGTAGCTCCTCAGGACTCAACACTCACCAACTGAGCAGCCTAACGATGATCAGTATCGAGAATGTACATCTCATCATCAGATAGCTCTACGGAATTTGAGCGTAGAGACTCACGATACTCACGCCCTAGCCGCATCGCCTCTCTACTTTGCGTTTGAGGCGTGCAACTTCAGCCTCTAAAAGGGCTACTCGTTCTTCTAATTGTTCTGGCATTGTTGACATTACTCACCCAAACTAATCCTTGCTCTCTAATTCATTCTAGAATTTTCTCACCCCAAAAGCGCAGTCGCTCCTTAGTACTCAACGCTCAGCAACTATTTTGTTGCTTTATCATGGTTTGATACATTATCATTTGCATTCACAATCAAGCGGATGATTGAAGTTGAACATTTGAGTAAAATATATGGCTCTACCCCAGCAATTACTGATGTCACGTTCAAGGTGGAACCAGGAGAGATTTTGGGGTTTTTAGGACCGAATGGCGCTGGCAAAACGACAACCATGCGGATTTTAGCTGGTTATTTACCAGCGACGAGTGGAACAGCGCGGATTGATAGCTTTGATGTCCATGAAAAATCTCTCTTGGTGCGCCAACGCATTGGTTATCTACCAGAGACACCGCCGTTGTATCCAGAAATGACGGTGGAGGGATTTTTGTATTTTGTAGCGCGAATTAAGGGAGTTCCAGCAGGCGATCGCACCACCAAAGTGAGAGCAGCTATAGAACGCTGCAATTTACAAGACAAGCGTCACGTCCTTATTCGCAAACTTTCCAAAGGATATCGCCAGAGAGTAGGCATAGCTCAAGCTATTGTCCACGATCCGCCAGCCATCATTTTGGATGAACCCACAGTAGGACTCGATCCCCGGCAAATTATCGAGGTGCGAAATTTAATTAAAAGCCTTGCTGGAAGCCACACAATCATTCTTTCTACTCATATTTTGCCAGAAGTGAGCATGACCTGTAGCCGCGTGGCAATCATCAATCGAGGCAAATTAGTAGCGACAGATACTCCAGAAAATCTCATGACACAATTGACAAAAGGCTCAGGATATGAAATAGAGATTGAGGGAGAAGCGGGTTTCGCCAAACAGGTACTGCAAAATGTCCCAGGAGTGAGTTTAGTTGAATCAATTTCTGCAGTGGGGATACACAGTCGTACCTCCGATACCGCATTAAAGGAAAACCGAGCATACCTGCGGGTGATATCACAAAGCGGAACTGAACCAGGAAAAGATATTGCAGCGGCGTTGATGCGAACAGGATTCGGTTTACAAGAAATGCGACGTGTTAACGCTACTCTAGAAGATGTATTTTTGCAACTGACAACAGAAGAAAAAAATTTGGAGACTGAGACAGAAATAACAGAGGCAAAGGAAGGAGAAGCAGCCTAAATGGGTGTAGTACTGGGTAATATTATTGCCATTTATCGCCGAGAGTTACAGAGCTATTTTGTATCGCCTTTGGCATATGCGATCGCTGGTGTTTTTTGGTTTCTATCTGGGTTGTTCTTCATACTCATTTTGATGGGACCAGATGGTATTCTGCAAACAGTAGCTGCATTTGATTTACAAGGACAACAACTTGGAGTTCCAGTTCCACTAATAGACGTTCCTTACGAATTTGTCAGAGCATTTTTAGACCGAATGGGATGGCTATTGTTATTTATATTGCCAATTTTTTCTATGGGACTTTATGCCGAGGAACGTAAGCGCGGTACTTTAGAACTTTTAGCCACATCACCAGTGACAAACTGGGCAGTAGCTGTAGGAAAATTATTAGGAGTGTTGACATTTTTCATAACAATGGTAGTGCCTATGTTAGCATTAGAAACTATTGCTTTGAGTGCATCAAATCCACCAACGTCGCCGGCAATTCCCTTGTTAGGGCATTTGGCATTAATCTTACTAGCCGCAGCAATTTTATCTTTGGGAATGTTTATTTCTTCTTTGACAGACAGTACAATTCTCTCTGCTGTCCTCACATTCGCATTGATTCTCTTACTGTTTTTCGTTGATTTAATTGCCAAAAATATAGGTGGTTCTATAGGAGAAGCGCTGGAGCATCTATCATTACTGAAACATTACAACGCGTTAGTACAAGGTATTTTCGATACTAGCAGCCTGATTTTATTTGCTAGTTATATCATTTTAGGCATTTTTCTCACTGCTCAATCAATTGATGCATTGCGTTTTCGGCGTTCATAGATATTTTTCAAAAGGCAATGGGCAATGGGCAATGCCGTCCTTTGTCATTAGTACTAAGGACTAATGACTAATGACTAATGACTGATGACTGATGACTGATGACTAAACAAAATGAAGATTATCGCTCTTAAGAAACCTTGGAAATTGTTATTTTGGTTTGGTCCGTTCCTCATTGCGGCTGGCTCAACAGTTGGGTTGGTATCAGATACTTGGGGAGCAATCCCATTAGCATTGATAGTTTTGGGAACTGTCATTATTGTATTGTGGCTGGTATGGCAAAACAAGCAGAATAACTGGTGGGGACAACGTTCCACCCAAGCCGGTACTAATGCCTTGGTTGCAACTTTGGCAGTTTTGGTGATTCTAGGATTAATTAACTTCTTAGGAACTCGCTATCATTCACGAGTTGACTTCACAGAAACAAAGTTGTTTACCCTTGCTCCCCAGTCACGGGAATTGGTGCGTTCGTTACAAGTACCAGTAAAGGTATGGGTATTTGATATCAATCAAGAGCCAGTAGACCGGGACTTGTTAGAAAATTATCGTCGGCAAAGCTCAAAGTTTAATTTTGAGTACGTAGATCCGCAGGCTAGACCAGGACTGACACGTAAGTTTGGTGTCAAAAACAACGGAGAAGTTTATTTGGAATTTGGCGATAGACGGCTTCAGGTAGTTGGTCCGCAAGAACGCCTATCAGAAGTAAAATTAACAAACCGCCTACAACAAATCACCAGCTTGAGCCTCGCTAAAGTTTACTTCCTCCAAGGTCACGGCGAACACCAACTTTCTGCTGGTAAAAATGCAATATCGCAAGCAGTTCAAGCATTAAATGATAAAGGTTACACGACTTCTACCCTAAATTTAGCGGAAACGTCCAGTGTTCCTCAAGATGCGGCTGTTGTGGTGGTTGCAGGTCCGGTGCGATCGCTGTTTGAGGCGGAGACAACAGCACTACAAGACTACCTAAATCGAGGTGGAAACCTACTGCTGATGATTGACCCGAATACAGACCCCAAACTCGAAAGCTTACTTGCCCAGTGGGGTGTAAAGTTAGATAATCGTCTAGCGGTTGATGTTTCTAGAAGTGTTGGACTTGGTCCTGCAGCACCTTTGGTGACCCAATACGGGAAACACCCAATTACTAAGGATTTTGGCAATGGTATCTCTTTTTATCCGTTTGCACGACCGCTTGACACAACTCCAGTGCCTGGAATTGAGGCGACTCCCTTGTTACTCACCAATCCTAATAGCTGGGCAGAAAGTGACCAGCAAAGCGAAAACTTGCAGTTTAATCCCGAGAGCGATCGCAAAGGTCCACTGACGTTAGGCGTCGCATTGACAAGGAAACCATCAGCTCAATCACAAGCCCAACCAAACTCTACCCCCACACCCACAGCCGCTGCAACCCCAGCTAGCCCCACTTCCAATTCCAAGCCCACTGCTACACCCACAGTCGCTGCAAAAACCGGGAGCAAAGCTAGTCCCACTCCTAGCCCCAAGCCTTCTGCTACACCTACAACAGCAGTAACCACTGAAACTAAGACTAACCCCACTCCCTCCACTGAGTCACGGATGGTCGTGTTAGGAAACTCAGATTTTGCTATTGATGGCTTGTTTGATAAGCAGCAGCTCAATGGAGACGTGTTCCTTAACTCAGTCACTTGGCTAAGTCAGCAGGATCAACAACCCCTTTCAATTAGCCCAAAGGAAGCGAAAAACCGTCGCATTAACTTAACAGCAGCACAAGCCCTTCTTTTAGAGTTGTCGTCTCTGCTGATTTTACCCATGATGGGTCTGGTGGCGGCGGCTATTCTCTGGTGGATACGAAGATGAAATTACAAAGAACGACTTTAATTCTGATACTGCTAGCGCTTGGTTTAGTTGGTTTTGTTTATTTCCATGAGATTAAAGGTGCACCTCAGCGAGAGGAGATCAAGCAGAAGCAGCAAATTTTCTCCTTTAAAGAGGATGACATACAGTCTTTGACGGTCAAAACTCAAAATCTGACTCTAAATCTGGAACGCAGTGATAAGTCTGATGAACCCAAGTGGTTGATGAAATCTCCCGAAGTCGCCCCAGCAAGTAATGCCATTGTAGGTTATTTGATAAATTTGCTGGTAGAGGGAAAGAGTAAGCGTATTATATCAATCTCCGCTAACCAGCTTGCAGAATTCGGTTTAGATCAGCCTCAAGCAACTATCGATGTCAAACTAAAGAATCAGAAAACACATCAGTTGATTTTGGGTAAGCCTGACTTTAATCGCCGTTTCCTGTATGCTCAAGCTGATCCTCCTGCAAAGCCAGGTGAAAATACTGTTGTACTCTTGGTATCTACTGATTTTGAAAATGCGGTCAATCGAGAACTGTCAGAGTGGAAACAACCCATAGATGATGTGAAAAAGCCTACGCCCAATACTGATAAACCTACTCCAGCAAACAGTAAATAACAGCTTTTTTTGTGTGACGTCATGGTACAATCATTTATCGCTATCATCTCACTCGTCATGACTGCCAGTTTTAGGTATGTTTACAAGTAAATCCACGGTATTCTTATGCTTTTTATGAAATTTTAGTAGTTCCAAGTAAGCAAAAGGAACAACTATTGGCCACAAAAGAGTAGCTATGACCAAAATAACAATAGAAAATAAGCGCTGCTCTGAATCCATGTCTTGATCTGCTAGAAAAAATACTAGCCATTCATGAAAGAAACAGGAAGCCATTACCACGTAAACTATACTTGCTAAGTAAATCATCAGTATTTGTACCATAATGGATATAGTTTTAAATAAAATTAAGTGCGTTAGGAAACTAGCCCCATGTTTGTCACAAGACCTGATTTATATATACAAATTTTCTTTTACTTTTTCCGAACGTGTATGTCTGCTATTATACTTATTTATTTTTATTAACGTCTGACTGAAAGTACGGATCAACCTCATTCTAGATAAAATGTGTCTATGGTAAGTCCAACAGCAATACTGCTAATTTCCTGTCCCGATCAAAAAGGATTGGTGGCGAAAATTGCCAACTTCATCTACGCTAATGGTGGTCATATTATCCATGCGGATCAGCATACAGACTTTGCAGCAGGGTTATTTCTCACCCGTATTGAGTGGCAGTTAGATGGGTTTTATTTGCCGCGTGACTTAATTGCACCAGCATTCAATGCCATTGCTCAACCATTGCAAGCCAAATGGGAATTGCACTTTTCTGATACTGTCCGGCGCATTGCCATTTGGATCAGTCGTCAAGACCATTGTCTACTTGATTTGATTTGGCGACAACGTGCAAAAGAATTTGCTGCTGAGATACCTGTCATTATTAGCAATCATCCTGATTTACAAGTCGTAGCAGACCAGTTCGATATCGACTATTGCCACATTTCCGTCACAAAGGAAAACAAACAGGAACAGGAAGCTAAGCAGCTGGAATTGCTAGAGCAGTACAAAATAGATTTAGTTGTCTTAGCAAAATACATGCAAGTTCTGAGTGAAGAATTTCTCACCAAGTTTCCACAAGTTATTAACATTCATCATTCATTTTTACCAGCTTTTATCGGAGCAAATCCTTATCACAAAGCTTTTGAACGAGGTGTGAAAATTATTGGTGCAACCTCTCATTATGTGACGGCTAATTTAGATGGAGGACCAATTATTGAGCAAGATGTGGTGCGGGTTAGTCATCGTGATGAAGTTGAGGATTTGGTTAGAAAAGGGAAGGATCTGGAAAGAATTGTCTTAGCAAGAGCAGTGCGTCTACATTTGCAGAATCGCGTATTAGTCTATGGGAATAGAACAGTAGTGTTTGGGTAACTATCGCGCATGCTCACTCTTCCCGACCTCTTAAAGAAGTCGGGAATCTTGTTGTTCACGAATGATTTAGGACTGCTATATAGTCCATTGGTGTCAACAATCATATTCAAGCCTTTATTCCACGTTGATTTGACTCCAATACGGTTGGTTAAGGGTGAGTAGCTGAATAAAAATATCTGGGTATATCTTGGCAAGTCTTCCGGAATGCCCATACAATTGAACGTATCCTATATCAGAGACAGCGATATGGAGGACATTCAATCAGTGACTATCAGCATC
>JAHHHH010000052.1 GCA_019359415.1 Iphinoe sp. HA4291-MV1 | reverse complement strand
TAACTATTGACCAAGCCGGTTGGCATACAAGTAATGATTTAGACTTACCAGAAGGTATCGATTTAATATATTTACCTGCTTACTCACCCGAACTCCAACCCGCAGAACGCTTGTGGCCTCTGACTAACGAGATTGTAGCCAATAGCTCCCCAACTTGTTTAGATGAACTAGAAGCGCTTTTGGTACTTCGTTGTCAACAACTGATGAAACAGCATGATTTCATCTCTGGTCTAACTTGCTACCACTGGTGGCCAAAAACAAGGGCAGCTTAATTATAAGTAATCATCCGAACTTGATATGAGTTCTGAGTTCTGAGTTCTGACTCCTGTATTCTGCTGTAATTCATAAAATCAATTAATCTATACTTGAATGTGTCCCGTATCTATGCAAATGCCTTGATATTCAAGACGATTGGTATAGTTCCAAAACAGTATGAATTTGCTTCAATTGAACTCACGATATATGAATTTTATTTTTTCATATTTTAATATTTAATCTAAACTATACGAAGGGAGGAATAGTTATGATTAGTCAGTTAATTCCTAGTCTATGGAGTGAACAAGGGTAAAATAGCCAAAATACATCCGTAAAATTCCTGTTCAATTCAATAATATATGAATTCAGTGTATGTACTGATTTATACATTATTCCGATTATATTAACATTTAGCTAAATCATAAATGAATTGTATGTGCCCACTTTAATAATATGACAGTTGCTTTACAAACCTCTAGCTTATACTGTTGATTTTTTGTAATAAATGAGTCGAAGTTATGTTTTCTGACTCTTTGATAACTAAGGGAGTAGCAACAGTGAACAAGATACAATTGGCTTTGACTATTAGTTACCTGCTAATGACTGGTTATTTTTTTATTAACTGGTTAAGATTTTCTTTTCGTCATCCTAGTTCTTCTCCAGAAGACAAATTTTTGTCTTGTGTGATACTTCTCATGACTACTGTTTTATGGCCCATCATTGTTCCTCTATCTTTTATAGAAATCTTTAAAACACGGAAGGTTGAGTTCAGTACTGTGATTCCTGTCCTAGTTGCAGTCTCTGCGTTCAGTCTTGCACTTTACATGGGTTAGCTACTTTTAGCTTGAGTCTTTCTATTAGCAATGGTTGTTATAAGTAGTTAGGACTCAGAAGTCTTAATCATCAGATTTATCATCAGATTGGGATGGATTAAGAGAATTTTCAATAGCTGTAGATGAATCTAACTTTTGTTGTAATAATGCTTCCAATTTTTCAAGTTGCAGCCTTTGCTGTTTAAGCATTTGTACCAGATCTACAATTTCTACCTCCCGCAGAAGATTCATTTTGTCATGTAGCAGTTCTACTTCTAGTTCTGCTTTTACATTCACTTGATAGTCATGCTCTGCACGCTCTCTATCCGTGTCCGTCTGCTGATTAGACATCTCCGAAAAATGCCAATACCGCTCTAAAACTAGATTTCAGCAGGCGATAGCCGAAGGCTTAAGCTCCGCTTATCGCCAACTTCAAATCTTAGCCAGTTTCAACGTAAGAATCAGGTTTTGAGAAAGTTACTGATTGACAATCAGGAAAAAATCACAAGTTAATATGTTAATTTTTACTAAGATTTTTGCGCTATTTTATAGTGGTAAAACCCACTTTCCGCACTTCATCGTGTAATACGCGTAGATTTCCAAAATCTGGCTAACAATGGTTAAATAAACAGCACGAATTATCAATGATTTTCAATATTAATACTTAATACTTTGAGCATTATTAGAAATAATTCTTGAAAATCAAGATAATACATTTTGAAGTGCGGAATATGGGTTAAGAATAATCCACAACAAAAGCAGAATGCTTTGGATAATGATAAATCTCCAAGAGCCAACATTTTCTGCAACCGTATCAGCAACGCGATCGCCCAATGTTAACTTGCTCTTAGTACACGTCACAACGAAATTACCGCAATTCCCGCCTTATTAGAGTTATTAGATATTGCCGGATGTATTATTACAATTGATGCAATGGGTGCACAAACTGCAATTGCATCTCAAATTTTCAAGGCGAAAGCTGATTACGTCTTAGCGCTTAAAGGTAACCATCCCACGCTTCATGCACAAGTTAAAGATTGGTTTGAGCAACGCTTGCGAGAAGGTTTTGAAGGGATTACCAATAGGGTTTGAAATGCGCTTACCCTGGGGTTGGAGTCTGAAAGACTGGGAGCTTTTTTGGCAGAACTGGGGCTTGTGAAGGTTGAGCTAGCAGGAGCGAATGAACTGCGAGAGTTGAGCAGCTTGCCAAAGCAAACAGCATTGGCAGTGGGTGAGTTAGTCTGTGTGGCAAAATCGTCCTTTGGCAATTGATTATCATATTTATTGATAGAGGGGTGTCAAAAACAATAACAATCTCCCTTTCTAGCATTCTAGCGGGGGCACATCTGAGAGGTGCTGGTGGGTTAGCAAACCTTCTGCTCAAAGACCAAGTATCTTTCGATGAATTTGGCACTTCTATTCTCGAATACATTGATGAATTAGGCGGTTACGACGTTTCGCAAGCAGATTTTGAAAACCCCAGTTTGTGATAGACACAGACCAGTTATGGTAGTTTGAGTTTAGTGTTATAGTGACAACCTTTGATATCAACACTATCATGAGAAAAGTGACTATACCGTTTAAAATGAAAGGTCGTATACTCACAATAACAATATTGTTTGGGATGATTTCACTGTTTTTGACCTGCTTCTTCACTAAAATTATTAGAGTCAAATTTGTAGAAATTGATTTTGCACTTAAGTACTTAGAAGCTCAAAGCAAAACACAGGTAGAAAATCCTCATGCCATTCCTAAAGTTGATATACAAAGGCGGATAGGTTCTGATATAAGACCTGATTTTAGATGTCTATTTTGGGCGACAACTGAAGTCGGTAGAGGCTGGACTCGTGATTCTCAGGATCGTGATTTTTTTATAGATTATTATATACCTCCAGATAAGAAAGCAATGATTTGTACAACACCAGTCCTAGCAGCTGCGCTTTTTGCTAAGCGTCATCAGAAACCGCTTTTATATAAGGTTTATCCAACAGAATATGGCTTTCGTGTTCGCATTGTCGAAGGTCTTTCAGAAGTGAGAGAACCCTGTAAAAACTGGACAGGGAATGTTGATTGTGTAGATTCTATATTGTCACGACAGGGAATTGTGAAATATGAGCCGTAGAAAATAGTAAATGTAGCTTTATTTTCTACTATGCTGCATGAAAAGCCATCTGCCAAAAATCTTTCTCAAATTTTGCTACCCTTAAAAAAGCTTCTTCCGCTTGCTGGGAAATAGTTTCTGAAGCAGTTTGCAATACCTCATCAGCTTGATGTTCTAAAAGTTTTACATATTCAGTAAAACCTGCATTTCCCCATTTGTCTGCAAATTCAGTGTATAGTTTAGGCATGACTCCAGGCAATTGCCAACCTTGATTGTATGCCAATTCAATTGCCCAAAATGCAGTTGCTTGAACTGGATAAGGCATTGCAACAAGGCTATGCATATATTCACAGTATTCTATACAGGTTTGTTGTTTTGCTACATCAAGATTAAGCTGTCGTTGGGCTGCTTTTTCCTTAAACCAATTGAGTTCATCTTTAAGTGCTGCTAGTCCTGCCAGTATAATATCAAAATCAGTAGACCGAAAACTTTTGTCAGTCAACGCAAGAATGAGGGTTTGGGGCGATGTTTTGGGCACAGGGTCGAGCGATCGCTTACCTTAGCAGGAGAACTCATCTACAACCCTATTGCTCAAAACGCAGATGATACGGGCATTCTGGCGGATTGTATACAATCCGCCAGAATGCCCCAATGGTAAGCCTTCTAGAAATCTTTTCGGTCTACTGAAAATGGTGTGAAGGTGCGATCGCCAGTAATCGTCCCACCATCCGTGTCAAATCGATAACGAACAGATAATCTTGCACAAGCCATGTGTTAAATTGCCGAGGATGAATTGTTCCTAATTTACACTGCTCAAGGAAGGGATGCACAGTTGCTTCGTGCCAAGCTTGAGCATGGTTTTGTAGAAGTTGTTTGCAAGTCAAAGTCATCAACACAAAATTTAATACAACTTGAATGTTAGATCGCCTAGTAAATATTTTAGGGGTTGAGCCGGTCTTCCCATCCTTTAGCTAAAGGGAATTATTCTTACGCTATTGCTATCGATAACATATTAGAGCGCAACCTATTCCCCATTGCCGACTTTGACTCATGCTTGTTTGGTTGTTATGAAACAGCGCACCAAGCACTGAATGCCGCAGTTAAGGAAGCAAACAACAGAGCATCTGACTTTGGCGAAAACATCAAATAATTAGTGAGCCAATTAACATCTTCCTCGCAGTTTGTGTCCAAATTGAGCATTTCGTGGTGTATTGCCCAATTGTCAGTTTTGGCTTCTCAAGCTTACATTTTCGTTCGCAGTCCAAATTTTGTGTCAAAAAGGCTCAAGCAGAAATGCCTGAGCCGTTAACAGATCAAATTAATTTGCTGGACTAACAGATTAGCTCAAAGAGTTAAATCTATAAAGCTTAATAACGGTTACGTCCGCCGCCGTAATTACTGCGGTTACCACCAAACGAGCCTCTTTCTTCTCTAGGTCTAGCTTTATTTACTTTGAGCTCACGTCCCATCCACTCAGCACCATTAAGAGCTTCAATGGCAGCTGTTTCTTCTGCTTCTGTACCCATTTCCACAAAACCAAAGCCGCGCACACGACCTGTTTCAGAGTCAGTAGGTAGCTGAACCCGCTTGACAGTACCATATTCTGCAAATACAGTATTCAAGCTATCTTCTGTAACTTCGTAGGAAAGATTGCCTACATAAACTGACATATACTGTCTCCGAAATTATAAGTATGTAGAGATTTAAGTTTCGGAGAAAAGTCTGCAAATACCAATAACAAAAAGCTTGTCAATACTAAAAACAAACGAGGTCACCGAATTAACTCTCATCTCCCATTATGACATAGCAGTCAACTTTTAGGGGGGAAGTTGGAAAAAGCGTTATATAAAGTCATGTAAGCAATTGATAGCTAAGTATGGATGATGGCACAACTTGGAGCCATACTCTTAAGCATTTGCCTTGAATTGAAGAAGAATTCAGCAAGTCCTGATTCAGGAGTCAGCAATCTTTCAGTGGGGGATTCAGACCCGCCGCCATTGTCTTGTTGACCACTAAATCTTCTCTTCTCTATGAGAGGCTGCAGTTTTAAGCATTATTACTTATTGACAAATGGTTGATGACCTTAACCTATCACTGATAGATTAAGATTCAATCTCAGCCAATTCTAACCAACGCTCAGTTGCCTCATCAATCGCTTGCTTCAGCGCTTCCACCTGTTCATAGAGTTTTTGCACTTGAGTGTAGTTACCGGGAGAAACATTCGTCATTGCTTTTTCTGTTTCTGTTTTTTCGGCTTCCATATGGGCAATTTTATCTTCCAACTGCTCAAATTCTCGCTTTTCCCAATTAGATAACCTACGCCGCTTTTTAGTTTCGGTTTCTTTGGGAGATATTGTATGTAATGTCTCTATATTTTTTTGTTTTTCTTTGGTATTGGTTGTCTGTTGCTGTTGTGCTTCTTCTGCTTGCTTATAATCTAGATACACTGAATAATTGCCTGGATATTGTCGAATACTCCCACTCCCTTCAAAGGTAAAAATTGTATCTACAGTGCGATCTAGAAAGTAGCGATCATGAGAAACGGCAATAACACAACCAGAAAAATCTTCTAAATATTCCTCTAGCACTGCCAGTGTCTGCACATCTAAATCATTCGTCGGTTCATCTAATATGACAACATTTGGTGCACTCATCAGAACACGCAACAGAAACAACCGCCGTTTTTCACCACCAGATAGTTTATGAATTGGGGCATATTGTTGGTTACCAGGAAATAGAAAACGCTCCAACATTTGGGATGCTGTAATTCTAGTTCCATCGGCAATTTTGACAAATTCTCCTTCTTCTTTAATGTAGTCAATCACTCGCTGATTTTCGTTCAACGCCGATTGTAATGCCTCAGAATGTTGGTCAAAATAACCAATGTGAATGGTAGTACCAATTTCCACACTTCCTGAATCTGGATGAATGCGATCGGTGATAATATCTAATAACGTAGATTTACCCGCGCCATTACTACCGATAATACCAATACGGTCTTCTGGACTAAACTCGTAGGTAAAATCCTTAATTAAAGTACGTCCGTCATAAGTTTTAGATATATTCTTCAGTTCAATAACTTTTTTACCGATACGACGACCGGGTGTAGAAATATCAACTTTACCCTGAGCTAGTTTAAACTCAGTTTCCTGCATATCGCCAATGCGCTCAATTCTCGCTTTTTGTTTCGTACTACGAGCTTTTGGTCCTCGTTTTAGCCATTCTAACTCACGTCGCAATACACCTTGATGTTTGCGTTGACTGCTAATAGCAGAATCTTCTGCTAGTGCTTTCTTTTCCAAGTAATATGAATAGTTACCTGCGTAAGTGTAAATGTCACCTCGGTCAATCTCGATAATGCGATTAGTAACCTTATCTAAAAAGTAGCGATCGTGAGTGATGAGGAAGAGTGCACCACGATAGCGATTTAAATAGCTTTGCAACCACTCAACAGAATTAGCATCTAGATGGTTTGTCGGCTCATCCATCAGTAACAAATCTGGTTCTGACAGCAAAGCAGTGGCTAAAGCAATGCGCTTACGATAACCACCAGATAAAGTTTCGATAAGAGCATGAAAATCTGTAATTCCTAACTTTGAAAGAATGATTTTAGCATTCGTTTCTAATTCCCATGCACCAATTGAGTCCATGCGTTGCATTACGGAAGAAAGACGTGCCATCAGTTGCTTATCTTCCGGTGCATGAGCTAACTTATCAGAAACTTCCTCATACTCACGCACTAATTCCATTTGTTCGCCACTGTCAGCGAAAACCTGCTCCAAAACCGTGCGATTTTCATCTAAATCTGGCTGCTGTGGCAAGTATACAATTTTAGCTCCTGAATTTGCTAAAATTTGACCATTATCAATCGGTTCTAGTCCCGCAATCATTTTTAATAGCGTTGACTTACCAGAACCGTTAGTACCAATTAAGCCAACTTTATCCGCAGCATCTAAGCTAAAGCTGGCATCTTTCAATATTTCCTTAATGCCAAAATCTTTTGTAACAGATTGTAGGATAATAAGACTCATATCAATCATTTTGGATTTTAGATTTTAACCGCAGATGGACGAAGAAACGCAGATAATTATCTATTTTATCTGCGTTTGTCTGCTACAGGCTGCGATTACTTTTTAAACAAATAAATCAAGGGGTAAATGTCCGTACATTTCGTTAATTCCGCCTTGAGAGTAAGACTGGCAAGAGACTAGTACACCCCGATGATGTCCTGAGTAAGAATCGAGATAACATACGCCATTTTTGCCGTTTAATTTGATGTAAACTGGACCTTCAATTTCAGGTAAATTGCTTGGTGGTTCATAACCAAAAGCATGGGAATATGTTTTCATTGCTAGTATTCCTTCCTCTGGCGTGTCCGCACAAATCCCTAAAATTTGGTAGTCAGAAATGTGAGCAAGAAAAACCAAAGCTTGACGAACTAAAGTTTTTTCTGATGGCTTGAGTTTGGGAGCAATGTCTACACAGTTAAATTTATTGAGAATCTTCTTGGCGTCTTGAATGGTGAGATTGCTCTGATTATTGCTTGACATAAATTTATTTATTATTCCTTATTGTTTTCTATCTACTTAAGTAGGATATACACCCTGTATCAAATTTCAAATCTGAATTAATCTTGCATATTACCTAAGTTAAATAAAAATGGTACACTACTTTTTGTATCACCACTCATCACGAGGACTTTTGGCATCTGAGCACCGCCACTCTTCCAAGCTTCGATCGCTTCCTTTTGCAGAACCAACTGTCCACCTTGAGCTTTCAGAGTTTCCGCTAAAAGTCTTTGAGCTTCCGCTTTTCCCTTGGCGCGATTTATCTCAGCTTGAGCTTCCTGTTCAGCTTCCCTTGCTACATACACGGCTCTTTGTGCC
Organism: Iphinoe sp. HA4291-MV1; assembly: GCA_019359415.1. GTDB lineage: Bacteria > Cyanobacteriota > Cyanobacteriia > Cyanobacteriales > Nostocaceae > Brasilonema. Next base: position 44,252 of record JAHHHH010000052.1, on the reverse strand, counting down.
TTTTGCTCAGCAATTTGTTTTTCTTCAACTGCTCTGGCAAATTCTGGAGAAAATGTTAAGTCAACCACGCTGGTATCTAATACAATTATTCCATATTTATCTAAGCGTTGCTCCAATGCCGTATCAAAGTCTTCTTTCAATTCACTTCTTCGAGTAATCGCCTCCTCAACTGTTCTTCTAGCAGCGGCGATTTTAAATGATTCCTGAGTTTGGGGTGCAATAATTTTGTTAACAATATTTTCGAGAGTTCCTTGTTTTCTTCTTATATCAACAACTTGTATGGGGTCAATGCGAAAGTTAATCGCAAATCTTGCAGATAAGGTTTGCAAATCCTTGGTTGAACTCTCTGCCGGAACTTCAAACTTTTGCACAGTCAAATCATACACATCTACTCTCGATATGAAGGGTGGTATCACATGGATACCCTCTATTAATACTCCATCTCTGGCTTTACCCAAGATACTTAGTACTCCTGCTTGCCCTGGATTCATAATGATAAAGGAATTGAGGCTAAGGATTACAAGTACTGCTGCAACAATTCCTGCGACGATGGTTTGCCAATTCCCCAATTGCTGATTTTTCAACTCTTTATCTCCTTTTGTGTTTTTAGACAACTCCTCTTAAGGTGATACATAGCTGCTGGTAATCGTGGTAAGATTTACAATCCACGCATCTACACACAACAGTGGCTAAGATATTCAAACCTCATCGCGTATCGAGAAGACAGACACGTGTAGCAGGTGGTCGTCAGATATCGCCCCCAACTCATCCTCTCATGCGTCTGCTGGACTATGGACACCAGTATCGCAAAAAAATTTGGCAGGCGACTACCTATTCTATCCTCAATAAACTTTTCGACTTGGCTCCACCATGGTTGATTGGTGTTGCGCTGGATGTGGTAGTAAAGCAGCAAGACTCTATCATTGCTCAGTGGGGAGTGAAAGATGTTTTTGGGCAATTTTTTATTCTTTCGTTCCTGACTGTCATCATCTGGATACTAGAATCGGTTTTTCAATACGCTTACGACAGGCTTTGGCGTAATTTGGCACAGGACATTCAGCATGATTTGCGTCTGGATGCTTATGAACATTTGCAGGAGTTAGAACTCGCATATTTTGAAGAACGCAGTACAGGTGGTTTGATGTCTATCCTCAGTGATGATATCAACCAACTGGAACGTTTTTTAGATGTCGGGGCAAATGATATTCTCCAAGTTGTCACAACTGTGATAATTATAGGTGGTGCTTTCTTTATTTTGGCTCCTAGTGTTGCCTGGATGGCAATGTTGCCGATACCATTTATTCTTTGGGGTTCGTTTGCTTTTCAAAATTTACTGGCACCTCGTTATGCTGATGTCAGAGAAAAGGTTGGTCTTCTCAACTCGCGTCTAGCGAATAATTTAAGCGGTATTACTACTATTAAAAGTTTTACCTCCGAAGACTACGAAATTTTACGTTTAGCACAAGAAAGTGAAGCATATCGCCGCAGTAATACTAAAGCAATTCAACTTTCAGCTGCATTTGTTCCGCTGATCCGGATGTTGATTTTGGTGAGTTTTACAGCATTATTGCTGTTTGGTGGTATTGCAGCAGTGAATGGCAAAATATCTGTGGGTACCTACAGTGTACTATTGTTTCTCGTCCAGCGGTTACTCTGGCCTTTAACCAGATTAGGTGAGACTTTTGACCAATATCAAAGAGCAATGGCTTCCACAAATCGAGTTATGAATTTGTTGGATACTCCTATCGCTATTCATACGGGAGAGATACATTTACCTACTGATACAGTACGCGGTGAATTGGAGTTCAGAAATGTCACTTTTGCTTATAAAGATAGGTCGCCAGTCGTGGAAAATCTATCTTTACAGATTCCAGCGGGTCAAACAATTGCCATAGTTGGTTCCACTGGTTCTGGGAAAAGCACTTTGGTGAAACTGCTATTGCGATTGTATGAAGTGCAATCAGGAACAATTGCCCTTGATGGCATTGATATACAACAGTTGAATCTACAGGATTTACGCCGTTGCATTGGTTTGGTCAGCCAGGATGTTTTCTTATTTCATGGTAGTGTAGCAGAAAATATTGCCTATGGCAGTTTTGATGCTTCAGATGATGAAATCATGACTATAGCTAAAGTGGCTGAAGCACACGAATTTATTGTGCGATTACCTCAGGGATATGAGACGATTGTGGGTGAGAGGGGACAAAAATTATCTGGTGGACAACGCCAACGGATTGCTATTGCTCGCGCCATCCTAAAGAATCCACCAATTTTGATTTTAGATGAAGCGACATCAGCAGTAGATAATGAAACAGAGGCAGCCATTCAGCGATCGCTAGAACATATCACTGTGAATCGGACAACAATTGCGATCGCACACCGTCTTTCCACCATCCGCAATGCTGATTGTATATACGTCATGGAATACGGACAATTTGTTGAATCGGGGACGCATCAAGAATTGTTGGAGAAAAATGGAGTTTATGCGAGTCTGTGGCGTGTGCAGTCAGGTTTGAGGTAAAATTTCGCAAGAAAGGCGCAAAGGCGCAGAGTTTTTCTGAGAGTCTTTGCGTTTTGGTGTGAGATTATTGTTTTTATAACAAAATGCAAACTCTCATTGAAAATTGAAAATCTAAAATTGGTATGATATTTGCTCCTACCCAATCTGATTCACCAAATGACGAATGGCGTCGCCAGTTGGATAAATTCGTTAGAAAAAATCAACAAGAATTAGCAGCGCTATCTTGGGGTTTGTGGTTAGAAAATGGTGATGAAAAGGGTACGATTGGTATTGATTTGCAACCAACACCGCATTTTGTTTATTGTCCGAAAGAGGCTATAGAGCAACTAAATAACGGAGTTGAGAACAGACTTCAGGAGATTTTGGGGATTGTGGAGCATTATAAGCCAGAAGTAGAAGTTCTCATGATAGGAATTGGCAAAGACCAAGTCAAGTTAATTTATTTTGAACCAGAACTTGCACCACCAACTTGCTATGAACGAGTTGGTAAAGATGTGGATACTTTATTAGAATATCTAGAACAGATCTTGAGCAAGCAGTTTAATACTGAAAAACAAACATAATATAAAACGCCACTCTAAAGGTGCAAAAAATCTTTACTTTATCAATCAATACGAACAAACTAGTTATGCTTTGCTTCCCCAAATTGTCGGTGAGATAATTTTCGCTTCTTTATCATCTAAATAGAAATGGTAAACAGGTTCTCCTGATATTTCGCAGCGCAATGGCTCAATAATTTTAGTGAATTGATTCCAAATTACTGTTACTGTCCGTTTGGCTTTCTTTCTCTGCAAAGTACACTGAATATGTACCGTAGGCAAATAAATAACCATTGCACTGTACAAAGAAGCCTCTACACTCAAAGCATAACGCTCTTGGATATCGAACAGTTTCCTTTCTAATTCCTTGCTAGTGGCTTCTATGCGTGCCAATTCTTTCTCTAACTCTTCACCCTCTAGGTGTTTCGATTCTATTTTGGAGCGAATTTCAGAGCTTATAGTACCATAGTAAGCTTTGAGTCGTTCTTCATCCCTAGCCTTAGCCCTTGTTAATTTAGCATACCAATTTTCTAGAGCATTTTTAATCAATTTTGTGCTTTGATTTTCGATTAGCCTCGATAACTCCTCAAAAGGTATGGGTAATGGTAGCTGTTCATTGTCCACAGAAATTCTGTCTGATTCCCAAAACAAAGCATCCCCAATTTCTACTGGTGTGACTCCTGTTAGTTCATTGATAATAAAAGAAACTAAGCCAATCCTTTTTTCATCTGCATTGGCTGTGTAAGCTACATTACATAAGATATAACGGGTGATTTCTGGTTTCGCCTCCACAAAGCGAATTAAACCATTTTCAGGTATAAGTTTTTCTTGCACCAGTTTCTCAAATCCAGTGGTTTTTAAATACCCGTCGAATTTGACACCCAATGCAGTAATTTGTCCTCTAGAAGCTAATAGTTCAGAAAACTTATTTAGCACTTCTGAATGATAGGTGACAAAAAAGCTATTAGGAATATCGGCTCTAGTGGTGAAAGTCACTTCTTCTGGAATGGAAAGCAGCTTAGCTATGTTTTCTGTCAACAGCACATTCAAAGTCTGCTCGCTAGATGGTTCTGCTATCCCATCGTGCAGAGAAACGATTTTTTCTAGGGTGGAAAGAATTGGATCTGATATCATTTGGAAATGGGCAATGGGCAATGGGCAATGGGCAATGGGTCAATTCCCAATTCACTTAAGCTTCAAAATCATCACCAAAAATCTGCTCATCTAGTTGGCTTATGTCCCGATATTTATCTTTAGCTTTCAACAAATTATCTGCCAAAGAGTCAAACGCAGTATTCAGTTCAGCTTGAGATTGATTTTTTAACCAAATATCGATAACAACTTCACTAAAGTCAAACTCATCATCAACATTCCCCAAAATAGTTTCAATCTCTCCTACTACCAGTTCAAACATATTGATTTTATCGTGTAATATCTTCAGGATATATTCCTCAATACTGTCCTTAAGACAAAAGTTGAAGATAAAGACATCCTGCGTCTGTCCTATTCGGTGAATTCTCCCAATGCGTTGTTCAATCTTCATCGGGTTCCAGGGTAAGTCATAATTAACAATACAGTTAGCAAACTGGATATTACGTCCTTCGCCACCCGTTTCCGACGCCAAGAGGACAGAAACGCTATCTCGGAAAGCGTCAAGAGCAGCATCTTTCTCTTTTAAAGACATATCCCCAAGAAATGTTGCAAACGGTATCCCTGCATCTAGTAGAGTTTCGGCTAAGTATGCACTAGTTGCTTTATGAGTGGTGAATACTATGGTTTTCTGTTTAGATTGTTTTAATAAATCTACTAGAGCCTTAGCTTTTTCTACTTGTTTAATCTTAGAAGCTCTTTGAGTTAAATTTTTCAGTTCATCACTTGGCAATCTTTTCGAGAGGTTTTTCAGAGATTCAGTTAAGGCGCGACTACTTGAACCGGCTCGCATTAACAAATTGGTACGCGAAAACTTGTCTAAATCAACACAGGAGTCCCGCAAAAAATTCGTTAAATCCTGATAGAGTTTCTCCTCACTCGGGTTTGGGTTGACAGTGATAGTTGTGGCGAAGCGTTTGGGCAATTTCACATCCACAAGAGAGCGGGTATTGCGTACCATCACTTCCCGCATTAATTGGCGTAGCTTTTCTGGGTTTTTAGGGACTCGTCCATTTTTTGAGGAAACGTACTCTCTTTTGAAGTCTACTTCAGTTTTGAGTAAACCAGGCTTTAAAAGGGTTAATAGATTAAAGAGTTCCACCAGAGAGTTTTGCACTGGTGTGGCGGTAAGCATTAAAATAAATCTCTTGTTCAGGGCGTTGACAAGTTTCCAGTTGAGAGTGCTACGGTTTTTCAGGTGGTGTGCTTCATCGACTATGACTAAATCCCAGTTTCTTTGGGTGACATGGGGATAGTGTTTGGCAGATTTTGCTGTGTTGAGAGAGGCAATTATTCGGGGGTTATTTGTCCAGAATTCTTCAAGGTTTTGTTGGAGAAGTTTATCGTCTGTGGTAATGGTATCTATGTTAAATTTAGAAGATAATTCCTGCTGCCATTGAGAGACGAGAGATGCTGGGGTAAGAACCAATATTGATTGAATCTGTCCTCTTACCAGATATTCAGCACAGATAAGTCCAGCTTCAATGGTTTTACCCAGTCCAACTTCATCAGCAAGTAAAGCACGTCCTCCCATTTGTCTGAGGACTTTTCTGGCAGTTTCGATTTGATACCAGTGTTTGTCAATTTGAGTAAGAGTGGGAAGGCAGACAAGTTGATCGTAATCTGCCATTACGGATAAGTTGAACAGGTCTAAACGGGCTTGGTAGTAGTCAATAGAGTCAATTCGCCCCTCTTTTAGGGCGATCATGGCTTTTGAGTGGTTGAATTTGAAGGTGTAAAAGTTGTCCATTGAGGTGACTTTTATGCGCAACTATTTGCGTTCTCGGTAGTTCGGTGACTCCTGATTCGTAATTTAAAGTGTAAACATCCTGAACATCCAACACTTGATACTACTTTGGATGGTAGATGGCATCCAGTGGATAGCATTTTGCTCAGACTGGCTTTTGTCGTCAGAAATTGCCCTGTAGTTAATTTATCTCTATACAGGTCACTTGTGATCAATAAACCCCACATCCCTAGAGGCTTAACGCTTCGGTACCTGGAAACCATTACGTTCTAGCATTTGCCTCACTTCGGGGCTAGGGGTGTAGTTATAGCCAAAAGAGGAGCGCTCCGAGTCATCTACAATTTGAGGCGTTAGTAATACAATCACTTCATTACGTTGATTGGTTTTGTTTGTTCTTCTAAAAAGAGCACCAAGCAGGGGAATATCACCCAAGATGGGAACCTTAGATACACTTACCCTGTCAGAATCCTGAATGATACCACTAAGAATTAGCGTTTGACCGTCGCGGAGACGAATCAAGCCAGACTGGAGTGAGCGCTCTGACACTAAAACAATTCGTCCATTTCCTGTATCTTGTTCACCTGCGGGTGCGCTGACAGAGGGAGCAACCGATAAAGAGACAAAACCATTATCGTCAATTCGCTCAATTTTTATATTTAAGGTTAACCCGACTTTTTGTTTATCAATTGTTTTTTGTGTTCTAGAGCCACCTGGAGTATCTGTTATCTTTTCTGTCACGTTTCCTACGACTTCTTGAGTTAGATTCACCTGCGCTTGCTGACCTTCTTGTACAATCAGAGTTGGGTCGGTCAAAATCTTGGCATTACCATTTTGTACTTGAGCTTGCAAATTAACAAGTAAACGCCTAGGGAACTTTAACGGATTTCCTGGTAGAGGGTTATTGATTGTTGGACTCCTACTCACACTACTTGTCACTTCAGAACGATTAGCTGGTCTAGAACCGCCAAAATTTAGAACTGCTGCACCGCCATCATTAGTAAAGAAGTTGTTGCCTATGCCAAAGGAGAAGCTAGTGTTAAAGTCCTTTGTGTCCAATAAATTAACATCGATAATTCTGACGTTAACTACAACTTGCCGACGGCGGACATCAAGCTGAGCGAGTTGAGTCATCGCCATTTCAACTTGCTTGGGAGAACCAATTAAAGTAATGGAATTGGTGCGCTCGTCTCCTAGTGCTTGTAAACCTCGGAGTAAGGGCGTTAAGTATTTGGAGTCTTCAAGACTTAAACGTTCAATTTTAGTTTCTGTTGTCGTCTGACTTTGTGTGACAGGGTTAGCAGTACTACTGCCCACAGGTACAGCACTGACACTAGTTACTTGCCGTTCACGGCTGACTGCACTTTCTGCTCCCAAGGCAACCAAAAAGTTTAGTGCTGTTCCCACTGGTACCTGATTGAGTCGCAGGTTACGCATGACCATATCACGAGCGGAACTGGGCAGTTTGGCTCCAACGAAAATTGTCCGTCCGCTGCGGTTCGCTTCAAGACCACTCAAGCGCAAGACGTAGTTAAAAACATCTTGAACTAACTCGTTTTGTATATCCAACGAGATTGTCGGTCCGTCATTCCCAGCAGTACCAGTAGTACTCTGTTGACCTCCAGAAACCTGCTCTGGTGTCTCTCTTCCCGCATAAGCCAGGTTAAGACCAGCAGCACGGGCAAGCAGTAACAAAACCTCGCGTACCGGAGCTTCTCGCAACACTAGGCGAGACACTCGTTCTTGAGTTCCCAAGTCAATATTGCCAGGAGAAGCATCGATATTTGAGATAGCAATATCACCCACTGGTGGAGCAACGGCTCTTGGTAAAAAAGGCGGAGTTTGGTTCGTACTTTGACCAGGTTGAGGTGAGTGAGAAACAGAAAGCGCACTTTGTACTGGTACTGCTTGTGGTGCAGTTGTCCTCGTCTGTGTTCTCTCCATTGGGGTAAAGGCGAGGACAATTTTATTCTGCTGTCGCACTACAGGTTGACTATTGGGGACGCTGCTCGTTCCGGTTACTATCACTTGAACGCGATGCTCCCAAAGGGAGCCGCGCAAGGCGCGATCGGCATCAAGTTGATGAATTGTCACTGAAGCAATTCCTGGAGCAGGATTGTCCTGGCGGAAACTATTTCCTTTTGGTAAACGTAATTGAGTGTTAATAATATCTGCGACTAAAGCATTACCTTTTTTTGTCGTAAAAATCTGTGGGCGCGAACCTAAGGCAGTTTTCAATGTTACGTTAATTCCACCATCAACTAGACTTAGCTGCACTCCAGTAATTTGAGTAGTCTTTGCCCATACTGGTTGAGCCGCTAAAACAACCATTGCAGCGGCACCTAATACAAAACTACTAGCACTAGCGTGAAGCTGTTTCACAGTTTATTCCTCACAATAAAAAAATTTACTATTTAGAGAACTTCTGAGTCGTGTGCTTTGTCATCGAAGCTATTTGAGCTTTTGGCTTCTAGGCTCCTGTCTTGGCTGACCGACAATCAACAGAAGGTCCGTTGATATATTTCCCTAAAATTCTGCAGAACTAACAGTTTTTTTAAAATATTGACATCAGCCAAGAGAGGGAAAGTTGGACAATATATCGCGATGCCCTTTGGGCGAGTACTAAGTCCCTATGTCCTTACGCACACGCTACGCGTAATCTTCTCTGTAAAATCAGGTATTTATTACTAAAAAATCTAAAATTTGTTAGGTAACAAATTCTTTTAAATGTAAATAATGATGAATGATCAGTCACGAACTTTACTCTTATTCATCATTTTTCATACCCACTTTATTTGTAAGGATATTTATATTTTTATTAAGATTTATAATGTTTACGTTAACTTATTCTTAATATTTTATGCTAATAGTAATGGTAACTGTTACTAAAAGCAACAAGATATTTCGGTATCTAACCTTGGGGTAAATTTCTTAGCAACGGAAATGATTTCGTTGTCTCGCCTTTAAAAAAATTGACACGCACCAGCTTGCTCAAAATTGTGTTCCCTATGCAGGCGTGACTTCCAAAAGTAACGCTGGCTCTATAGTTACCCAGGAAGTTAGGTTTACCGACAGAAACTACAAGTCAAAGTCAAACACGTTTTTGGCGGGATTAACAGCAAAAGCCTAGCAGACGAGGTAAAATCAATGCCACAAGAGAAAACTTTAGCCATTGATGTGAGTAGAGCAGAAGCTCGCAAGAGGGTACTCCCCAGACCACCTTTGCTATCTAGTCACCAAGCTGGATGGGAAAACCTATCTTTGGAGTATCACCTTCAACCAGAGTATGAAAGCCCTGAACATTACGCACTACATTACACACTTGCGATTCGACTAAGAAGTCAGTCAAGGCTGGAGCGGTGGTTAGGCGATTGCCACAAAAGTGAGAACTCCATACCAGGCGATGTAGTGGTTATTCCTCCCTATGTCACCCATAAGGTATTTTCTTCACAAGAGTCAGAATTCATTGCTTTGTGCTTGGATTTTCAGTTTGTCTCAAATATTGCGGCTGAGTCAGTCAATCCAGACGTTTTGGGAGTAATACCACACTTTTCTAAACCTGATCCGTTAATTTATCAAATTGGGCTTGCCCTTAAAACAGCATTGCAATCAGATGGAGCGGCTAGTCGCCTTTACGCTGAATCAATGGCAACTGCATTATCAGCTCACCTGTTGCAGCATTACTCTGCACCGAAGCACACGCTTCAAGAATATCAAGGAGGATTGCCGAAACATAAGCTACAGCGAGTTATTGAATTTATTATCGACAATTTGGCAGATAATTTGCTACTTGGGACTATGGCACAAGAAGTAGGTATGAGTCAATATCACTTCGCCCGCTTGTTCAAGCAGTCTACAGGGCTTTCTCCCTACCAATATGTGATGCACTGTCGGATTGAGCGTGCCAAGATACTACTTCTACAGAGTCAACTAAAAATTTCTGAAATTGCCTCACAGGTTGGTTTTGCTGACCAAAGTCAATTCACACGTCACTTTAAACGCCTATTGGGAGTAACACCTAAAGAAATTCGTGCTAAAAAATAGCAAGAATGTTACAAAACAGCAAGAATGCTCTAGACAGCAGGAATCAGTGTTTCATATACCTTAGATAAAACATCAATGTCCCTATTAATGGCGGCTAGTGGTGTTCGATCCAGTAGACTCTCCTAAAGTAGCTCCCCTTGGAAACACACGACTCATTTCTTGCCCCTCAAATTCAGCAAGATTATTCACCTAATAACTCTTGCAGCAAAAGAGGCTGGGGATAATATCCTCCCTTATTCCCCGCATTTCTTCTTGTGGCGCACAGAAATAGCCCTGTCAAATTCAAGGGATTGGGAGAAATCGAATGAGAGTGATGAGTATTGCGGTGCATCTCCAAAGAGACGTTTGCAAACAAATGCTTGCTGGGCGTTCCACCACTACGTCCTTTTCTTTTCTCTTAAAATTGAGGAGAGTGTATGAGCGATAATCGCAAACCTCCGTGTACTCGCCCTGATGCCACTCGCCATAGTACAACCTTAGAAGTTCAAGCGCAACTCATTGACATTCTCAACCAAACGCTTGCAACTACTGTTGATCTGAAGACTCAGGTCAAACAAGCACGTTGGAATGTGAAAAACATGAACTTTCGTCCTTTACACGAACTGTTTCATGAAATTGCAATGGAACTAGAGGTGTACACGGATTTGCTTGCAGAGAGAGTGACAACCCTTGGTGGCTTAGCCAGAGGAACCGCTCGAGCCGCTGTCAAACATTCAGTATTACCTGAATACCCCTTTCATATTACAGAAGGTCAAGAACACATAGCATCCCTAGCAGAGCGTCTATCCATCTATGGCTCTTTGTTGTGGGAGAACATTGATCGCACTGCTATTTTGGGGGATGCAGATACAGCATACCTGTATGCAGAAATCTCTAGAGTTATTGACAAGCGTTTGTGGTTTTTGGATGAACAGCTGATGACCTCATGCTTTGATGAAAATCATCGGGTAGCTTCTCATAACTGAGAAACAACTGTAAAAATCTCCTGGGTTCCACTGAGTACAGAACTGTATAAAATCGTAACGATTGTTGGCTATGATGCGGTTATTTCAACTCCGACCCACAGTGCTACGAAATTAGGAAAGACTGTACTCAGATTCACCAAAGATTTTGTTGCTAAATTTATAACAAACAATCAATAATTAACTGATTTTGTTTTTTCTTTCTAATTATTAAGGGTTGACGTTAATCCTTCCTCGACAGACTACCTTCCCTGGAATGAGAGTTAGTTCTTGAATATCAACATCTGATCCCAGATTGAAATAAAGTTCTTTGTGGCTACCCTCAAGCAGCATTTCTGTATTACTTTTTACTTGGATTGATGAGAGTTGTAACTCCTGTGTACTAAGTAACTCCGGTCTCATACTAATATCTAGGTGAATAGACTCGCTTTCATCTGTCAAAGTAGTGAAGAGTGTTGCTTTACTCTGGTCAAGGTTAATTTTTTTCCAACTTATTGATTTGGATTTTGGGCAATGTTCTGGTAAAAGTTCAACCAGAACGTCATTTAGAGCAGTCGATAATAGGGCAGATGAAACAGAGGCGTTGAGATCCTCCTCCGACTGGATCAACTTTCCAACTACTGGTACTGTTTCTAACAGTCGTAGTGGTTGTCCCTTCAGTACTGAACCAATATTGATACGAATATTTTCTGCCACTAGTTGAATTTGTGTAAGATGGAGACCTCGATAAACAGCATGACTGGCAAAAACAGATACCTCTGGGATGCAACCAGAGAGAATTTGGCGATCGCTGGCTTTGATTTCCACTTCTAGTTGAGAGACTTGGCTCACTTGCGTTTTCAGCCACAGCTTTAGTGCTGTTGTCAGCACGTTTGTCACAATGCGTGTCTTTTTTGACTTTTTCAAGTGTAAATTAAACTCTTGCATCTAACTTTTTTAATTATTAGTTTTACTTATACGTATCCAAAACAACAAGCACAAAAAACTATAACAGGCTATCACTGTAGCATTTATGATGACTAGTGATAAAAGGTAAACATCTTATCTACTTATCAACATTCTGATTGATTGTCAGTAACTTCCACATGCAAGCGCGGTTACAAAAAATTCTTTCTCAATGGGGTATAGCCTCACGTCGTGAAGCTGAAGAAATGATCAAGCAGTCACGCGTGAGGATCAATGGTGAATTGGCACATTTGGGTCAAAAAGCTGATCCCCAAAGAGATAGTATCACGGTTGATGGAAGGCTGGTGTCTGTTGTACAGCGTCCAGCTTCCATTTATCTATTACTGCACAAACCAGTTGGAGTACTTACCACTTGTGAAGACCCGCAAGGAAGACCTACAGTTTTAGACTTACTGCCGAAACAAATAAGTTCCGGTAAAGGTATTCACCCAGTAGGGCGTTTAGATGTAGACTCTACAGGGGCATTAATACTTACAAACGATGGAGATCTAACTTTTGGGTTAACCCATCCCAGTCGTAGTGTTCCTAAGACGTATCGTGTTTTGGTCAGAGGACATCTTTCACAAGAAGTGCTACAGATGTGGCGTCAGGGTGTGATTTTGGAGGGAAGAAAAACACGATCAGCACAAGTGCGAGTCATAGAAAAGTTTGCTCATTCTTGCTGCTTAGAAATTATTTTGAAGGAGGGAAGAAATCGTCAGATTCGCCGTATTGCCCAGCAATTGGGATATCCGGTTATCGAACTACATCGCACTGCTATAGGTTCTATTCAATTAGAAACGCCTGGAAAAGGCTATTTAGCTGAGGGTGAGTATCGTCACCTAGAAGAGTTTGAAATTCGCTTTTTAAAAAAAGCAGTTGCAGCAACAGAGAAGTTGCAGCAACAGAGAAGTTTTGAATGGTGAGAGCCGCCGTTAGCGTAAGCTCCTCGCGAACGCTCATGCTGAGCGCCTTGCAAGGAGGGAGTGGGCTGCAAAACTTCGAAGTTCCTATGAATGATCTACCAGGGTTAAGGAGTTTAATAAAAGATGATGTGGTTAAGAAGGAAAGACAAGCATGAGTCAACACCTTCACCAGAGCAACAAAGGGGCGAAATTTTAGCCGACATGGGTGCTCAACTTTGGACGTTACGCTTGGAACAGGGTTTATCGCTAGAGGAAGTGGTCGTTTTGACCCGAGTTCCTCGACGACTACTACAGGCGATAGAAGAAGGCAATTTAACTGAACTGCCAGAGCCAGTTTACACTCAGGGTTTGATACGGCAATTTGCTGATGCACTGGGGTTGAATGGTGCAGAATTTTCCAGCACTTTTCCCGTAAGTATGAACCGGGTGAGCCTAAAGTTAGGCAGGAAAACAGCATCAGTGGGTCAATTACGCCCCGTTCACCTTTATGTGCTATACATATTTTTGATTTTTTGCTCCGTTAGTGGCTTGTCTGGGTTACTCAACGCAGCAACATTACAAGTCAGTCGTAGCCAAACCAAACAGAAGGCACAAACAGAGCGCATTGAACAATCACAAGCCACTCAAAATCAAAAGGTACAACTCCAAGCTTTCAGCAAATTACCTAACAGCACCACAGAAACACAGCAGGTGCAAATTGGTGTGACTTTGAAAGAGAAGTCCTGGATTAAAGTGGTAGCCGATGGCAAAGTCCAGTATGAGGGGGAACTCCCACAAGGAACCCAACGGACTTGGATGGCTCAGGAGCAACTGACTGTTAAAGCAGGTAATGCTGGTGGAGTGTTGGTGAGCGTTAACAAGCAACAAGCCAAGCAACTAGGAGAATCTGGCAAAGTGAAAGAAATGACGATCGCAGCTAATACTAGGTCATAAAGAGATGGGCAATGGGAATTGGGAATTGGGAATTGGGAATTGGGAACCGAGAACTGGGAACCGAGAACTGGGAACTGTGAATCGAGCATTGCCCCTTGCTCCTTGCCCATTGCCCCTTGCCCATTGCCCATTTTGCCCTCACTTAGATTGTGGCGCACGTCCACATAATCTGGTGAGCGTTTGTAGGCGATCGCTTAATTCCTTAGTCAAAGCATCCGCTTGATACCACCACTCCCAGTTACCTTCAGCCTTACTAGGGAAATTCATCCGCGCTTCACCTCCCAATCCCAAAACATCTTGTAAGGGAATAATTGCTTGATTCGCCACAGAAGTCATGGCAAGTCGAATCAGATCCCAATGGATACCTTCAGGACTTTGACAACCTAAGTAAAGCAACAAGTTTTGCTTTTCGTACTCTGACGCCAGATTAAACCAACTAATCGTTGTGTCGTTGTCGTGAGTTCCGGTGTAGACGATACAATTGCGTAAATAGTTAAAGGGTAAAAACGGGTTACCAGCATCAGAACTAAAGGCAAAGTGCAAAACTTTCATTCCAGGGAATTCATACTTATCTCGCAGCGCTTCTACCTCTGGCGTAATGACTCCCAAATCTTCCGCCATAACGGGTAGCTTGCCCAATTGCTGTTTAATCGCTTCAAACAACTCTTCTCCAGGAGCTTTTATCCATTCTCCATTAACGGCTGTTTCTTCCCCTTTTTTCACAGCCCAATAAGCTTCAAACCCTCGGAAGTGGTCAACGCGGATGACGTCTACATAATCCAACATCGCCTCAAAGCGTCCTATCCACCACTTAAAGCCCTGTTTTTTCAATTCCTCCCAGTTATAAATGGGGTTACCCCATAATTGACCAGTGGCGCTGAAGTAATCTGGTGGGACTCCCGCCATCAGCGCTGCTTCTCCCGTCTCTTCATCTAAGCAAAAAATGTCGGGATGGGACCATACATCAGCACTGTCATGAGCTACGTAGATGGGAATATCGCCAATAATTTGAATACCGCTCATATTGGCATATGTTTTGAGTTGCGACCACTGGCGGAAGAATTCATATTGAGTAAATTTGTGATAAAAAATCTCAGTTGTTAACTGACGTCGTACTTGTTCGATTGCTTCCGGTTCACGCTTGGCAAGTTCTGGCTCCCAAGTATGCCAGCTTGTTCCATCATGAGCATCTTTGAGCGCCATAAATAAGGCATAATCCTCTAACCAATAAGCCTTGCTGTCGCAAAAACCTGTAAATTCCGTCTGCTGTATGGGTGTTGCCCTATCTTTAAAATTCTCGCAGGCTTTTTTTAATAGCCCAATCTTAACGGGCGTGACCTTCTCGTAATCTACCTTGGACCCCTGAAATACTGGTAAATTAGCAAAGTCCTCCTCAGCTAGCAAACCCTGTTCTACCAGTTTTTCACAAGCTATCAGCAAGGGATTTCCAGCCATTGCGGAATAACAAGCGTAAGGAGAATTACCATACCCAGTTGGTCCTAGAGGTAGTACTTGCCAAAATTGTTGGCAACTCTCTCTGAGAAAATCAATGAAGCGATAAGCTTCGATTCCTAAATCTCCAATGCCAAATCGGTTGGGAAAGGAGGTGGGATGTAGTAGAATACCGCTGGATCTGGGAAAAGGCATACTGAACCCTATTGTTAATGAGCAAGCGATCGCATTGAATCTATCACGGAACAGTAACTGGAGATGTACTCGGTAACCTCTGATTGATTATCCTTTGTCATCAGTCCTTTGTCTTTGGTTAAATGACTAATGACAAATGACTAATAACTACTACTAATGACTTACCGAAATCCTGCTCCGACAGTTGATATCATCATCGAATTGATTGACCGTCCTCATCGACCAATAGTGTTAATTGAGCGACACAATCCTCCTTTAGGTTGGGCTATACCTGGTGGTTTCGTAGATTACGGAGAATCTGTAGAGGTTGCAGCGCGGCGTGAGGCTTTGGAAGAGACTAGCTTACAGGTGGAGTTAATAGAACAATTTCACGTGTATTCTGATCCCAGTCGCGATCCCCGCAAGCACACACTGAGTGTTGTGTTTTTGGCAACTACAACGGGTGAACCCAAGGCGGGAGATGATGCTAAGGGTATAGAAATTTTTGAGTCTTGGCGTGTGCCTGGTAATTTATGTTTTGACCATGATAAGATTTTGCGGGATTATTGGCGGTATCGGCATTATGGGATACGTCCGAGGTTGAGTTAGAAAATCGGCGTTGCATAATAGAGGGATGAATTGAGGTATTATACTGTGCATTGTCCATACTGTGAGTCTACTGAGATTAGAAAAAATGTTAACTCATCCCCCGGCTATCAAAACATCGCTACGCTTGTTTTGATTTAAAGTCGGGGAGAAATCGAAGTCATTAGTCATTAGTCCTTAGTCATTAGTAGTTTTTCATGATTTTTCGTGTTTAATCATACTAATGACTATTGACCAATGACTGATGACTAAGGCGGCAAGGCGGCAATTCCTCCCCGCTCTGGAAGAGACGGGGCAACCGAAGCCGTCTTTCGGTGAAGAGAAGAAATAAATTTTTCTCTTTCACAGCGCTCGGAAAACCCAAGATGCAACTTAAGACTCTTGTAAGACTTTCAGCAATCAACGAAAGAGTTGACCTTAGGAACATCCTAGAGTGAAGATAATAAGAATTAGATCTCTTGCCGAAGTACAAGGCAACTTTGATGTTGCCCTACCTCTGTTCGTCTCTTCGTTGATTAGGAGAACAAAGGGGTAAGGACTAAGGCTCATTATTGAATAATAAAGCCTGCACGGGCAGGCTTTGTTTGTCTAGCAGCGACAGAGGCGTTTAGACGGCGCTTCTGTACAGATCAACTAGAAACAGCAACAAAATGTGCAAGCAGTCTATTTTTCAAAAAAGCAAGTTCAGTGAGGGATGGCTGTGGAGACACTTGTGGAACAGAAGCTAGGTGTAAATACTGTTATGAAAATTGGCGATCGCGTCCGCGTTAAAGAATCCGTCATAGTTTACCATCATCCAGAGCATCGCGGTAAAGCTTTTGATATCAAAGGCACAGAAGGTGAAGTGAAGGGTATAATCAATCAATGGCAAGGTAGACCTGTTAGTGCTAATTTGCCGATTCAAGTTCAGTTTAGTAAAAAATTTAAGGCACACTTACGTGAAAATGAATTAGAAATCCTCTAGATTGCTTATTTGCGGCGAAACCACTGCATGATATTCAGTTCGCCGCGCATTCTTTTTAGGTCTTGGCGATGGTGCTCTGCTGTAGTATAATACCAGTCACAATATCTTTGAAATTCTGACCGCGCTTGAACTTCTGTGTAAAACTGGTGAGTTGTTTGGTATGCAGAAAATGTGTCCTCAACTTCTGCTTGAGGCAAGGGTATAATATGCGACAACTCTTGAGACATAATCCAAATTAAGTTAGAAGTTAGAAGTAAGGATTTTTTCTACAAATCTTTCTTTATTATGACTTACCTCATAACTCATAGCTTTCTTATATTATTCTTTTGCCTTTTGCCTTTTGACTTTTGACTTTTGACTTGTTAAAGCCATCCACGTAAACGATAAGCAAGAATACCAGCGTATTCTTTCAAAGCAGAGGTAAATAGGTATAGGTTGTCAGCATTAGGTAACACATTCAGTAACGCTGCTTTGGGGGTGCTAGTCAATTCTTGCAATTCACCTTGACTTATGAGAAAGTCAGTAGGTGTCGGAATCGTATCAATACCTTGATGTTTGAAGATGAGAAGCGATCGCGGCATATGAATTGCCGAAGTGACTAGCAAAATACGGCGAATCCTACGAGACTCCAGAATTTTCTTAACATTCACCGCATTTTGATAAGTGTTAAAGGAATTCGGCTCCTGTACAATTGCTTCTTTTGGTATACCGATAGAGGTAAGGATGGTAGCCATATCCGCCGACTCTGATAGACCACTTCCCTTCCAATTAATGCGACCACCACTAAGAATAATGATAGGAGCTTTTTTTTGGCGGTAGAGTTGAACAGCATAAATGACGCGATCGCCTGCTTCATTTAAATCTACAAAAGGTCGTGGCGGTAAAGCTGATTTCGTCGCACCACCCAAAACCACGATAGCTTCTGCTGTTGGTATTTTAGCAAGTGGAAGATTTTGCCATTCCAGAGACTGCACAAGCAAGCGAGAAACCCAGCCATTACTACTAGATAATAATAAAATTAGCGCCAACGCAATGGCGAGCGCCGCTGTACGTGGTCGTTTCCATAACATGAAAAGCGCCACTAGCAAGCATAAGCAAGCCAGTCCAAGGGGATAGAAAAACAGTGGTAGCAACTTGGAAAGATATAAAAACATTTGGCAAATTTTTCACTTAGCATGACTAGGGGGACAAGGAGACTAAACAATTCAAAATTCGCTCATTCAAAGTTCAAAATTAAGAATCCAATGCCCATTGCCCATTGCCCATTGCCTATTTCACCTACCTTTCCCAAAACCTGAAATTAATACTTCCAGGACGGCGACGATAACGGCGAGTGGTTTTCCTAATTTGCCGTCTGTTTGGTCTTTCACTACTAATTTCAGCTTCAGTTTCTTCCAGTTCTTCTTGTGGGAGCTGAGTTTTTGATTCTTCCTTGCTTTGCCACCAAGCAATAATCCAACCTCCGCCGACACCGGCGATCGCACCTAGGAAGATACTCATGGGTGGTTGATACCCTACAAACACAAAGCCGAGTAAGAAAAATAACCAATACTTCAAGCCTGCATCAACACCCTCAGAGGTAGCTACTGTAGATGTCTGAGGTCCAGCTTTTGTTGATGCTGTCACCCAGCCTAGGGCAAAACCACCCAATACACCTAAAAAAATACTGAGGGCTGGGTCGTATCCCGTACTCAAAAATGTAAGTGTGAAAAATAACCCTAATAGAATTTGAGTGATGAAGTTTGCTGAGAGGTTTAGCTTTGGTGATGCCATAAAATGTAGCCTATCGCCGAATTATATCCTTTAATTGTGCCTCTATTGGTTGAGTCGTATCCAAAATTTTGGCGAGTGGTTTTTCTTTTTCGCTCAAAGGTTCAGCTTGCTGAAGTTGAGACGCTAATAAATCAGCAGTCGCATCAGCAATATCACCAGTACGGTCATCCAGTCGTTGTTGCAAAACTTCGGATGGTGCTGTGCAAGAGATAATTTGGAGAGGAAGTTGATGCTCAACAGCAGAGGTGATGACCTCTTCACGCAACTGCTGTCGGTCATACTTAGCATCCAAAATCACTATATATCCTTCTTTTGCCAACAAAATTCCCAATTCCAACAGCCTTGCATAAGTTTTCTGAGTCATCTCAGTTGTGTACAAATCATCACCACCGCGTTCCATTAACGGAATTCCCGCCAAATGTTTTCGCACCGCATCCGACCGAATTTGAATTGCTCCCAGTTGACGAGCTAAATACCGCGCTGTCGTACTTTTACCAGAACCCGACACACCCGACATCAAAATCAGACGTCCTTGACGAGGTTTTGTATATTCCCAAGCCAGCTTATAGTAATTAGCTGCTTTTTTTGCCACCTCCTGTTTCACTGAAGAGGATACACTCGGGTCATCTAACAAGAATGATGTCACCTTTGCCCTGACATAGGATTGACGGTTTAAATAAATGGGCAAGACCTGTAACCCTTCCCAATCGCCAGTTGTCTCAAGGTAAGTATTTAAATAAGCATTACTCAAATCTTGACGTTGCTGACCTTCCAAATCCATGACAGCATAAGCAATGTCAAACATCACATCGACAAAACGAAACGGCTCATTAAACTCAATGCAGTCAAACAGCCAAATTTTATCTTTCCACAAGCAAATATTTCCCAGGTGCAAATCCCCGTGACATTCTCGAATATAGTTATTTTGAATTCTGCTGTTAAAGAGTTCGCGACGTTCTGCAAAAAATTTATCTGTGTATTGCTTTGTTTCCTCAAACTGCTTCTGCGTCTGGGGACCACCAATATACTTTTGAGTTTGCTCGTAATTCTCGTCAAACGCAGCCCGAACTTGCTCCACTTCACCAAAAGAGCGAATATAATCATTCGTTACAGTTTTCGTGTTATGGTATTGGGCTACTACCCGTCCCAACTCTTCCAGGAGTGCCTCATTTAACTGACCCTGCTCAAATATTTTGCTAAGCAGCGTCTCATTGGGAAACTGAACCATTTTCAGCACATATTCCACTGGTTCTCCCGTTCCTCCGAGTTGGTACTTTTCCCCTACAACGGTACAAGGGAGCACCTCCAAATAAAGTTCCGCAGCACCCCGCTGATTTAAACGTAATTCTTCTTGGCAAAAATGTCGCCGCTTCTCTAGAGTTGAAAAATCCAAAAAACCAAAATTGGCTGGCTTTTTCACCTTATAAGCATAATCCCCAGTCAACAGCACATAAGAAATATGCGTCTGAACCAACTGAATAGGTTCCTTCACCTGATGCGGATAAAACTCAGGCTGCAACATCTGCTGAATTAAAGGGGGAATAGAAACCTCTACCATCTCTTTTTTCTGCGCCTCTACAGTTTACATAACAAAAAAACCAGAGGTATGCCCCCTGGTTTCTTCGGTAACTATATCAAACTTTAGCTTTCTTCAGTTACTGATTCTGTTCCTGTATCAGAACTGACTTGAGGGGGCAAAATAGTAAGAACAGATTGTCCTGGCTCACCCATGTATTTTGCTCCTGTAGGTAGGGAGAGTTGCTCAACGATCAAACTGTCTCCTATGTGCAGGTTAGAGACATCAACCTCAATCGCTTCAGGAATGTTTTCCGGTGCACAACGCAGCGGTAAAAGTGTAATGTGCGTGTCTAAGACACCACCTTCTTGCTTCACACCCACTGGTTCTCCGACAAAATGCACAGGTACTCCCACATCTGTATCGCCGTGACCTGCAACGGCAAAAAAGCTGAGGTGGTAAGGCGTATGTTTTGCTGGATGAGACTGAACTTCCCGTAGTAAGGTTTTCCCGCGCCAAGGAATATCAGTAATATTGAGGTCAATCAAAGTGTTGTTAACCGAAGCCTTAATGAGCAGACGCTCAACAACCTTAGCATCAAGGACGAGAGAAATCGACTCGGTACCTTTATGACCGTACAAATTGGCGGGAATTTTCCCAGAATGGCGCAAAGCATTGGGCTTACTGCCTTCTGGTCGCTTCTGACAATCGACTGTTAGCTCCATTTTCGGGTTTTCGGATCTTAGATTTTGATATTATGACTCAGCATAAGCACTGATTATGCACTCAGCAACGAAGTAGACGTGCCGTCCGGGTGCAATAAAGCACGTTTTGGACCGTGGATAGGGTCTTCTACAATGATAGTTTGGTCGCGGCTTGCTCCTAAGGAGATGATTGCGATCGGGACTTCTGTCAATTCTGCTAAGAACTTTAAATAGTCTAGCGCTTGCCTTGGCAATTCTTCTAAAGAGCGGCAATCAGTGGTTGAAGTTCGCCATCCTGGCAAGGTTTTATAGATAGGGCGACACTGTGTAAATTTGCGGGCATTGCGAGGAAAGTGTTCGCAGCGTTCCCCATCAATTTCATAGGCTACACAAACTTTAATTTCCTCCAGCTCGTCGAGGACATCGAGTTTGGTAATTGCTAAACAGTCCATACCATTGATACGGACAGCATAGCGACCAATAACCGCATCAAACCAGCCGCAACGTCGCTTGCGTCCAGTGGTTGTCCCAAATTCGGCACCGCGCGTGCATAACAACTCTCCCAATTCCCCGTCTATTTCTGTGGGAAAAGGTCCCTCGCCTACCCGAGTGGTGTAAGCTTTTGCTATCCCAATCACTCGGTCTATCATTGTTGGTCCTAGCCCTGTACCAACACAAGCCCCCCCTGCCACTGGGTTAGAAGAGGTGACATAGGGGTATGTCCCGTGATCCAAATCAAGGAGCGTACCCTGTGCTCCTTCAAACAAAATATTGCGCCGCCTCTGAACCGCGTCGTATATTTTTAGGGACGTATCAACAACATACGGTCGCAGGCGTTCCGCATACCCCAGGTACTCATCAATGATTTGTTTAGGGTCGAGTAGCGGTAGGTTGTAAAGCTTTTCTAAAATGACGTTTTTGTAATGAATTGTCCACTCCAACTGTTCGCGCAGTTCCTCAGAGTCCATCAAATCTAAAACCCTGATACCAGTCCGCTCCGATTTATCAGCATAGGTTGGACCAATACCACGACCAGTTGTACCAATTTTATAGCTTCCTCTGCGCTCTTCCGATGCCTGGTCAATCAATCGATGATAAGGCATCGTGACATGAGCCGTCTCAGAAATCAGCAGATTGCGAGTGGAAATACCAAGCGCTTCTAGTTGGTCAAGTTCTGCTATCAAAACCTGTGGATCTATAACTGTCCCACAGCCGATTATGCACTCGGTATCTGGATACAAAATACCAGAGGGAATCAAGTGCAGCTTGAAGGTTTGACCCTTCACTACAATTGTGTGTCCAGCATTGACACCCCCTTGGTAACGTACAACAACATCTGCGGAGCGACTGAGCAAGTCTGTTATTTTACCTTTTCCTTCGTCGCCCCACTGGGCACCGATAACAATGACGTTAGCCAAGTGTTTATTAAAAAGCTAAAGTTTGCACAAAGGACTATTTATAGCAGATTTATTGAGCTTTGTCAAGAATTTAAGAAACATTTGTCTATCTCACCATCCCACATCCTTTTTCTGGTCACCAGTGTGAGATAAGAAAGTCTCATCAAATCTCCTTCACCCATAGCTTGTTTTTTTATTTTATTTGTTACTGTTAATAATAATTAAAATTTTTAGTTTTGTTAAAAGACCGCTATGACTCTATACGCAGAACTACATAGGCATCTGGGTGGATCGGTTGTACCTCGTATTTTATGGCGGTACTTTGAACGTCATTCGCCCGAGTTGATTTCCCGCTTTGCTGATTATTTAGCATTTGAAGATTTCTACACGCGTCCACGCAACACTCTAAATGAGTATTTGGAGTTGCATACCTTGGTGGAAAGCGTGCAAACTTTGGAGACTTTGCCTTACTTCATCTATCGCTTGCTCAGGGGTGCTTATATTTTTGAAAACTTGGCTTATTTGGAGTTGCGCTATACCCCTTATCTGCGAACACCAGAGCATCTGAGTCAATCACAGAGAATTGATATGATGGCGGAAATTGTGGAAGTTGTGGGTAAAGCAAGCAAACTCCCAGAATATCCCATTGTTACCAGCCAAATTCTTTGTATGCACTCGCGTCTACCCTTTGAGGTGAATCAGGCGATTGTTGATTTAGCAGCGCAAAACAGACAGTATGTTTGTGCAATAGACGTGGCTGGGGGAGATACCTATTTTGCAGAGCGCATGGACGAATGGGTAAGCTTGTATAATTACGCGCGATCGCTTGGACTCAACACCACAGGACACCTTTACGAAACAACTGCTGGATGTTATCCCCAACTTTTACCGTATCTGATGCGGATTGGTCATGGCATCCAAATTCCTCTGCTATATCCAGAGTTGCTCAAAAATGTGCAACAGCGAGGTCAGTGTTTAGAAGTTTGCCCCACAACCTACCTAAAAACTGGTACTTTGCAGGATATACGTCAACTCAAGTTAGTGTTTGACCGTTGTTTTGATGCAGGGGTAGACATCGCTATTTGTACTGATAATGCTGGCTTGCACAATGTGCGTCTACCTTTTGAGTATGAGAATCTCTTAACTTACGACATTATTAACTTTAAACAGCTACAAGCCTGTCAGGATGCAGCATTCCGTCATGCTTTTGCTTGGCCCCACAGACAACGACCACTGTCCCTATTGAATGGGTTGCTAAACCTGCAACCCAATAAGGCTCTAGCTATGATGGAGTCATAGAAATCAGTTAACAGTTATCAGTTAACAGTGAACAAAAACTGGTAACTGTTAACTGATAATTGTTAAACTTCTTCTGTGGAACCACCAGCTGCTTTCCAACCAGAAAAACCGCCTGTCAGTTCTGATACACGGCTAAATCCAGCATCGCGCAGTGCTTTTGCTGCATTAGCTGATTGCTCGTCACTGTCACCGTAAATATAGATATCGCGCTCTTTAGCTAGGGAAATTGTTGCTCTTTCTACAAGTTGACTTACAGGAAGCGGAATTGCTCCTGAAATATGTCCTTGATTGTACGTTTGACGTTCACGCACATCAATAATAGTAAAAGCTGGTTGTCCCCACTGCAAACGAGACTTGAGGTCATGTGCATCGGTTTGGGGTGTTAAGTCTCCTAATAACAAGTTTGTCATACGTACTTCTCATTCTTGACATCACCTGAAATCTACCAAAAAACCGATTTTTCTCAGGGTTTTTTAAAATTAATACATATTTCTTTTTAAGTTTAAATAAGTAAGATTAAATATTTTTAATTTAAATAAAATTATATAAAAAAGTTATAATACCTTAACTCACTTGGAACGCAATACTGCTCGGATAAGCAAAAATTAGAAACCCGGTTTCTTTAAGAAACCGGGTTTCTGGCAGCTCAACTATTCTTAACCGAGCAGTATTGACTTGGAACGTTTGTCTTCGTTCCGTTACATAAATCCTACTCAGAATTAGTCAAAGCTTATCAAAGCTATGCAACAAAGTCTGAGTTTCGTTTACTTCCTGCTTTATCCTGGCAACGGGGCGCGTTAACCAGTCCACAGGCTAACACTGTCTAACTGACAGCTATTGAAAAACTGCTTTTGAGGGGCTACTAACGATCCTCTGTCTGTGGAGCTTGCACTTCGCCTGTGGCACGTTTATCAAACGCCAGTCGTTTGCTGGAAGGGTTATCCTCTGACAGCACGGTTGTTAACCGTTAATATATTCAGTAGATCACAAACTTTCCGAAACTGACGTAAGAATGAGGGTTTGTGCCCTCGCTGACAAGGAGACAAACAGCTTTAGTTTAAGAGCGATCGCTTTGGGGCAACTAACGGTATTGGCTGAAATGTTGATTAATAGGTTCTTTTATTGTGTCCGAGTGTTTTGGTGGAATGCTGATGTGGCAGGGCTTCTAAAAAACTTTGTGATCTACTGATATTGACTATTCTAGCATCTTTTCGCTATACCTACTCAAAATTGACTATCTTTGATGAGGCTTGAATAGCTTTTAGATTACAGTTCCATACCCTGTCTCTAGCTCACATACGTTTTGTTTCTACAACTCGGTTTTGTTGTAAGCTGTTGTGCCTTTAATTTGCACAATTCGGGGGGATCAGATGCCCACCCTACAAGAGTTTTATTTAAATGTAGTGTGCAAATTATCGGATTTTCAGCTTACATGGAGAGCAGAGTGTCAATCTAGCGTTGCTCGCTCAAATGATGCGTTGTTGGGCAAGGCAATGTGCCAATCGTGTAACATTTCTATCTCAGCATCAGTATTGAAGAATTCCCCATCCAGTAAGTGTCCTCCTGTTTTGCGTTCGCGTAGCGGGCGCTCTGCGCCATCGCCCTTTGGGCGGCTCCCCTTGGGAGCATCGCTGGTTATAAGATGAAAGTGATAACCGGCTGTATTCATGCTTTTAAAGTACTGCGGTAGGCGGAATCCTACGAGAGTCCCCTGCACGTTTCGCAATTCAAAGATAGTCTGCGAATGACTAATCACATCACTTAAGACTGGATAAGGAGGTTTTTGTTTCGGAACGCTCCTAACTTTTAGGTATGGAAAAATTCCTTGTATACGAATTGCATAGGGAAGATTTTTGGAGGGAAGCTGTTGATCAATTGCTTGCTGCAATAGTTCATAAGTCATGCGTTCCTTAAGATGGAGTGTTCGTTCCTTACGAAAAAACGTTACCGCAGCAAACGGTGTCTTCATCTCGTCTTTCACTGGATAGGCAACCCCATTCGTTTTAACCTGGTAAAACTTGCCATCAAGCGCTATCAGTTCGCCGTCCAATCCCTCAATGGTTCCTAAACCAAAGTCCCCTTGCTGCTTGATGTCTCCAAAAGTCGCCACACCATCATAGACTCCAACCGACAACGCCCCGAAAGTTGAGACTTGAAATCCTACTTTTTTATAGAAGCTTTGTTGTGAATAGACAGGCAATCCACTGAGTATCAGTACCATGACTAGCAATCCAATCCATAAGTACTGTTTCAACTTCATGACATCCTCCGGAAATTCTATACCAGCTTCCAAACTTGTGGTACGAGAATTTTAATTTTGAATTTATAGCTCGGAATTCCCCCACAAAGATGACTCGTATTCTACACTGTAATTTATGTTGTCAACTATTCAAGCTTTACCAGTAGAAGTCGTACATCTTATTACAGCCGGAGAGGTCATCGACTCTTTAGCCTCTGTGGTGCGAGAATTGGTAGAAAATTCTCTAGATGCAGGTGCAACACGAATTGTTGTTTCCTTATGGTCCCAGCAATGGCGTGTGCGTGTGGCAGATAATGGTTGTGGAATGACCTTAGATGACTTGCACAAAGCAGCCACGGCACACAGTACCAGTAAAATTAGTAGTTGTGCAGATTTGTGGAAAATTACGAGTTTGGGGTTTCGTGGAGAGGCGTTGCATAGTTTAACGACGCTAGCAGATTTAGAAATATTAAGTCGTCCACTCGGTGGAGATTGTGGTTGGCGAGTTGTCTATGGCTACGCTGGAGAAGCATTGTACGTAGAAGCTGCTGCGATCGCTCCTGGTACAGTTGTGACAGTCTCAAATCTATTTGGAAATTGTTCAGGTCGTCGTGAGGCATTGCCAACACTAGCACAGCAAATGAAAGCAGTGCAAGCAACAATTCAACAAATCGCCCTGTGTCATCCTCATGTTACCTGGCAAGTCTGGCATAATGACCGAGAGTGGTTCACCCTCAGTCCCTCTGTCTCAATAGGACAATTACTGCCCCAGATTCTACATCAAGTTAAAGAAGCTGATCTACAAGAGTTAAAACTAGAAATACCATTACCTGAAAACTCAGAACTCAGAACACAGAACTCAGGATTACATTTACTAATAGGATTACCCGATCGCTGTCATCGCCATCGTCCAGACTGGGTACGAGTTGCTGTGAATGGAAGAATGGTGAAGTCATCGGAATTAGAGCAGACTATTCTGTCAGGATTTCACCGCACATTACCACGCGATCGCTATCCAGTCTGTCTCCTCCATCTATTCGTTTCCCCAGAGCATATCAACTGGAACCGCAACCCAGCAAAATCAGAAATTTATCTTAACCAACTCAGTTACTGGCAAGAACAAATTACCCAGGCGATCGAGCAAGCACTCCGTATCAATTCTACGTCTGTTAAAGACGCTGTTCACACAACGCGAGTCAGTAAATTACTCAAAGCCGCAGAAGAAAAAAACGGATACAATGTCAATCGTTCTATTCCTAGTGAAGAACACAAAACGCATGGAGAGACGTTGCATACAACGTCTCTACAACTAAAAGCTGTCGCTCAAGTCAATAACACCTATATCGTGGCAGAACATCCTGGTGGACTGTGGTTAGTGGAACAGCACATTGCCCATGAGCGAGTTTTGTACGAGCAATTATGCGATGATTGGAAAATTATTTCCATCGAACCTCCAATCATTCTCTATCAATTATCTCCGGCTCAAGTATCGCAACTGCAACACATTGGTTTGGATATAGAAACCTTTGGTGAGCAACTTTGGGCAGTTCGCAGCGTACCCACACTTTTACAACAGCGAGACGACTGTGCAGATGCGATTTTAGAACTGAGTTGGGGAGGTGATTTGCAAACTGCACAAGTCGCTGTTGCTTGTCGTAGTGCCATTCGCAACGGTACTCCCTTAAGTTTACAAGAAATGCAAACACTTTTAGATGAATGGCAACGCACGCGTAATCCTCGAACTTGTCCTCATGGACGTCCAATTTATTTATCTTTGGAAGAATCGGCTTTAGCGCGTTTTTTCAAACGTCATTGGGTAATTGGGAAAAGTCACGGCATTTAACAGTAATCATATCATGTGCGGCTAATTACTTACGAAAGTCAATTGCAAGTGGAACAAAGTGAAACGTAGACTCCGGAGGGAGCTTCCCGCTTTCTTAGCAATCGCTGTGGGTTTGGGATTGCTGTGCTCCACTTCGTTGCGATGCTCCCAAAAGGAGCCGCTTCTCCTGACGGAGACGCTACGCGAACGCGATGGCACGAAGTGCCCGCCAAGGACGATTGCCCAAGGGGCACAAGCATTGCTGATCGCAATGACTTTTGATCATTCACGAGTTCTTGCAGTTGGATCAATGACAGCAAAACTGGGTACAACGTTTCAAAAAGTTCCACATCTCGACGCATTTCATACAAATCAAACGAGCGAGGTAGAAAGTCCGGATTCTGTGTAGCCACTTCCAACGCCTTAGTCACAAACGCCTGACTCTTGTCACCTAACTTAGGTAAGGATTTACGCTCCTCAATTGTCAAACCGATCAAAAACGGTAACTTTTCACGAATAGTCGCTCTTGTGCTGCATTACCTAAACTCAAAAAATCAACTTGAGCAACAGGTAACTCATTCGCCATAATTCAACCTGAAATCACCGCAATACACTCAATCTCCACCAATACATCCTTAGGTAAACGCGACACCTGCACACACGCACGTGCAGGCGCTGTCGCCTCATTAAAATACTTAGCATACACCGTATTCATTGCGGCAAAATCATTCATATCCGCCAAGAACACAGTTGTTTTCACCACATCCTCAAAAGTTGCCCCAGCAGATGTGAGAATCGCCTCCACATTTGCCATCACCTGTTGAGTCTGCTCAGTCACATCCCCTTCACCAACAATTTTCCCTGTGCTGGGATCAAGAGAAATTTGCCCAGCCACAAAAATCATTTCACCAGAGGCGACAATCGCTTGATTATAAGGTCCCACTGGTGCAGGTGCCTTATCAGAACGAATAACCCTTTTACTCATCTGTTTCTCCTCCTCTCTACCTTCTGTGCAACTGATACAGTTGATTTTCTGGCGTTGCATAAATGCGGGATGAATCAAGAAAATACAGGTATTTGCTTATACTCTAAATCATGAAGTAATAATACCTCAATTCATCCCTCTATTATGCAACGCCGCAAAAGGATTACGCTAACTGTTGACAAATAACGCTCTTACCATATCTGCAGAATCTTGTTGAATTGCTGATGCGACAATTGCCTCTGCTTCTGCCATTGTTAATTGAGCGATCGCCTGCTTAAATATAGGGATAGTTTGCGGATTCAGACTCACCTCATCTAATCCTAACCCTAGTAAAATCGGTGCTGCTAGAGGATCTGCTGCTAGTTCTCCACATAACCCTACCCAAATACCTGCTTTGTGTGCAGCTTGGACAGTTTGCTGAATCATTCGTAACACAGCTGGATGCATTGCATCAACCAAAGTTGCTACTCGCGGATGCGTACGGTCTGCTGCCATAATATATTGGCTGAGGTCATTAGTTCCTATACTAAAAAAGTCCACTTCTGCAGCTAACTGTTCAGCAAGGATAACCGCCGAGGGTATCTCTACCATCATCCCCACTTCCATATTTTCATCAAAAGAGATACCCGCTTGACGTAGTTCAGCTTGTACTTCTGCTAATATTGCCTTTGCGGTTTGTATTTCTCGCATAGTAGCAATCATCGGAAACATGATCTTAATTTGATGTCCGAGACTGGCTTTTAAAATTGCCCGCAATTGGGTTTTAAAAATATCAGGATGATCGAGACAAAAACGAATTCCGCGCCAACCCAAAAAAGGATTAGTTTCGTGTGAGGAATTCAGGTAGGGAATTGGTTTGTCACCCCCCACATCAAGTGTGCGGATAATCAACGGACGATTCTCAAGAAGTTGCGCGATACTTTGATAAACTGCTAATTGCTCTTCTTCTGAAGGCGGAGTTGTTCTTTCTAAATAGAGGAACTCGGTGCGGAATAGTCCCACGCCTTCTGCACCAAAGCTCAAGGCTTCTTCAGTATCAGATAGACCACTAATATTAGCATATACTTTGATTTGCCTCGTTTTATCGCGGGTTATTGCTGGACCCGCCATCGTCGTTCTTGCTTGCTGATGGGCAATTTGCTGTGCATTTCGCTTTGCCTCAAGCGCAGTCTGGATATCTGGTTCTGGTTCTATCCAAACTCTACCACTCTCACCGTCAAGTGCGACAAGGGTACTGTTTGCTACTTGCAGTATCTCTGGTGGTAAGCCAACAATCGCAGGGATACCTAATCTCCGAGCTATTATGGAACTATGTGAAATGATACTGCCAGATGTCGTACAAATTCCGAGGACTTTTGTCGGGTCTAGCCTAGCTGTATCGGAAGGACTTATCTCAGTTGCAATTAAAATAACTGGATCAGATAGATTCAAATCGGTAGGATTGATATCTGAAATTCTAACGTGAGATTGAAATCCGGTTAGCAGTCGTAGTACTCGTTGTCCAACATCTACGACATCAGCAACTCGCTCTTGTAGATAAGAGTCCTCAATCCTACGGTAATTATTTGCCAATTCATCGACAATTGCCTGCCAAGCTGCTTCAGCATTAAGATGTTGTTCAAAGATACGTTGGTGAACTGCTTCAAGTACCACAGGATCTTCTAAAAAGAGCAGATGAGCGTCAAAGATAGCAGCTTCAGCATCTCCAATTTGAATAGATGCTTGTGAGAGTAAAGCTTGAATTTCCTCATATGCAATTTGAATGGCTACTTGTAAACGTTGCCACTCTTGTTCAATATTATCTACGTGGTATTGCTGGATACTGATAGGAGTGGGACGATACAGAAAAACGGGTGCGATCGCCACTCCTTTGGAAGCAGGAATACCTTGGAGAAAGTGATGGGAAGATGAGGGAAATGTTAGCGTCCCTTGCGTGTGTCCCTCTTGGGACTCAGCGAGCCGTAGGCTGGGAGATGAGGGAGATGAGGTGGGGATAGGAGGTAAAGTGGTATCTTGTTCGCCAAAATTACTTTCGACTAATGCTTGCAATGCTGCTAGTGCCTCATCCACATCAGAACCAGTAGCAGTAATAACCAATTCGTGTCCTTGACGTACACCTAAGGTGGCTACTTGGTTGATACTGTCAGCGCGTACTGCTTCGGTACCTTTAGTGATATTCTGTACTTTAATTTGAGATTGAAAACGGGCTGCTGTTGCGACAAATCTAGCCGCAGGACGAGCGTGTAATCCCAATAGGTTACGGATTACCAGGCGTATTTCTTTTGTCACTTGTTCTTCAATAACAAATGACACAGACGCATCAGCAGCTTGCTGCAGGGTATGACTTATGTCTACACCCAATTGAGTGGCTTTAGCAACCAATGCTCCTCTTGCTTGGGCTATCACCTGTTGAATGTTGCTACCAGAGGCTGCAGCAACAGCAGCTACAATTGCACCCTCAACAAGTGGTGCTTCACACAGATGGACTTTATCGCGTTGTTCTTCTGAGAGAAACTCAAGTGCCATTTCTGCGCTCATCAAAGCGCTACCTAGATCCATTAAGACGATGACACCTTCATCATTGTAAATGGAGGCGATCGCCTCATAAACCTGCATAGCATCTGTACCTAGCGGGTTTTGTGGGTCGTCAATTCCTGCTGCTACAGCCAGGGGAACTCTGCCTTGAACCATTTGCTCTGCCAGTTCCCGGACTCCTTCAGCTAGCTGGCGACTGTGAGAAACTATGACAATTCCAACCACTGCCACACCGTCAATTCCCAAGAGAATCTTCTACCTACCCACTTTATGCTGCTAATGGCTTGAAGGCGTAGGTTGCGTAACGAAGTGTAACGCACCTTAATTTTAGCTGATAACCCTCTTTAGTCACTCTGGGAAAAGTTATCCTTTGAGGATAAGCCAAGAACCTTCGTCCTAATCAGCTTGGCGACTGCTGTATCAGTCAACAAACTTGGGTCTTGCCTTTTGGGTAGACTGTAACTGTTGTTCTAAAGCTTCCCAATCTTCCTGCTCAATGAAGCGAGTTAATTCATCTAGATTGTGACGATACTGCTGGAGTGAATTGAGCAACGCCTGCCGATTATACTGCGCCATCATCAATCCTAACTCTGGATTTCCACCACCAACACGACTTGTATCTCTAAAGCCAGAACTAGCTAACTTTTGAGCTAATTGCAGCACATTCGCGTCCGTTTCACTCATACAAGCAGCAATTAATGAGGAACTAATCATTACGGGTAAATGAGAAATCCAACTGACTGCTTTGTCGTGGTCTTCTGGAGAACTATAATAGAGAGTCGCTCCAAGATTGCGTACAATTTTCTCTACGATTGTTATCGCATCTGGTGGTGTTGTTGCGAGTGGTGTCAGCACATAAGGCTTTTTTTCAAATAAATTCCGCATCGCTGCTTCTATACCACTGTCGGCTGTACCCGCCATTGGATGTCCACCGATAAAATTGTTCCAAAGGGGAGCTATTGCTTTGACTATCGGTGTTTTAACCGAACCTACATCAGTTACAACTGTAGTTGAAGGCAGATGAGTGATGAGCTGCTCTAATGTGGGAATAATCAGCCCTATGGGTGTACAGATAAATACCACCTCTGCTTTTGCTAGCAGGCTCATGTCAATAGACGACTCATCTACACTACCTAGTGCTCTTGCTTGCTGACAGGTTGATTCTCGACGGCTAACGCCTAAAACATAATGTCCTTGCGATCGCAAGTCCAAACCCAAAGAGCCACCTATTAGTCCAAGTCCTAAAATACCAATATTCATTTCTGTGTGATTTTGTGATTCTATGTCATGTATATCTTGCAGCTTCCCACAAAGTTTCTATAAGTCAGTAGTTAGTGGTTGATAATTAACAACTAACAATCTTTAAAAGAAAGGAGGAATAAAGATGCGTGATACTTTTAATAAAATGATCGGGAGGACTCGCTATGTGGTCTGTCGTATCATGCTACATTTAGCTGGATCTGAGGTAGCACCAATTCTGGGAGTTTTGAATCGTGCTGCTAGAGAAGCCATAGATACAGAAGGTGACATAGAAGTTTTGGGAGAAGGATTGGTAGAAATTTGCCAAACCCTACTGCAATACGATGAATATTGGCTTTCTGCTGCTAATGAAGGCGATGTGTTTTGGAGCGAAGGGGAGGCGGGAGACTATGTGAATGAATTATTTACAGACTCTGCCCAACGTTACCTCAGTGAACCAGATTTTGGTTCTGACTCCGGATACGATGAACCTTTATCTATTCCTGTAACGCGCAATGTAGTTGTTATGATTACAGTCGCTTATGAAGGAGAAGTCCCAGATTTGGAAACTGATTTGACTAATATTACAGCACTCAAAGAAGGTTTGAAGGCTTTAATAAACTTACACTACAAACATAAATTACGGGCAATTCAGGTACATTTTTCACCAGCTCGGTTGGGCGATGAACTCACCAATGATCAGCTATTGCAATTTTACCCTGAATTAATTCCCTTGTGATTGGTTGGGTTGTCCGTACATACTACCCAACTGAGAAACTGTTAAGCTCGGAGATAGGATGATAGTCAAATGTTGATGACAATCGTGCGTAAATTTACAGCCGTTTTTTTAGCCTTGAGTTTGTGTTTGACAACTGTCGCTTGTGGTGGCGGGGGATCAAACCAAGCTACACCTCAAGCTAGGAACACTAATCAAACCACAGAGACCACCAAACTCAATGATGGTCAGTATCCGGTGCAGCAAGCAAGCTACAACGATGCTGACGGGGAGTACACGCTGCTTCTACTCAATGCCACGCCCCCAAATTTTAGAACCCAAAATTTGCAAATGGCGCGGCTGACAGATGATGAAATTAAGCAAGGTAAGAAAACTTACTTAAAGGTAGAGAATGGACAGCCAGCCTTGTACCTAACTGAAGACTTCAAAATTGATTACGTCCACAACGTTACTGAGACGAAAACTAATCCCCAAACGGGACAGCAGGAAACAGTCGTCGTCCGTCAAGAAAATAGCTTCTGGGCACCATTTGCTGGATCTGTTGCTGGCTCTTTAGCAGGACAGGCTCTTGGTAGCTTGTTGTTTAGACCCCAACATTATGTGCCGCCTGCATATCAGCCTGGTGGAGTGCTGACTGGCTACGGTGGTTATGGTAGCAACTATAACGATGCGGTTCAAAGTTATCGCAGCCGCTATAATGCGCCGCCAGCAGTAGAGAGAAACCGGACTGCTTTCCGTAATACAGGAACAATTAGAAGATCATATCCTGGTGGTTCTTCAACTGTACGGCGCACTGCTCCAAATACGGGCAATAGTCGTGCTACTGGTTCCGGTTATGGCGGTAGTACCCTAGAATCCTCTGGTAGATCTAATACGACCAGACGTAATCCTGGCAGTAGCAGTTTTGGTAGTGGTAGTGGTAGTCGTTCTCGAACTCCTCGCTCAACTGGTTTTGGTAGAAGGCGGTAAGGGAGTTAGGAGTGAGACCACAGTACTGTTCAGCGTACTCGAACGCGAGTGCGTCTGGGCTATTGAGAAAGGAGCGCTGGCGCAAGAGCCGTTCCCAGACAAAACCTGGGTAGGTAGAGCGAGAATTGTAGGCAAGCATAAAGGCATGATGTAATGTCAGTAGACCGAAAACTTTTGTCAGTCAACGCAAGAATGAGGGTTTGGGGCGATGTTTTGGGCACAGGGTCGAGCGATCGCTTACCTTAGCAGGAGAACTCATCTACAACCCTATTGCTCAAAACGCAGATGATACGGGCATTCTGGCGGATTG
Source organism: Iphinoe sp. HA4291-MV1 (assembly GCA_019359415.1). GTDB lineage: Bacteria > Cyanobacteriota > Cyanobacteriia > Cyanobacteriales > Nostocaceae > Brasilonema. The sequence continues at coordinate 9,769 of JAHHHH010000052.1, read as the reverse complement.
TATACAATCCGCCAGAATGCCCCAATGGTAAGCCTTCTAGAAATCTTTTCGGTCTACTGAATGTAATTACAAGGTTTTCAGCTTAAGTTGACACGTATGAATTAACTCATCCCCTGGCTATAAAAACATCGCGGTACGCTCGTTTTTATAGCCAGGGGATTTCCAGTCATTAGGGCGGCGGTTCATAGCGCAGCGAGAAGGACGCAAAGACGACTTTATATCTGTTATTTAAAGATATAAAAGCTTTATGGCGATTTCAAGGCGCTTATTACATTCTTTGAAGTTATGTAGCCTTTTAATTACGAAAGAGAAGCCACTGCGGTAAACTAAGCCATGATTATGATTCTTTCACACCAGAAAAACTCTCTGAAAGGAGCTTTTTTTCAATGTCTCATACCGTAAAAATCTACGATACCTGTATCGGCTGCACACAATGCGTTCGTGCTTGCCCCACTGATGTGCTGGAGATGGTTCCTTGGAATGGCTGCAAAGCCGCTCAAATTGCCTCTTCACCCCGCACAGAAGATTGCGTGGGCTGCAAGCGCTGTGAAACGGCTTGTCCTACCGACTTTTTAAGCATCCGGGTTTACTTAGGAGCTGAAACCACTCGCAGTATGGGTCTGGCTTACTAATTTTTCCTTGGGATCGCATTCATTATCTCGATAGCAAGCACTTTTAGCATTGTAGGCTGGGCATTTTCTACCATTCATCGCAATGGTGGAAAGGTTCAGCCTACAAAATTATGACTGAAGAAAGAACTTACCAATTTACCAACTCAGTAGTCAGAATAAATAGGATAAAGTCATTTTTTTGCCAAAACGCCACCTTTGTGCTAGCGACTATACTAGGTTTATTAGTCCTATAAAAGAGTGGTGTGATCAATGTGCGGTATCGTTGGCTATATTGGCACTCAAGCGGCAACGGAAATTTTGCTATCTGGTCTGGAAAAACTAGAGTATCGGGGATACGATTCTGCAGGAATCGCCACGATATGGGAAAATGAGGTGAATTGTATCCGGGCAAAAGGCAAACTTTATAATCTACGTTCTAAGCTAGAACAAGTAGAAACCCCTGCTCAAATTGGTATTGGTCACACTCGCTGGGCAACTCATGGTAAGCCAGAAGAATACAATGCACATCCTCATATGGATGCGGCGATGCGAATAGCAGTAGTTGTGAACGGGATTATTGAAAACTACAGCGAATTGCGCGAGGAACTAAAACACAAAGGATACCAGTTTCGCTCCGATACTGATGTTGAGGTCATTCCCCACCTTATAGCTGAGTTTTTGAAGCACTCCCCTTCTTCTGTTCTTCCCTTGTGTCCCTCTATTTTCCTTGAAGCTGTTCGCGATACTGTTCATAAACTTAAGGGGGCGTTTGCGATCGCACTTATTTGTGCTGACTATCCGGATGAGCTGATCGTCGTCCGACAACAAGCACCTATAGTGATTGGTTTTGGGCAAGGGGAATTCTTCTGTGCTTCCGATACACCAGCCATTATTTCTCACACTCGTGCAGTGTTACCCCTAGAAAATCGGGAAATAGGACGCCTAACACCTTTAGGAGTTGAAATTTACAACTTTGCAGGTGAAAGGTTGAAAAAACAGCCCCGCCTGCTTAACTTGAATCCCATGATGGTGGAGAAGCAGGGATTCAAGCACTTCATGCTCAAGGAAATTTACGAGCAACCAGGGGTAGTAAGAGCTTGTTTAGATGCTTACTTCCATGCTAATTGGAATGTTGGTGATTCCACCAATTCTCCGATTAAGCTTGGATTATCTACAGAGATTTACGCTAATTTAGAACAAATTCAAATTGTTGCCTGTGGTACGAGTTGGCACGCAGCATTAGTCGGTAAATATTTAATAGAACAACTAGCGGAAATTCCTACTCAAGTGCATTATGCCTCAGAATTTCGTTATGCACCATCACCCCTGACACCAAATACCCTAACTATTGGTGTGACACAGTCTGGTGAAACTGCTGATACGCTCGCAGCTTTGGCGATGGAACAAGAACGTCGTCAGCATAAAGAACCAAAATATCAAGCACGACTGTTAGGAATTACCAATCGCCCAGAAAGTACTCTGGGTCATATGGTACCTCATATTATTAATACTCTCGCGGGAATTGAAATTGGAGTTGCGGCAACGAAAACTTTTATTGCTCAACTGATGGCATTTTACGCATTAGCATTAGATTTGGCATATCTTCGCAACAGCATTTCTCCAACGAGATTGCAGGAAATTATTAACGGATTGCGGCAAATTCCAGGTGAAATTGAGGCAACTTTGGAAAAACAAGAGCATTCTATTGAACAATTAGCTCATGAGTTTGCAGAAACTAAAGATTTCATTTTTGTGGGAAGAGGGATTAACTTCCCAATTGCTTTAGAAGGAGCGTTGAAATTAAAGGAAATTAGCTATATTCACGCAGAGGGATATCCTGCTGGAGAAATGAAACATGGACCGATCGCTCTATTGGATGCAAAAGTGCCAGTTGTGGCGATCGCTATGCCTGGAAGTGTTTACGAAAAAGTCATTTCTAACGCCCAAGAGGCAAAAGCCCGTGATTCTCGGTTAATTGGTGTAACTCCAATCAACGGGACACAAGCAGCGGAAATCTTTGACAACTTGATTCCAGTATCAAAAGTTGATGAATTGCTTTCTCCAATTCTTACATTGATTCCTCTGCAATTGTTGGCTTATCATATTGCGGCGCTTCGCGGTTTGGATGTCGATCAACCGAGGAATTTGGCGAAGTCTGTGACGGTCGAATAAACAGGGTGTAGGTTATAAACTAGTACAGGTCGGCGTAAATAAACAGACCATAGTTGTGGGAGAATAAATAGTAAGCTCAAAAACTGTTTTGGCGCGGCGTACTAAGGAATCACGTTGTGGCAAGATTAACTCCAAAAATCTTAAATTTAAGCGATGGCGATTGCCTACGGCAGAGCTACGCTTAACGCCATGAACTCCAACAGTTGATAAACAGGTACAACATTGCGCAACAGATAGCGCTACGAGCAACAATAATTCTCATGGCATCTGATGGTCTTGGCGTTGGCTGGCAGTTCAGGGCGATCCAGCAAACCTTGCCGCATCATTAGCTCAAGAAGCTTTTAATCGTAGGACAATCTTTCAGAAAAATGGCGGTTTCTGGTACTACTCGTCGAATCAACAGGCAATGGGCGCAACCCACATTAACTTACCTCCTTGGTATGAGGAGTTTGCAGATTTGGTGAAAAACCAAGGTAGCCTAAACTGTAATACACCATAAGCCTTAGCAAGATGTTTTTCAACCTGCATAATGGCTGACTCGGTAGAAGCAATGCTAAAAGTGGGATAATTTGTAGGGCGATATGCGGAGCGTCAAGCCTCTGGCTTATCGGGCGATTGCGCACCAATCCAACTTCTAATGGTGCAATAAGCGCAAAGGGAGATCCAAAAAATAAAATGTCCCGCCGTGTATTAAGTTAACGGGTTGGTGTAGAGGATCTGGGTTTGACGGCGGGACATTTTATTACGCTTAAGTGCCAAAACTCAAAATATTCCGTTAGTTTGTCCAAAAGTGTGTTTACAGCCATTTTCAAGTAAATAGACCACAGTCGTAGGGGCGCAATGCCTTGCGCCCCTACTCTTGCTTGCGCCCTTACAAACAGCGTGGTTCATTTACAGCAATTTTCTATTGGATAGAACACAGGTTGACTTTCCAAGACACAGCAATGCTGTGCCCTTACCATCTCGTTTGTAGTCTATGCAATTGAGAAGCGCTGTAGGTGAAAACTGCTGTAATCTACGCAAATGCGATCGCGTGATACTGGCTTGATAGTGGGATAATTAGTAGGGCGATCGCTGTTATGGTAAATAGATGGATGGTCGCAAGATGGCGGCGGTGGAATCTACTTCTACAACGAATGGTGGTGGCACACTGCTTTTGGCGATCGCCCCGATTTCGGACCTGACTTTTCACGGGATATGGAAAAAGAAATACGGTTCGCGATATAACAGACTTTTTTGGCGAATTCGTGAAACCTTGATTACTTCGCAGGTTGGGTTGAACGAAGAGAAACCCATTTTTTGCATGCATTGGGATGCTCCCGTTCAAGAAAGTAATTGACCGACTTTCGCCAAATCCACATTACCACCACTAATAATAACACCAACCCTAGCCCCAGGTGCTTTCACCACTCCTTCCAACAAAGCCCCTGCGGCTAACACCCCAGTCGGTTCAACAACAATTTTGAGGCGTTCCCACAAAAAGAACATGGTGCGAAGAATCGCTTCTTCTGATACCGTGACCATATCATCAACATAATGCAGCACCAGTGGGAAAGTTATCTTACCGAGATAGGGGGTACGAGCGCCATCAGCAATGGTATCGGGATTGTTGACAGTTTGTAGAGTTTTGGTGTGAAAGGAGCGTGTCGCATCGTCAGCAAGTTCTGGTTCAACTCCTATCACCCGACAGTTGGGTAAAACAGCTTTGGTTGCAATAGCGGAACCAGAAAGTAATCCCCCACCACCGCAACAAACGAGCAGCAAGTCTAGTTCGCCAACTTCTTCAATGAGTTCTTTGGCAGCTGTACCTTGTCCTGCTACGATATGAGGATGATCATAAGGAGGAATCATCACACCTCCTCGCTCCGTGATGAGTGTTTGGGCTAATTCTTCTCTGTTGGTTTGCTTGCGATTATACAAAATGACTTCAGCACCATACCCACGAGTCGCAGCTAGCTTCACTGCTGGAGCATCGTCAGGCATAGCAATACTAGTAGGAATATTGAGCAGTTGTCCAGCAAGCGCGATCGCTTGAGCATGGTTCCCAGAAGAAAAGGTCAAGACGCCTTTTTGCTTTTGTTCTTCAGACAATTGTGACAGTGCATTGTATGCACCTCTAAATTTGAAAGATCCCGTGCGCTGGAAGTTCTCGCACTTGAAAAATACCTGGCTTTTGGTGCGATCGCTGACAGTTCTGGAGGTGAGAACCGGGGTACGGTGAGCAATACCAGCAAGACGCTTAGCGGCGGCTTCAACATCAGTTATGGTGACAGAATTATACTGTGACATCGACGGCTGTGTTTTCAATACAAAGAGTCATCAGACAAATCACCTATTGCTGCTTTGTTCGCAATAACAGATAACTTGTTTGCGAGGACATATAATAATACATGAGTATTACTCATTCCATAATTGATTATGGTGCAAATAATCCAAGCGAAAGATATCACCTTACTAGAATTAGAAACTCTATTTGGACTAAAGCTAATCCGGGATAAACAATTTTTTCCTGAATGGCAAGATAATTTGCCTAAGATTACTGAACTAGAAAAACAACAATTAGACAAAGTTCAGGCAGGATATTTTAATTTACTCAGGTATCCACCGATGCTTGAAAATGTTGTCAAAATGTCAGTCTTAGATCCACTTTTATTTATTAGTGATTTTTATTTATCTCCATTTTATGTTAAATCGGAAAAATCTATAGAAATTTCCGCAGTAGATGAAGATATTGTCATCAAGGGTAGCTTGGATGCCTTGGTTTTAAAAGACCAATTTTGGGTAATGGTGATTGAATCCAAACAGGCAGCTTTTTCTGTAGAAGCTGGACTAGCTCAAATCCTAGCTTATATGTTAGCAAACCCTTACCCAGAAAAGCCTAGTTTTGGCATGATTACCACTGGAGGAAGCTTTCTATTTCTTAAATTAGTTAAAGGAGAAATCCAACAGTATGGTACCTCTAAAGTTTTTGAACTCCGAAATCCTGATAATGAATTGTACGATGTTCTAAGTATTTTAAAACGCCTTAGTCAGTTAGTGATTTCCCCAATTGGTTAATTTACATTGTTAATATCCAAGCCATCCTAACTGGCAATACAAAGCTTGGCTACGTACTATGTCTAATGTAGATGCGCTTAAAAAAAGTTGGTTAGGGGGTTAGGTCATAGTTGATGCAAATGCTCATATGGCTGTGTTTTCGCTGAAAGAGTAATCGTTCCAATCTCCTACTCTTTGGTAGCCGATCGCCTGGTAAATGTGATTAGAAGTTGGGTTTGCTAAATCAGTGAACAAAGAGCAGTATCGACACCCTCGATCCAAAAGGGTTTGACTCAAAGCCGCCACACAAGAACTAGCATAACCCTTTCTTCGGTACTCTGGGGGTGTATATACAGGTCCTATCCAACCACCATTAGGGGTTGAAACTTTACCACAAGCCATTGATACCGGTACTTCATCTTGCCAAATATACAGAGTATTCTGGCTTAAGTGATGTTCTAGACTGCGTTCTTCACTCCCCTCAACAGCGCCAAAGGCTTCTATTGCAAATGCTTTATACCAGTCTAGTAATAAGAGGTACTCATCCTCAGTCCCCAGGCGCAAGTACCCACTCGACTTAGAAATTGGCTGTACTTTGTCGAGTTGATGAATTCTCAATTGATTAAGCAGTCTGTAGGATTGACCTGTGATACTTTCCCAAGCTTGAGCAAACGCGAAAGCTTCTGCTACTAAACCACTCACACCTGGTAACTGCTCCTGATGATAGTGCAAATCTTGAGCGAGCGCTTCCACTGCTGCAAACTTTTCTATCTTTGATAAAAGCAATCTGCGAGGCGGTGTTCTCATTGCCACTGCAATAATATTTCCATCCATTTCTACTGTAGCCAGATAGGATTGGCAATCATAGCGTTGTGGATGACGAATCAAGGTGTTGCAAATTCCTAACAACAAGCTATGCAATGCTTCATGACTCAACAAGTAATCTTTCACCCGCTCGTAAAATTGACTCGCATCCTCAAACCGATGAAGTTTCATCTTATACTCCTAAACCTTCACCACCTTAACAGTTGTCAGTGAACAGTGAGAAGTAAACAGTGAACAGTTGTCAGATAACTGCTAACTGATAATTGATAACTGATCACTGATTCAAACAAATCTCTGCGTAAACTCACACATCAAATCTACTCTACCCTTACGTAGCATTGCTGGGTCTAATCTTTCTGTAGTGTTACAAGTCATCAACACAACTAACTGCTGCTGTATATGAATACCAGCATCATCAATGACGCTTTGGTACAGCGTGCCATCTAGCAAACTCAATACATGTTCAGTTTTATTACTGTACTGCGCTACCTCGCTAGCGCGATTTTGTGCTAAATTATCTGCCTCGTTAATAATAATACAAATTCTTTCTAGATATGTCGGTGGGACAAAGTTAGCGATCGCATCATGATCCAAAATAAAAATCACATACCCTAAAGGTACCAAAATTTCTTTTGCGACTGCTTGTGTCCATGCGGTTTTACCTGTACCTGGTTCTCCATGTACCAAAACTGCTAACTGCTTCTGATTAAGAATCGACTGCTGTACAGAATCAGTAAAGCTTTGAATATCCTCAGGAAAACTCCGAATCGGAAATTGACTGTAAAGTTTACCCACACGACTTTGATATCCACTCAACATAATTGCTAAATCATATGTCGCTTTGTTAATGAGTGGAGCTAGATTTTTTGCCATTAAAGTATACTGTCGTCGTCCCCTATCAAAGGAGTCTATTTGTAGCCAAACGTCATACTTAGACCAGTAAGCAAAAACGGTATTAACAACATCCAACCGCTCCCAGTTCACAAACTTTTCTACTGGCAAATAGAAATCCCGTTCTAAATAATATTGCGTGATAATGTCAGGACGTTCCAACACATCTAAAACACGCAACACAGTAATTTCTTGAAGACGATTAAGAATATAATCAATTGGAATACTGTTGCGGCTGACAAATTGAACGATAGGCGTTTCCGTACTTAAAACATCTTTGTAACGATGGTCTGGTGATAAAGGGTCGGGTGTGATGTAACTCCAAAATTTTTCTACTTCATAGCGCGTATTATCAGAGACAACATTTAATAAATTAGCCCACCAAGTATAATTATTCCGTCCCAAAATCTCAGCAATATTACTTGCTAAATTCAAACTTTTTTGCGTAAACTCCCGCGTGTCGTTACACAACAGTTGCCAGACAAATTCCCAGTCCAACTCTCTATGTAAGGGTCGCCAACCACTTGCTAGTAAGCTTTGACGGTTACTATTGGCAAGAGTACCTTCGTTATTTCTATAGTATTCAAAATCCATATTGTCTGTTGTGCTGCAGTGGTGGAGTTATCCTCTCCTGATATAGGAGATTTGGCAAAAGTTTTATCAATAAAGAATAGAGGCGTCAGTCGTCAGAATGAGCGCATGAATTCTGTACGACGTTCGGTTGAATAAAGGGGTTTAAGACCCCCACTAAATCTTTGATTTAGTGGTCTTCAACTCGTTTTGGGTTTGAATCCCAAAACGAGTTGATTCTGACTCCTGAATCAGGACTTGCTGAATTCTTCTTCAACGTAATATAAACCACTTGCGTGGAAGTTGCCACAGTCAGCCCTCTGCGGGGGAATTCATAAGGTACGGCATCATAAGTTGGGGGCTTGTAAGGTCGAGAGGCTTCAAATCAGGCTCGATCCAACTAGTGCGAGCTTCCCATGACATAAGTAAATCTCGACTGTAGAATTGCAGCGGTAGAGACTTATCATTGAAAGTTTGGAGTAATCTGTTAGCCAGTTGCAATGTGGAAGTATTTGCTTCAGCAACGAGTAAATAGCAATGCACTATTTGAATCCAAAATAACGTTATAGTTTCGTGATAGCCGCCATTTTTCGTATTTTGGATACCCGTAGCAGCGTTATAACATTGGATACCTTCACGAATATGATTTGTTGCTTCTTGTTTTTCGTACTGAGTGAGATACCATAGTGCAATGGTTAAATGTGCAGAATGATGCCACTCACATCGTGGTAAAGTACAATTTTCAAATGCAGCTATTAGATCTTCTATCCCAGCAGTTGTCTGAAATTGTACAGTTTGATGACTCATTACAGTGTTGAATACATGCGCTCTTTGACAAGCGACTGAGCTAGTAACTTGATTTAGAAATGTTTGATTTTTGTTTATTAATACTTTTATATTACTTATATACTACAAAACATGTCAAGGGTCTAGAAAAAATTTCTGATTTTTATACCAACACGATAAATAAGAGATGCAGAGGCGCAATGCTTTGCGACTTTACACAGATCAGGATGTAAGGGATTTTTTCAACTTTGATATTCTTTACCTACAATCCCACACCCATACTCCCATAATTCAATACCCTCTCTCTCAAAGGGTTTGGTGAACTTTTTGAACCCTCTGCGACCTGAAGGTGCGCAGAATCACGCCACATCCCCGTCTGACTTCTCGCCCCTATTGGCTACCTGGTCAGTGGTTAGTGACTCGTTGGAAACCCGCTCTGAGGGAGAATCAGACTTCCTACTTTCGGACTTGCCTACTTGTTCGCGGGTTAAATAACGCTGATATGCCTCCAACAAGGATGGTTCCATCCTCAGATTAAACTAAGCCGCTCCGTCACCAGAGCGACTCGTCTTCAAAACCGGACGTGAGATTTTCACCTCATCCGGCTCCTCAGTAATTTGGTGCTTGTCCAAGTGCATACCTCCAGCCAAACCATCTTTGGCTGTTTTAGTATCATGGCAATGTTTGTGTAGTACCTGGAGGTTTTTATATTCATCTTTTCCGCCTTTACTTAGGGGGATAATGTGGTCTACCTGCTTCAAAATACTTACCTAAACTTGGTCAAACCTTGCTTAGCGATTTCTTCCTGCTTCACCCAAGGGAGTCGGCTCCTTCTTGTCCACAGGCGTTGAGTTCCGGCTAAGCCAGCCGTACTTTAT
>JAHHHH010000060.1 GCA_019359415.1 Iphinoe sp. HA4291-MV1 | reverse complement strand
TCACGATTATATCCACATGGGTAAAAGGGATAAGCCCTAAGAATATCGGGAGCCGGATGCACAGAAATGGGCACGTCCGGATCTAACTGAGAGGTGCGGGACATAATAGTCCCCATCGACTCAACCACTACTGAAATGAGAATGCAAATAGGCAAAGCGAGAAAACAATCTGCCATTTTGCTGATTGAACTCGACTTTATCCATCTAAAATCCTCCAAAATTTATTCTATGGGTGAGAGGAGATCATCTCCATCAAGTCGATAGTGCGATTGCCTCTCCCAGGTGCGCTTTGCGCAATCGCCTACGGCGGGTGCTTTGCGCCATCACATCCCTCCCGTAGGGTGCGTTGTCGCAAAGCGCAACGCCGCACCCTACTAGCAATTTGATACCATTAACAAAGTGGGCGATCGCCGAACGCGAGTGCGTTCCGCAGGAAAGGTGGGCGCTTTGCGCCATCGCCTACAACCCAACTTAAGCGATCGCGCTTCTTTAGCAAATTTGCAAAAACACTATGGCAAAGCGTAAGAAAAGCAATCTCCAGTGGATTAAAGAAACGCTTGAACTAAAACCCGATCATCATTGGGAATCTCCAGCAGGCTACAAGATTTTTGTCGCAGATCGGGGATCTGTTCGCTTCAATGTTCCCCAGGATTGGGTTTTTGAGCCACAAGAAAAATCGTTCAAGTTTCTCGATAGAAAAGCGCCCGACGATGATTGTTGCCTGGAGGTGTCTTTTAATCGCTTACCACCCAATGACTGGAGCCAGTTTCCGCTAAAATCAACCTTGAAGAAAGTGATAGAAGACGATAGTCGCAATGTCATTGAATCGGGAGAAATCTTTACCATCAAGCGCCAAACCGCCAGAATTGTATGGGCAGAGATTAAGTTTATCGACACCCAAACAGAGCCACGTGAAGCTTTTTCGCGGATTTGCATTGGCTTGGGGTCAAATGTTCAGTGTTTAATTACATTCGATTATTGGGCAGATCAAGCAGAGCAGCTAACACCTGTTTGGGATGAAGTGATGCGTAGTCTCACACTAGGATTGTATATCCGTGACCCAATGACTGGTGTGGCTTTCCCAGATTGAACTCAATTTCAAACCTCTAAATCCATTTTGATTCAGGAGTTGCTGAGTTCTTTCTCGGTGAACACAACCTTTAAATCGCAAACCTCAATAATACAGGATACGACGTTGTTCACAAGAGTCTCCATCGTATCCTGACTGATTGAAGGCTGAGAAAAAACAAAATTCAACAGCATTTTTCCCTGAAAGGTTGAAGCGTTTGTAGCGAAAACACCTGCATACAAAGAATTAGAGCCAGCGAAGCTGATTTCTTCTAGTTCAAATGAGCCGTAAACTTTGGGGATGTTTACTTTGCCAATATTGGAGACAGATACAGTGGCGGATACTTCTTTGGGGACGGCGAGAAAAAACTTGATGAGTTCTTTGGACATCAATATCATCTTAAAGACATCGCTGTGCTTTGTAACAGTTTCAAGGTGTTGCTTTACATCCCGAGCTAATTCCCAGAAAGACGTATTGGCATATATGGTGTGAAATCCCATAACAGGCGAGGCTAATACACCCATGTGCTCATCAGTGATGATAGATTCCAAACGTCTCCTCAAATCAAGATATGATAGGCAGCTCAATTGCACATCTTTTCTCTTGCCTTTACCTATTTTTCTCGCTACTGTAAACATCAGTGCAGCACACAAAGCACTCTGCACTGTGGTCTTTTCCTGCTTGCAACGATTTACTAGCTGTTGGGTCAACTCTGAATCAAGCTGTCTGTGAACCATGCCACAGCGACGCTTCGCAACGGGCGCATACTTTTCAAAACCTAGTGTTTCCGGTCGATTCCAGATTTTCTGAAACCCAAGCCGTAAAAACAAGAGCATGCCACATATTCTACCTCTGAAACCATTTGTCCATTTGGGTAGTAGTTCTTCAATGGGTGGAAGCGCGCTTAAGCTTACAACTGGATTCACTGGATCGCCGGACACAATTTTATGAGAGTACGCCAATATTTCTGAGTGAAGTTGGACGCATGATAACGCGTCCGAAACCGCGTGGTGTACTGTTGTAATCAGGTAACTGACATGGTCTTCGCTTAAGGTATGAACAAGCACTGCTCGCAGTAAACCTTTGCTACTATCAATTTTCTCGTTCAGTTCTTCATGAACGACTTCTTGCCATTGGCAATTGTCCAACTTGTTCACAACACGCAAAGCAATCTTTGGTGTTCCTTCAGTTTGAAAGCGCAGACTATTAAGAGATCCGACAATCCGAGAATTAAGACGAGGGTGACGATGCTGGATCAGATCTAAAGCCTGTCTGAGGATTTCTTCACTCAAAGGTCCCTTGATCCGACTAATAGTGACTACATTCCAAGTTTTAGCACAGCGATTTAAAATTTCCAGAGCTTGCTCGACGCGTCCCAGCTTTCTGTTGGCAATCATGATAACTTCCGATTCCACATTTAACCAGTAATCAGTTATCAACGGGTAATAGGCAATGGGCAATGCTAGATAACTCTTCCCTGTTAAGCGTTCCCTGTTCTCTGTTCCCTGTTCACTGATTTAAGAGAAGCAAAATGTTTTCCACCTAGTTCAATTTCTCTTTTGTTACACCCAATCTTCACTCTTTCTACTAAATATTCCAAATCAGAGGCTATGATATTCGTTCCATGGTCTGGTTCTATCAAACTGGCTAAGGCAATATTTCCACCTTGTTGATTTACCAAGTTATAAATACCCAAAAAGTTGAATACTCCAGATTCGTAAGTTCCACAAGGTACTGAAGGATTATCAACTCCAGCATAATATTCATTCACCTGAAACCACTCAAATTTTGGATATCCGTGGAAATGGATCATTGGCAGACCATTTCTCATTAAGTTTGGTGCATATAAAGCTGTAGATAGAGCTATTCCCAGCATGACATAGACATCATAGGAAGGCTTGATATCTACTACTTGAGGATCAACTCCCTGTGGTAACTGTAGCAATAACCTCTCTGTTAAACCAATTCTTACTATGTCACTTTCAAGACTCAAGTTGGTTTTATTTGAGCCAGAACGAGCACTTAAAATCCAGATATCGGGAATCTGTTTAAATCTATATTCTTTTCCTATCTTAGTTTTTAAATACCTTCTACCTATTGAATTTTGGCGTACTTCATCAATACTGAATCCTTCAATAGGATATAGATTTTTCCATTCTCTATCAGTTATCTCAATTTTTCCAACGTAATGTGGTGGCTCTGCATAAGCAACAAAGCCATAAGAGACACCTGTTCTGCCATTTACGATGACGTTGACGATATCTCTATAGGACTTTCTTTTAATCACCTCGCTCAGTTTGGAACCAGAAGGGAAGAGATTGGTTTCTGCAAGCTTCTTACCCAAACTAACTAGTTTTTGTGCATAATTTGATTGTTGTGATTCAAATTGTTCTATTTGAAATTTGCTCAATGGCAAAGGTAATATGGGAACGTAGACTTTGGGGATGAGTGAATTTAAGACAAAACTATCTATCTCATTTAGAGAAAATACGGAATCTGAAAGATTCATATTCAGAATTGAAAAACGAGAACTAGATACTCCAATCACAATTTCTGAAAATGTTCTGATTAAAGTATTCAAACCAATCTTTATCTTCTGTTGATAAGGAATTTCGGAATTAACAAAATCATTATTTAATTCTGTGAGTACAATTACTTGAGTATTTGTCGGATCTTCAATGTATTTAGCTGCACAATCTTCAGCCCAACCAATTAATTGAGCAATTCTCGTTACCGATATTTTTTGCTCCTTCACAATAAAGCGAGAATAGATTTGATACAGTTTCTCCGCGACAAATTTCTTAACTCGACTTATTAAAGAAGGTGGTCTATCTACATCAATGACAGCATTTATCCCAGATTTTACCACTCTGGTTTTGATGCTTTTCTTCCAGTGAAAAAAAGGTATATTGATTTCATAGCGAAACTCTGTTGTAGCTTGTCGCCACGGTAAAACTTTCACTCCATATGAGTGCAGCTTCAGTTTTAGTTCTTCTCTAAATCTGAGAATTTCTTCATTTTTGTATCTATTCGGTACAGGTCTAAAGGTGACAGTTAGCCTTTGAGCCATAAGTCTAGGATCGATAATCGGTTGCTTACACTCTGGATTTAATTTATCGCCTACTTCCCCAATTAAACGACCGATTGTCTGTAGACTTAGATCATAATCCAGCGATACGGAATGAGAATTTATGGCAACATTACCCTGACGTAGAAATGCCATAATTTCTGGCTTGCGTGCAACTATCTCTGCCTGTATATCTGGCGTTAATATTCCTTTAGGAGAACGGATATTTAATGTGTCATTCTCAACCCACATCTGTACACACTGTTGTGTGAGAGTTGCCAAAATTTCGGATGTATTCATAGTTTTTTGCAATCTCTTTAAAAACAACTGCAGCGTTTACATCTCAAGACTGATGTCACCAATACCAGAAAACTGGTTTATTTGTAGCTATCTGATTACTAAACACACGATTTGTGCTAGAAACCGGGTTTATTTGCATAAAAACAACTGCAAAGTTTAAATTTGAAAAAGTTCTGTCTCCGAACCTCCAAATTCTTCGGCTAATCGCTGAGAAAGTAATTCAATAGTGGGGTAATGCCACACTAGCAGAGGAGATAATTGAAATCCCAGCAAATTCTCCACTTTACTAGCAATAATCATCACTTGCGCTGAATCCAAACCGTAGGTGTCAAAAGGCGCTTGAATATTTATCTCTGCTGGTTGAAGTCCTAGTAACTCAGCAAAATAAGACGCCAGCCATACTTGAAGGTCTTTTGCGGTATAAGAATGTTGTGGAGTTGGAGCGGGATTGGATAAACTCATAGAGATTCCTAGAATTTAGAAAAAACTCGGTGATATTAGTCTTTTGTCAAACAGAGAAAAGTCAAATCGTACTCAATTTTCTTCCCATAATGCTTTGAGCCGATTCGCTACTCCCAAGATTGACATACATAGGATAGAGCAACATAATCCTTTGTCTGTGCTAGGCTGACACGCATAAAGTTATGGCAATTTTATTTGAGTTGAGAAAGGTGCAGCAGTCTTGAAGATAGGCAGTTATAAGCATGTAGAGGAAGCTAATCTGACAACCCTTCACCAAAGCGAATTCTCTAAAAATTCAAATATATTTCCACCGAGTTGTGTTGCCAAATTGGCAGAAATTATCCTGTCGAGGATAGCAGCAAATTCACATAAATGAACTTTTGTCAATGCGTAACTTTTACATTTATTAAGATACTCGTGTCTTTTGTTATCCGAACCGTATTGTCTATACCCTCTCCACGATAGAATAGGGTATGGACTATCTCCCGCCTTTTACGAAAATATAGAATTTTCGTCTTTAGATAAAATTTTGTATTAAAAAATACATTCTTTGTACCCAATAAAGTAAAGGCTAAATTAAAGGTTAATTGCATCTCACCCTATTGCACTTATATGACTTCCCAGATTCGCTTTTTGATGTGTTCTCCTCACCACTACGATGTAGACTATGTGATTAACCCTTGGATGGAAGGGAATATTCACAAGTCATCGCCAGACCTTGCTGTAGAACAGTGGGACAAACTGCATCATATCCTCAAAGAACACGCAATTGTTGATATAGTACCACCCCAGAAAGGCTGGCCCGATATGGTGTTTACGGCAAACGCTGGTTTGGTACTAGGGACTACTATTGTATTGAGTCGTTTTTTACACAAGGAGCGTCAGGGCGAGGAGCCTTATTTCAAACAGTGGTTTGAAGATAATGGCTACACTGTCTACGTATTGCCCAAAGACTTGCCTTTTGAAGGTGCGGGGGACGCACTGTTGGATCGGGAAGGACGCTGGCTTTGGGCTGGATACGGTTTTCGTACAGAATTAGATTCTCACCCTTACCTGGCAAAATGGCTGGATATCGAAGTCCTTTCGTTGCGACTGATTGATGAGCGCTTTTACCACTTAGATACTTGCTTTTGTCCGCTTGCTAATGGTTATTTGCTGTACTATCCACCCGCGTTTGATTCGTACTCCAACCGCTTAATTGAAATGCGGGTACCACAACAAAAACGCATAAGCATTACAGAAGCCGACGCGGTAAACTTTGCCTGCAATGCGGTGAATGTGGACAGCATCGTTGTGATGAATAAGGCTAGTGAACCACTAAAAGCACGCCTTGCAGATGCTGGTTTCCAAGTGATTGAAACGCCACTGACGGAATTTATGAAAGCTGGTGGCGCGGCAAAATGCTTGACATTACGGGTAACGGAACCAGTACGAGAAGAACTTCACGCCAATGTGTCGGTAGAAAGTCGCATCATTCGCATAGAAGGACACTTGCTCGACTCTGGTTTGATTAACCGCGCTTTGGATTTAATTATCGATAATGCTGGTAGCTTCCAAGTGCTAAATTTCCTATTGGGAGAGCAGCGGCAAAGTACTTCAGCAGCCGAGGTGAAGGTATCCGCACCTTCTCATGAGGTGATGGAAAGCATTTTATCGCATTTGATTGATTTGGGTGCGGTGGACTTGCCGCAAGACGAGCGCGATGCCAAGTTGGAACCAGTTACCCAAGCAGGTGTAGCTCCCGATGATTTTTACGTTAGCACGATTTATCCCACGGAAGTACGGATTAACGGTGAATGGGTGAAGGTACAAAATCAGCGGATGGATGGCGCGATCGCTATCACCCGAACACCCAAAGGTATAGTCGCCCAGTGTAAAATACTACGCGATTTAGAAATCGGCGAAGAAGTCGTTGTCGATGTACAAGGTATTCGTACCATCCGCAAAACAGAATCACGGGAAAAACGCAATGCAGAAGAATTCAGCTTTATGTCGGCGGGAGTTTCCAGTGAGCGGCGTGTGGAACTCGTCGTCGAGCAAGTGGCTTGGGAATTACGTAAAATCCGAGATGCTGGTGGTAAAGTTGTTGTCACGGCAGGTCCTGTGGTGATTCACACTGGAGGCGGTGAGCATCTGGCGCAACTGATAAGAGAAGAATACGTACAGGCGCTGCTGGGTGGAAATGCGATCGCTGTCCACGACATTGAGCAAGCGATGATGGGAACTTCTCTCGGTGTGGACATGCAGCGGGGTGTGGCTGTACGCGGTGGACACCGCCATCACCTAAAGGTCATTAATACCATTCGCCGTTATGGTAGCATTGCTAAAGCTGTTGAGGCTGGGGTCATCAAGAATGGGGTAATGTATGAGTGCGTCCGTAATGAAGTTCCATTCTGTCTTGCCGGTTCGATTCGCGATGATGGTCCTTTACCAGATACCGAGATGGATTTGATCAAAGCGCAAGCTGAATACGCTCGACAGATCAAAGATGCAGATATGATTTTGATGTTGTCGAGTATGCTGCACTCAATAGGCGTGGGGAATATGACTCCCGCTGGTGTGAAGATGGTTTGTGTGGATATCAATCCAGCCGTGGTGACAAAGTTGAGCGACAGAGGTTCTATAGAATCAGTTGGTGTGGTGACAGATGTCGGGTTGTTCCTCAGTCTGTTGGTACAGCAGTTGGAGAAGTTGACTAGTCCGTATACTGCTAAGGTAGGTTAAGAAAGTAGGGTGGGCAATATTGCCCACCTTAAGACGCCAAGAAAAAACGGCCATAGAAAGAAATGTTGCCAGGATTAGTTTTTAAAAGAAGTTCTTCCACTCAGCACTTTCAAATTCGTTGGGTAAGCGCTGTTGCTGACTTCATGTTAGCAGGGATGGTAGTAGGACCGCTTGCTGCTCCATTTCTTGCTGCGTCTGGCTTACCAATTTTACCTCTAATTGCGAATATTATTTATTTCATGGGCGTTCATGTTTGCCCGCAACCAGATATGGCGATCGCATTGTCTTCACCATATATTATGGCTGTGTGTATGCGCTGTTACGGTACTGTTACGGGGTTACTTATTACCCGTCTATTATATGGGGCGACAGGTGGTAAAGGTTTTTACTGGTTAAGTCAATATGCTTGGAGTGGTGCGGCGCTTGCTAGTGTGTTGATGATGGCTTATCCACTCGAATTAGCAGCAGAGGTTTTGGGTTGGTGGAGTTTTCATAATTACGTTGTTACGCCTTTTGGGTTAATGACGGGTTTGGCATGGGGTTTATTTACTATGCCAATATTGCACGAGTGGGGGCGAGCACCAAATCATGAGGAATCTGGTGCGTTACACTAAATGAATACACCATGCTCAAGAAATTTACACAGATAAACCCAGCAATTTTTGTAGGGTGGGCACTGTTTACCGTTCGCTGAAACTGCTATTTTTACGTTGACAGCAGTGCCCACCTTGCGAAAGAAGGTTTCATTTGTAACAATGATTTAGCGCTGTTGCAGTTCAAGAGCAAAGATAGCTTCCCTTGAGAGCATCGACTTGTATTGTCAAAAATCAGCGATCGCTACGAAACCACTCAACAATTCCATCGGCGATGACTTTTGCCAATTTCTTCTGTTCTTGAGGATTCGTCACCCACTCAAATTCGTTAGGGTTGCTCATAAAACCCAATTCCAGTAATACTGATGGCGCACTCGCTGGACGTGTCAGCGCTAAGTTATCCCAAAATACACCGTAGGATGGTCGTCCTAATTTGCTCACTATATACTTTTGCATAAAAACTGCTAAGTTGTGAGCTTGAGGATGATACCAAAAGGCTGCCATTCCCTTCGTGTTTTCTGCATCACCTTCATCGGGTAGGGAGTTGTAATGTATGGAAAGAGCGATCGCTGGTTCTTCTTTATCGATAATCGCCACACGGTCATTTAGCGATACTTCCTTGTCATCCTCCCGTGTCATCACTATTGTCGCCCCTAGTTTCACCAACTCATCGCGCACCAACTTGGATACCACAAGATTGACATCTTTTTCTAAATAACCTGTTGGTCCCGATGCTCCAGATTCTTTACCGCCGTGTCCTGGATCGAGTAAAATCTTTATGCCAGATAATGGTTTTTGTCTGTTTAACAATTCCCTTGTTTCTCCGCTACCAGCTGAAGAGAGAACGGGAGAGTGACGCAAAGACAGCACCAAACTCGTGCCGTCGTATTTGATTTTATACCCCCACTGTTGAGCTTTCTTGAGGTTAAAGGTGTACTGCACTCCTGGCTGTCCCCCTGCTGGAGTGGCTGGTAATTGTTGCCAATCTAGGCGAGAAATGAGAGGATCATCATCTAAGCGGATAATATCTGTCTGGGCAGTGGTATTATGAAGAGTGAGAGTAAAAGTCTGGTTACCCTGCTGCACACTCACAGGAACGGGAACTTGTAGCGGGAAAACCATCTGGGTCACACCCGGAAGCTTACGATAGCCAACACTACGAATAATGCTGTGCGGAGGAATTGCTCCTGGTAAAGGACGAGTTTCCTTACTATTAATCCAAGCGCCGTAGTCTAAACGTAACCACTCACCTTCGCGTCCTGTAATTGTTGTACGTGTGCCTTTAGGTAGAGGTGTAAGTCTAGAATAATCTGTACTGGGACCAGTGCGAGCGACGCCAGACTCTGCTGTTACTTCCACAACTTCTAACTGTGAGGGTGAGAGGATGGTGATTTTACCAGTTCCTGGTTGAGTTATCGTTTTGCCATTCAGCGTAAGTTGGAATTCTGGTTTACCCAAATCTACATTTTTGCTATCGTCCTGAACAACAGCACCAGAGACGATGTTGTTACCGTACACAAGTAGAGGATTAACCGCAAAAGCTGTCGTACAACCTTGATACTTCTCTACGCTAGACTGGGCTGAGGGTTGGTTTTGCCCTGTTAAGGCGGCAGAATTTGCTGGTAGTTGCGCCTGTTGAGGTTGGGGTAAAAGGGAAACAGTTCGATTTCCCAGTTTTACGGAAACAGCCGCATTCGCAGTAGCGATGCTCCCAGAGGGAGCCGCCCAAGGGGCTATCGCGCTAAAACAGATCTGTTCTCCTGGAAGTTTGGCAATGTCCACTGCTGGTGTGAGAGAATCTTTAGCAAAGGCTAACCCCTGTGGAATTTCCGGTTGGGTGGAAACTCTTGTCACCTTAATCTGGATTTCTTGATTTTGGTAGCGAACAGTAAAAAGGTTTTCTCCTACCTGTAAGGGGAAACTTGGGGCAAAATGACCAGATTTGCTACGCTTTACTGGCTTACCATTGACGAGAACCTCTCCACTTGATGGTGCTGTGCCAATAAAGAAGATTGTCTTTGCAGTTGTCTGATAGTTTGTTTTAGGAAAAACAACCTTGAGGGATTGTTCTTGCGCCAAAGCGACAGAGGGAGTGACTATAAGGCTTAATAAAACTAATCCTAAAATTGCTCTCACGTCAAAATAGAAGAATAATTTACAAAAAGAGGGGGTGTGGGCAATGGGCAATGGGCAATGTCCCCTTGTCTATTCTTTTACCAACAGGTTTTTACCACACCCAAAACAGGGGAGTCAAGCACTCCCGCCTTCCGGCGTGGGGTTTAAATTCAAAAGTCAAATTATAAATTCAAAATTATTTATTTTTTTGAACTTTGAATGAGCGAATTTTGAATTCTCCTGAAGGGGGGACGGGGTGTATTGTTAGAAGTTGCACGAAATAAAAAAGTACTATGACTAAGTTTGTATTTGTGACTGGCGGTGTTGTTTCTAGTATTGGTAAGGGAATTGTAGCAGCAAGTCTGGGGCGATTACTCAAGTCAAGAGATTATTCGGTATCAATTCTCAAACTCGACCCTTATATTAATGTCGATCCAGGAACGATGAGTCCGTTTCAGCATGGTGAAGTCTTTGTGACTCAAGATGGTGCTGAGACAGATTTGGATTTGGGACATTACGAACGTTTTACTGACACTTCTATGTCGCGGTTGAACAGCGTGACGACTGGTTTAATTTACCAAGCTGTTATTAATAAGGAGCGACGTGGTGATTATAATGGCGGCACAGTACAGGTCATTCCCCACATTACAAACGAAATAAAAGAACGAATTATTAGAGTTGCCAAAGATACTACTCCAGATGTGGTTATTACAGAAATAGGCGGTACAGTAGGGGATATTGAATCACTACCATACTTGGAGGCAATTCGTCAATTCCGGAAGGATGTAGGGCGGCAAAATGTCCTGTATATGCACGTAACTTTGATACCGTGGATTGCCTCAGCGGGTGAGATGAAAACTAAGCCCACACAGCACTCGGTGAAAGAACTCAGATCCATTGGTATTCAACCGGATATCTTAATTTGTCGATGCGATCGCCCACTGCCAACAACATTAAAATATAAATTATCTGAATTTTGCGATGTACCAGTAGAATGCGTAATCCCATCTCAAGATGCTAAGAGTATCTATGAAGTTCCGCTGAATTTAGAACGAGAAGGACTCGCACAGCAAACGCTAGAGTTGCTGAATATGGAACAACACCAACCTGATTTGGCGCAGTGGCAAACACTAGTAGAAAAATTGTACAGTCCTACTCATCGGGTAGAAATTGCGATTGTAGGGAAATATGTGCAACTGAGTGATGCCTATCTTTCAGTTGTGGAAGCGCTACGTCATGCTGCAATTGCTATGAGTAGCGAATTGCACCTGCGCTGGGTGAACTCAGAAAAATTGGAAACTGAAGGAGTCGAAACCTATCTAGAAGGTGTGGATGGCATAGTTGTTCCAGGAGGTTTTGGCATCCGGGGGGTAGATGGCAAAATTGCCGCAATTAAATTTGCTCGAAAATGCCAAATCCCATTCTTAGGTTTGTGCTTAGGAATGCAATGTTCTGTTATAGAATGGGCACGGGACGTAGCCGGATTAAAAGATGCTAACAGCGCTGAATTTGATCCCCATACCGAAAATCCAGTCATTAATCTGTTGCCAGAACAGCAGGATATCATTGATTTGGGTGGGACAATGCGTTTAGGTTTATATCCTTGCCGCTTGCTTCCTCACTCTTTGGCTTTTAAACTTTATCAAGAAGAAGTGGTTTATGAACGTCATCGACATCGCTACGAGTTCAACAACGCCTACCGCAACATATTTGTAGACTCTGGTTATGTTATTAGTGGCACTTCTCCCGACGGACGCTTAGTGGAAATTATTGAGTTTCCCAACCACCCCTTCTTTATTGCTTGTCAATTTCATCCAGAATTTCAATCGCGTCCTAGCGCACCTCATCCTTTATTTAAAGGTTTTATCGAAGCTGCGATTACCCGTTCTTACCCCTCCTCTGCGGCACAAACACCAGTACAAGTATCTTAAGGAGCCAATAGTTATTGATTTCATTGCCAATGGCTAAGACAAACTATGAATGACACAATCTAAAATCGTTTACGAGTGTAGCGCTGACTTTTGTTGCTGTGAAACTTGGAGATTGAGGGAATTTTGTGGCGTACTGGGTAAAAATCTATTATGAAAGAAATGAATATGTAATTAATTTTGAACGTGTTACGGCTTTTTGCCATGAACGGAACGGCAGGATAACTTTTTGGTTACCAAATTGCGCTATTCCGATAGTCATAAATCCCCAAAATAACCCAGAAGATTATCAAAAGATTCTAGATTATATAGAACACGTTATAGAATTGGGATTCGAGAAATCCTATTGGGTAAAAATTCTTTATGAGAGGAACGAATATATAATTAACTTCGACAGCATTAGTTCCTTTCGTCATGAACCAAATAACGGCAGGATAACTTTTTGGTTACCAGATAGTACTGTTTCTATCATTATCAATCCTGTCAGTAATCCAGAGTCTTATCAAAAAGTTCTGGAATATATTCAAAACATAACTGGGTATTTTTTTAAAAGTTAGAAGTTAAGTGTTGATAAACTATAGCAGTTCTCAATTAGGTGCAACATATAGCAATCCGCGCATCATTCGTAAAAGGCGAGAAACCCGGTATCTCAAAGATACCGGGTTTCTAGAGTTTCGCAATTTTTACAAATCAAATAGGATTGCTATAGATTATTTGTATGGGTACGGCATGCCCGTTGCTACAATTCTCAGTTTCATCTAATTCAAACAATGTTAAGCCCCCTTAAGAGAAATTCTCATTAAGGAGGTTCAACAACAGCGAAACACTTTCACACTCGCAAATGTCTCTAGAAATCGTCCATAAATTGGCTAATACGGCTGATAACTGGATCAACCTCTTGAGGATAAATAGCAGCAGCATGAGTAGGAGTAGAAGTACCATTGATAACTTCTATCGCTGAAGCTTGTTGTGAGGTTAGAGGGGAACTGGTTGATACATGATTGATCGTGATAGCTATCTGAGTGACTTGTTGGCTCAGTTGCATCAGATGGTGTTCTATCATCTCCAACCGATTAGATTCCTTGGCAAAAAAACGTTCCTCAAGGTCAGCTATCTGACTTCGCAGTGCAGCGATTTGTTGTTCCACCCCTAGTGTTGCTGTTGCTGCTGCTGATTTCGGGGCTGGTCGTACAGATTCCGGTACGCACAAAGATTGCCATAGGGCTTCTTTACAGAGGTCGCTGAAAGTCTTTTGGGGATCTTTCTCCAAATGACTTTCGACAAGACCTAACAAGCTTTCGTCAGCTACCCCTGGCTCAAACGTAACGGATTTCACTACTTTTTTTGACCATTGGAACATCAGTCTTAAGCCCTAGCAGAGCGAGCGGAGGATAACTGTGCCTCTCCGTAAATATACTGCCCCAAAACATTTGCTTGCCGAGATGGTGAAGCTAAATGGGCATTAATTTTTGCTTCTTTGAGCAAGCGTTGAACATCTTCCCAGAAAAATTCTCCACCTCCTCCGGTAAGAATGACATCGGTAACGCGTTCTGGTAGCCATGCTAGCACGCGGTTACAGATTTCGCGAGAAAACATTTCTATAAGATTGGGGAGAAAATCATCCAAATTGGTGGGCTTGCTTGCACCTCTAGGACGGTAGAAGCGATCGCCCTTGGCTCGGTTGACTGCGGTAATTAAAGATAGAGATTGGCTATCTGCTCCCTCAATTTCGGCAGCGACTAGTTCATAAAACTTGCTCATACCGAAGTCCTCACTCTTTGATGCACCTCGGGCAAAGCGGAAATTATCAATCATCAAACAATCTGTAGTTTGATGTCCAATATCAACAATTGCCACAGATACTTTGGTAAAGTCGGGCATTGCTGCGCCTTTCTTTGGTTGAGCCTCACACCATAATAAGCTGCCATAGCCTTCTGGCATGACCCAAACCTTGCTGATATTTAACGATACGGGTTCTCCACGAAAGTTCATCACATGAGGACCATTCAGTTGGCTGATGATTTGTGCCTTTTCCTTCTCAAATTGCTCTTGGGAAAGGTAAGGCAGACCCAGCACTACGGAGATATCATCCTTAAGTTTAAAGTAGCCAGCGCAAGCCAAGACCTTAACCAGTGCATCTTCGACCTTAGATTTACCTACTCCTAGGTTAGCTCCAAAATCTGCTGCCAATTGACCAATAGCGTATCCACTGCCTTGATACTCCAGCCATAGATCCATCAATGGATCAGTAGCGCGGGCTTCAAAAACACCTCCACGTACCTGTTCCATTGACATCTCCTTCACGTTGGCGGAGACGAACGCCACATTATTAGACTCGCGGCTAATGCACGTCTTTGTAGAAGTTCTACCCAAGTCAACACTGAGAATCTTTTTCCCCGAACTGCTACCAACTGATTGAGGGGGAACAGCATTTATCGGAGTAGATGCCGAAACTCTATTCATTGGAATAGCAGCGGCATTCATGGGAGTGGCGGCGGAAGGTTGTTCTGTCATGCAAGCTCCTAGTACTTACTTCGCTGTAACAAGTTATCGTGCCTATCTCAGAGGATGTCTGTTGAAGTTAAAAATGTCATGCTCAGAGCAATAGCGCAATAACGCTCCGCCTCGGAGACGCTGAGCGCAAAGCGCACGCTATGCGAACGCGAACGCGGCTTCGGCTCAGGACTACGCTCAGAATGACAAATTATACGTTTCATCGACTTTTCAGACATCTTCTTACAAAAATGGGTTTACCAGAAAACTCTTGTTGCGTCAACTGTAGCAAGAAATATGCAAAGAATTACTGAGTTATTGAGCAGGAGCAATAGCGCATAAATCTCACTCCTTACCATGAAATGGTAAAACCAGGAGCTAGAGTTAGAAGGCTGATAACACTAGTTTTTACCCAAAAAACGCTTATTTTTTTGCGTTGGTTAGAGATAAAAATTTTTACTTTCTCCTGTTTTTTCGCTTACGCTTCATCATCCAGATGACAAATGCCAGGATCAGAACCGCAAGTACAATTTTAGATACAGGAGCCAAGTACTCGTCCACTAGTTTATACTGACTACCCAACACGTATCCTGAATATGTTAGCAAACCAACCCATACAGCGCTACCTAAAGTTGAGTAAATTAAAAATGGCAGCAGGTGCATATTACTTATGCCAGCGGGAACAGAAATCAAGGTGCGAATTCCCGGTACAAGACGACCAATAAAAACTGCTTTGCTACCTTGCTGGTCGAACCAGCGCTTTGCCTTAGTGATATCTTTGCTTGATATTGTTAACCATTTACCATATTTGACAGCCCAAGCTTGCAAACGCTTTTCTCCCAGGAATTTACCAGGATAGTACCAGACGATAGCACCCAGGACAGAACCAAGTAGTCCTGCGAAAAATACGCCCATGACATTAAGCTTTTCTGGTGTTGCCCTTGCTGTAAATCCTGCCAATGGCATAATGAGTTCTGAAGGGATGGGGGGAAATAAGTTTTCTACAAACATCAGCAGAGCGATTCCCCAATAACCCATGTTGTTAATGGTATTGGTTATCCATTCGAGCATTAAGTCAATTCCTGAAGTTATTGCAGAAGTTTCGTTGTTAAGTTACACTCATTCTCACTAATTTTTTTAAGAATACACTTCCTGAAGCAAACAGGGAACAGAGCATGGGTTACAAGTGAGAGGTTACAAGTTATCTTTCACAAAGAGGTTTTCTTTTCTAGCTGACAACCTATCTCCTGTTCCTTTTCTGTTCCCTGTAATCTATCTATATGTTCCCTCAAACAGTAGGTGTCAACGATTGCACTCTTGGTTCCGATTGCCAATCCAATGGGTTCCAAACACGGTCTTCGAGAGCCATCTGCTCGATTAGACTTGCCCATCTTAAGGCTTTGAGCGCTTGTTCACCACCAACTGAAGGTTGATTACCACCGCGCACGCAATTAACAAAATGTTCTAACTCTGCACCTAGCTTGTCAGTATTACTTGTATAAACTCTTTCAATCACTCCATCCTGCCTGTACAGTGCTTGTCGGTAGTCGTTGGTGTGCCGGTGAATCAAAATTTCATTTTTGAGAAAATCTGCCTCGGTAAATGAGTTTTTACAATGGGCTACAATGCGGCGGATTTTGCAGTGAGTCACTTTGCTGGCAGTTAGAGTAGCGACAATACCATTGGCAAATCCCAACGTAGCAGTCACGTAATCTAAATAACCAGAGTCTAATGTGCGATTTCCACTAGCCGTTAACTTCACCACAGGTGCTGCGGCTAATTCCAGAAGGAGATCTATGTCGTGAATCATCAAATCTAAGACAACTGAGACATCGTTTGCCCGACTTGAAAATGGACTCATCCGATGTGCCTCAAGCGCCAGCACTTCTTCAGTTTTTAACACCTTGCTTAATTCTTGAAATGCTGGACTGAAACGCTCTATATGACCTACTTGGAGGATACACTGAGAATCAGCGGCAGCATTTACTAGTGATTCTGCTTCAGATATACTTGCTGCGATCGGCTTTTCAATGAGAACGTGAATCCCTGCCAAAAGACAGTTGATTCCAACAGCATAATGCAAACGGGTAGGTACTGCAACACAAACTGCCTCTACATGAGGCAGTAAATCGCAATAGTCTTCAAAAAAACGTACCTTATATTTGCTGGCAGTTTCTAACCCTCGTTCAACATTAATATCTGCTACACCTACCAGATCAATGTCTTTCATCGAACTCAGTACACGAACGTGATGTTGTCCCATATTACCCACTCCGATCACGCCTATGCGGATCGGTCGTGGATGATTGCGCTGTACTTGACCATTTTGTTCTCCCACTGACATACTTCTATTTTGCACTCTTATTCTCTCCTCAACCACCAAATTTAGAGACGCTACAGTCGTTGGCTTTGATACTCAACTGCCAGTGACTATGCGTCTAAAACCATCCAGATGGTAACATAGAGGTTCTATTTATGAAGAATTTCAAAGTTTATTGTGAGTTCCCGTCATCTAGGTTGCTTTTGGTGCGATCTGTTTAAACTGATGCTTTTTTTTGCACTTTACAAAAAGTATAATAGTTTTTTTGTCAGCTTTAAAAATAACTAAGACGTTAGTGAAGTTTTCTTTGTTTCACAAAATAATTTAAATAAAAACCACTTCGTATGAAAGCTGTCATTTTACTGTCTGGTGGTTTAGATTCTTCTACAGTTCTATACCAAGCGCTAGCCGATGGTTATAAGTGCCATACCATTTCCTTTGATTACCAACAGCGACATCGACGAGAGTTACATTCAGCTTTGGCAATTGCCCAGAAAGCTGGTGTGGTAGACCATCAAGTGGTAAAGTTTGATTTAAGGCAGTGGGGTGGTTCGGCTCTTACAGATAATGCTATTGAATTACCTCAAAAGCGCGACCTGGAGGAAATGTCTCAAAGTATACCTGTCACATATGTTCCTGCTCGCAATACCATCTTTTTAAGCTTTGCCCTTGCATATGCTGAAACCATATCTGCCCAACTTGTTTACATAGGTGTTAACGCCTTAGATTACTCTGGATATCCTGATTGTCGTCCTGACTACATCCAAGCAATGCAGGAAGTGTTTCGTTTAGGAACAAAGCAAGGACGTGAAGGGCAAACAATTTCTATCAATACACCCTTAATTCATTTAAAAAAAACCGAAATTATCCAACTTGGCAATAAACTAGGTGTTCCTTGGGAACTAACATGGTCCTGCTATGTAGGAGGTGATGTTGCTTGCGGTGTCTGTGATTCTTGCCGCTTGCGTCTTGCTGCTTTTGCTGAACTGGGATTGACAGATCCACTGGCTTATGCGAAGTAAAGGGATAAAGCAGTGCCCATTGCCCTACTCCTCCAACCATCGCATTTGAATCTGATGCAGGCGCGGTCCACTGACTGACACGACAGTAAATTCTAGATTTTCGTAGCGGAAGGTTTCTCCAAGGGTGGGAACTTTCTGCAACTGGTAAAGTAAAAAGCCCCCCAAAGTTTGGTATCCTTTTTTCAAAGGCAAATCGAGATGCAAAACCTCATTAAGGTCTTCCAGGTTAATTTGAGCCTGCACTAGAAAAGTCTGCTCATCTAAAACCTTGATGAGTAAATCGTTAGTGATGTCTGGTTCACCTGGGTCACCGATGATTTGAGCAATGACGTCTTGGATGGTAACCAGTCCCACAGTACCGCCAAATTCATCTACCACCATCACCATAGTTGGTTCCTCTTGCTGCATGATTGGCAAGAGTTCGTTTAATGGAGTATGTTCTGGTACAAACCTTGCAGTGCGTATCCACGATTGAATTTGTGTTTCTGAAGTTAGCTTTCCTAGCGCTAAGGGTTTTACCAAGTCTTTGAAGTAAACGATACCGCGAATGTCATCTAAAGATTCTCCGATAATAGGGTAGCAAGAATGACCTGTAGCTACCATTTCTTGAAGAAAAGTCCCGAAGGTGGCGACCTTTGACAAAGCGACAACGCTAGTACGGGGAACCATGACTGCTTGTACTGTCTCGTCCCCAAACTCAAAGACGTTTTTGAGGAGTTGTCGTTCTTCCGCCTGCAATCCAGTGGATTCGCGTTCTGTGGAAATAATGAGTTGTAATTCTTCAGATGTAACAGGTGGTCTCCAACTTTGACCCGTGTATTCAATACCAAAAAGTCGCAATAGCCAGCGCGTTGATTGGTTAAGAATCCAGATAAAAGGGTTGAAAAATCTGACAGTTGCTCTAACCGACGGTCCCAAAAATTTTGCCAGCTGTTCTGAATACAGCATAGCTACTGATTTAGGACAAAGTTCTCCCAAAACTATTTGCAAATAAGCTATGAAAAAAAAGGCGATCGGAATTGATAGAGAATGAGCTATGACTGTACTCATTCCTTTTGGTAAAGGCGAAGACAGTAGCCATGCTTTCACCAGCACAACTATCGTACTTTCTCCAATCCACCCTAGTGCCAAACTAGAGAGAGTAATACCTAATTGAGTTGTCGATAGCAATCGGTCAATACTATGTTGCAGAACTTCAACAGCGATCGCCTGAATGTCACCAGCCTCCACCAGTTGATGGATACGCGATCGCCGCACTGTCACCACAGAAAATTCTGCTGTTACAAAAAAGGCATTGATAGCAATCAGTAGCAGCACTGTTAACAAT
This sequence comes from Iphinoe sp. HA4291-MV1, assembly GCA_019359415.1. Classification (GTDB taxonomy): domain Bacteria; phylum Cyanobacteriota; class Cyanobacteriia; order Cyanobacteriales; family Nostocaceae; genus Brasilonema. The sequence continues at coordinate 27,805 of JAHHHH010000060.1, read as the reverse complement.
CGCAGCCCCATATCTGTCCAACTTAAGCTAGGAAAACCACTCACTGCCAAAGCTCGTGTAATACTGATGCCCCCATGAGGATTAAGATGAGTGGTTAGTAGCATAACTAACCCAACGGGAGAGTCCTCCAGAAACACCTGTCCCGTGAGGGATACGCGTCTACGTGACCCAAACCGCTCCTGAGGGGGCTGGACTCACCAGTTACCTACAAAAGGGTTTCCCTCTCAGTAGCGGAGACGCTACGCGAACCGCAGTGCTTGTGGACTCACCGCACTAGTTCACCACTCATCACTAACACCTATCTTTCTACAGGAATATTTGACACTTCTAGCCGTAGTTTTTGAGCAGGATAATCTGTCAAGGCGAGTGAAATACGCTTGACATTATCAAGTGAAGCCGTAGGAATGCTCACTGTACCAGAAAAAGAGGGTCCATTTGCAGGTAATTCTGATGGTAAGCCTTCTGTGCTAGCACTTAAGGTTCGTCCTTTGTCATCAGACACATCCAAAAAACTATACAAGAAACGTACAGAATCTTTGCCTTTGTTCTGCATTTGTACTTTTAGAAGCAAAGCACCGCCAGAAAAGCGAGCAGATTGTACGGAAAGGCTAATACCTTCGCTTTCAGTGTTAATGGGAAATCCTTCTTGAGGCTTTTCTTGTTCAACCATTTGTAAAGGTTTTTCCTGTTTCTTGAGCTTGCTGCTATTGGTCTCCTCGTCATCGTCGTCTTTTTTTTTCGACTTAGCAGCTTTAGTTTTGCCCTCAATGCGTGATTTGACAATTTTCAGGATTTCGTCCTCCTTGAGTAGAGCAAACCTTGTGTGTTGCTCCTTAGCTGATTTACTACTAGCAAATTTACTGGTAGGACGAGCATCTGGTGCTGTAACACCTTTGAGTGCTGCACTTCCTAAAGTAAACCCCCAAAAAGCACTCACAGAACCAGCCCCCAACATCAGAACTAACAAAATCAAAGTTAGAAGTACCGTAGAATTTAGTTTCATTGCCGACAAGCCATTGCAAAAGAATGCTGGTCTATTTAAAAGTATCGAAGCTATTTACTTCAATCTATAGAGGAACTTAATCAATATTAGTCTGCACTACCGCCACGTCAAACTGTGTAGTATAAAAATCTGGTATGATATATTTAGATTGTCAAATTCTGTAAACCTGCGCTATAATTAAAAGCCGACCAGGGTTGGCCGAGCGGTTGAGGCAGCGAACTCATAATTCGCCCTAGGCAGGTTCAACTCCTGCACCCTGGACTGATGATGAAGACAAAAAAGATAACAGAGAAGAAAGAATCTAATCTTCCTTCTTATTTGTTCATTCTTGTTTCACTGGGGTAGTACGTTTTCAAATCAAAACTCTGTTCCAACTTTGGGCTTATTGCTATTCATACGGGGAGACGTCAACAGTGACGAGTCATAAGGATTTGGTAAATCCGGGGTACGAATGTATGGCTCATTACCAATTTGCTGATTTAAAACATCGCGATACACAGTATGAACTAACTCGGCATCTCGTGCAATTTGATTTTCTGGAAATGAGTTGCGAAAAACAGAACCAGTTCCAAGTATCATATTAATTTGACTTCTAAAAGTCTGACTCCCGTAGAAATTGGGGTCATTTTTAAAAAAAGCGCGTTCAAACACCTCACTGAGTATTTCATAACTAAGTTTTTCCGTTTCAGCTACTGCAATAGCAGGAAAAGTCATAGTAGCTAATAATACTAATAAACTACTTATTGCTTCAAATTTTCTACCCATATTCCCTGCTCCTCAATATTTGGGTGAATCTTGACTTATCCTTAATTTCAGAACTCTGTTGAAAGTACTGAATAGGATTTCAAAAAAGGAAAAAAGGACTCAAAACTTACTCAAGACTCAGTATTCTTTTAGAGTTTAACCTTCTGTATAGCATAAATTTTTACCAGTTGTGATGACCTATCAAACTAACATCCCTGTTCAGTCTGATGTTTGGGCAACTACTACTGACCTAATAACATTACGCGAACACTTACTCGATTTATTTTGTCAACTGGCATATAAAGAAGGTGATTTTGTCCTCACTTCCGGACAGCGTAGTTCTTACTATATCAACGGCAAGCAAGTAACACTTCATCCTCAAGGCGCTTTGGCAATTGGTCGTACTCTCCTATCATTGCTGCCATTAGATACTCAAGCAGTTGCTGGTTTAACATTAGGAGCAGATCCCATTGTGAGTGCTGTCAGTGTGGTTTCTGCCTATGAAAATCGACCAATACCAGCATTAATTATTCGTAAGGAAGCCAAGGGACATGGAACAAGGGCATATATTGAAGGTCCCAGTTTGCCAGAAGGTGCAAAAGTGGTGGTTTTGGAAGATGTTGTCACTACTGGACAATCTGCTATGAAAGCCGTTGACCGACTTAGAGAAGCAGGTTATACCGTCACTCAGGTGATTTCACTAGTAGACCGCCAGCAAGGAGGAGCCGAGTTTTACCAACAAGCAGGGTTGCAGTTTGAGGCAGTGTATACAATTGAGGAAATTCAAGGGCGATATCGGCAGTTGATTAATAGTTAATGGTTAGTCAGTAGTGAAATTTTCTACTACCGACTAACCATTTACGACTAACTATTCCCAATTCCTAACTCTGAGTCACCGTTTCTTTATCTTTTGCCAAGAACTTCTCAAGTTCTGTTAGTGCATCAGCATCAACTTTAGTTTGCATTGGGCAGAATTTGGGACCACACATTGAACAAAACTCAGCAGTTTTGTAAATGTCTGCTGGTAGAGTTTCGTCGTGATATTCCCTTGCTCTTTCCGGATCGAGTGCTAGTTCAAACTGACGATTCCAATCGAAGTTGTAACGGGCGTGGGACAGTTCATCGTCTCTATCTCTTGCACCTGGTCGGTGTCTGGCTATATCTGCAGCATGAGCTGCTATTTTATAAGCAATCAAACCGTTCCTTACATCTTCAGGATTGGGTAAGCCTAAGTGTTCTTTTGGCGTTACATAGCATAGCATTGCAGTACCATACCAGCCAGCCATAGCTGCCCCAATTGCTGAGGTGATGTGGTCGTAACCGGGGGCGATGTCCGTCACCAATGGTCCCAGCACGTAGAAAGGTGCTTCAGAACACTCTTCCATTTGCTTTTTGACGTTAAACTCTATTTGATCCATCGGCACGTGTCCAGGACCTTCTACCATAACCTGTACGTCATCCTCCCAAGCTTTGCGAGTCAATTGTCCAAGAGTTCTTAGTTCGCTTAATTGTGCTTCGTCAGAAGCATCATGGGTACAACCAGGACGTAAGGAATCACCGAAACTAAAGGAGACATCATATTTCTTAAAAATTTCAACGATGTCGTGCAAGTGAGTATAAAGTGGGTTTTGCTTGTGATGATATAGCATCCATCTTGCCAAAATGCCTCCACCGCGAGACACAATGCCAGTGATGCGACTTCTCACTAAAGGCAAATGCTCAATTAAAATCCCAGCATGAATAGTCATGTAATCAACACCCTGCTGGGCATGTTTCTCAATGACATGGAGAAAATCATCTGGTGTTAGCTTTTCAACGTTGCCGTGAACACTTTCTAAAGCTTGGTAAATTGGTACTGTGCCTATTGGCACAGGTGAAGCTTTGATAATCGCAGTGCGAATGTCATCCAAGTTCCCACCACCAGTAGACAGGTCCATTACGGTATCAGCGCCATACTTCACCGCTAGTTTTAGCTTTGCCACTTCTTCCTCAAGATTGGAAGAGTTGGGAGAAGCGCCGATATTGGCATTGACCTTACACTTGGAGGTGATACCAATGCACATTGGCTCCAAATTTGTGTGGTTAATGTTAGCAGGGATAATCATCCGTCCCCGTGCTACTTCGTCTCTCACGAGTTCTACGGGGAGGTTTTCCCGCTGGGCGACATAATGCATTTCTTCTGTGATGACATCCTGACGAGCATAATGCATTTGAGTAACATTGCTCTGCCCACGCCGCTTGGCAACCCATTCTGTCCGCATATTTGATTTCCTCGATAAACAGCTTCCCTCCGCCGGTATTACCCGGATTCAGGTGTTAAGGGTGTAATCTCAGCCTGACGGTTGCAGGCACCCCTAGCATAAGAAACGATTTTAGCATTTTCGTTATAGGTCAGAGCAAGCGAGTTAAGAATTTCTGAAGTGACAGTGGTTATGGAGTTGGATCAGCGGCTTGGGCAAAGTTATAGAATTTTGGCACTTAGTTGCCTTTATTTATCATTATTGTAGGGAGGGAAATGAGGTGACACAGAGAATGATTTTTGATTTTTGACTAATGACTTACCGATACATTCTGTTTTACAAACCATATGGTGTGCTCAGCCAGTTTCAGTAGACCGAAAAGATTTCTAGAAGGCTTACCATTGGGGCATTCTGGCGGATTGTATACAATCCGCCAGAATGCCCGTATCATCTGCGTTTTGAGCAATAGGGTTGTAGATGAGTTCTCCTGCTAAGGTAAGCGATCGCTCGACCCTGTGCCCAAAACATCGCCCCAAACCCTCATTCTTGCGTTGACTGACAAAAGTTTTCGGTCTACTGAGTTTACAAAAGACACTCCCACTCGTAGCACTCTCAAAGACTATATCGAGATTCCCGATGTGTATCCTGTGGGTCGTTTAGACTGGGACAGTGAGGGGTTACTGCTGTTGACTAACGATGGACAATTGCAACATCGCCTCTGTCATCCTCGGTTTGGACACGAACGAACTTACTGGGTACAGGTCGAACGAATTCCTGATGCTGCGGCTTTGACGCAACTACAAGAAGGTGTGATGATCCAAGATTACAGCACTCGACCAGCCTTGGTGCAACTACTGCCAACAGAGCCTTCTTTACCAGAGCGCAATCCGCCAATTAGATTTCGCAAAAATGTGCCAACAGCGTGGTTGGAAATGACCCTGACAGAGGGGAAAAATCGTCAGGTTAGGAGAATGACAGCGGCTGTGGGATTTCCGACTTTGCGACTGGTTAGGGTAAGCATTGCCCACTTACACTTAAATGATTTGCAACCAGGTCAATGGCGTGATTTAACCTCTAGCGAACTCAAATTGTTACTCAGTTTAGCTTTTGCAGGCGAAAGAAAGTCTGACAGAAAGCGAACAACGCTTTTAAGCTCTAGCTGATATGACATCAGTTATGATTTGAGAGCTATGATTTGAGAGCGCACTATCTTTCATCTTTCCACCCTCTAAGTTTCCTAAACTTAAAGATATGTGTTGAAATATGCCATAATGCGCAGTTCTCATGGCAATTTTTTGTGAAAATATAGCTTGCCGACATCTGAAATCTATAGTTAATATGCGTAAAAATTCAGACTGCTACCAAAATTTGCCAAATAAACCACAATATATTGTAGGTCTACTATTTAGATAGGTGCTGACAAATGTGGCACTTTTAGATTGTAGTGGTTAGAAGCACCTTAGAACGGGAATTAAGGAACTTCCACAATGCTGATTTGCCCTCAGTGTAAATTTGAAAACCCCAATACCAACAAATTTTGTCAAAACTGTGGCGCTTCACTGACCCACAAGGTCTGTTTAGAGTGCGGTACTAATTTGGCTTTAAATGCACAACAGTGTGATAACTGTGGCGCGGCGTGCGGAACTGTTTTTTGGGCAATTATGACAAAGGAAGGGAATTTTCGAGTTGGGGAAACAGAAGAGGACACGGGGACACAGAGACACGGGGACACGGGGACAAATTGCCTCTTTGCGTCTCCCTCATCCCCCTCATCTTCCTCATCCCCCTCATCTTCCCTACCAGCAGACTCTTACTTAGACTCACAAGAGCGTTATCAACTGCTAGAACCGCTACCAGCTTTAGGAGAAATTGCTCCTAACACTGAAGTGTGTGTTAGAGTTCTAGACTGCCAACCATTCCAAGTACCGCTCCTTGAGGTCATGCTAACAACTCAGCAAAAGGGGCTAGTAACGTCATCAGTGGGGGTTGATAAAATTCCCAGTCTCGCTGAACCTTATGTTGCCTTACAGTCATGGTGTCATCTAGGAATACCGCCAATTCATGATGCATGGCAGCAGAACGATATGCAGGTAGTACTCATTGAAGACCGCTCAAATTGGCAGGAATTACTCGATTTATGGCAAGACGACTCAATAAATTCGTTACAAATTATACATCTTTTTCACAAAATGACTCAACTTTGGGCAGCACTTGAAAAAGCTAACTGTCGTCAAAGTTTGTTGGAATTGTCCAATCTACGAATCGATGAAAACCAGTCATTAGCACTACAGCGCTTATATGTAGAATCACTAAATAACACAACGGCTGCTCAATTGCCAGAAGATGCAGAAGCAACAGTACCTGCTGCAACAGAAGCGCAGCCTTTGACAATCCAAGCTTTAGGGCGAGTTTGGCATGCACTTTTTAGACAGTCTCAACGCACTCAATTTGGCTCTATTTTGCAATTGATGGGAGAGTTGGAATTAGGAAACATACAGACACTAGCGCAGTTGCAATCACGTTTAGAAGCCATAGCCTCTGAATTGCAAGGCAATCCTACAAGTGTTCCAATTCCCCCTACATTGCCCAAGAGTACTGCTATGCCCACTGTCTTGCAATTAGATGACCAAGAGAATGAGACTCAATTGCAAAGCAATCATATGTCCACAGTTATGCTGCCTATGCAGTTAATTAGCCTGGAGAATGCAGGACTTACTGATGTAGGACGTCAACGTGACCATAACGAAGACTACTTTGGTATTGAAACAAAGGTTTATAAGCTAGAACTACCCAACAAGCAAATTTTGCAAGCGCATGGTCTGTATATTCTTTGTGATGGAATGGGTGGACACGCGGGTGGGGAGATTGCTAGTGCCTTGGCTGTCAAATCCTTGCGCGAGTACTTTCAAACCCACTGGACTTCTAACCAACTGCCAACGGAAGATGATATCCGTGCAGCAGTGCGGCTAGCCAATCAAGCAATTTTTGATATCAATCAACAAGATGCCCGTTCTGGTGTTGGGCGCATGGGTACGACTCTAGTTATGGTTTTAATCCAAGATACTCAAGTCGCAGTGGCTCATGTGGGAGACAGTCGTCTCTACCGCGTCACTCGCAAAAGAGGACTGGAACAAGTCACAATGGACCATGAAGTTGGTCAACGAGAAATTTCTCGAGGTGTGGAACGAAGTGTGGCATACTCCCGCCCTGATGCTTACCAATTGACTCAAGCCCTTGGTCCTCGCGATGAACACTCTATCATTCCCGATGTCAAGTTTTTTGAGATAAATGAAGATACCCTTTTTGTTCTTGCTTCGGATGGTTTATCAGATAATGATTTGCTAACCATTCATTGGCAGACTCACTTAGCACCTTTGCTAAGTTCTGATACCAATTTGGAAAGTGGTGTTCGAGCTTTAATTGATTTGGCAAACCATTACAATGGTCATGACAATATTACCGCTGTGCTTATTCAAGCAAAAGTGCGCCCGAATTTAGAACAACAGCAATAAATCGTGGATTAGAGACAAGGAGACAAGAAGACAAGGAGATAAGCAGACAAGGAGACAATAATCAGAGCTACTCTCTCCCCTTGTTCTCCCTTTTCCTTGTCCCACACCACCCCTTCCTCATCCCAGAGGGAACCCTGACTCCCCCACTCTCTACTCCCATCTCCCAATCAAAAATTACCTATGGTCACGCTGACCCTGTTAGAACTGCAACAAAAAACACCTCTCAAGCAGTGGCACTTTAACGACGAGTCCATCATTCGGATTGGTCGTTCAACAGATAATGACGTAGTTTTAAGTGATAGTTTAGTGTCACGATATCATTTAGAACTTAGGCAAGTCAGTTCAGATAAAAATGACGGTTCCTGGCAGGTGATTAGTCAAGGTACAAATGGCACTTTTCTCAACGGTGTTTTAGTCACTCAAAGTTTATTGCCAGATAACTCCCTGCTGCAACTGGCGCAAAAAGGTCCAATTCTGAAATTCCAAATTGATCAACAAACAACTCCACAAAGTTCTCCTTCTCCAGGGTTACCCTACATAAGTTGCACGCATGAAGGGAACTCACCTAACAATTTGTTTTGCATTCACTGTGGCCAACCTTTGTCAGTCATACAGACAATTCGCCAATACCAAGTATTACGAATTTTAGGACAAGGAGGTATGGGTACTACTTATCTCGCTTGGGATGGGCTAGGAAAAATTGCCGGACACCCACAATTGCTGGTATTGAAGCAGATGAATGCTGATATGGCGAAAATTGCTAAGGCACAAGAATTATTTGAACGAGAGGCAAATACTCTTAAATCCCTAAGTTATCCTGGAATTCCTAAGTATTATGATTTTTTTGTCGAAGGTGGAAAGAAATATTTGGCAATGGAATTAGTTCATGGACAGGATTTAGAAAAACTTATTTATTCAAAAGGACCAATAGTACTAAATCAAGCAATTAATTGGATGATTCAAACGTGCGATATTCTAGACTATCTCCATAGCCAAGAACCACCCCTCATCCACCGCGATATTAAACCCGCTAACTTAATGGTGCGAAACTCTAATAATCATATAGTGGTGCTGGATTTCGGGGCAGTCAAGGAAATTGGTACAACGCCTGGAACTCGTATTGGTGCAGAGGGTTATTGTGCCCCTGAACAAGAACGGGGACAACCCCTAACTCAATCTGATTTATATGCTATTGGACCAACACTCATTTTTCTGCTGACTGGCGAAAGTCCTTTTAAATTTTACCGCCAAAGAGGGCGAAGTTTCCGGTTTGAAGTCGCAAATGTGCCTACAATTACTCCCCAGTTACGAGAAGTGATTGACCGTACGACAGAGCACCTGCCACGCGATCGCTACCAAACTGCTAAAGATTTGGCAGCAGCTTTGGCAATGTGCAAAGTCTAGAGGAAAAAGTATAGAGAAGAAGATATAGGAAAAAAGCACAAACTCTAGATTGGGTATAGAAAAACCTTAATCTGTGATTTATCCCCTATTCCTTCTGTAAACTGTTTCCTATTTCCTATTCTTCATCCCAAGCTTCGACAGCTAGCAATTCGCTTACTGGGTCTTGCATACTAAACCCGTAGTCTAGCAATTCTCGTTTCCAGTGCTGCCATTCATTGCCGAAGAGCAAAGCGATTTTCCAGATGCTATCCGTGGGCTTGATAATGTCAGAATCTACGAGTGAACGTACATTACGCTGCAACTTCACCATCGGGTGAATTACTTGCTGCTTACTCATAACCTCGATTAAATTCAGATTTGGTTTGTAAATACTTAATCAAAACTGCTTTCCGTATTGGAGTTTTTGCCTATGCGTAGAGCTTTTTACTTTGGCAAAGCAAGTCTCAACTTTTTAACTATATCATAACTTACTCAAGAAAGTAAGTATTTCATTCGGTTTTGTACGGTAATCCCCACCAAATGAGTGAAATCTTGCCATCAGAAAGTCGTTACTATGGACTGTCCTAAAGCAAAAGCTGTCCTGTGTTTTGCACAGATAACACATTTTGGAGATACATGCAAAATGTTGTTCGTTTTTTTCACCATGATGTATGCAAGTTTTAACAAAATTATATGCTAAAGCTTTATTGAAAGCTCTTGCGGAACGGTGAACTGTGCAGTTAGCTAGAGTTAAGTAGATGATTTAAACGTTATATAGAATACCGTAAACATCTAGTATTAGATAGAGGGTAAGAGGATTTTTATAAAAATTTAATATTTTTCTGATAGATAGAAAGCCAGAAAGGAAAAATACACCTTAAAGAAGGAAGATAGGAATAACATACGTAGCTGTTTTTTTTAAAGTGGTATAAATTTATTTATCCGCCAAAATTGAGAGCAAAATAAAAGTGGGGAGCCTAAACTACCAGCCCTTTCAACGCGTTCATTTGTACTATATTTTTCGCTCCTTTATTAATCCTTGTGTTATCATCCTTACGGGATTTTCTTCAATAAAATACTCAACTAAAGGGTCAATATTCTGACCGGATTTGATATTGCGATCGCTTCAGGTTCTATGGATGAGTTAGAGCTATGATTTTTGGCTCTAGTTTGGGAGCGGGTTTCAGCCTTTGATTTAGTAGTTCATTTGTTCGCGTTGAAAGGGCTGGCCTAAACTACCCACCTCTATCAAGCTTTCATTTAAACATAGACACAGCTAGGCTGTTTTACTGAGATTGATTAGGCGTTGTGGAGTTACTGGGTTGGGGGGACTGATTAAGCTCTGAGAAACCGTTCGGACATTTTGGTTGTGCTTTCTCATCAGTATTTGGCTCTCTTGCAGCTACCGCGCCAATATTATTAGACTCACACAAAATGGCTTGAGTCGTTGCTTCACTGGTACCGTCTTGTTTCAAAATAACGACACCTGCGTAGGATTTGAGGGCTTCTTTCCTAGAGATACCATTATTGACAGCCTGATTGGCATTTTTTTTAATTTCATAATTGTAGTTCTCCGTTGCGGTTTTAATACCAATCCCTAACTTCTCAAACTCATTTTGACCTGCAAATGCACTGTTTTCCAAGTAGTAAGCTTGCTGCGCTCGGTTCATAGCACTAATGTACTGTTTAGCTTCTGATTGCTTGGCTTTGTTCGCTTGGTTGAGGAAAGAAGGCAAAGCAATAGCAGAAAGAATACCAATAATAATAATGACTACCAGTAGCTCAATGAGTGTAAAGCCCTCGTCTTGTTTCTTTTTGTTAAGAATGTACTGCAGGAATTGAGCTTTTATTTTAGTTTTCATCAGTATTTTCCGAGCGTGATGAAGAGGTTATGGGGTTCTATCTGTAACTTACCCACTTTTTCTCGTTGCCTATCAACCCTTGCAAAAAAATTTTTTCCTCACATTATTGCAGCCGTATTAATAGTAGAGATCCATTAGTGTTGTGTACATTTTGCGCGACTTCTTAATTGGGCGCGATGGCACGAAGTGCCCGCCAAGGGCGATCGCCGCTAGCTGTGCTCCTCGCATCTGCGGCGTGTGCGCTTTACACTCTGCAACTTCCTGTAAGAGTAAAGCTCAGATCTTTACACTGTAAAACAGCTTAAAACTCTTATAGCAGTCCTAAATCATTCGTGAACACAGAGAAACCCGGTTTCTCCAAGAAACCGGGTTTGGTGAAGGCTGGATTTTTTTACAACCTATTTAGGATTGCTATACATTAGTTAGATTTTTCCTAGCACTTCTCGACTTTATGGCTTTGTAGCATGGATAGTTCATATCCATGCTACTCAAGTTAGTGATGCACCCTAGCTTTAGTATTCCCAGATTTGTAATCTTCGGAATTTTCTATCATCCCTTATCTAGTATGCTATACTAAGTCATAGTCGTTATGAGTTTGTATAAGTAATCATGACCAACCCGACAGTAGAAAACGTAGTCATTATCGGTTCTGGTCCAGCAGGGTACACAGCTGCTATCTACGCAGGACGGGCTAACCTCAAACCCGTTGTCTTTGAGGGTTTCCAAGCCGGGGGGTTACCTGGTGGTCAGTTGATGACAACGACTGAAGTGGAGAACTTTCCTGGATTTCCCCAAGGAATTACCGGACCAGAACTGATGGATAGGATGAAAGCTCAGGCGGAGCGTTGGGGGGCTGAGTTATATACAGAAGATGTTATTGAAGTTGATTTGAGTCAGCGTCCTTTTACAGTCCGCTCTGAGGAACAGGAATTTAAAACCCACAGCATCATCATTGCTACGGGTGCAACAGCAAAACGCTTGGGACTCCCTTGTGAGCCTCAGTTTTGGAGTCGGGGTATTTCCGCTTGTGCTATCTGCGATGGTGCTACACCTATTTTCCACGGTGCGGAATTAGCCGTAGTTGGTGGTGGCGACTCAGCAGCGGAAGAAGCGATTTACCTGACTAAGTACAGTTCTAAGGTGAATTTGCTGGTGCGAACCGAGAAAATGCGAGCTTCTAAAGCTATGCAAGACCGGGTTTTGAATAACCCCAAAATCACAGTTCACTGGAACACAGAAGCAGTGGATGTGTTTGGAAACGACAAGCACATGGAAGGGATAAAAATCCACAACACCAAAACTGACGAAGAGAGCGAACTGCACGTTAAGGGATTATTCTACGCGATCGGTCACAACCCCAATACATCCTTATTTAAGGGACAACTAGAACTGAATGACGTCGGTTACATCGTCACCAAGCCTAGCTCTCCAGAAACAAGCGTAGAGGGTGTTTTCGCTGCAGGCGACGTACAAGACCATGAGTACCGTCAAGCAGTTACCGCCGCAGGTAGTGGTTGTACAGCAGCGATGTTAGCAGAACGCTGGCTTTCTTCTAGTGGCTTAATTCAGGAATTTCATCAAAAACCGGAAACTCCAGATAATGAACTAGAACAGTCAGCCGAGAAGAAAACTGAGGAACAGCAAGCCGCTGAATTTGATTTAAGCACAACCCGTCATCAGGGGGGTTATGCTCTGCGTAAGCTGTTCCATGAAAGCGATCGCCTACTCATCGTCAAATACATTGCTCCTGGTTGTGGTCCTTGCCATACCCTCAAGCCCATCCTAAATAAAGTTGTGGATGAATTTGACGGCAAAATCCACTTCATCGAAATTGACATCGACAAAGACCGAGACATTGCTGAAAACGCTGGTGTTACAGGAACACCAACAGTTCAGTTCTTCAAGGATAAGGATTTGTTGAAGGAGTTCAAAGGCGTCAAGCAAAAGAGTGAGTACCGCCAATTGATTGAAAGCAATTTGTAGATACTCAGTAGACAAAAGGAAGGAGATGAAGCTGTCTCATCTCCCTACCTCTGGCTGCACCTTATCCTCTGCTGGCTCAAAAACGATTTCATGTTTGCTAGTAGGCTTTAGCTGACGCAATAACCTAAGGTATTCTTCTGCATCAACGCGACTCCGGTGGCGGCTGATGACTACCTTTTGTGAAGATGACAGTGAATGGATAACCGCCCAAGGTTTGAGGCGTTCTTGATAAGCCATAATAAAATTATCTCCTTCAAAAAATTCGGAGGCAGAGCCAGCGCTGTCACTTTCCACGGTTAGGTGCTGGCTTCTCACTACTTTAAATGATATTATTACCATGTTAAATACTGTTACAAATAATTTATAAGTATTTTTAGTTATTTATACTGTCCACGTAAGTATTGTATCTGTTGTTAGCTTCGTGTCTTTGCATCATTGTACGAAACCATCTGATATGTAGAATGGTCATCTATACTCGCAACTGCGAACTCCCCACCCCTCCCTGTTGTTTATGACCATCACAAAAAGTCCCCAGTTAAGATTTTTACGGTTTGCCAAAAGCCCCACCCTTTCCCAACAACTGATGTTGATTGGGTTAGCGATGACTCTGTTTTTCTTATTCCTGGCTCTTTTTGCTCCCTTACTTCAGGCATTGGGTTTGGTGCAAAACCCCATAGATTCCTTAAGTAACCCCATTCAAGAACCACCATCACTTCAACATTGGTTTGGCACCAGTCGCGAAGGCTATGATGTCTTCTCGCGCACCCTATTCGGCGCTCAAGCTGCCTTGCAAGTCGTTTTATTAGCTACGGCGATAAGTATGTTTGTTGGTGTGCCTCTGGGTATGTTGAGTGGCTATGTAGGGGGTAGATTAGATAAAGCATTGCTATTCGTCATGGATAGTATCTATACTTTACCAGGATTACTACTTTCAGTAACGCTAGCATTTATAGTGGGACGTGGAATCTTAAACGCGGCTCTTGCTATCAGCATTGCTTATGTACCGCAATATTATCGTGTTGTCCGTAATCATACTGTGAGTGTGAAAACTGAAGTATTCATTGAAGCGGCACAAGCAATGGGTGCCAACACGTGGCAAGTTCTTTCTCGATACCTATTTTTCAACGTGATTCAAAGCGTACCTGTACTTTTTACCCTTAACGCCGCTGATGCAATTTTGATTCTCGGCGGTTTAGGTTTTTTAGGACTAGGACTTCCAAGAGAAACACCAGAATGGGGGCGCGATTTACAACAAGCTTTGCAAGCGCTACCTGTTGGTGTTTGGTGGACTGCGCTTTTCCCTGGATTAGCGATGACAACAATGGTTGTGGGGCTATCGCTACTCGGTGAGGGGTTAAATGATTATATCAATCCCCGTTTACGGAAAGACATCCGGAAATAGTCGCGGGTTATTTGTTATTAGGTAGTGGTTGATGGTTCATAAAACAATCAACAACTCACAACAAGCAAACCATAGCTGATTTCGTTTGCTACCCTAATATCTGTTGTACTTGTCACTGAGAGATTTGTGTGAAAGATAACTTTTCTTTAATTGCTGCTGCTGCTGGTGGCTTTATGCTTTCCGTTGCCCTGACTGGTATTTTAAGAGGTGCCCCAGTAGCATCTTTGCAGGGTCAGCCCAGTTTTCATCCCCTGACTGTCGCTACTTTGCGACCCGCACCAAATGACTCTGAAAATGTAGAATTTTTTGGTAACGAAGCTGGTAAAAAATGAAGTAGCAGATTTGGCAACTACTGCCAAATTTGTTACAGCTTCGCGCCTATTTGTGAGGGGTTTGACAGTGGTAGATTCTCAAGTCATTGGCATTGACTTAGGTGGAACAGCAATTAAGCTGGGGCGTTTTGCTACAGACGGCACTTGTTTACAATCGTTAACTGTGGCAACGCCGCAACCCGCCACACCAGAGGCGGTTATGGCAGAAATCGTAGATGCGATCGCCCAGATTGACAATCAAAATCATACTATTGCCATTGGTGTTGGCACTCCAGGACCAGCGGATGCAGCAGGACGCATTGCCAAAGTCGCCATTAATCTGTCAGGATGGCACGATGTCCCCTTAGCCGACGCTTTGGAAGCAAAAACAGGCAAACCTACCATTATCGCTAACGATGCTAATTGTGCAGGGTTAGGGGAAGCTTGGTTAGGAGCAGGTCGCCGCTTTCAAAATCTCATTCTACTCACTTTGGGAACCGGAGTGGGTGGTGCAATTATCTTGGATGGTAAACTGTTTGTTGGTCATTTAGGCGCAGCAGGTGAACTAGGATTAATCACCCTTAACCCAGATGGTCCAATGTGTAATAGTGGCAATCAAGGCTCTTTGGAGCAGTATTTGTCTGTTCCAGCAATTCGTCGTCGCACGGGGAAAGAACCAGCAGAACTTGGCGCTCTTGCAAAAGCCGGAGAACCCAAAGCATTGACATTTTGGCAAGAGTATGGTATATACTTGGGCATTGGATTAACAAGTTTAATTTATGTGCTGACGCCAGAAGCAGTTGTAATTGGTGGCGGTGTGAGTGCAAGTGCCGAATTTTTTATACCATCAGTCAAAGCAGAACTTGAGCAGAGAGTGCTACTTACTTCACGACTCGGTTTACAAATATTGCCAGCAGAATTGGGTAACTTTGCAGGAATAGCAGGTGCTGCAAAGTTAGCTTTTTCAAAGGTAGCGGATTACACAAGTTGCGATAGATAGTGTTATTTAGTAGAAGTAAAAGAACAGCCTCTACGATTCCTGGATATCCATACGCCGAATCAAATCATTCTCAATGATGTAAACATGCTGAACCATTTGATCCACAATCACATTTCCGTCTAAATCGCGCACCACTTGATGAACATCGACCACCATTCGCCCAGTTTCATCCTGTTGAAATCTTTCGGGTTCGACATGAGGATTCATTAAACTCCACTGGCGAGTCCAATAGTCGCGCACCGCTTCATGCCCGTGAACATGCCCACCTTCCATGCCGTTTGCCCACTCCACATCAGGATGCATAACCGCTAGAACTGCATCAATATCGCGGACGTTAAAGGCAGCATACGCTTTTGCTAGTAAATCTTGGTGTGTTTGCATCATGGTTTGCCACTCCAATGCTTTTTTCTCCATCGTTTTGACAAACCCATCCTTGCCATCCATATAACCTTCAATATCCTGGGGGTATTTTTTCGCTAACTCACGCTTTAATTCGCTGTATTGCTGCGCGGCTTCCGGATGGGCGATCATATAATCCCGAAATGCCAGATGGCGGGTAATTTCGGGTGAACCAACTTCATAAGTGTGAATATTGTGAGTTCTGATACCTGGTGAACGATTCTTACGGAAGTAACGCCGACCGGGAAGCCCAAACTCGCCCATTGCTTCGTAACCGATCGCCTCCATTACTGCACTCTGCTCGTCGGTTTTGGCAATGTCTTTGACTTCAATTAAGAAATCAATAATCGGCTTTGCATAAATGCCTGGAATCGCCGTGCTACCAATGTGGTGAATGGTAATGATATTTTCTCCCATCGCAGATGCTATCTGCTGTGACTCTGCCTCAAAGTCCTCTCGCCACGCAGGATCATGCGGGACTACTTCGACTTTAATGGCATCCTTGAACTGACTAGAGGACATGAGTTTTTACCTCGCTTCAATCTTTAAACGAGCAGGTTGTATACCAAAGCCAATCAGATAAGTAATGAATTTGGCATATTGCTTACCTAAAATGGGCAACGATAGCGGTAACCAGTAAAAGAATAAAAACCGCAACGGAATTTTAGCCTTAGGATCGAGTTTGCAGCTAATGCCTATTCAAGTAAAACGACTGTGCATTTCCCCTACACCCCACCCCCCCACACCCTTCTTGGTCATTTGTTATACAATTTCCTCATCACAGGCATTAGATATAGATGGCATGCGAGAACTTTACCCACCAATCAAACCTTACAAAGAAGGCAAGTTAAAGGTTTCTGACCTCCACATCATTCATTTTGAAGAATCAGGCAATCCACAGGGCAAGCCAATTGTTTTGCTACATGGAGGACCTGGTGGTGGATGTCCGTCCTTTTACCGACAATATTTTAATCCAGAAAAATGGCGTCTTGTGATGTTTGACCAACGTGGTTGTGGTCAAAGTACACCTCATGCAGAACTACGGGAAAATACCACTTGGGATTTGGTCAGTGATATTGAAAAGCTGCGAGAGCATTTAAACATAGAGAAGTGGGTTGTTTTCGGTGGTAGTTGGGGAAGTACGTTAGCATTAGCCTACAGTCAAACCCATCCCTCTCGATGCACGGGACTCATTCTACGCGGCATATTTATGTTAAGGCGCAAAGAACTGCGATGGTTCTATCAAGAGGGGGCTAGTTATATTTTTCCTGATGCTTGGGAAGAATATCTCAAACCGATTCCACCTGCTGAGCGGGATGATATGCTTACAGCTTATTACAAACGCTTGACCAGTCCAGATTCATTAACTAGGTTGGAAGCAGCGCGTGCTTGGTCAATTTGGGAAGCTAGTACAAGTCGATTGTTTATAGACACAGAACTGATGCAAAAGTTTGGTGAAAATGAATTCGCAGAAGCATTTGCGCGAATTGAGTGTCATTATTTTATTAAGAAAGGATTTTTTGAAACAGAAAATCAATTACTTTCAAATGTTGAACGTATCCGCCATATTCCTGCCTTGATTGTTCAGGGACGTTACGATGTTGTTTGTCCGATGATATCAGCTTGGGAATTACATCGTGCTTGGTCGGAAGCAGAATTTGTTGTTGTCCCTGATGCCGGACATTCAATGAGTGAACCGGGAATTATGAGTGCTTTGATTGAGGCAACAGATAAATTTGTAGAGTTATAGTTGCACTCATGACTATACTATCGCTCAGCAATCAACACTCAGCAAAAAGTTGATTGCTGATTACAGACAGCTCCATTAGGGAACATACTCGTCTGCTGATGTGTCATTAATAGTATGCTAAATAGTATCTTATTAATACTTTTTATACTAAATGTTTTTTCACTGGTGCCCTGTGTAAATGCTAGAATCCACTATTAGGAAGTAGGGATATCTCAATGTCAGTAGCAGCTAACGTAGTCAAATTTGGTACAGATGGCTGGCGAGGCGTAATTGGCGATGAGTTCACCTTTGAGCATGTAGCCTTAGTTGCGCCACTTGCAGCAAAAGTATTACTTGATACATATGGACCAACAGTAGGCAACCGTAAAATTATTGTGGGACATGACCGACGGTTTATGGCAGAAGATTTTGCCCACAAAGTCGCCGATGTTGTCTCTGCTGCTGGATTTGATGTACTACTAACGGATACCTATGCCCCAACCCCGGCTTTTAGTTGGGTGGCGAAGCAACAAAATGCTTTGGGTGCGATCGTCATTACCGCTAGTCACAATCCAGGTAAATATTTGGGATTGAAAGTCAAAGGCGCTTTTGGTGGTTCTGTACCGCCAGAAGTCACCAAGGAGATAGAAGCACTTTTATCCAAGGCATTACCACCCGCATCAACTCCAGGCAAAATAGAGAAGTTTAACCCCTGGCGCAGTTATTGTGAAGCACTAGAAGGTAAAATCGATATTGCGAAAATCCGCAATGCCATAACCGTAGGCAAACTCACGGTATTCGCTGATGTTATGCATGGTGCTGCAGCTGGTGGACTGGCAATGCTACTGGGCAATGAGATAAAAGAAATTAACAGCAATCGTGATCCCCTGTTTGGTGGCGGCGCACCAGAACCTCTGCCCAAATACCTTTCGCATCTGTTTGAGGTGATGCGAAATCATCGAGAAGCGAACAAAGCAGGTTTAGCAGTGGGATTGGTGTTTGACGGGGACAGCGATCGCATTGCTGCTGTTGATGGAGAGGGTAACTTCCTGAGTTCGCAAATCCTAGTACCCATATTAATCGACCACTTGACCCTACGGCGTAACTTTAAAGGTGAAATAGTAAAAACCGTGAGTGGTTCTGACTTAATTCCCCGTTTAGCAGCACTTCACAACTTGTCAGTATTTGAAACACCCGTTGGTTATAAATACATTGCTGACAGAATGTTAGAAACAGAGGTGTTATTGGGCGGTGAAGAGTCGGGAGGAATTGGCTACGGAAGTCACATACCTGAACGTGATGCACTTCTATCAGCATTGTATGTACTAGAAGCTATCGTGGAATCTGGGCTGGATTTAGGTGACTATTATCGCCACTTGCAAGAACAAACAAATTTCACATCTGCATACGATCGCATTGATTTACCCCTCGCTAGCATGGAAGTGCGATCGCGTCTTCTGCAACAACTGCAAACCCAACCTTTAACAGAAATAGCTGGAAAACCAGTCATTAATTGCCAGACAATTGACGGCTACAAATTCCGTCTAGCCGACAACAGTTGGTTAATGATTCGTTTTAGCGGTACCGAACCCGTTTTACGCCTGTACTGCGAAGCCTCCACACTTGAACAAGTACATCAAACTCTAGCTTGGGCAAAAAACTGGGCAGAGAAATAAATGGGCAATGGGCAATGGGAGAATTTTTAACTAATGACTAATGACTAAATTACTCGTAGTAGCTACAGGAAATCCAGGTAAGTTGCGAGAAATACAAGCTTATCTCACTGATTCTGGTTGGGAATTAACTCTCAAACCCGAAGAATTGGAAATAGAGGAAACGGGAGACACCTTTAGTGCTAACGCCTGCTTAAAAGCATCCCAAGTCGCACAAGTAACAGAAAACTGGGCGATCGCTGATGATTCTGGTTTGCAAGTCGATGCCCTCAATGGTGCACCAGGAGTGTATTCTGCACGTTATGGCAAAACTGATGAAGAGCGCATTGCCAGAGTGTTGAGGGAATTAGGCGATACACCAAATCGGCAAGCGCAATTTGTCTGTGTAGTGGCGATCGCTCGTCCAGATGGTACAATTGCTTTAGAATCAGAAGGGGTTTGTCGTGGTGAAATTCTCCATGCGCCTCGTGGAAGTGACGGTTTCGGCTACGATCCGATTTTTTACGTTCAACAATTGCAATTGACATTTGCCCAGATGACACCAGAGTTGAAGCGTTCAGTCAGTCATCGAGGCAAAGCTTTTGTCGGTTTGCTCCAAAAGTTGCCTCATTTGAACCAGTGAACAGTTGTCAGTAAACAGTGAACTGATAACTGATAACTGTTAAACAGCTTCTGTATTCTTTTCTCCAGTACGAATCCGCACAACTTGTTCAACTGGCGAGATGAAAATCTTGCCATCACCAATTTCACCAGTGCGAGCAGCTGAGATAATTTTGTCAACTACCATATCAACTTGGTTGTCTTCAACAACTATTTCCACTTTCAGTTTTTGCAAAAACTCAACAGTGTACTCAGAACCACGATAGCGTTCTGTTTGACCTTTTTGGCGTCCAAAACCCCGGACTTCTGAAACGGTCATACCAACTATACCAGCATTGACAAGAGCAATTTTCACCTCATCAAGCTTAAAGGGGCGGATAATAGCTTCTACTTTTCTCATTTTTTATCTCCCTACTTCTACGTTTCTCTATCAAAGCAGATCCACTGTCTAACGTTTTAACTAAGCTGTTACCCATTTCATTTGCACTCCTTAACTACTGAGAATCGTTAAGATTCAAAAGTTAAGAGTTGCTCTTGATTTTTGAACTTGTCTTAACGCAAAAAGTACAATCAAGACGTTCATCAGCTTAGCAGCGTAACCTCAAATAAATATCTACGTTTCACTTGCCACATGAATTGACGGTAGATGCTCTACTTATCAAAGAAAAGTGAAATCAGTAAGCATTTTCTACCTTAATCATCTTTTAAGTTATGACATGAGGTTTCTACGCTCAATTTATCATTTTTTCGTAGCTTATTTAACTTGAGAATAAAGATGAATTGTGATGTGCGACAGGTTTCGTTGGAGAATGATTTGACTTAACGACTATGATTTTCAAAGAAAGGACGTACGATCAAATACCCAGCACCAAAACCCAGAACAATAATTAACAAAATAGCTATTATTAACCACCAACCTCTAATTCGTGAAGGTTCTGAGTTGCTGTAGGAATAATAGCCAACTTTCTGCTCTTCTACAAACACTGGTTCCGGAATAGGATTTGGAATTTCTATCTTTTGAGGAAAGACAGGTGTTTGTGAATCTCCTCTATAGAAGGTACGTGAACGCAGAACTTGCTCCCTAGAAGCTGCTTCGGTAACTGGTCGTTTCGTTTCAGTTCTACAATTAGAAGAAGCTTGGCAAGCTTGATGGGAATTACCTTTTGCTTGCGAATCAACCAACTTTTGCAAGCGCAAAACAGACTCAACAGCTTTGGCAATTTCTTGCCGAAGTAATTGATTTTCTTGCACAATTTGTTTATTCTGAGCGTTGAGAGCGTCCAACTTTGCTTGGACAGCTTGCAACTCTGTTGCCAAGTCCCGATAGACAGAGAGCGGTACAGAGGGAGAATAGGCTTGTGTATTGGCTACTGGTGTACTGTTGTGAACAGAACTTGTGATTGTTTGCATTGTGGATTGATATCAAAATTGAACGTAAGTCAGGGAAGCGAATTTGCAACCAGAGACAGTCAGCCTCTGAAACTATGTCCAAGAATAATAGAAAGATGTTCTTGGGGCAAAGATTATTAATTTACAATTTAGGGGGAGAAAGATACAAGTCAATCAATAGTAAGATATATATTTCTAAAGTATGAGGTTAGCAAGGGGTGTAGGTAGAAAAGAGTTCAAGCTCCAAGTGCAACTTCTGCCATTCCTTCCCATACCTAGCTACGCCCTCACTAGATCAATAATGGAAAGAAGTGTCCCACAGGACCTTGCCCTTTGCCAATGTCTAAGGCATAAGAGAGTGCAGAAGTGACATACTCCTTCGCCTGTCGTACTGCTGTTATCAAGTCCTTTCCAAGTGAAAGATTAGCAGCGATCGCAGCTGAGAGGGTACAACCAGTACCATGAGAATTTTTTGTCTCTACGTGTTTTGTTGTCAAAGTTTCCATCTTGTGTCCATCAAACCAAATATCAACACCACGTAAACTTCCTTGCATACCTCCACCCTTGACTAAAACAACCTTTGCCCCTAAATTTCTGTGAATGATTTGAGCCGCTGCTCTCATATCATCTAGTGAGTTAATTGGTAAACTGCTCAAAATCTGAGCTTCATAGCGATTTGGTGTCACAATAGCAGCCTTGGGAATGAGCAAATGACGAAGAGTTTTTACAGCATCATCATCCAGTAATTGCGCCCCTGTGCGAGAAACCATCACTGGATCGACAACTAGATTATGAATTTGTAAAGCCTCCACCTGTTGAGTAACAGCGGTTATGATTTCCTTATTAAGCAACATTCCCGTTTTCACGGCTTGCACACCTATATCTTCGTACACGGCACGAATTTGCGCCACAATAGTTTCTGGTGGTATTGCATCAACCCGCATGACACCCAAAGTGTTTTGTGCTGTGACACAGGTAATGGCGCTGGTTCCATGAACGCAATGAAAGGCAAAGGTACGCAAATCTGCTTGAATACCTGCACCACCACCGCTATCAGAACCGGCGATCGTTAAAGCAACGGGTACTTTGGGTGTTGTTTCGGCGTTCATAAGAAAAGACTGCTAGGGAGATTGTAGTTGTTTGGCTATAGTTTCTATTGGATTGGGTTGCGGATTTTGTGATCGTTCTTGCGGCAAAATTATTAAGTAAGGATTGAGCTTAGTTTCATCAACCCAGCCAGAGTCATATTTTACCCTGGTAGATTTGGGAGAAAGATTCAGTAACTCAAGATCGCCGCGTATCGCATTCCAATTTGGTTGAGAGTTCCCTTCGACGCGGTTAGAACCAATTCCTCTTGGACTAATTCCAAAAGCATCTATAACAACTTCATCAAATCCTCGCACAAAGCGATCGCCATTCCAATGCCACTCAAACCCAGACCAATCAACAGGCAGTTTTCCCGGTGGCAAAGAGCGTTTAAACTGATAAAGACTTGCGCCTTGATCCAACGTCACCGTGAAGCCTTGAGGATATCTCACCTCATAGCGACCTTTGCGAGTCTGTAAGTTTATAGGACTCCACCACAACACTTCCACAGTTTTGTCATTTTTAGCAAGAGATAGCTTCGCAGCAGAAGTTTTATTGGTCAATGCACTGTAAAGCGGTAGTCCTTCTTGTGGTAGTTTAGCCATTGCCGCAAACCGCCAGCAAGACCAACTCTTAGGATTATCAACAGCTTGCCAGTTGAGTTGACAAACGCCGTTGGCGGTACCAACCCACAGTATATCGTTTTCTAACCTGAGTTTATCAGGAATTGCCCCAACGAGCGGGCTGTTGTAGACAGTGTAAGCTCTCAAAGAACCTGAATTCGGGTTTTGCGGATCGAGACGGTAAGCCACTAGCCCTTTGGCGGGTATGTAGGGAGTACCTTCTCCACTCCTATTCGTACCCATCCAAAACGTGGGACTGTTCGCATTTCCAGTTATGATTAAATCAGTAATTTGTTGCGACCAAAGTTCTTGTGGTTGAATGAGTGTGAATTTATTGGCTTGGGGGTCATAACTCACGATAGTGGCTATGCCATTATCGCCTTCACCTTGCCCGAAAGCAACTGACCACCAGATACGATTTTCATGAATGACAGCAGCTGTAATGCGGGGAAAACCGAGTTGAGTTCCACTTGCAGAATACCCCTGCTTTACAGCCGCTTGCTGCAAGTCCTTGAGAGTGTATAGCGTTTGCCGTTGGGGTTTTTTACTATTAGGAGTAACTAGCTCAAATACAACTTTTTGCTGTGCTGGATCTGGTACATTTGGTCTTGTTACATTATTGTCTGCTCCTAATGAAAACTTAGGTTCTATCAAGACTCGATACTGATAGTTTTTACCCTGACAATCGATAGTTTTGTAAGTTGATTCCGGATTATTTTGCGGCTGCAACTTCTTGGCTAGAGTTCCCTGTTGCACCGTCCAAGTATTGTCACCTCGACAAAAAACAAAATCTTGCTTTAACGTCTGAAACTTGACCGTATCGGCATCTGTCACAATGTTGCGAATGTGAAAATCAAATCTGTCATAAAAGCTTTCCCCTTCTTTACGAATAGGTAAAGAGACGACTGTAGACTTTGGACAGTTTTGGGCTTTAGACTTAGGATTATTAACCGCTTGGGAAGAACCATCAAGGGTTTCAGTACACGCATTAAGCAGTAAAACAATACCGAAAAACAGAATAATTCCTTTCATAAACCAAAAGCCCACAGTTAATAGTCTATTAATTATTGACTAATGACTAATGACTAATGACTAATGACTAATGATTTTGTTCCGACTGCAAACGCTGCAATTCCCCCTGTAAAAACTTTCCCCATTCTGCTGCTAAGGGAATTTCTGTAAAAGGAAGACGTACTGTTTTATCTGGTTCGGAAAATACAAATTTCAACTCAATAACACGACCTTTTTCTGGTGGTTTTTCTATTTCTACTTGTTTGTCATCTACTAAAAAGACGATTTTCTGGACATCAAGCAAAGAAAATGTTTCTAACTTGATTGGACCTTTTGGCGTTGGTTTGCCCCAGGTTATATTGTCGCCTTTTTGACCCAAGACTGCATAAATATCGTACTTAGCTCGTTCAAATTGCTCTGCCCAAGTGCGATATGCTTCTATCTTTTGATACTCCTTGGAGCCTTGCCAAGCCAACCAAAAAAATGCAAATAACAGGGGTAACCATAAAAGACCGCGTTCCATCGTTGAAAAATTGTCCTGAGTTATGTGTAAAAATCGTAAGTTTACTGCTAAATGCCCCAATAAGAGGCTTGTATGAGTTATGGTAGTGAGCAAACTGGCAAAAAGCGGTCATGGTTTGAGATGAGAAAGCTGATATTATTTTGCTTATTTGTCATTGGGCTGAGTGTTGCCTTGTTTCATTTTATTAATTTTCAGGGACTGGCAGCCAAAGGGGAATTTGAGACAATAGTGCTAAATTTTCGGGAAGATATTCCCAAAGACGTATTGCAGCAGGATCTGCAAGCTATTGCTCAACAGTACAACGTCACTCCCCAACTAGATAATCAATTTTCCGCCAAGGGGAATGTTTATATCATCAAGGGCGATAAGCAGCGACTGAAAGAACTGAAAAAGTCGCCATATGCCCAAGCAATGGATTTTATTGAACCAAATTATATCTACAGGCTTCCAAAACCAGGTAAAGTGACTTGGGAGGGAGAATTTTTGCAGCCCTCACAAGAGGCTGACGAAGCGAAACCAGCATTCAAAGGTCCCAACGACCCCTATTACAGCAAGCAGTGGAATCTGCACAATATTCATGTTGAAGGCGCGTGGACTCAAACCAAAGGCAAAGACATTACAGTTGCGGTGATTGATACTGGTATCACTCGCGTCCGTGACCTTGTAGAGACAGAATTTGTCCCTGGCTACGATTTTGTTAATGATAGAGTAGAAGCCAAGGACGACAATGGTCACGGCACTCACGTTGCTGGTACTATTGCCCAAGCGACCAACAACAACTATGGTGTCGCTGGAATTGCTTACGAAGCCAAACTCATGCCTCTCAAGGTACTGAGTGAGTATGGCGGTGGTACTGTTGCCGATATTGCCGAAGCGATTAAATTTGCTGCTGATAACGGTGCAGATGTCATTAACATGAGCTTAGGTGGTGGTGGTGAAAGTCAACTGATGAAAGACGCAATTGAATATGCCCATAGAAAAGGCGTCGTCATCATTGCTGCTGCTGGTAACGAAAATCAGAATTCTGCTGCTTATCCAGCACGTTATCCCCACGTTATCGGCGTTTCGGCATTAGGTCCAGATGGGGAAAGAGCACCCTATTCTAATTTTGGTGCTGGAGTGGACATCTCCGCCCCAGGTGGTAGTGATGCAGGCAAGATTCTCCAAGAAACCATCGACCTTGAAAACAACGGCACAGGAGTATTTTTGGGCTTCCAGGGTACAAGCATGGCTGCGCCCCACGTTGCTGGAGTTGTGGCATTAGTCAAAGCTTCTGGCGTCAAAGAACCAGACCAAATCCTCGAAGTCCTCAAGCAGTCAGCACGAACTGTTCAGGATGACGGTTTAAACTACTATGGTGCTGGACAACTCAATGCAGAAGCAGCAGTGCAAGTCGCCACTCAAGGGCAAATCAGTTTCCAAGATTTCTTCCGTTGGCTGCGGGATAACGGCTATCTCAACCCCCGCTTTTGGATTGATGGCGGTGCAGTGGCACTATTACCCAAGATTTTGATGGTTCTTGGTTCTTATCTCCTAGCTTGGTTTTTACGGGTTTACTTCCCGTTCCGCTGGGGTTGGACTTTATCCTGGGGCTTAATCACTGGTAGTTCTGGATTATTTTTCCTCAAGGGAATCTATATTTTTGACCTTCCCCAATGGCCTTTCCGCGTGTTGGGCAGTTCTATTCCGGAATTAGGCAATACCCTTCAAGGAACAAATGCTTTTAACCCCCTGTTTGCCAGCGTACTGATTCCCTTAATCTTAATGGCACTCTTGCTAGGAAATCCTAAATGGAAGTGGTTTGCCATTGGTTCATCACTGGGTGTAGCAGCGTGTTTGGCGGTGAGTGCAATATTAGACCCCGCAGTTTGGGGATTGGATAGCGGTATCCTCGCTCGTATCTTCCTCATCGTTAATGCCTTGCTATGTTTCGCTTTAGCTCGTTTAGCAGTCAAAAACGAAGAACAACCAGCCTAAAGACAGATGGAGGAGATGACGAAGGAGAGGATAATGAGGAGGTGTTTTCCCTTACCCCCGAATCAATACCTAATACCTAGCACTCAGTACTCAGAACTTCTTATGAGCATCACAGTTACAGGTACAGTTGAACGTCGTGACATTGGTACTGGCGCTTGGGCGTTGGTTACTGATAAGGGTGATACATATGAAATCCTTAGAGGAGCAGACAAAAATTTACTCAAACAAGGACAAAAAGCAAAAGTCACTGGACAGGTACGTGAAGATGTTATGACTGCTGCTATGATTGGTCCAGTGCTAGAAGTAAAATCTTTCGAGGCGATTAACTCTCTTTAGATGCTGCTGAATTCAGAACTTCTTGCAAGCGACTTCTAAATTCCCCTTTGGGATGACCACCTTTGACCTCGCCCAGAATCTGAAATTCCCCTTCTGGTGAATCACAAATAATGTAGGTAGGCCATCCCATTTGCGATTTATCAGGATACTGAGTCAGCAGAATCTTACGATACTTCCGGTAAGCTGCTGTATCCTGCATCTTCACATCTATAAATTGCAAATCCAATTCTTCAGCCACCTTTTTGTCATAAAAAGACATCTTGTGGCAGATGCCACAGTCTTCTGAAGAAAACTTGATGACAGCTAAACTCATGGATTTACAACTCTTGAGGTATTAACACTGACTTTTAAAATAATATACTATAAAAGAATACCAATATTCTCAGTAAGAGATTATAAAAAAAATATTAAGAATTTGGGTAATATTAAAAACTTTGGCTAAATATAGCAGTAATCTTGTTATTCCCACTTTCTTTACCGACATCCACATGGGCACTAGGTTTTGCATCTCTACATTTGAAATAAAAAATCCCCAGTAGCTGGTAGCCGACTAGGGATGTGAGTTATCAGGGTGCATCTACCAATTCTCTGTTCTGAGAAAAACTAGGTGTTCCGGACAAAAGCACGAAAATGAAGTCTGTTTTGTGTAAAAAATAAAAAATCCCCAGTAGCTGGTAGCCGACTAGGGATGTGAGTTATCAGGGTGCATCTACCAATTCTCTGTTCTGAGAAAAACTAGGTGTTCCGGACAAAAAGTGCGAAAATGAAGTCTGTTTTGTGTAAAAAATAAAAAATCCCCAGTAGCTGGTAGCCGACTAGGGATGTGAGTTATCAGGGTGCATCTACCAATTCTCTGTTCTGAGAAAAACTAGATGTTCCGGACAAAAGCGCAAAAATGAAGTCTGTTTTGTGTAAAAAATAAAAAATCCCCAGTAGCTGGTAGCCGACTAGGGATGTGAGTTATCAGGGTGCATCTACCAATTCTCTGTTCTGAGAAAAACTAGGTGTTCCGGACAAAA
>JAHHHH010000050.1 GCA_019359415.1 Iphinoe sp. HA4291-MV1 | reverse complement strand
AGGGTAGGTCTTGAGTCACTCCGAACCTTGGAGGAGGGGACTTGTTTCTCGATTGTTACTCACCCCTATCATAAAAGAGTTCAAGGTTACTCTAGGTTTTCACCTTGGATAGCTTATGAATTCAGCTGCCAACGAATCGCACTTCCACATCCCGTGAAAAGTCAGCTGCAAGAAGTCTATTAACGAACTCTTTTCACTTTTTCACAAGAATATATGCTGTAGCATATTCAGGTAGTTGTCTGGTATGCTGCCCAAAATCTTTTCTATCTTGAAAAATACCCGCCAAAAAATCAAGTTGATGAAGATTAGGTAGAAATGCTCCTCCTGTATCTGCCAGGACTCCTAATCGTAGTTGTTTGCGTCCACCTTTAGGATACTCAAGAACAATCACTCTACCTAAACCAATATTTAAGACATCTCCAGCAAAAGTGACTCCTGGTTTGATGGATATTTTCGCATCTATCTTATATCCATAGCCTTTTATCGCATCCACTTGTCTAAAATACCAATAGCGCTTTTGTGCTGTGGCTGCTACTCCTCGAATATAAGGCATTTCATTACTTCTATCTACATTAAAAAGTGCTTTGGAACCATCCGTAAAATTAACTAGTATTGTTCCCTCCATGAGCGCTTCTTCTAAGCCTTCTCTGGTTAAGTAAGCAAGGGGTTCCACTTTACCAAATTCTTTACCACCTGGTTCATAAATACCTGATAAAACATCCTGTTTTGTATATTTTGTGTAGAATTTGCCGGTAACCGAGTTATCTTTTAGGCTATAGATTGGTATATTATAATTAGAGGTCTTCTTATGAGAACCTGGATGAGTAAAAACCGCATATTTAGTAATCCGCAATTGTTTTTGACCAGAGCTTTGGGAGTTATAAGCAGACCACTTAATGACACGGAAATTGGTGTTAATAAAATTAGGATCTTGCAAACGAGTGGCTCGATTATTGGCAATATCTTCCTGCAAAACAGCAATCATGAAATCTAAGGTTTTGAGAATGTCTTGTACAGTGACTCCTTGAGTTGCAAGCAGTCCCGTACGTAGAATATTTGGGTCTTCGGAAGCGTAATCTTGATAATATTTTCTAGTATTAACAAGAACTGTTAATAAGTCTGATTGATTGAAATTAATCTTAGTAGTAGGCAGTTTTCCTGAAGCCAAAACTTGACTACCTGGAAGGCTAAATTTATATTTTTGTAACTCATCAATAACTTGATAGTATGTTGATACTGGCGTTGACTTTTGTCCAGAAGAACGAGTCGTTTGTTTGTCTCGATTCTCATATGATGTTTGTTGAACCAAAAAAGTATTCTTTTGACTTAAGGCTAAGGGAATCTGTTGTTGAGGTAGAGCAGAATTTTCCTGCTGATTTTGAGATAAATTCTGTGTCGCCGTATGTTGTTGGGTTAGCTGTTTAGTTTTTGACTGAGCACACAGATGACTATTGGCTAAACCGATAAGTAATAAGGTAGCAAAACTGACTGTAAGACCGAGTTTTTGACTAAATGGGATACTCATAAGTTGGAGAATTAATGCTACTGGTAAATAATACACGACTGGCACAGACAAACGAAAAATTAAGGTCTAGGGCTGCGTTTCGTCGCTGACTCCTCCACACCAAGTCTTGATGAACAGACTTTGTGCGTAAGTCCAGTAATAATTACATCTGGAGAGTTGTGTTTCAAGGTAAATAGAGGTTGCTTGCACTCTGGAAATCGCTGTGTGATGTGTAGATAAGGGGAATCGTGCGGTTAGGGAAACTGCAGCAACACACAGTTCTAACGTTTTGGGAACACTTCCAAGTGCATAAGTTGATTTCACTAGAATCTATCAATCATTAGGCTGCTCATTGCCTACGTTCATTACAGCCCTTTACCCCCTTAACGTGAGCCAAGGGGGTTTTTTCTTTTGCGACAGCAGCAAAGAGATAGAGTGCTTTGTGCGATCGCTCCCAATTACGAATTATTGTGATAGCAGTGCTGGGTTTGGATCAAAGAGTGAAGGAAGACTCTGACGCAGTTTCTCCTGGTTTTTCTGCGTAATAGTACTCCAGTTGCCATCTATTGGTGTAACTGTTATATACCCAGAGAGAAACTGTCCTCCTTCTGATTTTGGGTTGAAAGTTGTGTCAGGTTGCAGACTAACAGTTTCAAACTTCAACCCTACTCCAGAGCCTGTTGGCAGTTCACCAAAAGTAAAATCGAAGGACGTGATGCGATCAAAGCGAGTCAAAGCAACTCCTCGAATCTCGGATATACCAGATGGGAATCGCACAGGTATATTGATATTTAAGCCAATTCCCGTCGGTAACAGTGTCGAACCTGGCTTTCTCCTCGCTTCTAGTTGTTTAAGGAGATCAACAATAAAATTAGCTCCAGTTTTATATGGCTTCTGTGTTTGATCTACTCCAGCACTGATTGCGATCGCTGGAATACCGCGATTTAATGCTGCGACAGCTGCACTTACTGTTCCAGAGGAGACAGCGAATACTCCAATATTTTCACCTCGGTTGATCCCAGAAATTACTAAATCAGGTTTATTGTCCCGTAGAATATAATCCAACCCTGCCCATGTCGTTACCGTGGGAGTTGCATCTACATACCAGCGATTAGTATCATAATTTACTACTTCAATTGGTTGTAAAAGCTGAGAAATGTTAAGTGATGTACCGATACCACTCTGGTCTTGCTTTGGAGCAACTATTGTGACTTCGTGACCAGCTGCCTGTAAAGTATCAAATAAAATGGTAATTCCTTCTGCTTGGTAGCCATCATCATTAACCAGCATGATTTTGAGTGCATGCGCTTTAGCTTGAACAAACAGGACTAGACAAGCTGTTGTCAAGCTACCAAGAATCTTGGTGGAACTCAAACTGTGCAACTTCAACGGTTTCCTCACTTTCGTTTTTTAAGTAAAAAATAATGCAAATTGCCATTACTCTGCTACTTAAAAAGTCTATGGGAAACCTATTAAACAGTTGTTAAGGAAATATTAAAGAAATCTCATTAATTTTATTGATTCTGTTGTCCAGATAGCAACAATATCATTAGTTTGCCCGTATTTGTAACACCGTATTGTGATATAAACAAAGTTGGTAATGGCTGATAAAGTTGGTAATTGTCCCTGACAGTGACTTCCGTGTGCTTGTTTTTAGCTGGAAGTTAACAGCAGCAGCAAAATCTACCTAATTTTAAATACTTAAACTGAGGCATGTTTTATGCGTTTTACTCGTCGTATCGCAATTGTGTCCTTAACATTATCGATACTGGGGTTTTGGCAAGCTACTTTAGCTGACCCAGGAAACTTTGCACCTTGGGAATCAGAACAAAACAAACCAGCTCGTTGGGAAGAATATTCGTGTCCAGGGGGTCTGTCGCAGACATTCCGCTTGGGTGGTGAGGTCAAAAATCCAACAACCTTCGATTTGCAAAAGCTTATAACTTTGCAAGAAGATTTAAAGAATCAAAACCCAGCAGTAGTTACCGAAATCACTGTAAGTTTCCAAACAGGAGCAGGTCCGAGAACAGAAACATACTACGGAGTTCCCTTGTGGGAGTTAATTAATAATGAGATTTCTTCAGGGGGACTTCAACCTGGTAAGTCCGGTCAAAATCCTAAAAATGCTTTCCTTCGACAGTATGTTCTTGCTGAAGCCACTGACTGCTATGGGGCTGTCGTGACTATTGGTGAAATTCACCCCAACTTTGAAGGTAAACAGGTACTAGTTGCATATGCAAAAAAAGCAAACGATGGTAGCATTCAGTATTTGACAGATACAGATGAGGGATTTGCTCGTCTAGTGGTGCCTGGTGATAAAGCAGGAGGACGTTACATTAGCAACGTTAGAAGCATTCTAGTGCTTTCTGCTCCTGCTTCCCCTTTAAAACCTAAATATTTTTGGCAACCTTAATCGTTTCTTTGCAGTTTTAACAATCCGTTGGTAGATGATTTGGGATGCTTCCTAAATAATCAGCATCATTTACTGTTTCGTAACCTAGCCTATCACCACAACTGGTGACAACGCTTGATAGCGCCCCAAAGCTAACAAAGGAAAATATTGTTGATAGAGGTGATACTTCAGATAAAAATGACCAGGAAAGCCAGTCCCTGTGAAATCTGCCTCATACCAAGTACCATCAGATTGCTGAGTTTCTAACAAATAGCTAATTCCCTTCTCAATGGCAGGTTTAGCAAACTTACCAGTTGCTTGACCTGCTGCTATTAAGCCTAGTATTGCCCAAGCTGTTTGAGAAGCAGTACTGGGACCTTGTCCTTTCAGAGCCGGATCATTATAACTATAACAAGTTTCACCCCAGCCACCATCTGAGTTTTGACATCCGACTAACCAAGCAGCACCCCGTTCGATACTGAGTCCCGTCTTTTCTGGAGCAATTAAGGACAGAGCGCAAAGAACTCCACTGGTTCCATAAATGTAATTCACTCCCCAGCGACCAAACCAGCAACCCTCAGTTTCTTGCTCGCGTATGAGATAATTAATTGACTGTTCCAGGTTACGTGTCTCAATGAGCAAATGACCGATACCCAACATTTCTAAAACTCTAGCGGTGACATCAGCTGTGTTTGGGTCAATCATGGCTTTGAGGTCACCATAAGGAAGCTGGTTGAGCCAGTCCTGATTATTGTCCTTATCAAATGCTGCCCAACCTCCAGGCTGACACTGCATAGAAGCAATCCAGTTTACAGCACGAGCGATCGCTACAGCTTTAAGTTTTTCATTGGGCAGTTTCACCTCATTGAGAGCCATGACAACAACAGCAGTGTCATCTACATCTGGATAAAAGCGGTTGTCAAACTCAAATGCCCAAGCTCCTGGTTTTCCTTTGCGATTTTTAATAGCCCAATCACCATAGTCCAGAATCTGCTTGCTCAACAACCATTCTCCAGCTCTGACGACAGCTGGGTGCTCCGATGCCAAGCCTGACTCTACTAAAGCTCGCATTGCCCAAGCAGTATCCCATACAGGGGAAATACAAGGCTGTATTCTATAGATATCCGTAGTTTCAATTGCAAAATTGTCAACTGAGCGTAGTCCTCGTTCTACAATAGGGTCTGCTGCGTCATAATCCAGAGCGCGCAAAGCTAGCAGTGAATTCAGCATGGCGGGAATGATACCACCCCAATCGCCTGTTGCTTCTTGCCGTTCTAAAATCCAGCGCTCGGCAGCTTGAATACCTTCTTCACGAAAAGGAACAAGATTCAGGGTTTCTGCTAACTTAAAGGTATGATCGAGAGTAATAAATAAATCTGTCCAATCGCCCTTACTGGGCAACTCATACCGGACTTGCTCGATACCTTCAGCATACAGTTCATCCAAGGTAATGGCTGGGTCAGTCAGAAAAACAGGTTTGCGATCAATAACAATCAGCAGAGGAACTGTGCTTGACCTTGCCCAGCTCGACATTTCGTAGATGTTAAACAAAAAATTTGAGGGCAACAACATCACCCAAGGTGGCAGAGAAGGAATGCCTCGCCAGTTGTAACATCCAATAAGTGCCAGATGTAACTTGGTAAAAATGCGAGTTTTACTGATACCGCCGCGTTCTATGATAAACTTCCGTGCCTTGATCATTGCGGGATCTGTTTCTGGTACACTGAGCAACTTCAGTGCCATATATGCTTCCACAGAAACACTAAGCTCTCCTCCATCTCCGTAGAAAAGTTCCCATCCTCCGTGTTCCCGTTGTTGAGAACGCAGGTATGCTTCAACTTTGTGCAATGGTCTTTCTCGGTCTGTTCCCCAAATTTTATGAAGGAGGACAACCTCCGCAGTTATGGTAACATTGGACTCTAACTCTGCCCACCAGTATCCAGTAGGATCTTGAATGGAAAGAAGATAGTTCTGACTCTTGGCGATCGCATCTCTCACACGGGAAACTGTGTGTTTATCCTGAATTTGCATAGTTTTCCGTTGCTCCTCAACCACGTCTGCTTCTTGTTGGCTGTAACAAGAAAGTTCTTTCTCTCTCATAAGCTGTCATTGTAATGTGTTTTCTATGTAGAAAAATGAAAACACAATGAGCGGTGAAATTGGACTATGGCTTTCTGTTCTAGCTTTGGTAATTTGGGTAATACTACTGGCATTTTGGGGTCAGTTTTGGCGCTGTGACCAACGATTAACAAGACAGGAAACAGATTTACGAATGTTCCCTACCATTTGTGCTGTAGTTCCTGCCAGAAATGAAGCCGATTTGCTTCCTATAACTTTGCGATCGCTTCTCAACCAAGACTATGCTGGTAGTTTCACTGTCGTTTTGGTAGATGATAGTAGTACCGATGGAACAGCAAACGTTGCCCGTAGTGTTGCTCAGGAATTAAATAAAACTCAGCAATTACACGTCCTTTCTGCACAACCTTTACCTCCTGACTGGACGGGCAAGTTATGGGCATTACACCAAGGTACTCAGTATGTAAAGACTCTAACACCGTCACCAGACTATTTTCTCCTGACAGATGCTGATATTGAACATGATGCTCTCAATCTCCGCTCTTTGGTAGCAAAGGCGCAACAAGAGAATTTAGAGCTTGTTTCTCTCATGGTATTGCTGAGGTGTAAAAGTTTTTGGGAAAAACTCCTCATTCCAGCATTTGTCTTTTTCTTTCAAAAAATCTACCCCTTTCGCTGGGTGAACGATCCCACAAAGACAACAGCCGCCGCCGCTGGCGGGTGTATTTTAATAACCTGTGAAGCTTTAACCCGGATTGGTGGTATCCAAGTCGTCCGCAGTTCACTCATTGATGATTGTGCCTTAGCACAAGCAGTAAAGTCTAGTCAAGTCTCCCAAGCTTCCGAGGGAGAGACAGGGACGACTTGGCAATGGGCAAGGGGCAAGGGGCAAGAGGCAATAGTCGATTCCCAGTTCCCAGTTCCCAATTCCCAATTCCCAATTCCCAATTCCCAATTCCCAATTCCCAATTCCCACAAAATTTGGCTGGGGCTGGACGACTTAACCCACAGCTTGCGATCATATCCATCGCTGTCAACTGTTTGGGAGATGATAGCCCGAACTGCATTTACGCAGCTACATTATTCCTTGGGGCTGTTAATCGTAACAGTCATAGGAATGATACTTGTGTACATAGTTCCACCTATTAGTGCAATCTTCGGTTTGCTTACCGGAAATTGGCTTGTAGCATGCATCGGCTTATTGAGCTGGCTACTTATGAGTTACACTTACTTGCCTACCATCCGATTTTATGGGTGTTCACCCTGGTTGACACTCTGTCTTCCTGGAGTTGCGCTCCTATATACGCTTATGACTATAGACTCAGCTGTGCGTCATTGGCAAAAGCGAGGAGGAACTTGGAAAGGAAGAGTATATTCTAAAACGAAAGATGCTAGTTAATAAGTTAGTCGTTAGTGGTTGGTAAAACAACCAACAACCAACGACTAATACCATTTCACTTTAATTTTGATACAAATGGGAATTGCCCATTGCCCATTGCCCATTGCCCAATTCCCAATTCCCAATTACGTTTTATGGCTTCAATTGCTCGTAAGAATTTACTGGAAGACATTCCTCGCTTTTTGGTGGCGCAGGCGGGAATTCTATTTGCTGTGAGCTTAGTCACCATTCAAACAGGTCTTCAATATGGGTTTGCTCGTTCTTCTACCCAGTTAATCGATCAATCACGTGCTGATATTTGGGTGTCTTCAAAGAATATGCAGCATTTGGGCTTAACTATACCAATTCCCTACGAACAAGTCACCAAGGCGCGCAAAGTCAAAGGTGTAGACAAAGCTGAAGCTGTCATCATTGATGGTGGACTTTGGCATGAACTTGAAACAGATGAGATTACCTCCATCACAATCGTTGGTGCAGATCCACAAGGGATGTTATTTGACCGCTCAAACATTGTTGAAGGTCGTTTCGATGACTTGAAGCAATCGTTTACTTTCATTATTGATAAAACTAACCTGGATTCTCTTCATCTCAAAAGCTTGGGTGAGGTAGGAGAAATTAACAACATTGCAGCAAAGTTAGTGGGTTTCACTCAAGGAACTCAATCAATTGTCTTTGGTACCTTGATGTTCACCTCTCTAGAGACTGCCAATACTTATAGAAATTACGGCACCCAGACAACGGCTTCTCCAAATAACGTCGGTTCCTCTGCTAAAAAACCAATATCAACAGACCAGATTAGCTTCGTTTTGATTCGGGCAAAACCAGGTCAAAACATAGAGAAACTCAAAAAGAATTTGGAACAGACTTTGTCAGACAGCCGTGCTTACACTCGTCAAGAAATGTCTAAAATCACACAGGAATACTGGCAGGAACGCTCTGGAATTGGATTTATTCTCGGTCTTGGTGCGGTGGTTGGCGTAGTTGTTGGGGCAGTTGTGGTCAGTCAAATTCTTTACGCTTCTGTCACAGATCACATAAAAGAATTTGGCACACTTAAAGCAATGGGAGCATCTGATTGGTTTATCTACAATGTAATTATTGAGCAAGCAATTTGGATGGCAATTTTAGGCTATCTACCAGGGATAGTTCTTTGCCTAGGAGTGGCAGCTTGGACATCAACGGCACAAGGTATTGTAATTTTAATTACACCATTGTCAGCAATTACCGTTTTCGGAATTACAGTGTTGATGTGCGTTAGTTCTGCTGTTTTTGCCATTCAAAAAGTCACTCGCGTGGACCCAGCGATTGTCTTTAAAGGATAGTTCTCTTGGCAATCATGACTTTTATTAAGTAAGTGCTAATTATTACAAAATTAAATAAGCAAGTACTTTAGTAGTCGAAGGCACCAAACAAATCTCAACCGACAATTGAAAACTGTATATGACCAAAGAATTTGAGCAGATGACTGATTCTATAATTCAATCTCATAATTTTGCCAAGAGCAAATATCAAATGAGTTCCACCATAGCAGGTGCAATTGTAGCTAAAGGGGTGGAGATGGTAATTAATTCTAAGCAGCAGCGCCTTCAAATCCTCAAAGAAATTTACTGGGAGATCCAAAAGGGTGATATTGAAATTTTAATGGGACCTTCTGGTTCAGGAAAAACGACTTTGCTGTCTATTTTAGCGGGACTGTTGACTCCAACGGCTGGCAATGTTTATTTACTTGGGGAAGAAATCACTACAATGTCTCGAACTGAACTAGCTCGGTTCCGAAGACACCATATTGGCTTTATTTTCCAAGATTTTAACTTATTCCCGGCACTAACGGCGATTGAGAATGTAGAAGCAGCCTTGAACGTCAAAGGGATTCGTGGAAAGTTAGCACGCAAGGAAGCCCAAGCTTTGTTAGAACAAGTTGGACTGGCGGATAAAACAAAGCAACTTCCTCGTGATTTGTCGGGGGGACAGAAACAAAGAGTGGCGATCGCTCGTGCCTTAACTGGTCATCCACAGGTCATTATGGCAGATGAGCCAACGGCTGCTTTAGACTCTCACAGCGGACACCTAGTCATGGAGTTGCTGCGCGGACTAGCAAAAGAACAAGGCTGCACAGTATTAATTGTGACCCATGATCCTCGTATTTTAGATTTAGCTGATCGAGTTGCTTACATGGAAGATGGAGTACTTAAGTATTGAAAAAACTCTGATTATAGCGATGTAATACTTTCAGACTCAAAGCGCCCAGAAGGGAGCGCTTTGCGCTTTAGCGCCCAGTCGTAATTCTGCAACATCCTACAGATACTCGCTACTAAGGGAAATTTTCACTTGCTTCACCCACTCTTCCAAAGTTGGTGAATGCTCTAGGCGATCGGCTAAAATTGAGAAATTACTCATTCATTTCTTTCAATGTAGCCAATGCTGAAGGAGACAACCGACTGAGAAAGCGGAATATCCAGTATTTAAAAATAGTGTCCAAAATGACAGGGAAAGTAGCAATAAATAGATACATTGCGTCTCGATTTGCTGGAAGCCCTAAATGTTCTGCAAATCCTTCAAGAATTACCTCCCAGCCATGTGGTGAGTGAAATCCTACAAATATGTCTGTAAAGATAATAATCAAGAATGCCTTAGCACTGTCACTCAAACCATACATCACATCATCCATAAAAGACTTCACAATCACAATTTCTCTTTTGCTTGTAAAAATGACTAATGCAAAAGCTATAAGTGATAGCATATCAGCAAAAATATTGCTAATAGCGTTATTGCTTTTCTCTCTAAATTCTTCAGCAATTTGACGAGCTTGATGTCTAACCTTTTCTTCTATGACTTCTGAAGAAATTGGTGGTGCTTGACGAATGAGATTACCAAATTTCAGCTTCTCTTCAAAAGTTTTTAACTTATTGAGAGCTTCTTCCTCCATTTCATAATTAAGGAAAGTATGACTTAAATTTTCATCTCTAATTTCATCTCTAATCCGTTCCACAATTGGACTAACTAATAATTCTTTAGACAAGTATTGAGTTAGAATTGGCACAACAACTAGCATTGCCAAAAATCTTACAGCAGTTCTTGTTCTCTTTTTAGAAATTTGGAATTTTCTAATAAATTGTTCTTCTGCTTGTGGTGAGAAATCCGCTTTGATTTTATTAATTTTTATTCCAATTGACCTAGGAAATGCACCTGTTTTAAAAAAAACAGGGTCAACTTTCATATTATCTACATGAGATGAATCGGACTGGTTACTAACTTCGTCACGGTTAACTGGTAACGTTTGAGAGACTGGTATTATTTCATTATTACTATTTTTTTCATCTTCTAAAGAATACTTCGAGATTACCTCATCGACAAAATTTAATTTTTCTAAAAAAACAGAATTTGATATCTTGAGTAGAGAAGAAATGAAACGAAATTCTGCTAGCTTTATCTTAATAATTATTAAGTTTTTGTTAAGAGAGACCTGCCAATAAGCCATGATATTTTCAGTATAATTAGCTGATTTCGGAGCTATTTTTTTATCATTAAACTGCTCTGTTTCAATATTTTTAATTCTATAAGCAGCCTGGTAAGCTTCTGATAATGCTCTTTCTGCTGTATCCAGTAACCATTCGTGACCAGCCTGTAAATATTCTTTAACTTTTTGTCGAATAAACTCTATACTTTTGTTGAAAAATGCAATTTTCATGGCAGATGTTGATTGACGATGTATTTAGCTATTAAAAGCCTTATGAAAAGTGTCGAATGTCATGCGACTCTCAAGAGTAGCGGAACGTAAACGTGCAATAGTTTCTTGACTGCTTCCACTTTCCTACACTCCCATAACTTTGATAATGTTTATATACAAAGGAATTTCTACAATAATATTGAAGGGAAATGAGCATTGAAATTGAAGTTGCACGAAATCAGCACTGAAACCCTTATTGCAAGAAGCT
Source organism: Iphinoe sp. HA4291-MV1 (assembly GCA_019359415.1). Taxonomy (GTDB): domain Bacteria; phylum Cyanobacteriota; class Cyanobacteriia; order Cyanobacteriales; family Nostocaceae; genus Brasilonema. The sequence goes on along the minus strand of JAHHHH010000050.1, from coordinate 41,307 downwards.
TTCTCTGGAAAAATAAATGACGATTAGCTTATTTTGGGATGTTTGTCGATTGACAACGAGGGCAGAGCATGACCTCTAATTTGAATCACTCCAGAATTAACCTACCATTTCTCTATTACTATACAGGATTACCTAATGTTGAACACTTCTTTGTGTTAATTATACTTATTTACATATGGAAAAATGGTAGTATGAATACGCAAACTGGCAGCAAAACCAAAACCTCTGTTTGGGTAGTAGAAAAAGGTCAGGTACGTCCTAGACGAGACCAATTGGCTACCGAAGAACCTTTAGAGATTCGCCTTGCTTCTCCTCAGAAGACAATAGCTCTCACTATGCGGACACCCGGAGCAGATTTTGAACTAACTGTGGGTTTTCTCTATAGCGAGGGTGTTATTAGTTGTCGAGAAGATATTCAACGCATGAGTTACTGCGTGGATGAGTCTGTAGATGGTGAACAACGTCAAAACATTGTAAATGTTACTCTTCGAGAGGGTTTGTATCCAGATTTACAGCCTTTGGAAAGACACTTTTATACGACGAGCGCCTGTGGAGTTTGTGGTAAGGCAAGTCTTGAAGCTTTGCGTTTGCGGGGTTGTCCAGTTATTCTTCCAGAACCAATTATTACTGCTGAGATTATTTATAATTTACCAGATAAGCTTCGGGCGGCTCAAGGTATATTTAAAGCTACAGGAGGTCTACATGCTGCGGCTTTGTTTGATGCTCAAGGACAACTGCTGAACTTGCAGGAGGATGTGGGGCGTCACAATGCTTTAGATAAATTAATAGGTTCGATTTTACTCAGTGAACAGTTACCTTTGAGCAATCATATCGTCATGGTAAGTGGACGCTCTAGCTTTGAGATTTTGCAAAAGTGTACAGCAGCTGGTGTTCCTATTGTCTGTTCTGTTTCTGCGCCAAGCAGTTTGGCAGTATCTGTAGCAAAGGAATTTGGGATGACCCTTATTGGATTTTTGCGAGGGGAACGGTTCAATGTCTACACTGGTTTGGAGAGAATCAGTTTTACAAACAAGGTATAGCAATACAAACCAGCAACAGCAGTGAGCAAAACAGAATAGGGATTTCACTTTATTGTTGAGATGACTTTTCAATACATTGATGCATTCGTCACTCTGGCAACTTTTCGTATAGAAAACTTAGTTGGTTTCTATACCCAATTTCTAGGTATAGAACCAACTACCTACATCCCAAATATTTATGCTGAGTTTCAACTTCCTAGTTTGAAATTAGGTATTTTTAAACCAAAACAAACTCACTTTTCTGAATTTGAAAACCCAACTAAAAGTAAGATGAGTTTGTGTTTACAGGTGAGTCATTTAGAAAGTGCTATCGCTCACCTAACTGCATTGGGCTATCCACCACCAGGAGAAATTATCAATGCTTCTCACGGTAAGGAAATATACACTTATGATCCAGATGGTCATCGGATAATCCTATATCAATCTAAAGTAGGATAATTTTGACTTTATAAAATTGTATGGTAGTCTTCTTTTAAATCTCGCGCAAAGATGCCAAGACACAAAGTATTTCTTAGCGCCTCTGCGCCTCTCTTGCGAAATTCTTAGAATGTGCAACACTCTTTGAAAGAGATTTCAATGAGAAACAGGATGAATAATGTCAATAACTCAAAACTACAAATTAAATCTTATCCAATGGTATCCAGGACACATCGCTAAAGCTGAAAAAAACTTAAAAGAACATCTCAAGCTAGTCGATGTCGTTTTGGAAGTACGTGACGCCCGCATTCCTTTAATAACACATCATCCTCGAATAGGAGAATGGGTGGGAAGTAAAACACGGGTATTGGTGCTAAATCGAGTTGATATGATTTTGCCCCAAGTAAAGCAAGTGTGGACACAGTGGTTCAAGAGCCGTGGGGAAGTACCTTATTTTACCAACGCCCAGCAAGGTCAAGGAGTCGCTGCAGTGTCAAAAGCGGCGCAAGCAGCTGGAGTGGTAATTAATGAACGCCGGAAAAATCGCGGGATGTTACCTCGTCCAGTCCGTGCTGTGGTGATTGGCTTTCCTAATGTTGGCAAGTCAGCCCTTATCAACCGTCTCTTAAAACGTCGAGTGGTGAAAAGTGCAGCACGTCCTGGGGTGACGCGCCAATTGCGTTGGGTGCGAATTTCTGAAGAATTGGAATTGCTAGATGCTCCTGGTGTTATCCCTGCTAGGTTGGAAAATCAAGAATCAGCTTTGAAGTTAGCTATTTGTGATGATATCGGTGAAGCATCTTACGAAAATCAAATAGTAGCAGCGGCATTAGTAGATATACTAAGAAATTTTCAAGCAAATGCTCCTGATTTGTTACCAGAACATCCTTTGCGATCGCGTTACAAACTTGACCCTACTCCCTTCACTGGAGAAGAATACGTGTTCGCCTTAGCAGAGTATCGTTACAAAGGCGATGTCGAAAAAACTGCACGTGCATTAATCACAGATTTTCGTCAAGGTTTGCTAGGCGCAATTCCTTTAGAGTTACCACCAAAATGAAATATAGCAATCCGATTTGATTTGTGAACTGACTCGTGAAGGTAGGGAACGCTTAACAGGCTTCGCCGTGAGCGTCAGCCGAACGGGAACTCTTAACAGAAAATGTACTGAGTTTTTTTCAAAAATCAAATAGGAATCCTATATGTAGTAATGAAAACCTAAAAAAGGTATTAAATTTAAAATTTATTTTTAATTACAGTGGCACATCCTGCTAAAATCAACCAGAGTCATTGAAATGCACACTTACTTAACAAAAATTGTAAGCATAAATACATATATTTTATGTATAGTTTGTTTCAATTTTAATGGCAAAATTTTAATATAAGTAAAGTTAGCATTTCTTGAAAGACTACAATAAAGTAGCTTCCGTAATGGATGTGCATAACATATGGATGCTACCTATGGTAATTTTTTAACGGGGAGGTCATGATATGGCGATCGCCACTATTAATCCTGCAACTGGAGAGTTGCTGAAAACTTTTGAGCCATTGAATGATGCACAAATCGCTCAGAAATTAGATTTGGCACAACAAGCTTTTGAGAAGTACCACAAAACTCTTTTTGGTGAGCGCTCTGTTTGGATGCAATCATGTGCTGATATTTTAGAGCAAGAAAAAGAAGATTTTGCCAAAATCATGACGCTGGAGATGGGTAAGCCCTTCAAAGCAGCGATCGCGGAAGTGGAAAAATGTGCTGTTGTCTGTCGTTACTATGCTGAACACGCTGCTCAATTCCTTGCTGATGTTACCGTAACAACCGATGCAAGTCATAGTTTTATAAAATACCAACCACTCGGTGTGATTCTCGCAGTCATGCCGTGGAATTTTCCCTTTTGGCAAGTCTTCCGTTTTGCAGCACCTGCGCTTATGGCAGGGAATGTGGGATTACTCAAACACGCTTCCAACGTACCACAGTGTGCTTTAGCAATAGAAGAAATTATACAAAGAGCAGGTTTTCCCAAAGGCGTATTTCAAACTCTATTGATAGGTGCTAGCAAGGTTACTGACTTAATGACTGATGAACGCATCAAAGCAGCAACGTTGACAGGAAGCGAACCAGCAGGAATAAGTTTAGCCACCGCAGCAGGAAAACAGATTAAGAAAACCGTCCTGGAATTGGGAGGAAGTGACCCGTTTATTGTATTAGAAAGTGCAGATTTAGAAGCAGCAGTTGCTACCGCAACGACAGCGCGAATGTTGAACAACGGACAATCTTGTATTGCAGCGAAACGCTTTATTGTCGTTGAGACAATAGCAGACAAATTTGAAAAATTATTACTGGAAAAATTCCAAGCACTGAAAATTGGCGATCCGATGCAAAGCGAAACTGACTTGGGACCACTCGCAACTCCTGATATTCTCAAAGACTTAGACCAGCAAGTGCAAGCAGGTGTCAAAAGTGGGGCAAAAGTTTTGACAGGTGGACATCCTTTATCAGATCGTCCCGGTAACTTCTATCCACCAACCATTCTCACGGATATTTCCCCAGAGAATCCAGTGGCGCAGGAAGAGTTTTTTGGTCCGGTGGCGATGTTATTCCGGGTTCCAAATATCGACGCAGCAATTAAACTTGCTAATGCAACACCATTTGGCTTAGGCGCGAGTGCTTGGACAACGAACTCCCAAGAACGCGATCGCTTGATAGAAGAAATCGAAGCAGGTTCAGTATTTATCAACGGTATGGTAAAATCAGACCCTCGATTACCCTTTGGTGGTATCAAACGTTCTGGATATGGCAGAGAATTGAGTATCCAAGGTATACATGAATTCGTCAATGTGAAAACCGTGTGGGTGAAATAATAAACCACATCAGGTGCAATCAACCCAGAGGAATAGTAAGAGGAGATATGAACACAGCTGAACTACTCGTACAGTGCTTAGAAAATGAGGGGGTGCAATACGTTTTCGGACTTCCTGGGGAAGAAAACTTGCACGTTTTAGAGGCGCTGAAACATTCTTCAATTCAATTTATTACCACCCGTCACGAACAGGGTGCAGCATTCATAGCGGATGTCTACGGACGTTTGACAGGAAAAGCAGGAGTTTGTCTTTCAACTCTTGGTCCGGGAGCAACAAACTTGATGACTGGGGTAGCAGATGCTAACCTTGATGGTGCGCCTTTGGTAGCAATTACTGGGCAAGTCGGTACAGATAGAATGCACATCGAATCCCATCAATATTTAGATTTGGTGGCGATGTTTGCCCCTGTAACAAAGTGGAATAAACAGATTGTACGACCGAGTATTACACCAGAACTTGTGCGCAAAGCATTCAAGCGATCGCAAAGTGAAAAACCGGGTGCCGTTCACATTGATTTACCAGAAAATATTGCCGCAATGCCTGCAGAAGGAAATCCTTTACGTAAGGACAACATTGAAAAAACCTTCGCTTCTTTTGCAAGTATTAGGGCAGCAGCCGCAGCAATTTCCCAAGCAGTTAACCCAATTATTTTAGTTGGTAATGGGGCTATCCGCGCCCAGGCAAGTAATGCGGTTACACAATTTGCCAATCAAATGAATATTCCTGTTGTTAACACTTTCATGGGCAAAGGTGTGATTCCCTACACTCATTCCTTAGCTTTGTGGTCAGTAGGATTGCAACAGCGAGATTTTATTACTTGTGGCTTTGATAACACAGATTTAGTGATTGCTATTGGCTATGATTTGATTGAGTTTTCCCCAAAAAAATGGAATCCCGATGGGAGAATTCCCATTATTCATATCGGGGTAAACCCTGCGGAGATTGATAGCAGTTATATCCCTAATGTTGAAGTCGTAGGGGATATTTCTGATTCCCTATATGAAATCTTAAAGTTCGCAGATCGGGAGGGTAAACCAGATCCTTACTCTATCAGCCTACGGGGAAATATTCGTGCTGACTACGAACAGTATGCCAATGATGACGGGTTTCCTGTTAAGCCACAGAAGTTAATTTACGACTTGCGCCAGGTGATGGGACCAGAAGATATCGTCATTTCTGATGTTGGTGCACATAAAATGTGGATAGCCCGTCATTATCACTGCCATAGTCCTAATACTTGCATTATTTCCAATGGCTTTGCCGCAATGGGTATTGCCATTCCTGGTGCGATCGCTGCAAAACTTGTGCATCCCAACCGCAAAGTTGTTGCTGCAACTGGTGATGGTGGCTTTATGATGAATTGCCAGGAATTGGAAACAGCTTTACGTGTTGGTACGCCTTTTGTCACTCTTATTTTTAATGATGGTGGTTATGGTTTAGTTGAGTGGAAGCAAGAAAATTACTTCGGCAAAGGCAGATCATCTTTTGTGCATTTTGGCAACCCTGATTTTGTTAAATTTGCTGAAAGTATGGGTTTAAAAGGTTATCGTATTGAATCTGTGACTGATTTGGTTCCTGTCTTGAAGGAGGCTTTGGCTCAGGATGTTCCAGCAGTGATAGATTGTCCTGTTGACTACCGAGAGAATGCCCGTTTCTCGCGAAAAGCCGTTGAGTTGAATTGTGCGATGTAGGAAGATTTTCCTCACACCAAGACGAGCCAGTACTTGATGAGGGTTTCCCGACAGAGGTATCTGGCGTCGCAAAGACGCAAAGACATCTTTGCGTCTTTGCGGTTTTTTGTTGTGATTACAGTTCAGAATGCTGATGTTGTTGCGGTTGAATCTTATCTTCCGCAAGTTTTTTGCATTCTTTTTTGTCCACATCTGTTTTTATCCTGAGTCCCTTCATAATGGTGCAGTATGGCAATTTGGTAAACTGAATTTAGATATTTTTACACAAAATAAAACTTTCTATACAATTCAGGATTTGGATCAGCTATTTGCAGCTGTTAACTATGTGTTTCAACAGTGTGAATTACAATTAGATAATTAAGGCTAAATAATAAACTGCCCTAACTTTTATAGAGATAAATCTCATGACAAATAATTTGCCGCTAAAGTTAGAACACTTACCTAACACTTTGCCTATAGAGGGGGCTGTTCGCATTGAGTTAGAAGAAGGAGTGCCGATATTTCGGGCTTCTAGCTTTGTACAAGAGCGAATTGAAACATTATTAGCCAAACAAAAAGAAACTGCACTCACTTCTGAAGACGAAAAAGAGTTAGATGAATATGAAGAATTAAGCGATTATCTTAGTTTGGTTAACCGGACAATGAGAAATGTTTTGCTCAACCCCCTGCACGGCACAGTCATTCGCTATGATGATCCATTTGAGCCTGCTGTACTTCCGGAAGATTGGGAAGTGCTGCAATGATAATATTAGATACCCACATATGGATTTGGTGGGTTGATAACAATCGTCGACTGACCGAGAAATACCGAAATTGGATAGAAGAATATCAATCACAAGGTTTAGGAGTGAGCATTATTTCTTGTTGGGAAGTCGCCAAATTAGTTGAAATTAACAAACTCACTCTGTCCATTTCAGTTGATGAGTGGTTAACAGTAGCTTTGGCTTATCCGGGAGTACAGCTACTTGATTTGACAATTCCAATTATTGTGGAATCAACTAAATTAACAGGTTTTCATCGCGATCCATCTGACCAAATAATTGTGGCTACGGCAAGAATTTATGGGTGTCCGTTACTCACGGCTGACGCAAAAATTCTCGCTTATTCTGATGTCCAAACTCTTAAGTAGAGTGCGTTACAAGCAGCTTTAACTCACTGACCACTCCCTTTGTCAAGAAAAAATGACACCCCCCATCGACTACTCCAAAATCTATTACCTGTAATTCTCTGTAATGACTTGCTCTTTTTTCGTCTCTGCTAACATTAAATTTGACTCATTGATTCCAAACTTATAGCCAATGCCAAAATTCAGCGGCTTAATAGTTTTATCAGTCGCATATATTCGTCTCAACTCTGGTTGATAGTCATGATTAAACACGGCGATCGGACGAATATAAGAACCATAAAATTTTAAGCTCATGGTGATTATAGCAAGTATCAGAAACAAGAAATTTATACAACTATCAAAAGATTTTTGATTAAGCAGGGTGTCATTCGCGATCGCTCTTAATCCTGTACCTATTTATACTGTCACTCCACCGCAACAATCAATGAAATTGGAATTATATACTGTGCCTTTTTATTAGTAATATAAGAGAACGCATGATATACTTCTCATCTATTGAAAGTTATAAAAAGATGCGAAAATGGTCCATAAAGGTTTTCCTTAACCAACTCTCGAGACTACGCCTTGTTAGTAAAGTCAATACAGTGACAGTGACATTGACAATTGTGAGTGTATTGCTAACCACCCTAATAACTAAGTCTCATGTAGAACAATCTGCCAGACCATCTACCAAACAAGCCCTCAATTTACCTACTACTCCTCCAGTACTTCCTGTCCAGGTTTTTGCCACATCATCTCCCAAACGAGCGTTCAATTCACCTACTACTCCTGTGGTACTTCCTGACTGGGCTATTACCAAATCACTACCCATTCCCTCTCGTCAAGTAAGACAAGAAGATTCAGAAGTTGTTTACAATCTCAAAACGCCTCCAAAATTTAGACAAACTCAGGAGTTGCAAGCAATTGTGAACGATGTTGTTAATCTTACTGCTGCGAAAGGTCTGCCTAAAAAGGCTTTATCAATTACCTTGATAGATGCAAAAACGGGTGTTACTGCAGGATATCAGCAAGATACACCGAGATATCCCGCCAGCGTAGTCAAGTTGTTTTGGATGGTGATTTTATATGCTCAAATAGAGAGCGGTATTTGGAAAAATGAAAAGGATTTTACTCCTTATCTGGCGAAGATGATTAAGGAGTCTGATAATGAGGCTGCTAGCTTTATTATTGACCAAGTCACAGGTACGCACTCTGAACCAGAACTAGAGAGTGAAAAATTTAAAATTTGGAAAAACAAACGCCAACAAGTTAACCGATTTTTCCAACAAGCAGGCTACAAGCCCATTAATATTAGCCAAAAAACATTTCCGATTGACTACCTCAATCTTCCAGAACCTAAGGGTAGTGAATTGCAACTGTTAAGCAATCCAATTTCTAACTGGAATAAGATAACAACCAAACAGGGAGCTAGACTATTATACGAAGTTTGTTACGCTGGTCAGGCTGTTTCTGCACAAGCTAGCAAAAAAATGTGCGGATGGCTAAAAAGGGATTTAAATCCTAAAGTTTGGCAAAAAGAGCCACTAGACTCTGATGGGTTTAACCCCGTACAAACCTTTTTTGGTGAGTCTTTATCTGATACTGATGTCCAACTTTATTCTAAGGCTGGCTGGGTTTCTCTTTCCCGCGCAGAGACTGCAATGATTACCACAGAAAATAGTGGAGCTACTTATATTTTGGCGATTTTTGCTGAAGATTCGGCATACGCCGATGATACACAAATTTTTCCACAGATGTCTCGTCTTATCTACAACCGCATGACTTCTCGCAATTTGAAGTCATTATCCAAGACCAAGATAGTGACAAAATAGAACCTACATCATGACAACAAATGACATTAAATTTGCTTGAAGTCAGTTTTGTTGAACACACTTAATCAGAATTTTCAAAATAAATATAAGAAACAAAAGAATGTCATTAAATCAGCAACAAAACTCTAAGAGTATCAACCTGTCTACTGCCACCTGTATTGTAGTAGCCAATATGATTGGTACAGGCGTATTTACTAGCTTAGGTTTCCAAGTTGTCGATATCAAATCTGGTTTTGCGCTTTTATTTCTGTGGTTGCTAGGAGGCATTTTCGCCTTATGCGGTGCTTTGTCTTATAGCGAACTAGGAGCAGCAATGCCACGCAACGGTGGTGAGTACTATTATTTGTCTCGTATTTATCATCCCATAGTCGGGTTTTTATCGGGATGGGTATCGGTGACAGTAGGCTTTGCAGCACCAATTGCTGCTGCTGCGATCGCATTAGGAAAGTATTTAAATAGCGTGTTTCCCATCCTTCCCTCAACTCCAATAGCTTTATTAGTTGTGGTTGGAATTTCCTTGATTCACACCCGTAATCTGCGATTTGGCAGCAACTTTCAACTCATCTTTACTGTGCTCAAAGTCGTGCTGATAGTTGTGCTGATCGCCTGTGGTTTTCTGTTAGCAGAACCACAATCATTGAGTTTTTTACCCACCGCAGCAGATGTCGGGGCGATTTTTAGTTCTCCGTTTGCGGTTTCTCTTGTCTATGTCATCTATTCTTATTCGGGCTGGAATGCAGCTATTTATTTAGCCAATGAGGTCGAACAACCAGGAAAAAATTTACCCCGCGCTCTTATTGTCGGAACTCTCATTGTCATGGGGTTATACTTGCTGCTAAATTTTATGTTTCTGTATACTACACCTTTGGATAAATTAGCAGGAAAACTTGAGGTGGGTTACATAGCCGCTAGTCAATTTTTTAGCATCAATGGGGCAAAGATAATGGGGTTGCTCATCTCTGTGGGACTCGTTTCTTCGATAAGTTCAATGGTGTTAGCTGGACCTAGAGTTACCCAAGTCATTGGCGAAGATATCCCGCTGTTTAAAGTGCTTGCCAAAAAGAATGCTCAGGATATTCCTAGCTATGCAATTTTTCTGCAATTATTTTTGGTGATCGTTTTACTCATTACTTCTAGTTTTGAAGCAGTCATTACTTATCTGGGATTTACCCTGACTTTGTCTTCGTTTTTGACTGTGTTAGGGGTATTCATTGCTAGAATCAGATATCCTAATATACCCCGACCCTATCGTACCTGGGGCTATCCCATTACACCCATTATCTTTTTAGCAATTAGTTTGTGGATGTTGGTGTTTATTTTCCGTGATAAACCTGTTGAATCTTTAGCAGGATTTGCGACTTTAGCTATCGGTCTAATCATCTACCTATTAACTGCCAGAAATCAAGCGAACTTGTCTTAATTCTCCTCTTTAATTGTATGAATGAAAAGAAGAATTAGGGAGAAGCGTTCCGCTAAATATTCTTAACGAGAAATCTATTTTCAACTATGAAGAACATTAAAATTAAATTAATTTTAGGCGTTAGTATGAGTATACTTGTTATTATACTCATAAACTGGACTTTTGGAAAAAATGTCAATAAAAAAAATACAGTTGACAAGCCAGAAAGTCAGCAATCTGTTTCCCTCAAATCAACTCCTCAAGCTTCACCAAAACCAAGAGCGACATTCGATAAAGCAAAATCTGAACAGTTAACGAATACAGCAAAATTCCTTGCTGGCATGAATGTAGATAGTAATAGTTCCTTATCTCGATTCCAAAACAATAATAGCTGGTTACTTCATCGCCGATTTTTTGATAATGCTTGGTCAAAATTAGAAACAGAACAGTTAAAGAAAGTTAGACAATGGTCGCAGCAAGAACTTAAGCAAATTAATTATCAGTCTATTTTCTATCCCTTCAGCGGACCTGATTTTTTGTATGCTTATTCTTTTTTCCCCCAAAGCAAGGAATACGTGCTAGTGGGTTTAGAACCAGTGGGTCGTGTTCCTGATTTGGCTAGTCTTTCAGAGAGCGATCGCGATTGGAAGTTGCAGGAAGTCAGAGGTTCTCTTTCTGCAATTCTGCAATTTAGCTTTTTCCTCACTAATGAAATGAAGGTGGACTTGCAAAAACAAGGAGTTCTACCGATTTTGTATGTGTTTCTGGCACGTACTGAAAATCGTATCCTTGACGTGCAACAGATTGGACTAGACCAAAATGCTAAAATTCAACCATTCCAAAAAGGCATGGTTTCCGGAGTCAAGATGACATTTGTCCCAAAAGGAGAATCTCAGGCTCATATTCTGTATTATTTCTCTACCGATTTATCAGATGATGGGCTGAAAAAACGACCGGAGTTTAATAAATTTGTTAGTCAATTAGACAAGAAGGTTACTTATCTGAAAGCCGCGTCGTATTTAATGTACTACGAGAATTTTTACGAGATTAAAAAGCTGATTTTGACTCAAAGTCATTATGTCTTGCAAGATGATTCTGGTATGCCCTTCAAAGCTTTTGACCATTCTAAATGGAACTTAAAGTTTTATGGGAATTATACCAGTCCCATTGGTTTGTTTGCAAATCGCTATCAATCAGACTTGAGGAAAATTTATCTGACAAATAAGAGTATTAAGCCCTTGAATTTTGGTGTTGGTTACAAATTTGGAGTTAATGATTCAAATTTAATGTTAGCAGAGGCAAAAAATAATTAATGAACCGCAGACGTAGACGCCCAGAAGGTGGCTTCCCGGAGGGTAAGCAGCTCGACGCAGATAATTGTTTGTCGTATTCGCGTGCATCTGCTATTAACTGCGGTTGCAACTTTAGCTAATGACTAATGACTAATGACTAATGACTAATGACTAATGACTAATGACTAATGACTAATGACTAATGACTAATTTAATGCGTTACAGAGTAATTAAACATCTTGAAATTGAAAGCAGGATGTTGTCCACCAATTGCTTGGGAGACGATTTTTTTGCAGATTTTTAAGCCATTTTGACTGTTCGTTAAAATCACGATTCCTGTACCTAATTCTCTAGAAGCAACTATAAAACTCTTAAATGTATTGAGATCGCCCCAATGCCAAAAGAAATTACCATCCCTCGTTCTTTCTAATCCCCAACCTAAGCCCCAATCTAGGAACTGATTAATCTGAATCTGCGATCGCAGCATCTCATTCAAGCTAGCTTCTGTTAGTCTAGAACTATCAGTGTTACCTGGCTTGATCATGGCGATGAGTAATTGAGCATAATCAGTGGCGGTCGTATATAAACTTCCAGCTGCACTTGCTCGCTTCGATTTACCTATAGGTATGGGTTTACCTTGGCGATCGTGTCCGTCACTAGCTGTTGTTTGGTAAGCTGATTGCCAGATGAAGCTACTGCTGCTCATTCCCAAGGCGTCTAAAATCTGCTGATGTAAATACTCGTTCAAAGGTTGTTGGGTAATCTCTTCTACTACTTTCTGTAAGTAGAGATAGCCTTCTCCAGAATAACTAAATTTTGTACCTGGGGGAAACTCAATCTTGAGAGGGTCTTCACCACTCCAATTCGGAAAACCTGTGGTATGAGATAGTACCATACGGGCAGTGATGAGTTTAATTCTTGAGTCGGAAATATAGGGTTTAGCAGTATATTCTGTCAGTGGAGTATCTAAATCTAGTTTCCCCTGTTCCACCATTTTCAACACCGTGTAAGCAAATAAAGGCTTACTTAAGGAAGCCGCAGCAAATACAGTATCGTTAGTCACAGCTTTTTTTGTAGATCTATTCTTCAACCCAAAACCGTGACTCCAAAACAGTTCTCCATCCCGAATAATTGCCAACTCTAAACCAGGAATTAACGCAGCTTGCATCCACACAGGAACTTGCGCTTCTAGATTGGCAATGACTTTGTCTATAGCCCCAAGGGAGCGGTTACGGTGTAAACTAATTAAACTCAAGGTAGAAAGACCGATTAAAGCCTTTATACCGTAATTCAGTAATTGCCTGCGGGGTAAAAATTTGGACATAGACATATTAGACTAAAAATATCGAATTTAAATTTAACCGTTTCATACCCAGAACAAACGCTACGCTCGCAATTGACTTGTATTCATCCGGACATGATATGACTTAGTACAGGATTTCACAAGTTCGTAACGAATTAATTTCACAAAGACTCTGCGTTACTCTGCGCTGACTCCGCGTCCCTCTGCGTTTAAATTTCAACCCTCAATTCGCCACGATTTTACGCAAACCTGTACTTAGTACAGGATTTCACAAGTTCGTAACTTTTTTAAACGCACCAGGTAGCTGAGGTAGCGCAAAGGTACGCAGAGTCTCGCCAAATTTAATCCGCTACGAATTAATGAAATGCTGTACTTAGCCATTTGGCCTATATCTATAGGTTGAAATTTAACCTTCTAGTCATACAATCATGGTGTCCTTATATCCGGAAGTTTATGCGGTTTTTGACAGGCAATCGCCGCTGGGTATTCCTAACGCTTTTTGTCATTGCAGCGATCGTAGCATGTACGGCTTTTCCTGGAAAACGCTCTGAGCAAGCGACACAACATAATATGGTCATTTTCGTTGCGGATGGGCTGCGTCCAACTTCGATAAATGCTACTGATACTCCAACCATGAATGAGATAAGGGAACGGGGAGTCAAGTTTACCAACAGTCACTCTTTGTTTCCGACTTTTACCACCGCTAACGCTTCGGCGATCGCGACTGGTCATTATTTAGGCGATACAGGTGACTTTAGCAATACTATCCAAGTCAGCGCCCCGGTCAAAAGTGCCAAAAACAGCCTTGTCCCTTTCTTAGAAAACAATGCTGTTCTCCAAGAAGTGAACAAACAGTTTGGTGCTAACTACCTTAACGAACAAACTCTTCTAAAAGCTGCAAGAAAAGCAGGTTTCAGCACTGCTGCTATCGGCAAAATCGGACCTGTTTTGATTCAAGATGTGACTTTGCAAAAGGGCGAACCAACTATCATTTTTGATGACGCCACTGGGACATCTACGGGAATTTCCCTAAGTTCTGAAGTGACTGAATTGCTTGGGAAAAATTCATTGCCAACAGCAACACCTTCACGAGGTGACAATGGCAAACCTGGCGATAGCAAGACTCCTGGTACCAAAGTTGCTAATACAATTCAGCAGCAATATTTTGCTGATGTGACGACTAAAGTTATCCTACCACTGTTCAAGCAACGACAAAAACCCTTTGTGTTAGTCTATTGGTCTCGTGATCCGGATGGTACCCAGCATAATCACGGTGATAGTCTTAACCAGCTTGTTCCTGGTATTAACGGTCCTACAGTCCAAGCAGCCCGCCAAAATGTAGACAAAAACCTAGCTCAAATTCGCACTGCATTAAAAGATTTGGGTTTAGAAGAAAGCACAAATATATTCTTGACTGCTGACCACGGATTTTCGACTATTAGTAAGGAGAGCAAAACCAGTTATGCAGCAACGCTTTCTTATCCGGATGTACCAAAAGGTTTTATTCCACCTGGTTTTGTGGCGATTGATATTGCCCATGAGTTGAAGCTACCTCTGTTTGACCCTGATAACAAGAATGCAACTGTAGATCCAACTAAAGGGCAGTTTTCTAAAAATAATATCATTGGGAAAGACCCGAAAAAGCCTGATATCATTGTTGCTGGTAATGGTGGTTCTGATTTACTCTATCTGCCTAATGCCGTAAACAAAAAAGCAACTGCTAAAAAAATTATAGATTTCCTGCTCAAGCAAGACTATGTTAGCGGTATATTTGTGGATGATTCTTTGGGAAAAATTCCTGGAACTTTACCAATGGATGCGATCGCTCTTCGAGGCGCAGCACGAACTCCCAAGCCATCCATTTTGGTAAATTTTCGTTCCTTTGATACAGGTTGTGGTAATCCTACGGCGTGTGGTGCGGAATTAGCCGATACAGGCTTGCAGCAAGGACAGGGAATGCACGGTAGCTTTAGTCGTGCTGATACTTACAATACAATGGCAGCAATTGGACCCGACTTTAAACGGGACTATGAAGACCAAGCTCCAGCGAGTAACGCAGATGTACCACTAACAGTGGCTAAGGTACTAAATTTAAAGTTATCCACTCAGGGTAAACTAGTTGGTCGAGTGTTAAGTGAAGCGCTAGTCGGTGGATCTGATAGCGTTCAGTATAAGTCTTTTACCCTGAAATCTCCATCTGCCGCTAACGATTTGAAGACCATCCTTAAGTATCAAACAGTAGGAAAAACTCGTTACTTTGATGTTGCTGGGTTTCCAGGTCGTACACTTGGACTGTGATCTAAAGAACTTTGACGTCGTGCTGTCTAGCAGCAATTTTTAACTCATGTTCTAGGGGTTTGTGTTGAGAATCAAATTGAATTGCACAGAACCCCTATTTTACTGTGTTTGAATCAGTCTCCAGTGCTGAATAGCTGTGTTTTAACTGTTCCCAGAGCGCGTCAATTTGCTCATAAGCGTCTTTTGGAGAGAGCTTTCCAAGAGTCTGTAAGTTGCCAATGTAGCCAACTCGTGTGGCAAATTCTTGTAAGTTAGCGTTGAATACTAGAGCCTCTGGCGTGAACTGACCCTGGTAACTTCGCCTTGGATAAAGAAAGCTATATTTGTCTGTTTGCAATTTCATAATGCACCTCTTGTTTACAAAATCCCTCTAATCTCTTTGTATCTCTATAAAACAATAAAAACAAATATTTTTTATTTTTAACTTAATAAATAAAAATGATTTATAAGATACGACTTAGGTGTGATGACAATACGATTCAGTTATATAATATGGTGCGATATAGCAAAGCCGTAATGCAACAGCAATAAAGCGGGAGGAACATCCACACCGCTTTTTGCCTGCCCTACTTAAGATTTACTTTATAAATCAATTCTGAAAATAGCTGTAACACCGTTTCACTTTAATTTTGATACAAATGGAAATTGCCCATTGCCCATTGCCCATTTGTATCAGACCCGATCATGAAATGGTATAACACAAACTTGTGTTAACTCAGCTTTGTCTTCAACACTTCAGATACACCTTGTGATAGCAACATCTCACGTGTCTGCTCCAAATTGCTTGGCTTTGATGACTCAATCAAAGATTTTCCTTCCAATTGAGTTTGAGGTTGTTTACTAGATAGATCTGCTGCAAATTGCTTGTAAAGTTCCGGGTTCACAGCAAAGTAAAATGCTAGCTCTTGTCCCACCTCTTTCAATCGCTTCGGTAATTCTGTTTCTGTTACAGATAACAGTTCAGCAAGACAAGACCGCAGCTTAGTGTGATCTTGAACCACTCCAAAATTAGCATTAAGTTGACTGTCTGATAATTGCTGCTCAAACAGATGGGCAAATGTATCGAGTCTTCCATTGTCTATAGATGGGTGTTCTGCCAAAGCAAACGCTGGTGCAATCACTGAGCGAGTGACATTATCAGGTAGTGGTGCAGCAAGGACTTTCTCTGTATTCACAATACCTTCGCCAAACTGATTAGGCTTCCATGTCGGAAACTTCTCACAACTGTCACGCAGAATCTGATTAAAGATGAAAGGAATCTTTTCAGATCCATAACGTTGGATAAGTTGCTCGCGTCCATGATATGCCAGCCATAAAGCCGCCACACCTGCAACTAGTGGTGCAGAAAATGAAGTACCGGAGCCTTGCAAAATGTTATAGTTAATCTCACCATTGTCCTTCTTGACTTTTGCATACCAAACTGACTCACCAGGAGCAGTGACATCAACTTGACTTCCCCGCGATGAACCCCACCAAATCTCACGTCGCACATTACAGCCAGTCACAGCAATCACTTCGTCATAAGCAGCAGGCCAAACCACATAGGGAATCAAGGTACCAGATGCTGCTACCACAATAACGCCTCGTTTTTGCGCATAAATGATTGCACTCCGTAGACGCTGATTGGCGAAACCAGTTCCCAGGCTAATTGAAAGGACATGGACACCATGATCAGCCGCGTACTCAATCGCTTCCGCTAAATTACGCACGCTCAATAGTACAACTGAATACGAGACTCGAAGGGGTACTACTTTGGCACCGGGTGCTACTCCCGTCACATATTTTCCGCTTGGGTAATTGCTTTGTGCTCCTCTTGGGCTGATCATGACACTAGCTGTTGATGTGCCGTGACCTGGATTGTTTATCACTTCGGTCGGATGTGTTTCGAGTTCGTCTTTTGGGTCTTTGTCGTCCTTGAGAAAATCGTAACCTTCCTCAAGGAGCAAATTCACAAAAATTTCTGGATGTTCCCTGTAGCCTGTATCTGGATGCCCAATGACAATTCCATGTCCTGGTGGTAGATTCGGATCACCGAAAAAGCGTGACCATGCCTCAAAGACTCGAAGTTGCTTGAGGCTCCACTCTGGATCACTGCTTTCGTCTAGAGCTTCGTGCTCAAACTCTCTCGCCAGCTGTTTCAACAACTCCTGACTCCAGTTAGAGTATATTATGGGAACAGCAAATAGTGGCTGTGCATCGACAACTCCCGGTTGAGAACGCAGATAATATGTCTTATCCCAAGCTTCTTTAACTGACAGTGTATCTCCGTTTCGGGTTACCTCAAACTCGGTGCGATTATCTCCAATCGATTTAACCTTCCAATCTGAACCCAGTGCTTGGGTGACGATTTCTTGAACTCTTTGCTCTAGTCCTGGTATAACCATCTGGAGAAAAAAGCCTTCAAACTTAGCACCGACGTTATTTGAGTCGCCTAATTGATCGCGATCGCGCATAAAATTCCCTCTGCTAGAATAGACATTTCTGGTGAAATTAGTTTATGGCGTAAAATTTAGTTCAGTGGGTTGACAGCACTGCAACTATTCATGAGTACTCCGTTAGTCTACCCTAACAATACTTCGCGTCCTCCAGATAAACGCAGCTTTACCCCCTAATAAACCTTGCCGTTTAAGTAACACTTGGCAACGCTCAATTAACATCTGAAATTATAAGGACTGGGATTGCTGGGTTTCATAACTCAATCTAGTCTACGAGGTGACTTGATTGCACTAAAAGGAGAGTGGCGATGAAAAAAGTAGCGGTGTTTGGCAATACTGGAGGCGGTAAATCAACTCTCAGCAAGAGATTATCCCAAATCACTGGTTTGCCACTTCATGTCTTGGACAAGATTCAATATCAATCAGGGGGTACTGAGGTTCCACATGAAGACTATAACCCAATACAGTTCAGTTAAGGCTGAAAGTTATGTAAATTAGGGATTGTTGCCAAGAATGGAAATTAAGTGTTGTGTATCTGCGTCATTTCTACTCCAAAAAAAGAAGTCCTAGTTAAGGTAACTAGGACTTTGAGAATACTTTCCACTAACTACAAGCTGGACAAAGCTATTCATGCAAGGTTGTTGAAAACACCAATTTTTCACGGTAAGCTTTACTGCCAGGGCAAACGCACCAAAAGTTACAAAAACCATTGCACTCAGGGCATCAAAGTGAAATCAAGATGCCCCAACTTCAAATGGGCAGACTATTTAATTAGATAAATTTGAATTGTTCTTCCTACCACCATTACCTGACCGATTTGAGGCTATCAATTTGCTTTGTAAACAAATCGCTAAAAATGCTCATGACAGTGCGATTGCGTACCTTAATATTTGCAGTTATTGACATCCCTGATTGTAGAGATAATTCCTGATTATTAACAACCAGAGATTGTCGATTTAAGCGTATTTTGGCAGGAAAACTCTCATATGGGCGAATTTGCTCAGGTGGCAGAGCATCAGAGCCAATCCAAACTAGCTCACCTTTAATATCACCAAACTCACTAAAGGGAAAAGAGTCAATTCTAATATCAACTTTCATTCCCTTTCTCACAAAACCTATGTCTTTATTGGTGATAAAAACTTTAGCAGTGAGAGCTTCATCTGGTACAATTTTGAGAACTGGTTGACTAGGATTAGCAACAAATCCAGGAGACTTGGCTTTAAGGTCGAAAACAATGCCGTCAGATGGAGCACGCAGTTCTTGATACTGTAAAGTGACTTGAGCTTGGCTTATCTGACTGTCAACTTCAGCAATCCGCTTCTCATTTTCTACGATTACTTTGTTCAAATCTTTATCTAGAGTCGCAATTTGTTTCTCATTGTCGGCAATTTTTGTGAGTAAATCCTTTTTCGCTACAGCCATTGTATTTCGCAGCTTTTCTTTTGATTGCGCGATCGCATATCGTAAACGCAGTTGTTCCTGAGTCAACTGTTCCACTTCAGATTGGTGCTTGCTAACTTCCTGTTGTTGCTGAAGGTATTGCAGGCGAGAAATTCCTCCTTGTTTAGCAAGTTTCTCGATATTCTTAAGAATAGTCTGACTCACAGCTTTAACTTGTTCAGCAGAAGATAGCTGAATGTGTGCTTGACTGAGTTGTCTTTCTAATTTTGCTGTTTCCAATTTCGCATCTGCAAGTCGAGAGTTTAATTCTGCTTTGCTAAATTCTAAACGAGCTTCTTCCTCTGGCACTAACTGAATTTTTTGAGAGTCTTCACCCAATTGAGCACGATACAATTGATTTTCTGCCAGCAGTGCTATTCGGTTTTTTGTCAGAGAAGTTATCTCTGGAGGTAGATTGGTTTGCTTGATGGAGAGTTGTGGATTTGATAAAGCATTTCTTGCAACAAGTTGGGCACGGTAGAATTGAATTTCCTGCTTTAATGTGTAGCGAATTTTCTGTAAAGAAAGCAGTTGCGATCGCGCTGTTGTTGGATCTAGCCTCAACAGTAAATCGCCACGGCGTACCTTTTGCCCATCTTTAATATAAACAGCTTGAACAACTCCGTTCACAGGTGTCTGTATTTCCTTTACGGTACCATGCGGTTCTAGCTTCCCCTGAGCCGGAACTGCTTCATCAATTTTGGCTAAATTTGCCCAAATTACGACCAAAGTTGTCATTCCTATCAGTCCCCAAAGAATAGCTCGTGACAATAAAGGCGACTGTTTCAAAACAACAGATGGTGTAGATTCGCTATATTCAGTAGATGTTGCGGGTACTTTGATCTCGCTCTCTAGTACTTTTCGAGAAATTACAGGTTTTTGCTCAAGTTTCATTCCGTTCAATTCACTCATAACCATAGTTATTAAAGAAGTTATTGGTGATTAATTTTCTTTTCCTACTCCCTCATCTCTTTAACAGTTATCAGTTATCAGTTGTCATTTTGTTCCCTGTTCACTGTTCACTGTTCACTGTTCACTGATTTAAAGCTGTGCTTCTTGTTGTTGATAAAGGCAGTAGTAACGTCCTTTTTGCGCCATCAGTTCATCGTGGGTTCCCTGTTCTGCAACTAATCCTTGCTCTAGTAGCAAAATGATATCAGCATTCTTGATTGTACTTAAACGATGAGTAATAAAAAAGACTGTTCGTCCTTGGAATGCTTCTGCTAAATTCTCACAGACTTGCCGTTCAGATTGATAATCTAGAGCACTGGTTGCTTCATCGAGAATCAACAAGCGAGGGTTTTGCAAAACTGTACGAGCAATAGCTATACGCTGTCGTTGTCCTCCAGATAAAGCTGAGCCTCTCTCCCCGACTCTGGTGTTATAGCCATTGGACAAAGACATAATAAAATCATGAGCAACAGCAACTTTGGCTGCTGTAATAATTTCATCGGTTGTGGCGTCAGGATTTGTCAGTGCGATATTTTCTTGTATGGTACCGTCAAACAAAAGTGAGTCTTGAAGCACCATGCCAATCTGACGGCGCAGGGAATAGAGTTCTATTTTGGCGATATCGTAACCATCGATGAGAATTCTGCCAGACTCTAAGTCATATAGTCGTGGTAAAAGTTTCATCAAAGTGCTTTTACCAGAACCACTTTGTCCCACAATACCGACAAATTTTCCTGGTGGAAAATCCAGGTTAATATTATTCAACTGAAGTGGAATATGTGGTGTGAAGCGAAACGAGACGTTTTCGTACTTGACAGCACCTTCAATGGCAGGTAAGGGAATGTTTTGGCTATCTTCATCAACTTCTGACGGAGTATCCAAGATATCTGCAAGGCGTTCCAGAGAGAGAGCTGTTTGTTGGAAGTTTTGCCACAACTGAGTTAATCGTAGTAAAGGAGCGGTGACGTAGCCAGAAATAATGCGAAAGGCAATGAGTTGCCCTAAGCTGAGTTTTCCTTGCAGTACTAAGTAGGCTCCTACCCATAATACAGATAAGGAAGAGACTTGGTTAAGAAAATTGCTGGTGACATTAGCAGCAGTGGAAGTGACAACAGTTTGGAACCCCGCAGTGACATAATTGCTGTAGTATTCTTGCCACCGCCAGCGCGATCGCAATTCAATATTTTGCGCTTTCACTGTTTGAATACCTGACAACGCCTCTACTAAATAAGATTGTGTTTCCGAGTAACGCTCAGCTTTGAAACGCAGTTGACGACGCATAATTGAGGAAAAAACTATCGTTAGAAAAGCAAACAAGGGCACAGTCGCCAAAGCCACAAGAGTCAGCAACCAACTATAAACCAGCATCACCACAATGTAGATTGTAGAAAAAACTGCGTCCAACACGACTGTTAAAGCAGTTCCTGTCATAAAAGAGCGAATGTTTTCCAGTTCATTCGCGCGAGTGGCTAGCTCCCCTACAGGACGTCGTTCAAAATAGCGCAAGGGTAAACGGAACAAACGATCAATAATTTCTGAACCTAAAGTCAGGTCAATCCGGTTAGTTGTATCAACAAATAGATAAGTGCGGACACTGGTTAAAAGTCCTTCAAAAACAGCCATGATTAAGAGTGCAATACCCAATACATTCAAAGTTTCAAAGCCGTTTTGAATAATCACTTTGTCAATAATGATCTGGACGACTAAGGGATTAGCCAGACCAAAGATTTGGACAAAAAAGGAAGCAATGAGGACTTCTAGGAGAACTTTACGGTATTTCAGGAGAGAAGGGACAAACCAACGTAAACTAAACTGCTGTTTAGGGGTATATTTGGCAATTTTGAGGAGCAATACCTGCCCTTGTTCGCCCCAATTCTCAACAAAATATTCAGGATCTTGCTGAACAATGCCAATTTCTGGTATACCCAGTACTAGCTTTTTCTCGCTAATTTCATAAAGGATAGCGAAAGTATCTTGCCAGCGAATCATGGCAGGAGGTTGCAGTTTTGTGATTGCTTTTGCTGAGATGTTGACCATTTGAGTATTTAACCCGATGAGTTCAGCAATAGCACCGCAAAGCTGTAGTGAAAGAGTTTGAGTGCGCTCTACCTGGTTGTTCAGGACTTGATGAATGACATCCCGGCGAAAGGGCATATTTAAATGCTGGCTCAGCATTTGGAAGCAAGCCAAAGTCGCTCTTACAGGACCTCTACCTTGAAAATGAGGATATTTTGCCTGTGATTGATTATCTGATGGTTCTGGTTCTTCTCGCTCAGGAGGATGGTCAGGTGCATATGGTATTTGTTCTAGTAAAGGGTCTATCTTTGAGGAAGCTCTAACTACAGACGCAGACGCAGAAAGGGTTGCCCGAGGCAAACCTATTAAGCGAACATAACCAGAAGTTTGTACCTCTAGATCGGTGATGGCATCATCTAGTTGTAAGCGACTTCCGACAGGAAAATCTTTTAGTCCCCCACCGCTGACAAACCACACCAGTTCAGAGTCTAGCTGCTCCAAAGGTATGTTCTCTTCTAGGAACGTGCAGACAACTACTGAGTCTAAAACTTTCAAAGTCAATTCCTTGACATCTGTTGCACCATATGCTGCCAAAACAGCGTCACTATCAGCTCGCTTTCCTAACTCAGTACTCAGTAGCTCAAAAACTTCAACAGCACTACAGCGATTTTCAAAGCAAATAGCAATAGCAGGAGAATTTTTCAGCAACGCTAAAAACTCTGTAGCGTTTAGAGTTAGACAAACGGTTTCTGTAGAGGCTATGACTGTTTCGCATGGAATCCCTCTTAGTAAACTAGTCCAACCCAGGATTTCTCCTTTTTTAACTAATTGCAGTGTTTCTGGCATCTGAGTATTAGGGTCATAACTCAGTAAGCGAGCCTGTCCTTCATAAATGATTGATATTTGAGCAGGCATTTGTTCCCGCACCAAAACGCTTTGACCCATGCGGTAGCGCAACATCTCAAACTTTGGAATTAAGTTTGCCAGTTCTAGTGTCGGCAGTTGATTGAAGGGAAATAATTCAGAGATGAACTCTTGTATGGAAGCGGTGTAAGTCATGCGATTTTGGATGAGTTACTAGTCCTCAGTCATGAGTCAAAAATCAAAAGTCTTTGACTTTTGATTTTCACCTCACGACCTTTCATCCCCAGTTCATGGGAACTCCTCGTATTCCCCACCTCGTCACCTAGATGAAGAAGGGGTATGAGCTGATAAGGTCATAAGAGAAGTTAGTAGAACGTCAAAGTTGACATGGTTTCCTAAATGGAAAGTATATGCACCAACATAGAATAGAGAAGCTCTCAGCAGTTTTCTTTCCTGTTGAATTGGTGTGTGGCAGATTGAAACGACCCTGACTACTTTTTGGTAGGCACTTCTGCGTAAACTTTACTTTTACTGCTTTGTCAGGAATGAAAACTCTTTACCATAGCTTCACCATATTAAGTGTGATTTCAAGCTGATTGTACCGTAAAAGTACTATTCATTTCGCAAGCATTCATATCAGTAGCAGTACTTTTACTGTGAAGTGATATATTTTTGTACATTTTTGACTCTTCAGAGAACAATTAACAATTCTATTAAGGCTTTGCCAAAACTATAGCCCCTGCTAGCAGGGGCTAGTTCAATCAAAACTTTGATCACTGTGAGGTGCTTGTTACCCAGAAAACCTAACTTAATGCTGAGTTAGTCGCCTCAGAAGCTTTCACTGTCGGTTGACCTCCACCCATGCGAATTTCAGAAGTGAACGAAGCTGTGCTAAAACCATCAATACGTTTCACCACACTCACCCGCATCCGCAAATTGGGACTAGCAAACCACAGGCGTTCCTCATAGCACACGGTTTCGTACTCTGTTGTAAAGGTCAATGCGTCATCAGTGCCTATTTTGTAGCGCCCAACAACTGGGGGTTTCCCAGGAGAATCGATTGCCCGCAGGAATTTGCCTTCATTGGGATTATCTTGATCTGGAATAGCAACGAATACTGTAGAACCAGTCTGTTTTTTTTCATTCCCTGCCATAGTGGCATTCCAAGTCACTTTGGCACCGTAACAACTGGGGCTATGGTCAACATTGTACTGTTGGCACAGTTTTACTACTTCTGGATGATCACTACTGAGTCTTTCTATGATTGTGTCTGATTTGCCGTTTTCTGATTGCTTACAAGCCAAATCGTGACTGGTACGATGGGAAAACCATTTACCAGCGCTTAACTCAAAAAACTCTTCAATATTCATCAATGAAATTACCTTGCTTCAAAATCCTTTTCATTTTCCAAAGTAGCAGGAGCGAGTCACTCCCCAAAGGAATTCAAAATTCAAAATTCGTCTTGGAAAGTTGGGCGGGACGGAAACCGACACCGCCCACTTTCCGCAAAATTCAAAAATTTTGACCAAAGCTAAGGGTGTAGAGGAATAAAAGAATAAATGCATTTTCTCTATCCCCTGGTTAATGTATTTCCCTTACACCCTTACAACGCCAGGTGCTTCTCAAGCGCGGAGACGCGCAAGGAACAAGTCGGGAAACCCGGATGCCAGATACCTCTGTCGGGAAACCCTCCTGCAGTACTGGCTCCCCAACGCACTGGCTCCCCTTACACCCTTATACCCCTAGTTTATTTGCTTAACCTGCTTCCTCCAAGCGTTTCAGGGAATATTTGGCTGCTTCAGCAACGTGGTTGTGGCTATCTTTTTCCAGGTATTTCAAAGCTGAAACACTTTTGGGACTAGGGAGATGACCTAAGGCTTCTGCAAGACGCTGGCGCACTAACCAATCGTCTGATTGAGCAAAGCGCAAAATCAGATCCACAGATTCGATATCTTTGATTTCTCCTAATGCAGCGATCGCTGCTTGTTGTAGGATGACTTCCTCGCTATCCAAAGCCCTTCTGAGGATTTCACGGGCACGAGGGTCTTTAAGATTACCAAGAGACACTGCTGCACTAAAGCGTACTAACCAATCAGTATCTTCATAAAATATTCTCATCAGAGGTTCTACTGCTCTGGTATCGCCTAAATATCCTAAAGCACCTGCGGCATCAGCCCGAATGCCATAATCTGGATCAGTTTCCAATATTTGCACTAGAATTGGGTAACTTTCTTCTGTTTGCTTGATTCCCAAGGCAAAGATTGCCATCGATCTGAGCTGGAGAGACTCGTCATCCAAGACTTTTTTAATCAAAGGGACTGCATCCTCTGCGGGAACATCCCTCAATGAGGCGAGAGCTACCATGCGATCGCGCAAATTTGAACTTTCTAACTGATTGGAAATTTCTTGTAAGCTTGGGGCTGTCATTTACTCTAAAGCTCGTTTTCTATATGATGTTTCTATTAAGTATTATTACAAATTCTCAGACAAACGAGCTAATTATCTCACCCTCACCGTCCGCCCATTCTCACATTTGTACTGTTTCCCATTAACAGTCGCGGTTGTAGTGACCTGATCATCTGGTGAGCTAGAGGAACAACTCAGTCTAACTTCACCATTCCTGATTTCTGTTGTTTGATTGACGTGCGTTGAGTTCGTGTCACTGGAACTGTCACCCTCACAAGCAGTTGTCATAATCAGCAAAGAACAAAGTAAGCTAAATACAACTATTTTGTTACCAAGGCTTTTAGGCATTACAAAATCCCTAATTGTTGTCAAAAATTTCTATCTATGATGAATATAGCAATCTTAAATGATTCGTGAAATTTTCTGTTCTGTGTTTTCTTATCGTCTTTGGCAGCGTACCAGGAGCGATCGCTGATCTCAAGGAAGCTTTGCGAACATGGAAGCGAGTTGAGTCCCTAGAAGCAGTAATTGTAGAGGCGTGCAAGAAGGGATTGTGGTGGCCGTGGGTAGCAAGGTTCCTCAAAATTGCATAAGTTGCTTTGAAGTGCATCTATCTATATAAGTAGCCATCATGAACTGCGTACACCCTTCTCCTAACGGAGACGCACTTGCGTTCGGGTGTCTCCTCTGGAGAGGCTACGCCAACGGCAGTTGCTTCTCAAGCGCGGAGACGCGCAAGGAACAAGTCGGGAAACCCGGATGCCAGATACCTCTGTCGGGAAACCCTCCTGCAGTACTGGCTCCCCAACGCACTGCCGACGCTCCTGGTGTCGCTAACGCTGCGCTAACACCAGAACGAATGAAAATGGGAATTGGGAATTGGGAATTGGGTTTTTTCC
The DNA here is from genome assembly GCA_019359415.1 of Iphinoe sp. HA4291-MV1. Taxonomy (GTDB): domain Bacteria; phylum Cyanobacteriota; class Cyanobacteriia; order Cyanobacteriales; family Nostocaceae; genus Brasilonema. The sequence goes on along the minus strand of JAHHHH010000050.1, from coordinate 15,060 downwards.
TTAATGCCCCATGTCCCTTATCCCTAGAGGGGACCCCACCTTCCCCATTCTCTATTTTCAAGCTAGACATTCACGGGCAATTGCCCACAACGAGGGCATGAAAATATTTCTTTCTCCATTGCCCATTCTCCATTGCCCATTGCGAGCTTGCCCATTGCCTATTTTCAAGACAGGGAAAGCACCTATTTGCTTATCCTCAATAAAGTTCCAACCGAACGAGCTAGGTTTTCCGGTTGCATCGAATCTACTGCTGCTGTTGGTTCATAGCCGCAGTGTACCATGCAATCTGCACACTTGGGATTTCCACTCTTATGACCGTATTGACTCCAATCGGTTTTGTCTAAGAGTTCTCGGAAAGTTTTGTAGTGACCTTCATTAAGAAGGTAACAAGGCTTTTGCCAACCAAGAACGCTATAGCTGGGACTACCCCAAGGCGTACACTCGTAGTCTTTCTCACCAATGAGAAAATCTAAAAACAGTGGGCTGTTAATAAAGTTCCAGTTTTTCTGACCCGCCTTGTAGGGAGCGAAGATTTGCCGGAAGAGTGCCCGTGTTTGTTCGCGTTTGAGAAAATGATCTTGATCGGGTGCCCATTCGTAACTATAGCCTGGAGAAATCGTCATGCCATCAATACCCAGCGTGCTGAGGAAATCAAATAACTCCTGCAATTGTTTAGGGTCAGTACCGTCAAAAACCGTAGTGTTTGTAGCAACACGAAATCCTCTCGCTTTTGCCGCACGAATTGCACCGACTGCAATATCAAACACTCCTTTGCGATCCACACACTTATCGTGCCACTCCTGCATCCCGTCTAAATGAACACTGAAAGTCAGGTATGGTGAAGGTTCAAACTTATCCAGGTTTTTTTCTAACAACAATCCATTGGTACACAAGACAATAAACTTTTTGCGCTTAACCAAGCCTCGGACAATCTCATCAATTTGAGGATGCAGCAGAGGTTCGCCTCCCGGAATGGAGACAACAGGTGCGCCGCACTCTTCCACTGCAGCAAAGCATTCTTCAGGAGTTAAGTGTTGCTTGAGTATTTCTTTAGGATGCTGGATTTTACCACAACCTGGACAAGCTAAATTACACCGGAACAGGGGTTCCAACATAAGAACCAGAGGGAAGCGTTTGCGACCCAATAGACGTTGAGTGACTATGTACTTACCTATTTCAATGGCTTGTTGTAAATGAATTCCCATAATTCTCCTCTACACCTTAATATGAACCCTAACTAGCAGCAATCTGCACTCAACCAATTAACAGTTATCAGTTATCAGTTATCAGTTATCAGTTATCAATTGGAAGAAGAATTCAGAATACAGCAATTCTTGATTCAGAAGGAAGGAAGAAATAAAGAATTTAGTTTTCTGACTTGGTGACTTGGTGACTCCTGACTCCTGACTCCTTCACTGTTCACTGTTCACTGCTTATGATAAGCCCCTAATTGTATGCTACCTCAACGTATTTCTGCTCTACAAACCAACTTACGGCATCTTTTAAAGCATTTCTAATTGGGGTTTGAGGCAAACCCAATTCTCGGACGGCTTTTGAGGCATCATAATACATGAGCTGATGCGACATGCGAACACCATCCAAAGGAATCGAAGGGGGTTTGCCCAAAGGAGCAAGAATTCGCTCATCAATCCAAGCTAAACTGAGGGGTAGCCACGTTGGGACAGATTTTTGAGGAGCACTCAAACCTGTTATTTCGGCAAGTTGATCAAGCAATTCTTTAAGAGAAAGATTTTGGTTGCCTAGGATATAACGTTCTCCTGTTTTTCCTTTATCCAAAGCTAATAGGTGTCCCCTTGCCACATCGCGCACATCGATAAAATTCAAACCCGTATTCAGATAAAAAGGCATTTGCCTCCGCAAAAACCGAAGAACAATATCCCCAGTGGGAGTGGGTTTGATATCCCAAGGACCAATTGGAGTGCTCGGATTGACTATCACAATATCTTGACCCTGTTTTACCGCTTGCTTCGCTTCCTGCTCAGCCAGATATTTAGACTTCTTATAGTAACCAACAAGTTCCTCAACAGGACTTTGATGAGTTTCATTTACAACATTTCCTAGTTTACCTACCCCAATAGCAGCAACGGAACTGGTATAAACAGTACGTTCGATACCTGCTTGACGGGCAGCCGATAACATATTACGCGTTCCCAAAACGTTATCCTGGTACAGTGCATATTGGTCAGCTTGCCAAAGGGAATAGTGAGCCGCAACGTGAAATAGTACCTGACAGCCCTGTATGTTTCGGTATAAATCTGGCTTGTTCAGGTCGCCATTTACAATCTCTACGTCTAAACCTTGTAAATTGTCTAAGCGGCTGTGAGAACGAACTAACGCCCGGACTGCATAGCCTTCTTGAAGGAGTAACCGTACCAAGTTAGCACCGACGAAACCTGTAGCACCAGTCACAAACGCACGAATTGTCATTAGTCGTGTACCTTGCTAGAACGCTATTAAACACAATACGCAAAAGAATATAATTGCCTCAACTATGTAAAAACACAAGATAGAAAATAAAGAGATTGCTTTTGATGCTTACTATGCGTTATGTTGTTGCGTATCGGCAAATTGTGACATTTGCTGATACAAAGCACTACAAGACAGCTAAGGAGTTTCTCAACTATCTGCTCAAACCTCAAACACTAGGACCGTTTCTAAAAGCTGCGAGTCGGAATTTACCTGTCATGAAGTCGTTTTGGCGCGATCGCTTCTGGACAAATCCAGCAGATCCGCATTTCTCAGTTGTCGCCAATGTCTTCACTCAAAGACAAACCCGTCCCTTTTATCAAGCTTACCATCCCGCTTATAGCATGGTACTCAATGAGAATGTTTGGAGTCAGGCACTCAATCGCGTCATTGTCGATGATGTCTCTGCTGAACAAGCCGCAGATGAAGCGATCGCAAAAATTCAGCAAATTTTTCAACAATGGGAAATGATTAAAAATTCCCCGTAAAATCGTGGTGAATTGAGGGTTGATATTTAAACGCAGAGGAGCGCAGAGGTAAGCGCAGAGAGAAGTTTGAGCGGAGGTTTCCTCCGTTCGCGTAGCGTCTCCGGAGGAGACTCAAAGCTTGCCCTACGGGCACGCGCAAGGGACGGTGGGGACGCGGAGAATTCGCGCTCGTATTCATGAAATGTTGTACTAAGTTATCAGTGTTCGATAGTTAAGAGACATTTGTTAACGAAACAATGCTTGTTGATGCTATTTTAGTTGCTCAAGGACCAGAGTATAAATCTGTTTGCAAAGGATTAAAGCGCCTTACAGTTCCCACGCCGCCTGTTTTTCCCATTCCTATGGGACCATCAGCATTAACGAAATACTTAGAACAATGGTTACAAACTGGACACCTTTCTCAATATCCGCAACCTAGAGTTTTGTTGATGGGGTTATGTGGAAGTTTGTCAGCCAAATACAGTGTAGGAAAGGCTGTACTGTATCGAAGTTGCGTTTATCCTAATGCAGAAGAAAAGAAAAATGCTACTGAGGTTTTTTGTAATTACGAGTTATCAAAAATACTGCAAAATCAATCACAAGATAGAGTTTTTACAGGAGTTGGGTTGATGAGCGATCGCTTGATTTATTCTGCGAGTGAAAAACTACAATTGGGTCAAGTATATGGTGCTGATGTTGTCGATATGGAGGGATATGCAGCATTAGAAGTTTTGAGTCGGTTGGGAATTGCTGTTGCGATGCTGCGAGTCATCAGCGATGATGTACATCACGATATTCCCAACCTCACCAATGCATTGAACTCTGATGGTTCTTTGCGGGCGTTTCCTTTAGCAATGGGACTCCTTAGACAACCGATTGCTGCAACTCGTTTTGTTTCTGGTTCTCTTAGGGGGTTGCGTGTTTTACAGGATTTAACAACTTTTTTGTTTAGTAGGTAGATACTTAAAAGGACATCGGCATTTCGCTTCCCTCACCACATTGCCACTTGTTTATTCTTTGTACACTCGTAATGAATACTTACCTTTTTTGGTATGACCAGAGATAATTTGCTATCGAGAATTTCTATCAATCCGAATATTTGTTTTGGCAAACCTTGTATTCGCGGACATCGTATTTGGGTTTCTCTCATTCTTGATCTCTTAGCTAGCGGTGAAACCATTGAGGAAATTCTTGAGGAATATCCAAGTATTGAGCGAGAAGATGTGCTTGCTTGTCTCGCCTATGGTGCAGAAATGGCGCGGGATGTTTTTGTGGAAATTCCTTTAGGTACAACCAAGTCAGTAGATACGTAAGGCTAAAGCTAGACGAGGAAGTTTGGGTGCAAGAAAAACCTTACCTAAGTTTTAAGAAGGAATTTCTAGATTGTAACGTTGGTAAAGCAATTTGAGTTTTTCTTTAGCAAGCAAGCACACATTTTCCGGCGACATAATCAAAACATCTGGCGCATCTCGCAAGACTTCACGGATGAACCAGTAGGTACTAAAGACGCGTCTGATAACTCGGCGAACTGGTGGAGAAGCTTCCAACAATTTACTATCTACATCCTCATTTTTGGTTTTGTAAGCAAAAGCCAAGCGTCCATGTATATGCATTTCTACTTGCAGCTCATCTAAATTAGAACGCCACTTACCATAAATTGGTATGACACCTGCTTCTGGAATTCTGTCTAGGCGTAAACTCCAGTTGTGATGCAATTCTTCTACATCCAAATTCCCTTCTGTTTCTTCACACCAGCAATTAAGATATTGACGTTCTTCATACGGAACTATTTTGGCGTGGCGAACGGTAAAGTTCCATAAGCGCCCTGTTGCATCTTGGTAGGAAAGCTGAAACGGTTGCTCGCGACGGATATATTGGTTAAGTTCTATTCGCCAGGGTGGGGGAGGATTACCTAAAAACCGTTCAATTTCTGCTCTCAGAGGTAATGATAGCTCACTACGTTCCAATAGTAGATTGGCAATAAGTAAAGCTTCTTCTGCCTTACCAACATCTGTTAAGGCATCAATCGCTTGCTTTAACGCTGTTATTCGCTCTTGTAACCAATTGTTATTGGGAGTAATCAGCAGCCGTTGTTGAGCAATGGCTTCCACGAGCTTGGAAATGTTTGGGCGATCGCCCCACATCATGCCAAATTCACGAGCAAGGTTTTCTAGTTCGGCTTTGTCGCGTTCTGATACTGACAGGGTTATAGACTGACCTTTTCGAGTCATAAATTTACACGGACACTTTGTCTTTGTTTCTTCTTGCCAATCTCTATTTTGCGTGCCAAGATAGATTTCAACAACCACTTACGGACACTATTTTAGTGTATGTCCGAATACAACATTATTCTTAAACCCGTTTATTCATGCCCTGCATCTGCATCAGATGTTCCAAAGGGGGTGAAACTACCTGAGGGCTGGATGCTTTCCTGGCATCAAGCAGAAACTCTAAAGGCGATACGCGATCCAGATATAGATGTTATTTCCAATATTGCTATGACTGGCGATGGCAAAACTCTTGCTGGTTATCTGGATATTTTACACGTATATTCACCAATTCTAGGATTATATCCGACTAACGAACTTGCAAGAGACCAAGAAATGCAAGTTCGGCGATACATTGAGCTATTTCAACCAGAACATGAACCGCGTGTTCATCGATTGAGTGGACAAGAGTTGGAAGTTTATGCGGAACAAGAAAACTTAAAAAAAGGCGCAGCTTTAGAAACACGCGTGGGGCAAACCGAAATTTTACTGGCAAATCCAGATATTTTTCATTACCTGCATCGGGGCGCGTATCTACTTTTTAATGATAGTCCGGACAAGCTGTGGGGGAGGATTGATAAGCGTTTCAATGTGATTGTGTTCGACGAGTTTCATGTTTTCCAAGCACCGCAGATTGCTAGCGTCATCAATACTATGTTGTTAATTCGCCGCACTAATCGGCGCAAGAAGTTTCTGTTTCTCTCTGCAACACCAAATCCGGAACTAGTTAAGAGACTTCAATCAGCAGGGTTTCGCTGTCATGAAATTGATCCACTTAAAGAGAACAAGTATAAATTTCCTGATACTGCTATTGAGTGTCAGCAGCTAAAAGCTCAAGGTTGGCGGCAAGTCTCACGAGAAATATCCTTACATTTTGTCCGGCTAGAACCTACCTCAAAAGCGTCTGAAACTTGGCTGAAAGATAATAGTGAATTGATTTTGACTCACTTGCAACGTGGTGGTAAAGGTGCAATTATTCTGAACTCAATTGCTGCAGTGAAGCGGTTAAAAGACTTTTTTGATAATTTTCTTAAGCCATACGGGTTCAAAGCTGATGAGAATACTGGTTTATCAGGGAAGAAAACAAAAGAGGAATCGCTGCAAGCTGACTTAGTTTTGGGAACTAGCACTATTGATGTCGGTGTAGATTTCAAAATCAACTTCCTATTTTTTGAGTCAGCAGATGCTGGTAACTTTATTCAACGTTTGGGCAGATTGGGACGACATGATGGGTATGAACGTGACGGACAGCATATAACTTTTACCGATTTTACTGCTTACGCACTTGTACCCAACTTCTTAATTGACAAACTGTTTACGGGTGATTCCCCACCTTTGAAGTCAGAAGAGGTTTACGAACGTCCATTTTTCCACCTCCAGATTCGGGAGAAGTACCGCAAAATCAATAATTTTGAAGACTACTACTTCAAATGGGGTACTGTACAGTCGATGCGACTCGTTCGACAGTTAGGACATCCTTATGTTAAGCAGCAGTACGAAGGTAGCCAGGAAGCACTTAAAAATGATTGTGAACTGGTTTTCAAGACTGACAAGAAAAAGGTAAACCTCAAATCTGTGTTTGCTCGCAGCAAAGAATGGGAAAAGGAGTGGCAAGAACTATCAGGAAAAGACAAAGGAAACCCAATTTTAGAGGAGGCGGCGAGTTTTCGGGGTACGAGTCCTTTGCTGTGTGGAATATATGACAAGACTGAACAGAATGAAGCAGATGGATTTAAAACTTACGATTTACCAGGGATTCTCAGCAATTTGGAAATTGAACCAATGAAGGGGACAGAGTTTGAACGACTGCGTTGTGCGATCGCTCAACGTACCAACACCCCCATCCCCAAAGGCAGGTTTGAATACTGTCTGGGATTTATGAAGTTGCTTGGATATCGAGAGGAAAGACTAGATTGGAAGTTTACTTATCCTGGGGATTTGGAAGCGATCGCTAATGCTTGGAAAGTTCAGGTTTTGTTAGGCATCCAAGTTTGGCAGCCAGGAAACTACTGGATTAGTGAAATTAATAAGCAACTGAAAAAGCAGGCGTTAGTTTCTTATGTAGTGCCATTACGTGTCGATGAGGTACGGCGGCGGTTACAACTGCCGATGCACTTTGAGATTTACCCAATTAGTGATCAGTACAGCGTTCTCGATACAACACCACCGTATTGTATAGCTCTTGGGCAGTCTGCCCTGTTGCTAGACACCCAAACTTATCCTCTTAAAGGGAATGAGATATGGATTGCTTAAGGCTATCCCTAATAGGGATTTGTAGTTAAGCTAGCTTGACTTGTTTCAAGCCAGGGGTAGATAAGTAAATATCAGTCAATTATGAGTCTGTGTTTCAATCCCTGATAGGGATTTGACTAACTACCCTTGTAATTAGCGTATCACAAAAGGGAGTTCAAGCGAATGTTCTACTTGCTCTTGTTACAGAATCATAAATTGACAGATTGATAATAAATGCGTTTGTTTCAGAAAAACGATGGTTATACAAAATGTATCATGCTAGACTCTAGGGTAACTCTTCAAACAACGAAAAGGCCAGATGCACAGCCAAAATCCTGACTCACTAGAGTTACTCCGCTATTCCATCAATGATCTGATTGATCGCATGAAGTTGCAGCAACAGCACAATCTCATTCAAGATCATCGACTTTCAGAACATGACAGTCAGTTAGCTGAATTAAAACAGAAATATGAAGAAAATATGATTATGTTACAAGGACTACAGTTTAAAGTTCAGGATCAGCAAGCTCAAATAGAGGAGTGCCAGGAGTCAAGCACTTTTGCTGTAGTAAAAGTCCATCAATTTGAATATCTAATTCCTCGAAATCAGGAACTAGAAGAGATAGCAGCTTTTTATAGGCAGATTGAATAATATCTACAGTTCACAAATAAATTGAATTGTGGCGTTGCGTAATCATGGGATGATTTCGCCTAATTCAGAACAAATTTTCAACGGTTTCAACAGCCAATTCATCCCGCATTTATGCAACGTCTGAATTGTTAATTTTCTTACAGTCCTAATCAGGGCTTAAGTCGGCATGCAAATTTAATGGAGATAAACCAATGGCGAAGAAACGCAAAAAATTAGAAGAACAAGCACAACAACTCTCTCTGTTGGAAGCAAATCAGGATATTAACTCCGAAGAGTTAGATAACTCAGATAATGATTGGATGTCTGGAGATGACTCAGACTTTGAAATAACATCTAATCGCACAGTTGCAACCAAACCATCTGAACTGCTCACGCTCAAGTTATTGCAAAGAGCGATCACAACAGAAAACCCTGATGATTTCATCATGCAGGACTTTAGCCAATATGTGTTACCAAACTTGCTACGACTAGCTATTGGAGTGACGGCGAAGGGTGGTAAGTTTTTTGATTATCTCGATCAAAAGAAAGGGAAAGAAAACGTTAGGCGAGATAACGCAGGCGATCAATCTTTAAATACACATCTACTTAACGGATTACTTCCTGCTAATCTCATTGAACGTCGCCTTAAAAAACTAAACACAACTGTCAAAAGAGTCATCCATGAAAAAGAAAGACGCTTACTGATTGCTGGATTTATCCTACATGATTTTGAAAAGTTTGATTATCGACTTTTTCCAAAAATGCCGGAAGTGTACAAAGCGATCGCTTTAGACAAGGAACAAAAAATTCGTGAGTTACCTCTAGCAGCGCACCGTGAAATTATAGATGTGATTGTTCGGGAACTGAATATTGATAAATTTATCAGCCCCGACGAACCAGAAACATGGCAAGAATATAGAGATGACTTGCTATTCATTGCTTATAACGCCCAGCGCAGAAGTGATACAAATTTAAATCTTTCTGAGCATGGGTTACAGCCAATACTTAATGAGTATGTCCTTGTCTGTCTTGCTGACTTAACTTGTATAGCTGATTTACTCGCCTCGGTTATTAAACATCCTCAAGATGCTGAACACCGTACTTTAAGTGGCATTCTCCACAATCTTAGTGATGGACAACTGAAATTGACTTATCACCGAGTTGCTGAAAACAGAGGTGTTTTAACCAATGTGGTGAACAACGCTTTGATGGAGGCTCACACAAGTTTAAATACACAAGAGCTTGAATACTATAAGCCATTGCTATATTTACCAACAGGTATTGTTTACTTAACACTCTGCAATTCACCAGCAATATCGACTGAAGATTTACCAGATAGGGTAGTTCACAAGATTAAAGAATTTTGTGGTGGACAACTTATTAAGCGTCAAACTGGTTTTGGTAGAGATGGTAAAGGCATGAAATATGCCGAGTATTATGATAAATTCTTTGATGACACAGGATTGATGCGCGTTGCGCTCAAAGCAAATTTACGCATTCTCAAATCTGGAAAAAGTTCAGTTGCTAAAAGTCGTAGTGATAATTTAGTTAAGTTTCAACAGCAAGGTGTTCTCTCAGCTGATTACAATTTCAGTTTCTCTGATGATATACGTATCGACCAAATTGCTGAGTTTGGTGATGTCATTAGTCGTAAAATTTGGGGAGAGAAGGTTCATAAGATTGAAGAGGTACGAAAAGAGAGCAAGAAAAATAAGAAGGAGTTACCAACTTTACCTGATTTAGATTTAGTACGAGAGGTGGCTCAATTCTGGAATTTAGAAAAGTCTTTGCCTCCAATCCGAGAAATACAAAGGATTAATGATACGCTTAAGGAACTAAAACTTAAAGGTAATACTGGCGGTGTGCCTTATGAATGGTATTACTTGGCAGCAAAGTACTTAGAACGTAACCCAGAAATTGAGAACGTAGAGGAAGTTTGTGAGAGTGTTATCAATCATCTGGCGAAGCTCATTTCACCAATTGTAGAACAATATAAGTTACCAGATGGATGGGACGATTTACGCTTGTGGGTGCAACGTGTTATCATTCTACCTGGAAAGGAGAAGCTGCAAGATATTGATTCTACAAAAGTTTTTCTGGATGAGTTAGAACGCTATCAACTGGCGAAGAAATCTGGGCGTGGACGACAGTTGATTTGCTCGGTTTCTCATTCTGCTTACACCGTCACAGAACAGATGGAATCTGCGGTGCTGTTTACTCCCCAAGTTTATACAAATAAGCAAATGCTGGGTGGTTCCAATGCAAAACGCAACATTTCCAGCATTGCAGGTATAGAAATGATGCTGCGTCAAATCTTGATGAATCAAACTCAGGCGGTGGGTAAAAGATTTGAAGATGGTAAGTACCGTTATCTCTATTTTTATCCAACTTATTACTGCACACCGGAGACAAATAAATTTCTTCAGTGGGCTTATACTAATATTGCTCAAACTCGGTTTAATGCTAGCATCCGTAATCATTTTATCAATGATGATTTGCAAGCGGATTTTGGGCGACAACGCTATCAAAGTGTTGATACATTCCTGATAGATGAGGACTTGCAGCGTAAAAAAGATTTACCAGAAAATCATCGAGAACGTAAACAAGACCGAACATTTAAGCTTTCTTATCCTGAAGACCAACCTTTGACATTTTACTTCATGGCGCTACCACCAGGACTCGATCCGACTGATACTGAATCTTGGGTTATGCCAAGTTGGCTAGCATTTGCGTTTCCAATGATTTTAGATGTCAAGACTGTCGTTTCTGAGTCACCCATTCCACCGTTTAATGATGGTGCTGAATTTGAAGAAACTGTGTTTTTGGATAGTGCGCCACAAGCTTTTCGGGTATTGGTGGGACGAGATAGATTTCGTCTTGATTATATCCTTGAAGGCTGGGAGGAAAACAACAAAAAATATCCTGCGCCACTAAATGTATTAACTGCGGCTTATGCTATTCATCTTGATGTTAATGCTAAACAAAGTAAGGGAAAATATGAATCCAATTGGAGTAAGTTTTCTGAATTAGCAAGAGATTTAGAAACAAGTCCGCTCAATGTCTTTAGCTACCTTAAGAGTTGGACGCGACGCCAAAACGTCGAAACACCTAGCATTAATAAAATAAAGCTCTATGCTTATTACTTTTACCCTTGTTTTGACCCCTATGCAGAATATGATTTTCAATCGGAGACATGGAAAGTGACACAAAAATCACAATTGAATCATCCCAAAGAATTAACAGAGAGATTCCGAAAGTTTTACAGACACGCTAAAAAAACTGGTAAGCAGCCAATACCAGCAAATGCGATTCTTAAACCCATTGATGTCGCTGCTGATATCATTCTCAAAGCTGATACCAGTTTTTCTGATGATGCATTGATTGATTTGGTAACTGCAGAAGTCTTCCAGCTCATGAAACGAGTTCATGCTTCTAGAGCGGAAGGACGCTGGGTAATTAGTCAGAAAGAGGAGGAATTACAAGCTATTCGAGATTTTGCTGAGTATTTTGTGGTTAAGGTTTTTAATGAATCTTTTGCAAGCGATCGCGCTCGTTTGCAAGGACGCCAAATGAACTATATCCGTAATACTTGCGAGTATCTTTACCGTCTCGCTAATTATGAAGAACGTCCTGTCAAAGTAGAAGATGAAACTGATGATTTAGATGCGGATTAGTAACTTCTTTGGATATGGCTTCTAACCTGTTCATATCTCTATCTAATTTTTTTGACAATCTCACAGTGCTAACTCTGACAAGATTAAAACAATTGGAGAATTATCATGACTATTCTAAAGACTGTTGATGGCAAACATTTTCATGCTGAGATTCCCTACAAACCAATGGGAAAGTACGTTCATTTTTTGACCATACGCGTTACTGAATCATATCCACTATTTCAAACTGATGGCGAACTCAATAAATCACGAGTACGAGCAGGAATTGAGGACAAAACAACTATTAGTCGCTTGACTATGTTCAAACGTAAACAATCCACACCAGAGCGTTTAGTCGGTCGAGAATTACTCAGAAATTACGGTTTAATGACTGCGGAAGAGTGCGAGTATAACGTCAAATTTGCAATGGATAATCCTGATTGTATTATCTATGGTTTTGCGATTGGTGATTCTGGTTCTGAAAAATCTAAAGTTGTGGTAGATACAGCTTTTTCCATCACCGACTTTGCTGAATCACATGAGACATTTACCCTCAACGCTCCCTTTGAAAATGGTACAATGGCATCCAAGGGTGAAAATGGTTCTAAACCTGGTGAAGTCACTAGCCGAATTAATCAACAAGACCACATTAAACCTCAAATATTCTTTCCTAGCATAGTGACATTAAAAGACCCCACAGAAGCGAGCTTTTTGTACGTCTTTAATAACATCTTGCGTACTCGTCATTATGGAGCGCAAACGACACGTACAGGAAGAGTACGGAATGAATTAATAGGTGTAGTATTTGCTGACGGAGAAATTATCAGCAATTTACGATGGACGCAGGGAATTTACGACTATATGAAGAAGAATGTAACTTTAAATTCTTCAGAGCCATTAAATGAAGATGATGTCATTGAAGCTGCAACAAGTACAATTGTTAGTCTAATGCAGGATGAGTTTCTTGTGCATGAAGACTTTATCGGTGAACAATTTAAACCTTTGTTCAATGAAGTCAAAGCCATTACTACCAATGAAGAAAAATTGAAAAATATGCTGAAAAAAGCAGATGGGGAAGCTAAGGGTTATGCCCAAAAACACATAAAAGGTAAAGAAAAAGTATCTGCTAAGTAAAAGCTATGACCTTAATTTACCACTGTCAACTAGAACTCCATGACAGCCTATATTATGCGACTCGTGAGATAGGAAGACTCTACGAAACAGAACCAGTTCTTCATAATTACGCACTTTGCTACGCATTGGGATTAGTAGATAGTGAAATCTACTCTACAACCGTTGCAGAAGAACACTCCTATCGCTACTTTTGTCCAGAACAAGTTCCCAAATATGAGGAACATTTAACACCACTCAATCATCAGGTAATTTATGTCACACCAGCTCGTGCAGTCAACCATACTGCCATTCTCAATACCTGGAAGTATGCTAATAACAACTACCATGTTGAGATGGAAAAAACTCAAAAGAATATTCCTAGTTTTGGTAGAACAAAAGAGATTGCGCCAGAAAGTCGATTTGAGTTTTTTGTGATTTCTCAAAAGCAACTGAAGCTCCCAAAATGGATTCGCTTGGGTAAGTGGATGAGTAAAGCTGAGTTAATAGTTGAAGAATTGCGTCAACCAAAAACTACTGAAGGCTTATTTACCTGTACACATCCCTTAAATCCATTGGATGTCATGTTTACGAATCAGGTGCTGAGCTATGATGTCGTAAATATGCCTCCAGTCAGTCTCATTCAAAATGTGCAAATGCGAGGAACATACTATCAATTGAATGAGAACAAGCAGATAAAAATCCCAGTGCGGATGGCGTATCGTTTTCGGAGCTAATTACTTCCCAAAACCTTTTCCACGATTTTTTTTCTTTCCTGGCTCCAATATCATCACCTCTGCTGCAAAACCACCTTGATTTTGCAACATTAACTTACGAATTCGCTGGCGTTGATACGCCTGAACTTCTGAAGCTAGGGGATGATTAGGATCAATTTTTAGGTGGGTAATTGATACGAAATGGCGCTCTTTATTATTTGGTTGATTCGGATCTACTGCAATAGTACACATAATCCCACCTTCATCTCCCGAATAACCAACGTAGTCAATTGTGTACTCTCGATCCGGATCGATTTTTTCTCCTTGCTCCTTTAAGACTTTCAAAAACTGCTTTCCTGCTCGTACTGTCATTGGTAAAGTCTCTTTTAACTTTTCCGTCAATGCGATCGCCTCATCGTACTCATCAATCCTCATTAGTGTTACTCCTAATGTAGTTTTTTCTTAATTTAGAACAATTGTATGCCTCACAGTCTCGTCCTTAACCTCATTCCCCAGTCTCCCATCTACCCCGAATTCCTCACAGGAAGACACTACCACGCCCTATTCCTCACCCTCGTCAGTTCAGCCGATCGCACCTTAGGAGACTATCTACACCAATCCAACGCAGACAAAGCCTTCACCCTTTCACCCTTACAAATACAACGAAATCATAAAAATCCGCACAAAAAACACAATGATATCTTGCAATTTTCCCATCAACGCCTAATCCCCGCAGGTACACCTTGCTGGTGGCGCATTTCGCTATTAGACGACACACTTTTTGACAAGCTGACTCCACTTTGGCTCAATCTCAACCCCAAACACGCTTGGCATTTGGGTTCTACAGACTTGTACATTACTAGCATTTTTGGTACACCCCAATCAACACAACCTTGGGCAAATGCTTGCACTTATACGCAATTGTACGAACAAGCAAGCCAGAGCGATCGCACTCTCAACTTCACTCTCGCCACACCCGTAGCTTTTCGCCAAGGAGGATACGATACCATTCTGCCAATTCGGGAATGTGTCTTTAATAGTCTTGTCAGTCGCTGGAACAAATATAGTGGTATTGAATTTACCAACACTCCTATCGAGTCAATTTATCCAAGTTTTGTCAACATCCGTACCGAAGTGATTAGCAACTATGACAACAAATTTATTGGTTGCGTTGGCGAAATGAGCTATCGGATTCTAGGAGATATTGAACCAATCGCAATTAAGCAAATAAACGCCCTTGCTGACTTTGCTTTGTATGCAGGAGTTGGACGCAAAACAACGATGGGTATGGGTATGACACGTCGCCTACCGATTGCTAATTCTCGTTCATCAAATATTGAAAGCCATGAATGATACAGAATACATTTCTATTCAGGGTAAGCGCATCTAATTTTGTGCTTAAGAATACAGACTAATTTGCTAAAGTATAGAGCGGTGTATCGAATTTGAGCATGAAATGTGTTAGATAGTACGCTAATTAACAAAGCGTTCAATGAT
>JAHHHH010000049.1 GCA_019359415.1 Iphinoe sp. HA4291-MV1 | reverse complement strand
TCCGAACCCTAAACACAAACAAGTAAATTATCTGTTTTTCACGCCTCTGGTAAATAGCGATCGCTAGTTTTTTTCTGAATTCTCCTTACGCACTTTTTGTCTTGATTGTCAATGCGTAAGTTCTACATATAGCCGTTTTCAGTTGAGTACAATACAGGTCGTTTGTAGGGGCACAGCATGCTGTGCCCCTACTTTGTAGTGTATGCAACACCACCAACCGCTATAGTTGACTGAAACTTGCCATCAGCGCCAGACTTTACACCCTTTAACCGTGTATGGACGTAAGTTTGTTTAGAGTATATTGTGAAACGAGTACCATATAGATTAAAATACGTAGTGAATTTTAACACTACACAAGCGAGTTTTATTTTCTCAGTTTCTAAAGCTTGGTGTAACAGCCAAATTTATTCATAAATCTAATGATTAAGTGTGGAGTCCCAAAAATGAAAGAAGTCCTGGCGTTGATTGAAAAAAGGAAGCAAGAATTTGCCCAATTGCCGTTATTTAAGTTTATGCAAGATAAAAGCATAGACCCACAACAAAGGCTGGCTTGGGCACCTTGTGTAGCTCCTTTGGCAATGAATTTTGGGCAGTTGAATAAATACGATTTCCGAAAAGAGCCAACTGATGACCCAATCCAGCAAATCATCAACAGACACACTTATGAAGATGATCATCACTGGGTTTGGTTTCTAGAAGACCTTGAGAAACTCGGGTTTGACAACTCAATAAAGTTCAGTGATGTGCTGAGATTTCTGTGGGGTAAAGAAACATATAAAACACGCCAAATATGCCATCAAATTGCACTGCATACTTTCCGCTGTGAACCTATTGTAGTACTTGCAGCAATTGAGGCGATAGAGGCAACAGCACATACTGCTTTTACTATGACTGTACAAGTAACGCAGGAACTTCAGCAAATTACCAAGCAAAAGTACCTCTATTTTGGTGAGCATCATTCCCATGTGGAAACTGGCCATATTACAGGAACTGATGATGTAAAGCAGTTCCTTGAAGAAATACAACTGACACAGGAGCAAAGAGCTAAAGTTTTTGAGGTGGTTGAGAAAGTATTTGAAGTTTTCACAGAAGCCATTCATGAAATGATGGCATATGTAGAAAAGCACCATTTTGTTCAACTGATGAAAGCTTCATAAATAAACCAACTGTAAATTTTTCTGTGTTTAGTGAAACTAACTGTAGTGGTGTTAGGGCATGTTTGAAAAGTTTCATCTCGCTGGATACTTTTCAGACATCCTCTCAAAAAATTTCCACAGCATAGGCGTAAAAGTTTTTACTATTGGTTCACTAACTTCATTTTTGTTTCGTCGGTATTTCAACAATAAACTCAGTCCCTTGTCCTGGAGTAGAATGACAAGTCAACTGTCCCTTGTGTTTATCCACCACAATTTGATAGCTAATGGATAACCCCAATCCCGTACCACTTCCTATCGGCTTAGTGGTAAAAAATGGGTCAAAGATTTTTTGCCGCACTTCCTGAGTCATTCCAGGACCGTTGTCAGCAATTTGGATCCTCACAGTACTGGAATTTGTTAGTTCAGTGCGAATACGAATCTGTCCTTTGTCTTTTTTCGTTTGTCCTTTGTCTTCATCATATGACGTAGATGCGCTTAGGGAGGATTTCCGTAGCGTATGGTTATTGACAAATAACTCTTGCAGTGCATCAATGGCATTACAGAGGATATTCATGAACACCTGATTGAGCTGACCTGCGTAGCAACTGATTTTAGGTAGTTGTCCGTATTCTTTAATAATTTCAATTTCAGGATACTTGTCCTTGCCTTTGAGTCGGTGCTGCAAAATCATTAAGGTGTTGTCGAGTCCCTCATGAATATCTACAGGTTTCATTTCCGCTTGATCCAGATGAGAGAAGTTACGTAAACCCAAAATAATATTGCGGACGCGTGTAGTTCCAACGTTCATAGAATCCAAAAGCTTTGGCAAGTCCGTTACTAGGAAATCTAGGTCAATTTCAAAAGCTTTTCGGTGTACTTGAGGAGAGGGATTGGGGTATTCGTGCTGATAAACAGCAATCAAATCTAGCAAGTCCTTTACATATTCGTTAGCATGAACGACATTGCCATGAATAAAGTTAATAGGATTATTGATTTCATGAGCAATTCCTGCCGCCATTTGCCCCAAACTCGACATTTTTTCGCTTTGAATCAATTGGATTTGGGTGTTTTGTAATTCTTCTAGAGCTTGCTTTAAGCGTTGATTTTTTTCGTACAGTTCCTGTGTTCTTTGGTCAACTTTCGCTTCTAAAGTACGGCTGTATTCTTCCAAGCGTTCGTTTGCTTGTGACAAATTTTGGTAAAGAATTGCGTTTTCTAGAGAAATTGCCGCTTGGGTGGTAATCAGTTTAAGGAGTTCTACGCGATCGCGTGTAAATGCTGCCGTCGCTAGATTATTTTCTAGGTAGAGAATACCGAGTAATTTGCCTTGATTAATAATTGGGATACACAATAGGCTTTTGGGTTGATTTCGGGTAATATAGCCATGCTGTACTAGGGAGCCAACAGATGTTACATCATCAACTACCAAGATTTCTTGCGTGCGCTTAACGTAGTTAATCAAAGTCACGGGAATATCTTCGCTTGATTCTAAAGGAATTGATAGTAACGTCGTACAAGTGGGCACATCAGATACACTAGAACTGACTGCAGTAACAGCTAAACGTAAATCATCACCATCCCTCAAAATCACAGCGCACTTGGAGGCTCCAGCGTTCTCCATTACAACTTGCATTAAGGTGGAAAGCAGTTGCTCAAGCTGAATTTCTCCCGATAATGCTTGAGAGGCTTTGACAGCAGATGCTAAATCCAAAGAGTCTGAAATGCTTGTACTATAACCAATGACAGTTTCGTTGGTATTATTGATAAATGTGGATGCGCCATTGTTAAGGGTGCTATTCTCACGCTTGTGGAGACTAGGTTGTTCTCGTTGGAGAATCGGAGCAAGTAATTGGGGATAGCGTTTTTCCAAGTCGTCTACTTTGGCTGATGCTCCCCAGTGAACGTAGCCGTAGTAAGCATCACTGAGGTAGGTTTGAGCAATCTTTTGTTTGCCCCATTCTAGATAGAACTTGGCAGCAAGTTCGTTAGCAATGGCTTCTTCATTAATGTACTCGTGTTCTTTGGCTAGAACAATGGCACGGTCGTACAATTCCATTGCTTCCACATTGTTACGCAAAACTCGATGTCGCTCTGCCTCCACCAAATAATATTTGTGCAAAAAATTCATCGGGGCGTGCTCTGCCCATTTTTTTATCCTTTCTTGATTTGCTGATACCTTCTCTAAAATTTGTTTTTGTTCAGATTGAACAGCCTCAGGATAGACGGCTAACATTGTTAGAGAGCTATAAAAATAGAAGATAGCAAAAATGAACTTGGCGGCAACTGCATCTAAATGATCTTCTGCCAAGACTGCACATTGCCCCGCTTGAGCATAATCCTGAAACAAATAACAGAGAAATAATTTGTTTATAAATAGCAAGAAAATAGCATTTCTGTTATTAACCTGCTGTAGGAGTGGGAGCATAATCTTTTCTTCATAAGCTTCACCACTTAAACAGCATGGATTTTCAGAATGTCCTAGTAAATTTAAGATTGTCTGCCTATTGGTTGCATTAAACTGTAGTGGAATTTCTTGGTTTAGTTGAGCAATTACCTTATGATAGTTTGCTATTTCCAGTTCCAGCCTTACTATCTCCCTGCCTACCCAGAATGAATTTTCAAAATATGCAGTTACTGAGTAGGCAGCTTGCTCTAAATCTCCAGTTTCAAGACCTATAGAGTAAGCTTCTAAAAATTTTTTTAGAGTTTCTCTTATATGTGATTTCCAATGTGTTGTAAAAGTATTAACTACATAAAATACGATGCATTGAAACTCTTTCGCATTGAATAGTGCTAACAAATTTAAAGCCAACTGACCAAGTCGATAGCTGTCAGTAATCTCTCCAGAAATTTGACAAAGAGTGATTGCGTAAGTTCCATAAGATAAAGCAGAAGCAGCACAATTTCCATAGTTGAGAGATGTGTTGACCTGTTTCAAAACAACTAAAGTAAAAAGTGGAGGAGAACTCACATATGTAATAGGTAGGAGTTGCACTAAGATATTCATTGCTGCCAGTTTTGTTGGCTCGGTCATATTCGGCAAGTTGAGTAAATCCTCAATTTGTCTTCCTGCCAGAGCTAACTGTGTTTCTTGCAGCGCTATCTCAATGTCTTTTTGGCTTGGCTGTTCAGGAAATTTTATCCCAAATAACTTGAGCACCTGTAATCCTGTTGTAATAGCTTCCACACCTCGACTTTGTGCTTTATAAGCTTCAATCCTGACTTCATAAACTTTCACTTTGTCTAGCAGAGTTTTTGCTGTTGCCAATACCACCTCTACTAATTGCTCTGTTTGCTCAAAGTCGCCAGTCAGGTATACCGCCTCTGCTGCTGTTTCATACAAGGCTAGGGTTAGGTCATAGTTCGTTTCCCAACTATTACTAGACAGAAACTGAATACCTGTTGTTAAATATTTAGCCGCTGTTGCATAAGCTGTTGATGCTAAAGCTCTACATCCAGCCATCAAATTCATCGTTGCAAGTTCATCGCGCTCCGTTTGATGGGTAATTAATTCCACTGCTATGTTGAACTGATTGACCAAATCAAAAATCTTTTCTTCCCGTTCTTCAACTGGAGTATTGTCTAATAGTAGTTGTCCAATTTTCAAGTGAATTGACTGTTTGTTTGATTCAGGAATCAGAGAATAAGCGGCTTGCTGTACTCGGTCATGTACAAATTTGTATTGAGGTAACTTAGAATTAATATCTGGTAGTTTGTTACGCTCTGTGCTAGAGATAATTTCTTGTGAATTATTCTTCGTTATGAATAACTTATAATTATCAAGTTCCGGTAAAATTAGCCCTTCAACTAACGCAGTCCACAAGTCACTTGCTGTATTTACGACAGATTTTTGATACACAATGCTAAGAGTTTTTAAATCAAAAGAGTTACCGATGCAGGCAGCTAATTTCAAGACTTCTTGAGTATGTTTGGGCAACTTCTCTATTTGAAGCGCCATAAATTCTACGACATCATTTGTTAAAGCTAATGCCTTTACCTTAGCAATATCATACTGCCAATGACTAACATCAAAATTAAATTGAATCAGTCCTTCATTATGCAAATA
The DNA here is from genome assembly GCA_019359415.1 of Iphinoe sp. HA4291-MV1. Taxonomy (GTDB): domain Bacteria; phylum Cyanobacteriota; class Cyanobacteriia; order Cyanobacteriales; family Nostocaceae; genus Brasilonema. The sequence goes on along the minus strand of JAHHHH010000049.1, from coordinate 47,830 downwards.
TTTCAGGAATTGATGAATAAAGAAGGGATTACCTTTGGTTCTTGCAAATACCATTTGGTTCAGAGAAATAGCAACTGCTTCTGGACAACGGAGGGTATTAGCAATGAGACGATTTGAATTAGCTTGATTTAAGGGTTTTATATGAATAGTATTAATCTTGTCTTTTATTTTTTTTATTTCATCTAGTGTTAAATATAGCGGATGTGTTCTAGAAACTTCATTATTTCGATAAGCACCAATGAGAAGTAAACCTCCCTCAGTTTCGCCATCTCTCTTCTTATCTTCCACCAGAGGAGAAGATGAGGTAAGATTGTTGATACTGACATTGTTCTCATTCATTAATAATTGAATGAATTTCAAAGAAGCTGCATCTGCCCATTGCAAGTCATCCAGAAAGATAACCAAGGGACGCTCCTTTGTGGTAAATACTCTGATGAATCTTTGGAACAATAAATTGAAACGATGTTGGGCAGCAGTACCAGAGAGTTCAGTAACTATGGGTTGCTTGCCAATAATGAGTTCAAGTTTGGGAATAACATCGATAATGATTTGAGCTTGTTCACCTAATGCTGACAAAATTTTAGCTTTCCACTGTTGAATTTCAGCATCAGTTTCACTGAGCAGTTGTCCGATTAAGTCCTGAAAGGATTGCACCAATCCTGACAAGGGGATGTCGCGTTGCAACTGGTCAAATTTCCCTTGGATAAAGTAACTACACTGTCGTGCGATCGGTTTGTGAACTTCGTTGACTACTGCTGTCTTGCCTACACCAGGAACACCAGCCACCAATATCATTTCAGTTGTCCCACTCTTTGTCACTCGCTCAAAAGCAGCAAGTAGGGTTTCAACTTCATGTTGGCGACCATAGAGTTTTTCAGGAATAAGGAAACGGTCTGAAATATCCTGTTTTTTTAACTCAAAGGGCACAATTTTTCCTGTTTCTTGCCACTGTTGTAAGCATATTTCTAAGTCATGCTTTAGTCCTTGAGCACTCTGATAGCGGTCTTCAGCGTTCTTTGCCATGAGTAAGCTGATGATGTCAGACACAACTGGGGGAATGCTAGGATTAATATTGCTTACTTTTGGTGGTTGTTTGGCAATATGGCAGTAAACCATCTCCATGGGATCAGTCGTGGTGAACGGTAACTGTCCAGTGAGAAGTTCAAAGAATGTGACGCCAAGAGAATAAAAGTCACTGCGGTAGTCGATACCTCGGTTCATCCTTCCTGTTTGTTCGGGAGAAATGTAAGCCAGCGTGCCTTCTAAAACATTAGGATGAGTGAGAAATTGAATTTCTTTGGGCAGAAGAGAGGCAATACTGAAGTCAATAAGTTTGACCTCACCAGTTGTGGGATTAATGAGGATGTTCGCAGGTTTAATGTTTTTGTGAATGACACGGTTACGATATAACTGCTGTAAAGTGGAGGCGATTTGAATAGCAATGTGGAGAAATTGTTGTAGAGGCAAGCATTTTGGCGACTCTAAGTGATTTGCATAATCCTTAAGAGAGATACCACCAAAATCTTCCATAACCAAAACATAACTGTTTTGGTAGGGTTCCAAACTATAAGGTTTAATTATGCCTTCCAGTTCAAGGTTTTTGGAAATAGTATATTGATTGCGCAGTTGTAACAGTTCTTGATAGCTAGGATATTTACGTCGTAGGAGTTTTATGACAACTGGTTGTTGGTCTTGTTCTCTTATTCCTCGATATACCAAGGTTCTAGTGCTTGCATAAATTTGCCCAAAAATTTGATAACCAGTTAGTTTTAGCATTACTGCTTGATATCCCTACGTCATTAATTACTTTACTTAAGGTTATTATTCCCTGGTTGTGAGTGATAACACGCATACGTAAGATATGTTAGTTCTTACATAAGAGTTATGTTGATTCAAGACAAAGCTTGTATCTTTTGTTTTATTTCATCTTTGACTCTTCACTTTAACTTCCGTCGGGTGGTAGTCTGAATCAAGTTTATTGGCGCAAAAACCAAGGTTACGTACTTACTTGGGTTCAATGAACCGTCCCCAATCTAGAGGCGTGACAACATACTGTGTCGTGCCTTGAGCTTTAAAGTTACCATTCCAAGAGTTATTAAATCAACGAATCGCACTATCAAATGTCATCCGCCAATCATTAACCTTAGTATTACCCTGATTCATAATTTTGAAACTCAAGAATTGCATTGCCAGCTCGTTCTGCTGCCAGTCGCCAGTCTATCGCTAAATCACCAGTACCCCAACTTGCTTTTCCATGGGGCTCGTTTTTCAGGTCTGCACCAATAACGTTGGTTTGATTCTTGTATCTATCGGCTAACATTGTCCAGGTATTAATCCAGTCTGCTTCTGTGAAGTTGTCTTCGTACCACAGTTCAGCAATGCGTTTGTCACTCAAACAGTGGCTATCGAGTAGAATGAGTAACTCTTGACATTTTGCTTCCTGAATAATTAAGTCTATCACCTCTATTGGGGTTTTCCCTTCAAATTCTTTATTGCTACCAATATTGAAATCATCGCTAACATGAGATGAACGCTACGCGATGGCACGGAGTGCCCGCCAAGGGCGATTGCCCAAGGGGCACAAGCATTGCTGATCGCACCTCAGATGGCCGAATTAGTACAGTACCCGGATTGGATTTTTGGGTTTCTCTGAGACATCGAGTTTCTTAAGCTTGTTGTCAGTTCTAGAAATGTGCTATAATCAATCACTCTGCTATAAGTTATTGACAAAATCAGTTATCAGCTAAAAATCCTTGTTGAAATTCCCTAACTTTAGTTAAGGAAAAGTTATAATTACTAAACACTGTCAATGTAGTTCCTCTCGAAGAGAAATCTATTGCTCTAAATAGGGTTTCATGAATGGTTGGGGTTCAAAAGTTAACATATGGCTATTAGGCACATTGCTTCTGTAAATATGTTAGTAAGTAAAGTAAAGAAATAAGCAAAAATCATACTCAACTCCTACTTAGAATCGAAAGGGAGACTGGATGAACAAACATACAGTTAACCTGTCGTAAAGTTTGGGAGTTAGAGTCACGCTTGAGATTGGAAACTGGCACGCCTACTAAGAGCAGCTAATAGCCAATTTGGCTCTCCCGCTGCTAGGTTAGCCAAAAGGCAAGTAAAAATATCGTTATTTTGTTGCCTTCTCATATAAACCATGTGCACCAAAGCCGTGGAAGTATCAAAAAAATCCAGGTTAAGCTAGAGAAGAGAGTTCGGGTTAGCTTTGCGCCCTTTCGGGTAAAGAGCAAAACTTATTCTCACCGCAGGAATTTTCTCAAGTTGGCATTGTCCTTACTCCATGCTGCGAATCATTACTCAGCAGGCAGATGTTAGAGCAGAACTACAACGGATCTGCGATCGCACCCATGATGAACAGGTGCTTCACAAAGAAGCAACAGTGCGGGAAGTGTTGCAGGCAGTGAAGCGCCAAGGCGATAAAGCTGTACTGCATTACACAGCCGAATTTGATAAGCAAACCCTCAAGCCAGATGAACTGCGCGTGACAGGCTCAGAACTGGATGCAGCCTACCAACAGGTATCAAAGGAATTGCTCCAGGCTATCAGGCTTGCTTGCCGCCAAATCGATACGTTTCACCGCCAACGAGTCCCCAAAAGTTGGGTACAATTTGGCGATGATGATGTCGTATTGGGCAAACGTTACACACCAGTAGACAGAGCGGGGTTATATGTGCCAGGTGGTCGCGCCGCCTATCCAAGCACGGTATTGATGAATGCAATTCCGGCAAAGGTCGCTGGTGTCCCGCGTGTGGTGATGATCACACCACCATCGAGCAACAAAGCAATTAACCCAGCAGTGCTGGTAGCAGCACAAGAAACTGGAGTGCAAGAAATTTATCGCGTCGGAGGCGCACAGGCGATCGCCGCTTTAGCCTATGGTACAGAAACGATTCCTAAAGTTAATGTCATCACAGGACCAGGTAATATTTATGTCACTTTGGCGAAAAAACTCGTCTATGGTACTGTAGGCATCGATTCCTTAGCCGGACCAAGCGAAGTTCTCATTATTGCTGATGAAACCGCAAATCCTGTACACGTTGCTGCTGATTTGTTAGCGCAAGCAGAACATGATCCGATGGCAGCAGCAATTTTGCTGACCACGGATACAGTTTTGGCAAAGAATGTACAAATGGCGGTGGAAAGACAACTTGTGAACCACCCAAGACGCTTGCTCACAGAAAAGGCGATCGCTCACTACGGCTTGATAGTGATTGTAGAATCCTTAGAAGCAGCAGCGGAACTTTCAAATGAGTTTGCCCCCGAACACCTAGAGTTAGAAGTAGAAGACCCTTGGGAGTTACTACCACTTATTCGGAATGCGGGTGCCATTTTCTTGGGATATTCTACACCAGAGGCCGTAGGAGATTATTTGGCTGGACCTAACCACACCTTACCAACTTCTGGTGCTGCTCGTTATGCCTCAGCATTGGGAGTTGAAACTTTCATGAAACACTCTAGTATTATTCAATACTCCCAGGCTGCACTAGAAAAGGTGGCTGGTGCAATTGATGTGCTGGCAACAGCTGAAGGCTTACCTTCTCATGCTGATTCTGTCAGACGCCGAGTTCAAAAGGAAGAGTAATTTTGAATTTGAATTATTAATTTTTTCCTTAGACATTAGGCAAAACTCAGCCTATAGGTTCAAACTGAAAGTTTAAGGCTATACAAAACTATGTTCACAGCTTGGATATAGTTAGTGTAGCCATTAATCCTTCAGCCGTTACTTATGTAAAAGGTCTACTCTTGTGGAGACGATATCGGTGCTAAAGACTATTTTGATTGCTCTGGATGATTCGGAACTTGCAGACAGAGTTATCCAGACTTTACAGAAATTGGTACTGCCAAAAGACGGCAAAGTTATTCTCTGCCATGTGTTTCCTCCATTAGAGTCAGAGATGGAACTACCCGCCGACCGTCCTCACCCTGAGTCATCAACATTTTCCTATCTCCAGATTGAAAAACAGCTCCAATCTTACCAAGCACTATTACCTGTTGAAAGTGATGTAGAACTTGTCACCGGCGATCCAGCAGAAGAAATTATTCGCCTTGCAAATATTTACAAAGCTGATTTAATTATTATTGGCAGTCGTGGGTTAACTGGTATGAAGCGAATTGTCCAAGGTTCAGTCAGTTCTCAAGTGGTAGAAGAAGCAAATTGTTCTGTGTTGGTAGTCAAGCCGAGTTAAAACCAGATGGCAAACCTAAGCGCTCCTACAGTTGACATAGAAATTGTTGAAATGACAATCGAACACTATGATGCTGTGCTTGAGTTGATGAGGCAAACTCCTGGTGTTACTCTTCGTGGAGCCGATTCTAAAGAGGCAACTGCTCGTTATTTAGCACGTAATCCAGGATTAAGTTTCATAGTCGTTGATGAACGCGAAGTCATTGCATGTGCTCTGTGCGGGCATGACGGTAGACGTGGTTACCTACAGCATGTAATTGTCTTGCCCTGTTATCGAAAGCGTGGAATTGCTTCTCAACTCGTTGAATGCTGTTTGTCAAAACTTGAGTCCATTGGTATTTTCAAAACTCATATTGATGTGCTTGTTGATAATGACCTTGCTAATCAATACTGGGTCAAACATGGCTGGGTTAAGCGTAATGACATTAATCGCTATTCCTTCAACCGGAGTCCAGACGTAAATGCCTAGAGCGCCGTTCCAGTAGAAGCGGTTGACGTAAAATACAGAATGTAGGTGTTGTGTCAATCAAACATAAGGGCTGAGGTTTTCATGTGTTCGCGTAGCGTCTCCGTTAGCGCAGCCGCCCTGAAAGGGCTAGGAGAATCGCTAAAAACCACACTGAAAAATTAAGCCGCAAATAGGCGTTTTGACATGACACACATAATGTTATTTTTGTCAATCTATATTAGTGGACCAGTTCTCTAGTACTCCACCAACCCAAAATTGCTGGGTCATCCGTGAGAGGTTAACCAAAAGAACTCAGGAGTCAGAATGGCTTCTGTACGACCGAGCATCGTACATAATTCATGACAGATTCTGACGACTGACACCTTCGTTCTTTTGTTAAAACTTTCCTACAAACCAAATTCTGTCTTCAACTGAGCAACCCAAGCTTGGACTCGCTCATCCGTTAACTCAGGTTGATTACCTTCATCGATCGCCAGCCCAACAAATTTGCCATTTCTCAAAGCTCTAGAGTTGTCAAATTCATAACCATCGGTTGACCAATAGCCAACAGTTTTCCCACCTTTTTTTGAAATTTTTTCTTCCAGAATTCCTATTGCATCCTGGAAATTATCGGCATAGCCATATTGGTCTCCGGTACCAAAATAGGCAACTAACTTGCCACTAAAATTTATATTGTCGAGTGTAGGGAAAAACTCTTCCCAATCGTTCTGAAGTTGACCAATGTCCCAAGTGGGGCAGCCAATGATGAGAGATTGATACTCATCAAAATCGGAAGGTTCTGCTTCGTAAATTTGATGTAAAGTCACAACACTATCACCAAATGTATCCCGAATTTTTTCAGCTACGGATTCTGTATTACCTGTTTGGGTTCCGTAGAACAGACCAACTTTTTTTGACATTTGGACTCCTCGTATGTAGATTTCATTGCTTGAGTGCTTGAAGAAAGTAGGGATAAGTAATCGGACAGAAATATTTACACATTACTTTCTAGGCTGGATAAGGGTTTCAAGTCTAATTTTGTGTAATTAATTTTGTCTTACTACTTAGGTATCTACTACCTGTCCACTTGCTCTCACACACGCTAGTTTGCTCAAGTCAGGAAACCTGCCCAGCTGGCTCCCCAACCAAGAGTTGCGTTTGTGAGGCAAGAGAATCAATCCCTGCTCGTACATAGGTTGTGTTGGGCTGAAGCGGGCAAGTTCAAACAGAGTCGTGGCTCCTTGTCCACATAACAATCAATCCCGCATGTGCAACGTGAGCGTCTAAAAGTCGCTCTGAGAGGTTTGTTAACTGGGCATTTCCTGACCTGACCACCAATAAATCGACTCCGGAGTTTGAATAGCCATGCCAGTCATGGCATTACTTGGAACAAAGATTATTAAATCACTTGAAGAATATAACCACCTTAATGATGAATTATATCAAGAAGTGCTGGCTATATCTTATCAAAAGTAATGAATATATTTTTCATCTAATTTGTTTTACTTTTTGTAAAGTATCAGATATAACAAGCCAGAAATTTCTTTTTTCTCTGGTTAAAGACCATACTAATTCCTTATTTATCCTAGGATGTTAGATAAAGAATTTGATTAAAGTTGCTATTGACTATCAATAAGCTTATGCTACACTCTTAATTGCTTACAAATAGTAATAAACCTTCTACAACGGTCAGACATGTTTCCGTGTTGGAATTTTGTGTGCTTTGGTTAGTAGGTCAGCCTCAAGTTGCCTACTTTTTATTTTGCTCCAATTATTTGACAAATATTTTCATTAGTGATTGAATAAGAATGAGCAGAAGAAATGATCAATAATTAGCTGCTATTTGAAAAAGGAGTGTTCAAGTTGCAGTTTTCGGCTTGACTGCGAAAGATCCTATATCAACACTGCTTTGTGAGAAGCCGTTTGTAGAGCATATATGCGACGGACGATGGCTAAACGTGAGTGCATGCGCTCTGTGCTTAGCGATCTCGCTTTCGGCATCGCATGACTGTTAACGATTTGGAGCAGTACCATGCCGTACTGCTATTCAGTGTTACCAGCGATTCTCTAGATTTTTTGTTCCTCTTACTCTGTTCATTCCTAGAGCTAGGCTCTGGGAATGATTTCCTACCATGCCTATAGTTTTTACAAGGAGGCAAGAAGCTCGTAATGCAGACATACGGCAATTCCAACGTCAAATATGACTGGTGGGCTGGAAACGCTCGCTTTACCAACCTCTCTGGCTTATTTCTTGGCGCTCATATCGCGCAAGCAGCGCTAACGACATTATGGGCAGGGGCTTTTACTTGGTTTGAACTCTCTCGTTACAACCCTGATGTCTCAATGGGCGAACAGGGATTGATTTTGCTACCTCACCTAGCTACTTTGGGCTTTGGTGTAGGAGCAGAGGGTCAAGTGGTAAGTACTTACCCCTATTTTGTCATTGGAGCCTTGCACCTGATCTCATCTGCCGTCCTTGGTGCGGGTGCACTATTCCATACCTTCAAAGGTCCAAAAAACTTGAAAGATGCACAAGGACGTGCTCGTAAATTTCACTTTGAATGGGACGATCCAAAGAAACTTGGCTTCATCTTGGGACATCACCTGATTTTCTTGGGAGTCGCTGCTCTATTGCTCGTAGCGAAAGCCATGTTCTGGGGAGGACTCTACGACTCGACAATTCACGCTGTCCGAGTTGTCACCAATCCCACCCTCAACCCATTCGTCATCTATGGCTACCAAACCCACTTTGCCAGTGTGAATAACTTGGAAGATTTAGTTGGTGGTCACATTTATGTAGGCTTGTTCCTCGTTGTTGGAGGTGTCTGGCATATTCTGACAGAGCCTTTTCCTTGGACAAAGAAGCTTTTGATATTCTCAGGTGAAGCCATTCTTTCTTACTCTTTGGGAGCGATCGCTTTAGCAGGATTTGTGGCTGCTTACTTCTGTGCAGTTAACACCTTAGCATATCCTGTGGAATTTTACGGACCTACTTTGGCAGTCAAATTCGGTGTTTCTCCGTATTTTGCCGACACAATCCAGTTACCGTTAGGACAGCATACGTCCAGAGCTTGGTTGGCAAATGCCCATTTCTTCTTAGCTTTCTTCTTCCTACAAGGTCACTTGTGGCATGCTCTGCGAGCCATTGGCGTTGACTTCAAGCAAGTGGAAAGGTCACTCAATGCTATTAGTAGCGAGTCGTAATTGACATTTTCCCTGCTATACCTCAGGTTAGCAGGGGATTTCTATTTCGGTACGGTGGCAAAGGCGTGGATTCTCGAACAAAAAGGGTATTCAATTGTGACAATTTCTACTGATAGAACCTTTACAGCAGATACCAATTTACCGTGGTTAGTTGGCAATGCTCGTTTAATTAATTTGTCTGGACAGCTATTAGGTGCTCATATCGCTCATGCAGGCTTAATTATGTTGTGGGTGGGTGCAACGACTGTTTCTGAGGTGACACGGTTTATCCCTGACATACCAATGTATGAGCAGGGAATGATTTTGTTGCCTCACTTAGCAACTCTAGGCTGGGGTGTAGGTGCTGGAGGCGAAGTTATTGATACTTATCCCTATTTTGTGGTTGGGATTTTGCATTTAGTAGCATCCGCTGTTTTAGGCGCAGGAGGACTTTTTCATGTTTTCCAGAGTTCGCCAGTTTTGTATAATCTTGGCGGAAGAACTGCAAAATTTCACTATGAATGGAATGACCCGAAACAATTAGGTTTAATTTTAGGACATCACCTAATTATTCTGGGTTTAGGAGCATTTTTGCTCGTGTTAAAAGCAATGTTTTTTGGTGGGATTTATGATACTCATCTGGGAAATGTCCGCCTCATTGATAACCCCACTATAAACCCAGTCACAATATTCGGCTACTTGGTTGGTCTTAAAGATGGTAGCTGGACTCCTTTAGGAATGGCAAGTGTTGACAACTTAGAAGATGTTATTGGTGGCCACATTTGGATTGGGTTCATCCTAATTGTGGGAGGCGTTTGGCATATTGTTGTACAACCTTTTGATTGGGTACGACGACTTTTTCCTATACAAAATGGTGAAGAAATTCTTTCCTATAGCTTGCTTGGTTTAGCTTTGATGGGTTTTATTTCTGTCGTTTTTGTGGGATATAACATGACAGTTTTCCCAATAGAATTTTACGGTGAGAACCGTTTGGCAATGGCAAATATCCAGTTTTTCTTGGATGTATTGGCTTTCGTGGGTTTTGTTTGGCACTTTTGGCGATCGCGTCAAGAAGTTAATACTGTTAACTCTTAATTTAGCTCATCATTCAACACTAGCTAAGTATTGTCTCATGCCTGTAGTTATGCCAGTGCTGCGGGCACTTTTTTAAGATAATTTCTGAGGATAATTTATGATAGCTACAATTTTTCTTGCCTTCTGTGCTTGGACAATTACACTTCTATTTATTTGTAGTGTTTGGCAAACCTTGAGCAAGGGTACAAATTATGTCAAAATGCTACATCAAATTCCCTGTGCTGGTTGTGAATATTTCACCAATGACTACCGACTCAAATGTACAGTACATCCCAAGAAAGCTTGCTCTCCTGAAGCGATTTGCTGTGTTGACTTTAAGGTGAAAACTGCTTGTTGTAATGCAACCCAAAAGGGTCAGCGAAAGCTTTGTTAAAGTACTCGTATTAGCGTCTCACAACTGTCTTAATTTATTTAGACAGTGGATTTATTGCATAAATATTTTTTTGTCTCACGCATTCGGCGGAGCCGTTCTCGCAGAGTAGGCGCAAAGGCGAGCCAGTACTGCAGGAGGGTTTCCCGACAGAGGTATCTGGCGTCGCAAACAAGAGCGCGAAAAGAGCGAATGAGTGCAATAAGTCTAGTCTATAAATTGTTGTTTGTTGTTTTCACTCATATTATTCCTGTGCGCCTGCTGCCAAAAGGCTCTGCACCACGCTAGGATACCCATTAAACTCTGCAAGCATCAAAGCTGTATAACCACCTTGGTTTTTGATATTCACATCTGCCCCAGCTTTGAGTAACAAATGCACCACCTCGTTATAACCTCGCGAAGCAGCCCACATCAGCGCTGTCGCTCCTGCTGAGTCTCGTAAATTTACTTCTGCTCCCTTTGCCACAAGCTGCTGTATCACGCCTGTATGATGACGTTCCGCTGCCTTAATTAAAGCAGTTTTTCCATCATCCCCTTGAGTATTGACATCAGCACCATGATATAGTATTAGCTTCACTATTTCAGTGTGTCCCTGTATTGCTGCTAGCGTCAAAGGTTGCTCACCCAAGTTTTTCTCTTTCACGTTTGCTCCCTGACGCACTAGTGCTTCAACAATTTGGCTGTGTCCCTGCAAAGCTGCCAAGAGTAGCGGTGTATCTCCTAAATGGTTCTTAATTTGTACGTTTGCTCCTTGGCTGAGTAAGACCTCTACCACATCGGCATAACCTTCAACGACAGCTAGATGCAGGGCTGTTTCCCCATCTTTATCTTGGATATTGACATCAGCACCGCGATCGAGTATTTCTGCTGCGATCGCACTATGTCCCGCTGCTGCTGCTGCTGATAAAGCTGTACCACCATCAAGGTTTCGCATCTGAACATCAGCCCCTGCTGCTAGTAGTGCTTGCACAGCTTCCAAGTGTCCCAGATCTGCCGCAACCATTAATGCGGTTTCTCCCTCTTCATCTTGGGTATTGACATCTGTATAATTTTGTAGTATTGCTTGTACAACTGCGGTGTGTCCAGCGCGTACTGCCAGTTGAAAAGCTGTGTCCTCATCTTTATCTTTAACATCGACTTTAGCACCAGCAGCAAGTAAGACTTGCACAACATCAGCATGTCCTTTCAGGGCGGCTACCATCAAAGCAGTGCTGCCATCTTCATTGGTTGCATTGACATCCGTACCTCTAGAGACTAAAAGCTTTACAACGTCAAGCGCTTTAGCACTCGCTGCTAACATCAAAGCCGTCAACCCATAGCGCTTTCTTTTCAAGTTGATTTGAGCACCCGCATCAAGAAGCGATCGCGCGATTTCGGTGTAGCCTAAATGTGCAGCAAACATCAAGGGCGTAGTGCCATCGCGATCGCTCGTGTCTACCTTAGCACTACTATTAAGCAGTGCTTGCACCTGCTTGATATCACCATTTTTCACAGCCGACAGCAGCAAGACATCGTTACTTTTAGTCATTAGTCATTAGAAATTGGGCAATGGGCAATGGGAATTGGGCAATAGGCAATGGGGAGATGAAGAGGCAGAGGGAGAGACTTCTAATTTTGAATTTTGAATTTTGAGAGAAGTTGGAGCGGAGGTTTCCTCCGCTCCAATCTTGCCCGTAGGGCACGCTTGCGCGTTGGCGGAGCCTGCGCTTTGCGCATACGGTGATTTTGAATTGATTTGTCCCCTTATCTCCCCATCTCCTCATCATCCCATCTCCTCATTCCCAATAAGCGTTATGCTAATTTTTATGAAGATTTAAGAAGAGGGGCAATAGCTATGAGTCTGGAACTTTCATCATCAGTTAAATATTGGTTAAACTTCTTTCACCCCATTTTGATGTGGGCACTATTACTACTTTCCTTGTATGGGGCGTATCTGGGACTGCAAGTCCAACGGACAAGGAATGCTCAGGGTGAAGAAAAGAAAGAATTAATCAAAGGTAAATACAACGTTAAACACTACCAAATCGGTTCTATACTTTTGGCTTTCATGGTGACGGGCGCTATCGGTGGTATGGCTGCCACTTACATCCATGATGGTAAGTTGTTTTTTGGACCTCACCTACTCGTAGGACTTGGTATGACAAGTCTGATTGCTTTCTCGGCTTCTCTGGCACCTTTTATGCAAAAGGGTGCAAATTGGGCGCGTATGACTCATATTCTATTAAATTTTGTGCTTTTAGGTCTTTTTACTTGGCAGGCTATCACTGGGTTGGGAATTGTCCAAAAACTTCTCACTCAAGGGTAGTCATGAGTCATGAGTCATTGGTAAAAAACAAATGACTATTGACTAGTGACTGACTACTTTTTCTTGGGATCAACAGGAAAAGGAATGCCCAAAGATTGGTGAAAATCTTCCTGTACCTTGCAAGTTAAACGGCGGGACACTTGGCGGACAACTTGGTTAAGTAGGCGATCGCCTGTAGATAAAATTAGAGATTTGGGTAATCGCTGAATATACTTGGGAAAGTGAATATAAACAGTGAGATCTAATTCCCATTCCACCAGTGTCATTTCACTCAAGCAGGTGGCAAATAATTTTGCCACATTTTCTTTTAACCGTAGCGCAGCCTGATAATCCACATCATAACCAGGAGTATGGTAGTCCGGTATCGGAACAGTACGGATACGATAAACTCCTTCCTCTGGTGGTAATAGTTCCAAACCAATTTTTGGTTCTACTTCGTAACCAAAAGAGCCAAAACGACCAACGACTAAGGCATAACTATTTTCCCCCAATGGTTCCACCTTCATGGGATCAGCACAACGCGAAAACCATGAGGCGTGATTATTGAGGTATTCAGCAACAGTTCCAGCTGTAGCATACATTTCCATATAGTCGCAATAACGACTGTAAAACCGTCTTGGTGTTCCTGTTGCTTCTTGGGTTGCATCCTCACCAGCTTCTTGGGTCGATGTCACAGATAAAGTTGCTTCAGTTGTATCAAAAGACTGATAATCTGGTTTTTTTGAAAGCATAAAAGTATTCTTCTATAGTAAGAGCTTTGTCTAAATGAATAATTCCCTTGGTAGGTAAACAATTTCGTATCAAATCTCCATTTTGGCGGAAATCTCAATCATCTGTCATGTAGTTTATCTAATTTCTACAGAATCTCTAAAATAGGAAACTGAAAAACAGATACTAGTTTTCCACCGATAGCGTTTATTATGAAAGCATTAGTAGCAGGGGCAACAGGTGAAACAGGTCGCCGGATAGTACAAGAGTTGATAGCGCGGAATATTCCCGTTCGTGCCTTAGTCAGGGATGTAGAGAAAGCTAGGAGTATTCTCAGTGCTGATGTTGAGTTGGTCATTGGGGATGTGTTAAAGTCAGAAACCCTTTCTGTTGCTTTGGGAGATAGTACAGTGGTACTGTGTGCAACTGGCGCAAAACCAAGCTTTGATCCAACTGGACCTTATAAAGTGGATTGTGAAGGGACTAAAAATTTGGTAAATGCAGCAAAGGCTAAAGGAATAGAGCATTTTGTCTTTGTTTCTTCTTTGGCTGCTTCCCAGCTTTTCCATCCCTTGAACTTGTTCTGGCTGATTTTGTATTGGAAAAAGCAAGCTGAGGAGTACATCCAGAAAAGCGGTCTAAACTATACAATAGTGCGACCTGGTGGTTTAAGGAATGAAGATAACTCCAACCAAATCGTGATGCAAACTGCTGATACATTGTTCGAGGGTAGCATTCCCCGGCAAAAAGTCGCTCAGGTTTGTGTTGAGGCGCTCTTTGAGCCAGCAGCAAAAAATAAAATCGTGGAGATTGTTGCTAAGGAAAACGCACCCGCAAAAAACTTTGGAGAACTCTTTGCTAACGTTGTTTAGCTAAAAGTGCTAAGTTAAAAGTTAATAGTCAAGAGTCAAATAACTTAAGACTGTTGACTTTTGACTAATTTTGTGAATTTTCCTGAATGAGTACGTTGAAGACTGTTGTTATATTTTGATGACAATAGCAGGTAACTGTAAGGAGTCGGACTCTGAAGAAAGGCTTAGAACGCAAAGGCGGCGTTGAACAACTCATAGGACCAATAGCCGCGCTTCTTGGCTTCGTGTGTTTATTGCAGTGGTACATATTTGGAGATTTGCGATCGCATACCGATCCCACATTTCGTAAAAAACAGCCTCCCTTAGTCATGAAAGGGGGTGATCCTTATATCCGTGCTTTGATGCGAACTATCTCAGCAAGCGAAGCAAATAGCAACCGTCCTTATTCAGTATTGTACGGTGGACAGCACGTTAACAACCTTAGCCGCCATCCTGAAGTCTGCGTCACTATTGTTACAGGTCCTAACAAAGGTAATTGTTCTACCGCTGCAGGTAGATATCAAATGATTAATACGACATGGAATACCATAGCTCCCCGCTATCACCCAAACCCAGGACGATTTATGTTTTGGGTTTCTTATAGTTTTGAACCAGAGTATCAAGACGTAGTAGTTTATCGTTGGTTAAGTGACTCTCAATTTTGGGGAACTGATATTTCTCAACAGCTAAGTCAAGGAAAGTTAAAAGAAGTTTTGCAGCAGTTGTCTCCTACTTGGACAAGTTTGGGATATGGTATAGAAACTAATTCTGTGAGTCCATATTTACCTAAGATTTATCAGAAAATTTTGCAAGAGGAATTAAAAGCGACTGGAAAATCAAGGTAGTTGAATTCTCTTTGGATGTTTTTTTCCATAACTATAGCAATCCTAAATCATAAGCCCTGCGGGCACGCTGCGCGTTGGCGGAGCCTGCCCGTAGGGCTTACGTGAACAACAAGATACCCGACAACTTTTACGAAGTAGGGGATCTTGTTTTTCAATTTTCACAATTCATCTAGAATTGCTATAGCAACTTGGGTTTGCAGTTATTTCGTCTTAAATAATGCAACAACAAAAAATTCTTTAATACTTTCAATAAATATCTTAACATTCTCAAAATGAATGTTATGCCCTGAATGACTAACTATTTTTAGCTGGCAAAATTCACAAATTTTCGTCATTTCTGTATTAATCTCTATGAATTTCTCATCATACTCTCCTGCTAATAAAAGCAAAAGATTCATATTCTCTTTCAGTTTTTCCCACAAAGAAGGTTGACATCCTGTACCCATGAATCGAAGTGATTTCGCTAACTCAATTGAATTATTTTGTAAACGAACTTCTATAAGGCTTTGAAATTGGGGGTGATTTTTAATGGTTCCAAAAATTGTTTGACTATACCAATTCGCAAGAAAAGTAGCAAAGTCATTTCTATCAATGCTTCTTTCTAATTTCCTGGCTATTTGCTCATCACGTTTAACTCGTTCTACTCGTTCTGCTTCTGTTAATAAACCAGGAGAAGCTGATTCCAAAACAACTTTAGGAAAACGGTGAGGAAAATGCAGGGTAAGGTATAAAGCTAATCTTCCACCCATTGAATAACCAACTAAAAAACATTTGGTAATGTTTAAATTATCCAATAAGTTGATTATCGCATGAGCAGTGTTTGGCATTGTATAACACTCGTCACCACTCAAAACTTTAGTTTCTCCATGTCCAGGAAGGTCAACTGTCAGGCAGTAAAATTCATCAGATAGTAATAAGATGGCTTCATCAAATTCATGACTGTTCCCCATGAAACCGTGTAAAAATAGTATAAGTGGTTTACCTGGGTTACCATTGAAAGAATAGTGAAATTGATAGTTTTTAAGAATCATATTTTAGCCTACTTGCTCACACACATTGCCCTGGCGAATGGAATTCAGGGCTACATAAACAGGGAGCATTTTTTCTTGCCACTATAGTATAGGCGCTGTTTTTTTTGGGCGTCGCCCTAATTTTTCAAATCTAAAAAATCATACTGATCTTGTTCAGAACTGACATATCCCGGATACGCCACGAACCATCTATGCGAACAAATTCATATCTCACTCGCAACTTTTCATTATCAGATTTTTTGATCTGACTATTCTCATAATACTGTGTGGCTTCAGTTACCGAAGCTTCTACCGCAGCGTAATGCTGGTCAGCTTGATTTGCCTCCAGAGATTCTACTTTCACGCTATGTTCGTATTTCCGATAGCGGTTATCGGTCTTTTCCTGCTGTGCCCATCCCTGCCATTTTATCAAGGTTGAACCCACTAAAATATTCTTCAAACCATCAATCTCGTGGTTAGGTCCGAAAGCTGCAGCTTTGGTATCTAGCCAAGCCTGAATCATTTCCTCTGCTGTCGCTTCAGTGAGTGTTCCTGCTGGTAATTGTAGTTTGCTATTTTGCTCAGGAATGGGGACTGAGGGTTGATTGAGTTGAACTGATAACTGTTCACCTTTCAAGGAGGGTCCAGGGAAAAACAGATTTTTGAACAATCCAACAGTTGTGGAAATTAACAACCATAGTACCAATAGACTCCCCAATGAAACAAACACTATCCGCACCAATCGCATTTGTGCGGGAGTTGTACGGGCAAAAACTTGCCGACGATGAGCATACCCATGACGATTATCTGATCCACTTCCTGAACTAGCAGATGGACTGCGTTTGCGCCTCCTTTGAGTTTGCCCTTGAGGAGGTGCTGTCGGATGTTTGGACCGACTATTCAAGTTGTGGTAAGTTCCTTTGGTAGTGGGGTCTGTGTTGGGAAGTGGTGCTATAGGTGTTTCGGCTTGTGGACTCCAGGTACCTGATGAAGAGGATGATGTCGTCGTGTAACTGGGTGAGGAAAAGGTTGATGTGGCTGGTGTTTCTGAGTTGGAAGTTTTTTGAGTTGGGAATTTTCCCTCAACTACTGTGGAATTATGGCGGCGACTCTGACGAGTGGTTTCGTGTGTTTGGGAAGTCTGGCGGTTCATCCCAGTCCCTGAATGTGTGGGTTCTGCTTCTGTGGGTAAAGCTTCTAAATAAGCTTGCACTTGTTGGTCGGCAAAATAATCTTTTAGGGAAGCTGGCTGTTCTACCAAATCTCGAAAGTTTGGAAACACTTCGTTTTGCAACCAGCGTTCCCCATATAAACACAGTCCTGGTAAAAGGTCTGGAGAGTCTTGAGAATTTTCTCGAATAAAAGCTAAAGCCTCGTACTCTTGCGAGAGTTCTAAGGCACGACTTGCTTCTTCTGTTTGCCCTAAAAGGAGCGCACAGAGTGACTGTTCTAAATGTACATCTTGACGTCTACCCAGGCGAAGCAGCATTTGCTTTGCTTGACGAGTTAATGCGGGTTGACGTTGGGCAAATCCCCGTGCTATCAAAGCATAAACTGCTAAATAGGTGGCGACTGCTGAGGGACGCTTGCTTTCTCCTTCAAACAGATTGTGCTGCTCTGCAACTGTCAAGTAGTTACGCAGTTGCTGAATAAATCGTAGAAAATCATCCGTACTTAGACCAGATTTATCGTCTCCTGTACCATCAATGCCACCACGCTCATCTAAAATATCATGCAATAATTGCAACCCTTGTTTTCGTCCTGTGGTTTGTTCTTCAGGTAGTGCAAGTAATTCTAAAATGCGATAGGGTCGCAATCTATACAAATCAAACTGGATTTCCGAGCGAACGTTGGGGAATAACCCTTCGCGTGCTAAGAGTTCCTCTCCTGTTTCTAAGAAAATCGCAGCATTTTCGTAGTGACTTTGCTGCCATTCCTCGCGACCTAGTTCTAAACAAGCGAGAGAAACCGTAAGTACAACGTCTGGACGTTCACTAGGAGAAGAAACTTCCTCTATATCCTCTGTGTTGCCTTGGATACTGCCCATACCATTTTTATTAACCAGGTATGGACGACCCAGTTTTAAAACAAGTTCATATTCTCCAAGCTCCTGTAGAATCAATAAAGCACCAACCAATTCATCTTGGGAAACGTCAATACTAAGAGCTTGAGAATCAACATCACCCATTGGCTTGCGACTTTCAACAGCAACTGCGCCACTTGAAGTGCTGTCAGAACCATAGGCATGGGCAAGGTAAAGCTGGTCGTATGTTTTACGTTCTTTTGGATCACACAGAACAACGTAAGCTTCTTCTATTAAGTTTTTTCGAGATGTAATTGCTGCTTGGGAATACTCACGGCGCGGCAATTGCACAACGCGATCGCCATATGCCTGCCGCAACTGTTCCTCACTTGCCGCCATTGGTATCCCTAAAATTCTGTAGTAATCTAGCGGAATTCGCACGGCTCACTTCCCCTGCAGCACGATTAATATAATTCTCTTAGAGTATTCCAGGCTGGTAAAAAAGTGCCACAACAGTTACCTATTGATTTCACACTACAGGTATGTTTTGCAACAACCTTACTAGTGCTCTGACAATGATATGTTTTTGTTATGGTACTAGTGTTTTGCCGATTCTGATAAGTATCCAATCTTTTTAAGAATACTTTTATTATTTTTGGCTTATTTAAATTGCAATCTATTTGACAAACCAAAAATTGACTACAACATTTCCGATGGCAGCATAAGTAATGGTTTCTTGGTAGGAGTATTTTTTTATTCTTTTTTCGGGATTTATGGAATGACCATTCCTGCAACTGGTTCAGAGGGACTTTCTGCAGCATATGGTGAAAGAAGCACCACAAAAGTTTGCTAATATATAGCGAACCCAAGTCTATCATAAATTATTCTTTGATTACAATAATCTACAGAAAAATACTGACTTTTGGTACCATTTCCCGAAATTGTTAATAAATATGCAGAAAACTTGCTATTTTGGTAAGTAGCCTAGAAACCAAGATTGACATACTACCGATTGCTGTAGAACAAGATGATGCTCAATTTCTAGGGAACAATGCATGAGCATCGTGTACAACAATTCAAAACAACCTGCGGGAGGCGGGTTGCAGCCAGAGTACACACGGGTGTGCGGGAGTAAGGGGCGAGTCCCAAACCTCGCGAGGACAGGTAAAATCATCGCGAGGACAGGTAGGTTGCCGACATTCTTGTAATGTTCCTAACATGGTACTGACCGATGAAACTGGAGAGCAAGCACTAGTTAGAGATACTCCGATTTGGTGGTGGGTACTTCACAAGCTTACGCTTATGAAGTGCAACTTATCTCAAATCGTAACTTTAAGTTTTACAACAGCCCTCAGAGGCGAAGTGCTATTGCACCGCAACGCTTTCACTCACCAGCACAAATGTAAATTGCATCTTAGAGTCAGCTAATCACGGGAAAATCTCACGAACCTTGCAATGAAAATGTCTTTCCCATTGCCCATTGCCCATTGCCCATTCCCTATTTTCAACACAGGAATACTCAGAAATAATGATTCAAGAACGCACATTACCCAAATTTGATGCAGCTACGGTACAAATAACTAAAGAAGAAGGATTGCTGTTGTATGAGGATATGGTACTAGGGCGCACCTTTGAAGACAAATGTGCCGAGATGTACTACAGGGGCAAAATGTTTGGTTTTGTCCACCTGTACAACGGTCAGGAAGCCGTATCTAGCGGTGTGATTAAAGGAGCGATGCGACCAGGTGAAGATTTCGTGTGCAGTACTTACCGCGACCACGTTCATGCTCTAAGTGCGGGAGTACCTGCAAAAGAAGTCATGGCAGAGCTATTTGGTAAAGCCACAGGGTGCAGCAAAGGACGCGGTGGTTCAATGCATATGTTTTCTAGTGAACATCGCATGCTAGGTGGTTATGCTTTTGTGGCTGAGGGTATTCCCGTTGCTGCTGGGGCGGCTTTTCAAACGAAATACCGCCGCGAAGTGTTAGGTGATGAAAGCGCTGACCAAGTGAGCGCTTGTTTTTTTGGCGATGGAGCTGCAAATAACGGTCAGTTTTTCGAGACGTTGAATATGGCGGCGCTGTGGAAACTGCCAATTCTTTTTGTGGTAGAAAATAATAAGTGGGCGATCGGCATGGCTCACGAACGGGCGACTTCCCAACCAGAGATCTATCAAAAAGCCAGCGTATTTAACATGGCTGGAGTGGAAGTAGACGGTATGGATATTCTGGCGGTGCGAGCAGTCGCTCAGGAAGCCGTAGCTCGTGCTCGTGCTGGGAATGGTCCTACTTTAATTGAAGCATTGACTTACCGTTTCCGGGGTCACTCTCTGGCTGACCCAGATGAACTGCGAACTAAGGCTGAGAAAGAGTTTTGGTTTGCTCGTGACCCAATCAAGAGATTTGCTACTTATTTGGTCGAGCAAAACTTGGTTTCTGATGAAGAACTTAAGACAATTGACCGACAGGTGCAGCAAGTTATCGACGAAGCAGTGACATTTGCCCAAAGTAGTCCCGAACCCAACCCTAGCGAGTTGTATCGCTTTGTATTTGCAGAAGACGAATAAAAAGCGGTTTTCTGTAGGGTGTGCTCAGTGCTGAGTACTCAGTGGAAAGAAAAGACTCAGCACTCAAAACTAAATACTGAAAAACGCGTTTGCAAGCACACTTCAACCATGGCAGTGCAATGAAGAAATTCTACATTCAAACAAATCAATCTCGGCTGGAAGTTGTACCAGAAAGAGGTGGTATTATCACTAGCTGGCGAGTACAAAATCAAGAAATTCTTTACCTGGACGAGGAACGTTTTGCTAATCCTCAATTGAGTGTCAGAGGTGGAATTCCAATTTTGTTTCCCATCTGCGGGAACTTACCCAATAACACTTATACTCTCAACGACAAGCAATACACTCTCAAACAACACGGTTTTGCCCGTGATTTGCCTTGGGAATTTATCGAAGACCAAGTGACTCCAGAAAAAGCCAGCCTGACTTTAGCCTTAAGCAGCAACGAGCAAACACGCGCTGTTTACCCTTTTGAGTTTAAACTCGCTTTTACTTATCAAATACAAGGCAATACATTAGAAATCAGACAGAAGTACACCAATCTTTCCACTGAACAAATGCCTTTTTCTACAGGTTTACATCCTTACTTTTTAACAGTGGATAAAAATCAACTTAAGTTTGAAATACCCTCGCAAGAGTACCAAGACCAAATAACCAAAGAAATTCACTTGTTTAACGGGGATTTTGACTATAACCGCGATGAAATTGATGTCGCTTTTAAGCAGCTAAACGGTAAATCAGCTACAGTTACAGATAATGCTCGCAAGTTGAAATTGAAGCTGGAATATGACGACACATATTCTACTCTCGTCTTTTGGACGGTTATTGGCAAAGACTATTACTGCTTGGAACCGTGGAGCGCTGCCCGTAACGCTCTCAATACAGGTGAACGCTTGAGTGTGTTAGAACCGGAAGCTAGCCATACAGCAACTGTACGTTTGACGGCAAATTTTTTCTAAATCCCTTTACAAATCTTGAGAAGGTTGTGCTATAATATCTTAGGCATTGCAGGTTAAGATATCTTAGGCATTGCAAATAATAGAACGGGTCGCTAACTCAACGGTAGAGTACTCGGCTTTTAACCGATTAGTTCCGGGTTCGAATCCCGGGCGACCCATATAGGGTTTTTGAGTGCCGCACATCACATTATATAAAAAGCAGAGCATTAAGTTGCCGACAAAGGGATAAGTTGTGATTTCGACAAGCTACCCCATTTAACTCAGTAACTCAAAGTACAAAACTAAGTCATTGAAATATATAATAGAATAAGGTGGGGAGTGTCCATTCTACTTTTTTGCTTAAAGTTTTTTAACAGAAGGGACACATCACTAGTTATAATTTCCTATAAGCTTAAAATACTATTAAGATTAAGAATAGCGTACACACATTTACGCTTGTCCCAGACTGACTAGCTGATAACCCAATTAGGAGGACTATCTATGGCGCTCGTACCCCTGCGGCTGCTGTTGGATCACGCAGCAGAAAACGGTTACGGCATACCTGCTTTCAACGTCAACAACATGGAGCAGATTCAAGCTATTATGCAGGCTGCCCATGAGACAGATAGCCCCGTGATTTTGCAAGCATCTCGTGGCGCTCGTAAGTATGCTGGTGAAAACTTCCTGCGTCACCTGATTTTGGCAGCGGTAGAAACCTACCCCCATATTCCTATTGCCATGCACCAAGATCACGGCAATGAACCTGCTACCTGCTACTCAGCAGTTAAGAATGGCTTTACCAGCGTAATGATGGATGGTTCGCTGGAAGCTGATGCCAAGACCCCCGCTAGCTACGAGTACAACGTCAATGTCACCCGCGAAGTGGTTAAAGTGGCTCACGCGTTGGGTGTCAGCGTTGAAGGTGAACTCGGTTGCTTGGGTTCTCTGGAAACTGGTATGGGTGAAGCTGAAGATGGTCACGGTGCGGAGGGTGTTCTCTCCCATGATCAGCTATTGACTGATCCAGACCAAGCAGTGGACTTCGTGGAACAAACTCAAGTGGATGCTTTGGCGGTGGCTATTGGTACCAGCCACGGTGCATACAAATTTACCCGCAAGCCGACTGGAGAAATTTTGGCAATTAGCCGCATCGAAGAAATTCACCGTCGTTTGCCCAACACCCACTTGGTGATGCACGGTTCCTCTTCCGTACCCGAAGATTTGCTCGCCCTGATAAACCAGTATGGTGGAACAATCCCCGAAACCTACGGCGTACCTGTGGAAGAAATCCAAAAAGGTATTAAGAGTGGTGTGCGTAAGGTGAATATTGACACCGACAACCGTTTGGCTATTACCGCTGCTGTGCGTGAAGCTTTGGCTGCAAACACCAAAGAATTTGACCCCCGTCACTTCCTCAAGCCTTCTATTAAGTATATGCAGAAGGTTTGTGCTGACCGCTATCAGCAATTTGGTACTGCTGGTAATGCTAGCAAGATCAAGCAGATTTCACTCGAAGACTTTGCTGCTAAGTATGCTAAGGGTGAACTCAACGCTGTGACTAAGAAAGCTGCAGCTGTCTAAGTTTGAGAACAAATAAATAGGGACACAGCAATGCTGTGTTCCTATACACCACAAGGATGTAATCTAGTCGGCAAATCTTCTGGGGTGGCTGGTTCTATAGGATAGTGGACGTGGTTGGACATGATGCACAATGCATACAGTTTGAAGTTATATTTGTCCAAACCTTTTGAAGTGCATATAGGAAGACTTCCCGACATTCGCGCCGCGCTAGGTTGAATTCGCGGTTGTTGCAGCGGGTAGTGACGTGGTAGGAAAATCCTGGTTGCAAATTTCTCTTGTTGCGAGTCATTAGAGTTCAATAGGGTTCAGTTAGAGCCAAAAACCTTAAATTTCGTATCTCACTTCGGTGCAATACAGTCGTCACCTCACCCCGCATTTGAGTATCGCAAACGCTCCCCTCTCCTTAGCCTACGGTGTACACACATCTCACTCAAAACCTCACCCTCGCTTTTAGCTTGCGCTAAAATCTTTCCCTCTCCGAACTCGCGGAGAGGGATGCCCGAAGGGCAGGGTGAGGTGACGAAGGATTTTTGAGCAATTCGATGACTTGTGTGTACACCGTAGCTCCGGAGCTCGGAGAGGGGTTGGGGGTGAGGTTGAAAAATGTACTTCATGCAAACGAGAACCGTTATATATCGAGCGAAGTCGAGATAAGCCGAAGCTTCATTCTGACTCCTGAGTTCTTTTGTTAACTTCTCCGGTGTTTTGTTTTATTTTCCACCAAAACACAGGAGGGAGTATTCGTCGTGGATGGAGGTCCTAAAAGTGCAACTGCATGGGGGACAGGACGAGGTTCATAACGTACAAGAGATTCTCCTTGATAAACCAAGGAAGTACTTTGACCCGAATCAACCATCACAACATCCTGTAATCCAGCCTTAACCAGTGCGGCTCCCAAAGATATAGAGTCAACAGATTCCAGAGAAACGCCGATAGTAGCTTGTTTATTTTGGTTAATTCCCCAAAAAGCCCGATAACGTGCTACGTCAAAACCGTACAACCCGTTAAAGGTGCTTGCTTCACGGGGTTGACCATCTTTGACTAACCACGCTGCTGCGACAAAAGCATCCGTCACTTCGGGCATTTCCGCTTGTATTCCTTCTAAAGTGTTGTGCTTGAGTGGATCGAAGGGAACGAAGCGCACTTCATGAGGACTAATCAATACTAAAGGACGTCCGCTTAGTTTCGGGTTATCATTATTGCTGCCAGGAATGAATTGTTTGGTGACTTGGCTGAACACGGGTCCAATCATCACATTAGAATTTAAGAATTTCAGGGAGAAGAAACCTCCATCCACAGCAGCAACAGCATTGGTATTACTCCTAGCCAAAATCTCCTTTACCGTATAACGGCTATCAGCGTGGATAGTTATCGGTTTACCGCCCGAAACTAGGATAAGAGGAATTTTCTCAATCGTAATGTCAGTTCTTTGAACTGGGCTGGCAAAATCAAAGCCTATTTTCCAGCTTGATAATTTAGCACCTCCCCAAGCTTTGGTTATCACATCTTGTAGTCTAGATTGACCGAAGCGAGAAACTGCCAATAAACTCTCTGATGCACCAGCAAACCGTTCATCCACATCATTCATAGTCAGTGCTAGGTCATATCCTGCTGCTTGCACCAAACCTGCAACTTGCTCGTTATATTTTCCCGCAGGATAGGTGAAGTAGCGAATAGGAATACCCAAGTTTGCCTCTAAAATTGCCTTAGACTCAACGACTTCTTTTTGGATTTGTTCAGGTGGCAAAACTGTTAAATCTGGTGGGTGACTGACACTATGGGATGCAATTGTCACCAAGGGATTAGCCGCCATCTCCTTGAGTTGTTCCCAACTGACATGAGTTCGACCAGTATTGTTGCCGATACCTTTGGTGTAAATAGAAAATACAGCGGGGTAACCGTATTTTTTGAGCAATGGGTAAACGTATTCATAATGCCCCCCATAACCATCATCAAACGTTAATACTACAGGCTTTTCTGGGAGTGGCATTCCTGTCTGCAAATGAGTCATGAGTTGATCAAGACTAATGGGAGTGATGCCATTCTCTTTGAGGGTTTGGAAATGTTGTTCTAATTCTTCTGGGGTGACATCAAAAAAGACTTGTTTTTTTGGTACGATGTCGTGATACATAAGAATAGGTACTCTTGCCTGCTTCGCTCTTTCATTAATGTTGGGCCAAGGACTACGATTGAGAAAAGCATAGACATACGGACCAATAGCTTCCACAATACTTTCTAGTCCCCAATTAGGCTTACTCACCCAAGTAGATGCCAAAACAAAATTGCTAGCCACACGGGAAACTTGGTTATTGAACCCTATGTCGTTGCTACAAGCTTCACTGGTGGTTGTTGTAGGAGTACTATTAGGCTCAGTCAGTTTTGAAGCAGGACGACGAGCAACAGCTAGTTGCGGTAATAATATTGAGGCAGTAAACAATCCACAAATAAAAGCATGAAATATGCTTCGGGAAGGAAAATTAAAAAATAGGTCATTCAGAATACGATTATTAGTGATGAGTTTCATATTTAACTTTCAGAGCACTTCCGCTATGTAACGGTGCATTGGCTTCAGTCCGAGTAACGCTTACACATTATTCCCTGTTCGTTATGAAGATAAGAGATAAAAGTATAAAGAAAAGTTAGTTAAAGTATAAGAAATCGTTAAATATTACATCGGTAATTAACAGGGAATTGGTATTTATGACATACTCAAGCTCCTACTTATTTTCTGTTAGTTAGACTGAGCTTGGTACCAGTTAAGTTCCTTAAATAAAGACCGGCAATTTTTTACGTGTAAGACTCCGTGACGGAAAAATCGCCCAAACTGTCAACGGGAGCATCCCAAATGTTCGCTCTTTATGCCAAATGCAGTGCGAGCATCTTGCTAGCTCATAGTACGCGAGCAAGATGCTCGCACTACTTTTACAAAATTGGGATGCTCCCCTGTCAATGCGATGACTTGTGTACACCACCGTAGACCATAGCCGTAAGGGTATGGTGGTGGGGTGGGTACTTCACGATTGCTCCAATTCAAGATTTAGCTTTGGGTTTGGGTTTGGGTTTGTCACGCTGTACTGGGGCTTTATCCTTCGAATATGCTTGTACTGGGGCTTTGTCTTTCTTAGCTGCTTGTGCTGAGGCTTTATCTTTCTTAGATGCTTTGAGAAATTTTGGTGCTCTGTCTTGAGGAAGAGCCAGCAGGGTGTCAAACCCAAAAACATCCCGTTGAGGCAAAAATTTTGCCTTGATTTCAACAAATGCTGGATGTCCTTGGTCTTTCCCAGCTTTGGGATTGAATCTAAATGGTCTAACTGGTGCATCCTTCCAAAGCAAGGGGAGATGGCTAGCTTTCATGAATTTAATTTTCTTTGCTAGCTCAGCCGTCTTTATATACTCTAGTCGCTCAGTTGTAAAATTTCGGAAAACAGAGATGCAGGGAGTAGGGCAAACAGGGATGAATTGCCACAATCCACAGAGTTTGAACTCCATGTCTTGAAGCTCCTCTGAGATGACTTCTGCTTGGCGCCCCTTATCAAAACCAACTAGCTGAAAAGCGATTCGATGAGGTTGGTCTTTTTTTGGAAAATGAATCACTTTTGGATAAACAACCAGTCGTTGAGTGGACTCACCAGTTGCTTCTATTTCTTTCTTGAGAGCCTCAAAGGCTCTCTGTTTTCGTGGAGCATAGAAAAGCTGGTATTCTTTTCGACCGATGGTGATACTGCTTTTGTTTTCATCAGTGAATTTGACCAACCCAGTAATCACCCCAACAGCTTGAAATATTGATCCAGATTGTTCCGTATTATCTGTCTGCTTTTCGGTATCAGTTTCAACTTTTTCATCAGTTTGAACTTGTTCGGGGTTAGATATCGCTCCATTTTGTTCCACTCTAGCTCTGTGCTCTTCAGTATCAGGTTCGGTTTGTTCTGAGTCATCTGAGGGTTGTGGAGGAACAACCGACTTTGGTTCATTGCTAATAGGTTCTGTGGATGCCATAATTATTGTTAGTTAAAGTGAGCGCGGGTTTAATATTCCCAATTGCGTATCATTATGGTACAAACCCGCGAATGCGCCGCACCTCAAAGAGGAATTTTCCTATATGGGGTTGATAAAGGCGCTTGTTTTTTAGGCAGTAACAATACAGGTACTACCTTTGTTTCTTTTTACTTTTTAAACAAAGACACGGTGTTGTAGGCTAGGCATTTGCCGACGGACTTGTTCTAGCCTCGAAGGGTTAATTTCTGCGATCGCAACTCCTGGCTCCTCGCCAGCATCTGCTAAAATAACCCCCCAAGGATCTATAATCATGGCGTGTCCATGAGTTTGGCGGCGGGCGTAGTTGATGCCGGTTTGTGCTGGAGCAATCACGTAGCAGGTATTTTCAATAGCACGCGCTTGCAGGAGGACTTGCCAATGGTCTTTGCCAGTAAAGGCAGTAAACGCAGCAGGTACAAAAATGATATCTCCGCCTTTGTAAGCCATGTGTCGGTAAAGTTCGGGAAAGCGAACATCGTAGCAAACCGATAGCCCAATATTACCAAGTTCTTGCGAGAAGTAGACAGGAGGCAATTGCTTACCAGCCATAACTGTAGTAGATTCTCGATAAGTGTTGCCGTCTGGAACATTAACATCAAACAAGTGTACCTTTTGGTAACGTGCGAGTTCTTCACCACTAGGGTCAATGAGTAAAGCAGTGTTGTAGACAAGAGTGTTGGTGTTGTCTACAGGAACTGGAAAGCCGCCACCCAGGATGGTAACTTGAAAACGCTGCGCCATTGTTTTGAGAAATTTTTCTGTTTCTTGAGCGATCGCACCAGCTTGAGCCAGTTTTTCATTTTCCTCACCCATAAAAGCGAAGTTTTCTGGCAAACCAATTAATTCAGCACCTTGACGCACGGCTAGGTCGATGAATTCCTCTGCTTGCGCCAAATTTTCTTGTAAATTGGGCACACTGGTCATTTGAATAGCGGCGGCTAGATAAGACTTCATAAATTCAACAACGAGTAATGTTGTGCGAGGTTGAAAACAGTTAATACCATTTCACGATCGGGTCTGATACAAATGGGCAATGGGCAATGGGCAATTTCCATTTGTATCAAAATCAAAGTGAAACGGTATAAGCTACCAAACTAAGAACAGTTAACTTTTCCTCAACAAGTCAGTTGTAATGGAATGTTAACAATGGAGCAAGTCACCGAGTTGATTGAATCAATTAGTCCAACTGTACAATCGGTGAGGATATAGGCTATACCGTGAAATTCCAGATTTTTCTGGCGTAAGCAACGCCGGACTTATACTCTGGTTCATGAGTCAAGCCTTTAACAAAGCTTATTTTGGTTGAAATGTAGATTACCAAAATATATCTCTATAGAGAAGCTGGTAGCACTTATTTCTCAGGAAAAATTGCTAAATCAGGGAAATTTGCGTTCTTTTGGTGTTTAAAGAACTTATGACTCCATTTATGCTATTATAGACAACTTGTCAATAGACCAAAGATAGCTAATTCTTGAAGTGTTAGTCACACATCATCAATACTAGGACTTACGCACTGTACAAATTCCTTTTCGTATGCATTGACGAAAATAGGTCGTTTCAGGCTTTTCTCAATCATTGTTTGATAACTAGCGATTGCCCAAGGGGCAGTGCACTCTGTGCAATCGCTTAAAAATCGTTGAAAAATCAAGCTTGAATGCCTAAAACCAATACTACATATTTGGTATTTCCTGTCAATGCGTAAGTCCTAAATACGGGAATACGGGCGATGCTCCGAACGCGAGTGCGTTCCGCAGGAAAGGAGCCGCTACGCGATGGGCAAAGCCCCGCGCCTGTCTTATCGGACAGGCTACGCGGGCGTTGCTGATTAATGGGATGAATTTTCCTCACGCATTCGGCGGAGCCGTTCTCGCAGAGTAGGCGCAAAGAATCTATCTTTAGCCTTAGTCAAAAATCTCAATTCATCCCGCATTTATGCAACGCCGATATTAGTTCAAGCAATCTTGAGACTAACAGGGAAATTTTCAGTATTTCTACATAGGTTGAGATATTCAAGCAACGTGGATTTATGAAACTGCAACTCCTCGCTGTCGTTTTGGCGCAGGTTAACAAACACTAAACAAAGTTTTGCACTTTATTTTATCCATGTTCTTAAGTCACAATTATACTAGTAGTTCTGTTAAATAGAACAAGTAAATATGGCGTCAAAAAATTTACCAATAATCGAAACTCAGGTGAAAACTCGTCTTCTTCTGGCTTTGTGGGATTTGGGAGGAACAAAGCAAGAAGTGAACAAAGGTCAAGTTACAAAGCGAATTGTACCGAAAGGCAAGAAGGTAGCAGATTATCAGAGCATCTTTAAGGAATTGGAGAAAAAAGGAGCGATCGCTATTTCCAAAAAAGGTTACTCTCTCATATCTCCTGTGGGTTTAGAGGTGCTGGGTGAGGGTTTGAAAAATCCAGAGTTTAGGTTTGAAGCCAATACTGTCGGTAGTTGGGTGGTTAATGCACTGCTGCAGTGGATAAGTCAAATGGATGGTGCGATCGCTACAACTGCATCAGCTAATGGGGTGAAGAGTGGGATTGAATCTTACGAGGAGTTTAAGCAAGTCACGTTGGAAGTCTACGACAAACTGAATCAAGACTACAACTTAGATGACTTGGTACCAATTTACAGGATTAGAAGAGAAATAGGCGATCGCGTCAGTCGTTCTGAATTCAATGAATGGCTACTGGAAATGCAGGAGAAGGACATTTTGCAACTTCAAGGTGGCAGCTTACCAGATAATGACTCAACCAAATTGGAAGACTCCATCACTACTGAAGTCAGTGGGCTACGCTGCTATGCCAAGCGTTTGAACTAATCTACCGATTTTTGCTGATTCCCTGCTAACTCCTAGTACACCGCTACTGCAAATACTGCAAATACATCCATGTCCAACGACTTAATTAATGCCATCAAAAACCATAACCCATTTGAGGGACGCTTTGTAGTTAGAACACATAATGTTTGGGGACAAGGTTTTCCTGATGTTCCATCCTTAAATGCTCATGCTTCCGATGCTGTTTATGAGGCAATAGAGAAAGTTCGAACCCGACAGCGACAAGTTGTTGGCATAACTATCACTGCTGAAAAAGGGCTAGGAAAAAGTCACCTCATCAGTCGCATTCGCCATAACTTGCAAAGTGATGGTATTGCTTTGTTTGTCTACATGAGTGAGTGTGGGAATTTAAATCGAATTAAAGCTGAATTTTTGCGAACCCTAGCAATTAGCCTCAAACAAATAGGTAGTCAAGGAGTAAGCCAGTGGCGGGAATTAGCAACAGATCTTCATAATGAAGCATTTAATCAAAGCTACACTCCTCAGCAGATGGTTAGTAAATTTGCTGAAGCCTTCACGCGAAATCCCAAGGTAGCAGAACATCTAAGAGATAGAGTACTTGCAACTAAGCATGATATCGAAAACCCAGACATCATCACGGCTATTATGTGGACTCTTTCCTCTGAGCCAGGTTATGAACTTTTTGCTATAAACTGGCTCGCTGGAAAAAGTTTACCGCAGTCAAAAGCGGATGCAATGGGTTTATCAAACCCTAATCCTGAAGATAAAGAAGCTGATTCCTTCACTACGGCTCGTCAAATTCTCGACTTAATTAGTGATTACAAACCTATAGTTATCTGTTTTGATGAAATGGAGAGTGCAGGATGTAATGATGCGGGATTTACTGGACCACAAGTTACAGCTCTCCTCGCTAAAGACTTATACGACAAAATTAAGCAGGGTATTTTGTTAACTTCTATATATCCTGAAACCTGGACTCATCAGGTAAAAGTCTTACCCTATGCTGAAGCAGTTGTAGACAGAATAGGTGAAAAAGTTATTGATTTAAAACATCTTAATTCTGATGAGGTTGTTGCATTGGTGTCTGGATGGCTTGAAGATTTTTATCAAGAGAAGGGATTAACTCCTCCTCATTCAGTTTATCCCTTTGATGAAGATAAACTTAGAGCATTAGGTAAGGAAAAACCAATTGTCAGAAAAGTTTTGCAATGGTGTGCTGACAACTTTCAATCTCCTGTTATAGATGGAGGAACAGAAAAAATCGAGCCAAAAAACCCTGTAGAACCTGCTTACAATCAACAATTAGCTGCTTTAGAAACGACAGTACAAGATTACATGGAGGATAAAGCAACCCTTGCTCAGGCATTACGGTTAGGTTTCTCTGCTGTGATTGGAGAAACTATAGAAAAAGTACAAATTGAAGAAATCAAAGATGTTCAAGCTAGAGCTGCGGACAAAGGTTATATAGATTTCAAAGTCGTTGGTAAGGAAAATGGTAAAGCTGTCAGAATTGGCGTAGCTGTTCTTCAAGATTCTGGAGGCAAGATAGTTGGAGCTACATTAAGACGATTAATTCGTTACAAAGATTTTGATTTAACTCGTGGTTGCTTAGTTCGCTCTAAGCAAATTAACAAAGGTGCTGCTCAAGCACAACAGTGTTTGAGCCAACTTTTGTCAAAAAACCTAGGTGGTGAATGGATATTGTTAAAATCAGAGGACATTAAGCCACTTTTAGCACTACATTTCGTTATGAAGGGTCGTGAAGATTATGAGTTAAGCGAACAGCAAATTTTGGATTTTATTCGCCATCAGCAGATAGCAATTGATAATTATATAATCCGTGAAATTCTCAGCGACCCATCTGGACAAGTACCTGAAGATGCTGTTGATGAAGAAAGTAGTCAGAGTGTCGTAAATACACCACTAGTTAGCGATGTGGAAGAAGTAAGC
Source organism: Iphinoe sp. HA4291-MV1 (assembly GCA_019359415.1). Classification (GTDB taxonomy): domain Bacteria; phylum Cyanobacteriota; class Cyanobacteriia; order Cyanobacteriales; family Nostocaceae; genus Brasilonema. The sequence goes on along the minus strand of JAHHHH010000049.1, from coordinate 15,915 downwards.
ATAGACATCTTTTAATAAAAAATGAATCATTCTGTTGTGATTAATACCGCTTTATGCTTGCCAGTACCAGATATTGAGGCACTGTTGCAAGGTCGAATGATTGCAGCTATATCTAATAAATTTCTTACTCAAGGGCGAGAATTTGCACTTTGTCCCGCAGATGGATTAATGAACGTGCTGCCAGTTGAGCGGTATTATCACTTTAGTTTCTTACCTATTGCTCAAACTGCTATTGCCCAACTAGATACTGAAACTGTCTCAATTAAAGCTTGGGTAAAGTGTGAATTATGTCAAATTATCGATAATACTGAATCACTAGCTGCTTTATCTTTACGAACGATTTGGACACAAGAAGCTTTACAAGAAACACTCAAGCAACGGCAAAACATCTTTCTCGCTTACCTGCGCGTTTATTACCTACCTCAAGCAATTGAAGTTCAAGTCAAGAAAAACAGTCAGTTTATTGCCTTACCACAGCCTGTGACAGTTTCTCAAACAAACCCCGTGTTAAGCGATCGCACCTTTGCCATCCGCAAACACCAACTAGAAACACGTCAACCGCCACCGCATCCAGAATTAGAAGACTTGCAAAGTGCTTTAGCCTCCCTTGCTATCACCAACCCAGCCGCTAAACCATTAGATCAAGATATTAAAGCATTTTTAGGTTGGACGACTGAGCAACTTATCCAACAACCCGATCCAGATTTAGCTTGGATAAACAACATTGCAGCGTATGGCGATCGCAGCATAGAACAAGAGAAGAAAAAAAGCAACTATCAAGCTGGTACAGATTTTGAAAACATCGCACGCGACAGCCTTGAATTTTTAGGATTTAAAGTTGAGTCTCATTACAAAGGTGGTGCTGGTGGTTTAGATTTATTTTGTTCAAAACCTTATCCCCTTGTTGGTGAGTGTAAAGCAGGTAAGCTGATTCCTAGTGGTACTGTTGAGGAATTGATTAAGCTGGGAGGGATGCACTTAGGCTCAGACCAATTTCTAAATTCAGCCAAGTTAGTTATTGGTCCTGGCAATCCATCTCCAGATATGCTAAAAACATCTCAAGAATGGAAAGTAAGTATTATTAATGCTATGACTTTGCAAAAGCTAGTAGAATTAAAATCAAAATATCCAGGTGCTATAAACTTATTTGAATTGAAGCAATATTTAGAAGCTGGACAAATTGATGATAAACTTGATAAATATATAGAAAAGTTAGAAAGAAAGATTTTTCTGAGAGCGCACCTTGTAGAACTTGTTAAAAACTATTTAGAAAAAACTGGTTCAGATAATACTGAAGTTGAGAGTTTACATGGTGTATATTATTTTGGCTCAAATCCACCACAGCCTCTAAAAACAGAGGAAATGCATGAAATTCTGATTGAACTTTCTTCACCTTTAACAGGCTACTTGGGACGAATTAAAGGTAATGATTGGAGACGCGATCGCTTTTACTTTCTACGCGATTTCCCTACTCCTCAAATTTAGGCATTGATTTTGGTGTTTTGGGCAAGCAAAATGGCTAATTGCTTTCTCATTTCAGTAGTTCACGCATTGATTTTGGTGTTTTGGGCAAGCAAAATGGCTAATTGCTTTCTCAAAATGCCTGTTTGCTTTCTCATTTCAGTAATTCACGCATTGGTTTTGGTGTTTTGGGCAAGCAAAATGACTAATTGCTTTCTCAAAATACCTGTTTGCTGTTTGCTTTCTCATTACGTAAGTTAGCTTTATGCTTTTTTATTCACTTTTCGCCATAAAATTATTGTTATAGCAGTGGACAGAAATCTTAGGACAGGCGGGTTTGAATTCCCCACGAAGAGTGATTCTGATTCCTGAATCAGGACTTGCTGAATTCTTCTTCAAATAACTAAATTTTAGCCGTTCTAAAAACCTTCTTTATATTCTTTCCTTTGCGTTCTTTGCATCTTAACGGTTCGTTTTAAAATAGTATATATCTACTTAAAACAATCATACATTAAGCAAAAAGCCCTCCCAAAAACTATGCAAACTTACCAAGAACAGCGATACTACTCTCCAGAAGAGTACTTACAGCTAGAAGAAACCGCCGAGTATAAAAGTGAGTATATTGACGGTCTAATAATCCCTATGGCTGGTGGAACGACAAATCATAACCGGATAGCAGGTAACTTTTATGCTGCATTAAATTTTGCTTTTAAGCAGCAGGACTATGAAGTCTTTATGGGTGATGTGCGCCTGTGGATACCGCAGAAGCGAATCTACACCTACCCAGACGTGATGGTAATCGCTGGTGAACCGATATATTGGGATAATCGCACTGATACTATTACTAATCCTATAGTGATTATTGAGGTTTTATCAGAATCAACTGAAGGTTATGACAGAGAGGGAAAATTTCATGCTTATAAGACTATTCTCTCTTTTGCTGAGTATGTTTTGATTGACCAAACTCGAATATATATTGAACAGTTTTCTAAAACCGCAAAGAAGCGATGGTCACTTTTTGAATATGATGAAGAAGATGAAAAGATAACTCTCGCTTCAATACCGTTTCAAATGTCTTTAGTAGATGTGTATAACAAGGTGAAATTTGGAGAGACACAAAAAAAATTAGGGTAGGCTAAATTAAGAAGTTAGGTGAGGAGTTATAAGTGGCGATTGTCCGTAAGGGTACTGCACTACGCGCGATCACCGGAGGCGGGGCAAAGCCCATCGCATTTACCCGCACTTAGATAAATAATGTATGAAAATACTTAGCTCAATTAGCAGAGTAAACAATTTTATATACTGTTCGTCGCTGTTTGTGAATGAATAGTCTAATATTTGACAGTGAGCGCAGCCCAGGAAAAACCAGCAGCACTACTGGCTAAAACCACTATATTTCCAGGTTTTATTTTCTTTTCCTCTAAAGTTTTTGCCAAGCAAAACATAGTATCTACTGCACCCAAGTGACCATATTCAGGCAAAGAAATTAATGTTTGTTCATCCGTTAAGCCTAAAAAGTTTAGAATCCTGTGGCATAAGCTCTTCTTAACTTGATTGGTAAATAAGAAATCGACTTCATTGATTGAATAACCACTTTTATTGAGTGACTTTTGAATGACCTTGCTATAGTTTTCTAAATAAAAATCTGATAATATTCTTTCCAGTTCTTTAGGATTTGTCACTTTTAAATAACTCAGTTTCCTATCCATCTCTTGACCAGAAACGGGAAACTTGGTTCCTGCTAAAGGTATCATTAGAAAATCAGCCAATTTTCCATTAGTGATAGCATGATAAGATAGAATTTGATTGCTTGGTTCTCCTTTCTTCAAAATTGCTGCTGCTGCGCCATCAGCCATAATAAATGTTGAGAGGCAGTCTTTATCTGAATAATCAAGCAGCATGGATAGCTTATCGCTACAGATAACTAGTGCATAATGCAAATCAGGATCTGCCAGTAACATATTCCGGCAGATATGTATTCCCAGGTTACCACTATTACAAAAATTTTTTACTTCAAACGCAAAGGCGTTTTCTGCTCGAATTTCATCTTGGATTTTGGCGGCGGGTGACCAAAATCTATAGTCGTAGTCTCCAGCTCCACAATAAGCAATCAGATCAATTTCGCTTGGTGTAATTCCTGCCTTATCGATAGCTTCTAAAGCCGCCTTAATCCCCATATCACTAGGATGCTCATCTTTATTGGCTATAGGTTTCTTGTTTATGCCAATTTTTTCACTGAAAACAGACACAGGCAGATTAGCTAGCTTCGCCATTTCCTCACTGGTTAAAATCCCTGAGGGAATATAGTAGCCAATGGATGTGATACCAACAGTTTCTGTTTTCATGTCATTTAACTCTCAAATTTATCTAGTTTGTGAAACTTCAGAAAGGCTTAGTATCTCCAAGCTTAAGAAGAGGAGGGAATTTTTAAGGTTAAGATTTTCAGGCTCAGATTTCCAGAGAGTCTTGCTGCATTCTTAATAGGTGTCATTGAAATTGACTTATGCACTCCTCAAACTTCTATTTCTTGCCAAAGTCAATTTCTCTATCAATTCACCTTTAAGTTTCTCAAAATAATTTGCGGTATCTTGCAGACCAGATGCCTTAGCGTAACGAATCAGAGGCTCCACTAGCCAAGCTTCTGTGGGGGTCATTTGAGGTTCTAATGTACCTAAGCGCAGTTTCATGTCTACCCATTGTACACTTGAGGGAATATGGGAAGCATGGGCTTTGCAGGTTTCAATTAGCTGGTTAAAAATCACTTGAAAATCTTCTTCCAAACTATACACTTTTACCATTTGCCCAACCTGAAATACCCGATACGATAATTCGTAGATTTGGGTTTCAAGGGAAGACTTCAGAATTTCTGCAACAATTAAAGCGTGAAAGTCTCCTTTAGAATTGATCGCCAAAAGCTGTCCTAGCAAATTGCAGGTAAGATTCACTAGTGCTTTATCAAATTCCAGGCGAGTAGCAGAACTGTTGGGTGCTTGTTCAAACCAGCCTCCCCGTGTAGCTAACACTTGGGAGCAGCGCTCCCGGCTGGTAGCATCTCCCCCTGCGATTTGGGTTCGCCCTTTTGGACCTGGTCGATATAAGGTTTTGGCTCCACTACCCTCTCGCAATCCAGTTTGAATGGTCACACCTCGTAGAAATCGAGAGATGATTTGGGGTATTATGGCGGGCCATAGGTCAGGAAGGCGACCAAAAAGAGTGGCTTCTTCGATTTTTTCAATAAAAATTTGTCGGAACCGCTGAAAATAGATACCGTTAGAACACAGAACCAGAAACGGCAATGGTATAAATGGCTGCAAAAGCTGTCCCTGTTCGTAGATCTGTACTAACAATTCCACAACGGTTGTGATTACGCCTAGTAGTTGGTCGGGATTGGGACAGATCAGCACGACTTCCGGTAAAAAACCAGAACGAGAGCAAGTAAGCAAATCTGGTTTCAGCAAAAGGTCGGTTGGCAAAGACTTGATTCCTAACGGAGTCGCGATCGCGATTTCGCCACTTTCCTTCAAGACTTGCGAACTTGCCGAATCCTGACGCTCCAGAAAGTAGACCTGACCATCTAGTTGCGTTAACTCCCCTGTCAAATAATAGAAGAAACTAACTCCCAACGCTCCAGGCGGTAAGATTCCCACACTGCCTTCGATTAAAGTAGCCACAGATTAGCTCTCCTTGATCTGGGCGAGTACCTCACAAGCCTTGCCCAAATCAGAAACTTTGAGTATCAGACGGATGTTTTCTCCTGAGCGGATAGTACTACCGTAAGTATATTCAATATTAATTTTGGCAGCAGCTAGAGCCTGACTCATCCGTGCTAATTGACCAGGATTATCCGTCAGTTCAACTGCCAGAACATCCGCCTCAATGACATAGAACCCCTCTTTCACTAGCAGGGTTTTGCACGAAGTTGGATCGCTTGTCACCAAACGAATGACAGCTTGCTCGATAGTGTCAATCACTGATATCGCCTCAATATTGATGTTTTGCTTGGCGATCGTGGTACTTACAGCAGCTAAGCGACCAGGGTAATTTTCTAGGGCGACAGTCAGTTGACGTTGAATTTTAAAGTGCATCATCAAAAATATATAACAGTGAAGCATCCTGAGAATTGAAGCTTTATCTTCAATCTGGGATGCTCTAGGATAATAATAAATTGTTGCATGTGCAACAATTATTAACCAAAATGTGATATATCAGATCAATTTATGAGGTGGCAGAAACCCTCAAACTGCTGAGTTGTCCAAGATTGCCTTGCAACACGATTCCTCGCTGATTTGCGTGTAAATGACGCAAAATTTTGTAAATTGCTTCGATTTTGTCTGTTGCACCTGCTTTTTGAGCAACTTCCTCCAGGGAAAGAGCTGTTTTTTCTGTTTGCAAAACTTCTACAACTCGTTTTTGCAACTCAAGAATTGCAGCAGCGGCTTTTTTACCAGCTTCTACGCCTGGTTGATGGTAGGCGTTGATGTTAACTAAGCTGGCATAAAAACCAACAGCGCGATCATATAAAGCAATTAATGCACCCACTGTCCGAGGATTGACTTGGGGAATGGTTACTGTAATCGAGCCGCGCTGGTTTTCAGAAAGTGCTTGTCGGGTTCCTTGCAAAAAACCAGAAAGATAGTCGCCTGCTGTGATTCCGGGTTCAATTTCAACAGATGGACCCTTTCGGTCTTCCAAAACTTCAATGAAGGTAACAAAGAAATTCGGCACTCCCTCGCGCAACTGCTGAACGTAGGCGTGTTGGTCGGTTGAGCCTTTGTTGCCATAAACGGCAATACCTTGGTGAACGGTGTTGCCTTCTAAGTCTTTCTCCTTACCCAAGGATTCCATCACCAGCTGTTGCAAATAGCGACTGAACAGAAGTAAGCTATCTTTGTAAGGTAGGACAACCATGTCTTTTTCGCCCCGTCCATTGCCAGCATAGTACCAGGATAAAGCTAACAATGCGGCTGGGTTCTGTTTGATATCAGGGATGCGGGTGGCGTCATCCATCTGTTTTGCACCCTCTAGCATGGCGAGAATATCGATGCCTTGCAACGCTGCTGGTAATAACCCCACAGCAGACATTTCTGAGGTGCGTCCTCCCACCCAGTCAAACATGGGAAATCTTGCGAGCCAGCCTTCGGATTTTGCTTGTTCGTCCAGCTTACTACCTGGCATGGTAATAGCGATCGCAGAATTAGCAAAGTCCAAATTCTGTTCAGCGTAAGCCTTTTTGACTTCAATCATGCCATTGCGCGGTTCTGGTGTTCCGCCAGACTTGGAGATTACTAAGACCAAAGTGCTGGCAAGGCGACTTCTCAAATGAGTTAAAATACGTTCAATTCCTGCTGGATCACTATTGTCAATGAAGTGAATTGCCAGTGGGGGGAAGTCTGGGGCTAAGGCTTCAGCGACAAATTCGGGACCTAAAGCAGAACCACCAACGCCAATAGAGATAAGATCAGTGAAGCGAGGAACTTTTTGAGGACGAATCCCACCTGCGTGGATTTTTTCGGCAAACACATCGATTTGCTCTATGCTATCTACGATTTCTTGTGTGAGTTCTGGGGTAGGTGCTAAATCAGGATTTCGCAGCCAGTAGTGTCCAACCATGCGGTTTTCATCTGGGTTAGCGATCGCTCCCTTCTCAAGTTCCGCCATATCCGCAAAAGCTTTTTCAAACTTCGGCTGCAACTTTTCTACAAAAGCGTCATCAAACCGCATCCGGCTCACATCCAGGTATAGTCCCAATCCTTCATGGAAATATAACCATTGCTGGTATCTTTGCCAAAGTGCCGTAGCGTCCATAAGGAAATCTCAAGTAACGTGATTTTCACAAACAAGTGTAAGCCAAGGTGCCAGCCATCCCCTGTCTACCTTATACCGTTTTAAGTTTTGACTTAACTTTTCACCTGCAGAGGATTGACACTCAAGAATTTTACAATGAATCGAGGTGACGAGGGGAGGGGGGACATCACGCGCTGAGAGTAGCAGCCTTGCTGTTAAGTCGTTACAAAGTTACCAGATACCCCACTAAAGTTGCTCATCCTCGTACATGCTCTGGATGTACTGAGAGATATGAGGTTCTTGGCTGCTGTTAAAAGAGATCTCTGTACTCATATTTGAATTGTTCTGGTATACAATCTGGTCATGTCGGGTTCATGTTTATAACTGCTGAAATGCTTTTACTCTCTATAGTCCTGCTGCAAATATTTGTTTTGCCGTGAGTTGCAAATTGGGAAAGGTTGAGGAAACAAGTTGGTCGTTATTTTGAAATAACTGTTTTTGATACTCATCCTCTACTAATGTACAAATTGTCACTGTTGGCTGCTTGGGTTTACCAATATATTCTCTGCCACCAATACCCAGATAATCGACAATCCAATACTCTGGCACCCCGAAGGTGGCATAATCTTCAACTTTGCGGGCGTAGTCGTTTTGCCAGTTTGTACTGACGACTTCAGCAATGAGTTTAATTGAGTTTCCTAATGTAATGACAGGTTCTTTTTGCCACAACGGCTCATTGATCAGTCGAGTTTGGTCTAACACAATGAGATCGGGACGAAATGCGGTGTCTGTCCCCAACAGTTTGATGAGGCATCGATGGGGGATAAAATAGGTTGCATCCTGGCGGTCTATTTCTACATTCAGTTTTCGCCCAATAAAGGCGGATATCTGCTCGTGTGGTCCAGTTGGTTCCATCTCGATTAATTCACCATCGATTAACTCATGGCGATCGCTATCGCCGTAGTGGGTAATAAATTCATCAACAGTTAGAAGTTTTGGTGCTGATTGAACCATTGTGATTGTTCCTGATAATTCTTGCCTACCCAAAGTTTTTGTTTTTAAACTAATTCTCACTGCCTCTTTTGTGTCTTTATCTTTACTTTATAAATGACCTCTAATGACTTATGGCTCAATATCTCATTTTCTTAACGATTTCTACCTCAATTTTGGCTTTGTTCGGTCTGGGACTGAACTTACAGTGGGGCTTTACGGGTTTGATTAACTTTGGTCATGTTGCCTTTATGACGCTAGGTGCGTACACCACTGTGTTGTTAACCTTAAAAGGAATTCCTTTGTTGCTCTCAGCACTCATTGGGGCAGTTGTTGCAGCATTCTTAGGATTAGCAATTGGTTTCTCGACTTTACGCTTGCGAGAAGATTACTTAGCGATTGTGACCATTGGCGTTGGTGAACTGATTCGTCTTGTCGTGAATAACCAGGATTTACCTGTTGGTAACGAGTGGAGACCTGGAGCGTTTGGTGTACAAAGTTATCCTATACCGCTCGCAACTCTTGTACCCAATATATTCATCAAAGTTTTGTTGATTGGGCTGTTGACGCTACTTGCTGGTGTCACTTTATGGCAGTTGTGGCGGTGGATTCGTACTTCTAGAGTATCAAATATCTCTAATTCACATAAGAGAGTAGGTAATAAGCAAGAATTTCTATCACAGCTAGTTATAGGGGTTTTCTTAGCACTGTTAACAGTGGTCATTTATATATCCGGTGTTATCACTCTGTATGACTACAACGCTGCAGCAGGTTTGATGCTGCTGTTACTTACGGTATTAGCTTTTGTCTTCTGGCGATTGGAAATTTTAGTACGATCGCCTTGGGGTCGAGTTCTCAAAGCTATCCGCGAAGATGAAGAGATTCCCAAGGCATTAGGAAAAAACGTCTTTTGGTATAAACTACAATCACTGATGCTAGGAGGTGCGATCGCAGGTGTTGCAGGTGCTTTTATAGCATGGCAACTTAACGCAATTTACCCAAATAATTTTGAGCCGATAGAAACTTTTACTGCTTGGATTATCGTCATTTTAGGTGGTTCTGGTAATAATCTTGGCACAATCTTGGGTGCAGTGCTTTACTTTATGTACTACGAAGGTACGCGCAACTTGGATAAAATTATCCCTCTAGATTCAGACCGTTTAAGTGCCCTGCGGATTATGATTATCGGTCTTATCTTGATGGTACTGATGATTTGGCGTCCTCAAGGTATCTTAGGGAAAAAGGAGGAACTCACCCTTGGCAAATAACGAGTCATCCCAATTTCCTTTGCTGTCTGCAACTGGACTTTGCAAAAACTTTGGTGGTATTAAGGCTGTAGATAACGCCGAAATTCAAGTCTCAAGTGGTAGCATCACTGGCTTGATTGGTCCTAACGGTGCAGGCAAAACGACATTATTTAACTTACTCTCAAGCTTCATCCGCCCGAACAAAGGACGAGTCACGTTTGACGGCGAACCCATACAAAACTTGCAGCCACACCAAATCGCCCAGATGGGAATGGTACGTACCTTTCAGGTTGCCCGAACTTTGTCGCGATTGTCGGTGTTGGAGAATATGCTGCTAGCAGCGCAAAAACAAACAGGCGAAAAATTTTGGCAGGTCCAATTCCAACAACACAAAATTACTAAGGAACAAAAAGAACTCCAAGAACGGGCGCTTCTCCTGTTGGAGTCGGTAGGATTGGCGAACAAAGCGTATGATTATGCTGGGGGTTTATCTGGCGGACAGCGCAAGTTGCTAGAAATGGGAAGGGCGCTGATGAGCGACCCTAAGTTAATTTTATTGGATGAACCAGCAGCTGGGGTGAATCCTAGACTTATTGATGAGATATGCGATCGCATAACCGCTTGGAGTAAAAGTGGCATGACTTTTCTGATCATCGAGCACAATATGGATGTCATCATGTCGTTGTGCGATCGCGTTTGGGTGCTAGCCGAAGGGCGAAATCTGGCTGACGGAACACCAGAAGAAATTCAGCGTAATTCAAAAGTTTTGGAGGCTTATCTGGGAAAGTCAACATAGGCTTGGGAAGAACACAGAACACAGAATTCAGATGTTCGGTGTTTAACTTAGTCAGAAGTTCCCGTTGAGGACGGGATGTCGGAGTGTAGAGAAATTTAAAATTTAAAATAGCTTTTTAAATTTTGAATTTAAAATTTAAATTATTCTTTCTCTATTCTCCTAGACCCCTATTTTGGGCAACAAATTGCACGCCTGACGTGATATTGGTATTACAGCAGCTCAATTTCTACCTGAAGCGTTATGGATTTTGCGGATCTGTCAATTGCCGAGACAGCGACTGACTACAGTACTCCTGTGGAAAAGGCGTTGTCTTGTGCCTGACAAACTCTATGATTGCCTATAAAAGCCCTAAAACCCGTTTGGCTTTAGAGGATGCAAAGGCAACTATTTCCCAAATTCCGTCTGAAACACACTCAGAAAGTACAAGCAACTCAGTTGATGAAACTGAAGTGACTTGAGTTGCTAGTGGTTCATGGCTAATGGCAAAGAATATTAGTCATCAGCAATTAGCCATGAGCACGAATGAGATTGAGCATCGTCATCTTAGCTGTGTTGAGCGTCAAAATTGTTAAGGGGAAAAATGTTTAGAAAATTGTTTGGCATTTTTGCGGCTACTGTTTTGCTGACATTTCAATTCGTTGTCGGTAGCGCCACTGCAGTGGAACTAGATAAAGCGACCCGCACGGTACCATTAAATGAGAGTGGCGATACCATTGTCCTCAGCCTTAAACAAGTCAAAGAAGGCAAACGCTTATTTAACAACGCTTGCTCCCAGTGTCATCCTGGAGGTATTACCAAGACAAACCAGAATGTCGGACTCGAGCCAAAAACACTCGCCCTAGCTACACCTAACCGTAACAACATTGAAGGTTTGGTGGACTACCTGAAAAATCCTACCACCTTTGATGGGGAAGAGGAGATTTCCGAAATACATCCCAGCACCAAGAGTGCAGATATTTTTACGGAAATGAGAAATCTGACCGATGATGACTTGAAGGCGATCGCTGGTCATATTCTCCTGCAACCGAAGGTTGTCGGTAAACAATGGGGTGGTGGTAAAATTTATTACTAAAGCTAGTTGGCTGATTTAGTCATTAGTCATTAGTCATTAGTCATTAGTCATTAGAAGCCCTATAAATAGGGGCTGAAAACCAATGATTAGGGACTAGTGACTAATGTGACACAAGTTTGTTAACTTAACCTAATAGCATATCGATTTTTTAGGCGTTATTTATTATTGATTTCTAGCCGTTGCGTTCATAGTTTTTGACTGCACTAGTTTACTGCTCCTAGCTGCTAATACAAACCCTTACAATGAAAATATCTTCACAACAGTCTTGATTATCGAGTGCTGATTGGTAGGTGTTCATTTTTTATTTTTTATCTTTTAGAGGGTTATAACATTCAAGACAAGTGATGTGGAACTGGAGAGCAAAAGAGTTTTTTTAGGACTCAGTACTTGAGACTGGTGAATCGTATATAGGACTCCTATTTGATTTTTGCGAAGCTAGGTAGGACTCGAAGAGCCTTATTTCCTCTTCCCTGTTCCCTGTTTCCTGTTCCCTGTTCCCTGCCTACGCAAGTAAGTTCAGAAATAAAAGCGGACTGCTATACATCTTTGTGTATCTGAGTCAAGTAGTTACTGCTGATGACACTCAATTTAACTATCTAGAGCTAGCCGTTGTGAAAAAAACTTCCATCTACGACATATTGTCATATTTAGGCTTAATTTTATTTAAAATGAATAAGGAAAATAAAACCTGCTGTTAGGAGAAAGCCATGAAAATCATTGCGTCAAGTTTACGGCGCTTTGGTATAGCATTGTTAACAATTTTTTTAGTTGTTAGTAGCTTTACTGTTTTTGCTCCCAGTGCTGCAGCTGAGACTTACACTGTCAAACTGGGTACTGATAAAGGAATGTTGCAGTTTCAGCCAAAGGAGTTGACGATTAAACCAGGCGACACAATTGAATGGTTGAACAACAAAGTTCCTCCTCATAATGTTGTGTTTGATAAAGCCAAAAATCCTGCAAAGAGTGCTGATCTAGCCAAAAGTCTGTCTCATAAGCAGTTAATGATGAGTCCTACGCAAAAAACGAAAACCACTTTCCCTACAGATACGCCTCCTGGTGAATACACCTTCTACTGTGAACCTCACCGTGGCGCGGGTATGATTGGCAAAGTGACTGTCGAAGGCTAAATGTAACACTGTTGACGAAAAACACTTTGTCTTGCTATTTCGCAAAATACGCTTCTAAATAACACGCCCTAATATTGGGGTGCGCTTAGGAGTTATCGGCGGTGACAAGTTTTATCCTCATCTCAGATGTTAGTAGCAACAAAGGGGGATAGACTCGTCACCGCCTAATTTTGAGAAATTTTGTATCTAAATAGAGAAATATCTCGTTAGTCACAAGCAATTTGGAGCATTACGGCGTATTAGTACTTGAGAGTCAGCAACTGTATCAAAGAGTAGTTTTTTTAGGACTTCTGACAGCCTTACAATAGTTACTGGAGACTGTTTTTGAGTTGCTGGAGGCTAGTTGCAAGGAGAATCTCTTGAGAACAGTTTTATTTATAGCTTTCTTGGCGATAGCCCTTTGGGCGGCTCCCTACTGGAGCATCGCCTTGTTCCAATTTCCATTTCTTGATTCAGCACTTGCAGCCGAAATATCCAACGGTGCCAAAATCTTTAACGCTAACTGCTCTTCTTGTCACATAGGCGGTGGTAACATCCTCATCATTGAAAAAACTTTGAAAAAGCAAGCTTTATCAAAGTACCTGAAGGATTATGATACAGACTCAGTTCAAGCAATTATCCACCAGGTGCAACATGGTAAAAATGCTATGCCCGCATTCAAGAGTAAGTTAAGTGAACAGGAGATTCTAGAGGTAGCTGCTTACGTTTTCCAAAAAGCAGAACAAGGCTGGCAAAATAGCTGAAAAAGAAAACCCTCTGGTGTTCCAGAGGGTTTTTGTTATTGGGAAGTAAGCGAGGAATTTTAGATGGAGTTATTATTTTGTAGTAAATTTTACTAAAAAATACTCTTAATTCCTCATGTAACTGTTCTTATTTTTCCTGATTGCTGCCTTGTCTTTTGTCTCTGATTTGACGCAACTGTTGTAGTAATTTTTGACTATTTTCATTAGAAGCAGAAGGTTGATTGCTACTGACTTCCTGTCGAGAAGTTTGTTCTTGATTAGCTTGTGGTGCAGACGGACTCTGTTTCACAACCACCCTTTGCTGTGATGTTTGTTCTTCTTTCTCAGTTTGTGAAGAAGATGTAGACTGTCTGACAACCACCTGTTGTTGTGATGTTTGTTGTTCTTGATTAGCTTGTGGTGCAGACGTAGACTGCTTCACAACCACCCGTTGTTGTGATGTTTGTTGTTCTTGATTTTGCGGTGCAGAATCAGTCTGAGTTTGGGATACTTGTTGATTAATTGACGATGGAATAGAACGTTCAGTCCGGTTGACTTTTTGCGGTTCTTTGGATGGTTGTGAACTAACTTCGGTTGGACGCAAACGTTGAATCAAACTCCGTTGTGCTGTGGCTGCTCTTTGTGTTTGATTGACTCGATATGAGGTTGAGAGTTCTGATGCGGAAGTTTTAGAAATGTTGCTGTTAGGCTTGAACGAAATGTTAAATGGGTAAAACTTGGGTTTGCTATTTGCCTGAGCAGGATTTTTTTGGAAATATTCTCTAAAATATTCCCTAACAGATGTTTTCAGTTCAGAAGCGACGGAATTATCATGGAAGTTTATTGATTCCACTTGACCTTCACGATTGACTACCAAATCACCTTCTACGTTGCCTTCTGGCGCTGTTTTAGCATCGACTATTGCAGCTATGGGCTTTCTCGTTTCTAAGTCAGGATATTGCTTTTTAGCTTCAGTGAAACGCTCTGCAAAAGTCTTAGGTTTCGATAATGGCGCAGTTGCTAGTGGAGGTAACTCAGGAGCTTGGAAATTGGAATCTTGCTGCAATTGCGGGAGGTTTTGCCTTCCTAAAGCTATTATGTTATTATCCCTAGCTTGTGGGGGTTGTACAACAGGCGTTAGGAACTGTTGGTTCTTCGCAACTTGTGATACCTCACTCCCAGGTTCAGTAGTTTGTGTCGCGGTGCTTCCTTCTGCTGATGTAGACATCTGCTCAGAGGAAACAGCAGCAGAGGTGTTAATAAGTTCTTGTTCCTGAGGTACGTTAGCTGCTTGCACTGAAGGCACATTGTAAGGAATCCTGGAAGTCTCCAGTGGCTTGGTTTCTCCTAATTGTACCTTTTCTACGTAACGAGGAAATGGTCTGACTTTCGTACTTAAGGATGGATCAGGTTGTAAATCTCTCTTGGAAAGAATTGGCAAAGACTGTCTTTTAGGCAAGGAAGCAACGGCTATGTTGTTTGTTTTAGGAAGTGGGGGTAATATCAGAGCGGTAGCAGCCGTTGACGGTGGTAGAGGCGGTAATGATGGAGTTGATTGATTGACAGAGTTTGGCGAAGGAACTTGTGGTAATACCGGCGCTGGGGGTTGTAAAGAGAGTTGTGGTTTGTCAGGTTGTGGCAGACGGTTTTTTTCAGCCTGACTTAACTCAACAAGTCCAACACCGCTTTTTGATATTGATAATGGTGCTTGCTTAGGTTTAGAATTCATTGGCACTATCGGTAAGAGAAACGCAATAGCACCGTGAATGCCAAGAGATGCTAAGACTGCGATCCCTGTGGGCTGGCTTAAGAATTCTGGTATATTTCTCAGGAGGGAGACATAGGACATAGCAGTTATCGTTCACTCGACTCAGTTGCAGTACTCTCGCAATCTTTATCTTTAGGGTAATATATAGTAGAACGGAAGCGTCCCTCTTCAAATAATAGCTTTCTATAGGGAATTGGAAACAGGAAGAATACCGATTTTTTAATTTGTGTTTTTTCAAAAATAACGAGTATTTCACTTCAATAGTTGCACTTAATGTCTTTCTTATCACGTTGGGTACACCTCATGTGAGCCAAGAACATGTGAGTCAAGAAAGCTCTTCACACTGGAATTTGAATTTTGTGAATCAAAAGTATCTCGGAGCATTTTACAAATTTTACAAAAATATTCGCTACGTTAAAGTGGTACGGTTTACCAGAAGCATTAGAAGCTTGGGTTCAGTATTTGGTATAAAAGAGTGCTAAATTCTCAGTTCTCCTCAAAAACTAACTATTCTTAATAATTCTTAGTTATACTCGTAATAAAAGTAAATAATAAGTTAGGAACAGGAGCGTTTAGCCATGGACAATACACACTCAGATGTGGTTCTGCGGCGAATAACGACGATATTGTCAGTAGTCATCATTACTTTAACCTTAATTGGTGCTACGACTGGGATTTTGTTGTCCTTTTACTATGAACCAGCAGCTCTTAGAGCTTACCAGTCGTTGAAAATCATTGATACAGAAGTTCCATACGGTTGGTTGTTCCACAAAGCACATCAGATTGCCGGTAACATGGTTGTTGTCATTGCCCTGATCCAAATTCAGTAGACCGAAAAGTTTTGCGATCGCTAAAAAATAGTAGTGTATAATACAGTTTTTCGGAGAATGTAAAAAAGCTGATTGCCTGGGACAAATAATAAGTCTAGCTTATGAATAAGCCGCAAAA